>NZ_CAUASN010000069.1 GCF_958431955.1 uncultured Adlercreutzia sp. | reverse complement strand
GCCTCCATCCTCAGTATCCGGTTGTGAAGGTGCCGCGGGGCCTCTCCCCGCCGCCATCTCTCGCGAGCGGCGCAAGGAAGTACTTTACGCGCTTCTCCGATCGGTGTCAACTCATTCACAAAGTCTTGACAACTTCGCTTACTCGTCGACCGCCGCAGAGGCGCTTGCGAGGCTGCCTTCCGCACTTCCGAAAAAGGCAACTTGCTTATAATACCCATCTTCTGCCGAAGCGCAAGGGGGCAATTTGAGATTTCTTGAAAACCTTTCGCTGTCCGGCGCGGGCAGAAACCCTTTCGCAAAGAGAGATCGCTATACTGGGTGTTCTCGGCCCACGCACACGTTAAAGGACACGCCCATGGCCCATCGCAACCCCAACACCAGCGCCCGCCCCTTCCGCTTCGCGGAGGAAGGCGGCTCGGCGGCCTCCGTCCGAGAGGGCGCGCTCCCCCTTCCCGTTGCCGTTCGCGAGGCGCTGCGCATTCTGGAAGAAGCCGGGGGCGAGGCGTGGTGCGTGGGCGGCTACGTGCGCGACGCGCTTCTGGGGCGCGCCATCCACGACGTCGACCTGGCCACGAGCCTGCCGTGGACCTCGGTGCAAAAGGCGTTTCGCGCCGAGGGTTGGGGCACGGTGGAGACCGGGGTGGCGCACGGCACCCTCACGGTCATTTGCGACGGCGAGCCCTTGGAGATCACCACTTACCGTCTCGACGGCGCCTACAGCGACGGGCGCCATCCCGATGCGGTGACGCCCGCAGCCACCATCGAGGAGGACCTCGAGCGGCGCGACTTCACCATCAACGCGCTGGCCTACCACCCCGATCGCGGCATCATCGACCCGTTCGGGGGCGCAGCGGACATCGAGCGCGGCGTCATTCGCTGCGTGGGAGACCCGCTTCGCCGCTTTTCCGAGGACGCGCTGCGCATCCTGCGGGCCTGCCGCTTCGCCTCGCAGCTGGGGTTCGCCATTGAGGAGGCCACCTTCGATGCCATGATGGCGTCGAAGCACCTGCTGCGCAAGGTGTCGGGCGAACGCGTCTACCGCGAGCTGGAGCGCTTCCTCTGTGGCGACTACGTGCACGACGCGCTCATGGAGACCGTCGATGTTCTGGCCTTCGTGCTGCCGGAGCTCGTGGCCATGAAGGGCTGCGAGCAGGTGACGAAATACCATATATACGATGTGCTGGAGCATACAGCCTGGGTGGTGCAGCACACGCCGCCTAAGCCCTTGCAGCGCTGGAGCGCACTGTTCCACGACATGGGCAAGCCAGCGGCGGCCTTTTTCGAGGAGCGCGACGGCGAGCGCGTGGAGCACTTCTACGGCCATGCCGCCGTGAGCGTCGTGCTGGCCGAGGGCATTATGCGGCGGCTGCCCTTCCCCGCCTGGTTGCGACGCGATGCGCCGGTGCTCGTGCGCGTCCACGACGACGTGGTGCCGGCAAGCTCGCGGGCGGTGCGCCGAATGCTCGGACGGCTGGGCGGCCGTACCGACCTGTTCGAGGCGCTCTGCGACATCAAGCGAGCCGACGCCTTGGCCCAGGCCCCCTTCTGCGCGCCCCGGGCCGATACGGCCGAAGAGCTGCGGGGCATCTTGCACGAGGTGCTGGAGGCCGAGGAGGCCTTCACGGTAAAACAGCTCGCCATCGGCGGCGAGGAGGTGATGGCCCTCGGCGTGGAGGCCGGCCCCGAGGTGGGCCGCATCCTGGATGCGGCCCTGGACGCCGTCATCGACGGGCGCCTTCCCAACGAGCGCGAGGCGCTGCTGTCCTTCGCGAGGGCAGAGGCCGCCGCCGAGTAGGCGGCTGCAACCGGGAGAGGACTCGCGACGCGGCCGACGGGCGGCCCTAGGCGATGAGATCGGCTACGAGCTTGGCGGCGAACAGCGCGATGACCACGAGCATGATGGGGCGCAGGACGAGCGCGCCCTTCTTGTCGAAGAAGGTGGAGCCGAGCCAGTTGCCCGCGATGTTGAAGGCCGCGGCTGCCAGGCCCAGGCCGACGAGCACCTGGCCGTTTACGAGGAACACTGTAAGGGCCGCGGCGTTCGTGGCCAGGTTGACGGCCTTGGTGGTGCCGGCGGCGCTCTTCACGTCCTGGCGGCCCACCGCGGTGAGCAGCAGCATGAGGATAGTGCCGGTGCCCGGGCCGTAGAATCCGTCGTAGACGCCCACGACCAGGGCGATGACGGCCGTGGCCGCGAGAGCGGCGGCCGGAGGAAGGGGTCGTTCGGAAAACCGGTTGAGGTCCTTGGCGCGAAACACCAGCACGGCTACGGGCGGCAGAGCCGCGAGCATGAACACCATGAGCACCGTGGCATCGGACAGAAGGGCCAGATTCGCGCCCACGGCGGAGCCGACGAGGCCGCAAGCCACGCCCGTGATGACGAACCGTCTCACCATATAGCCGAACAGGGCGTAGCGCACCGTGGCGACGGCGGTGCCCAGGGTGCTCGACAGCTTGTTGGTGGCGATGGCCGCATGAGCGGGGAGCCCCGCGAAGAAGTAGGCCGGCAGCGAGATGAGCCCTCCCCCGCCGGCGATGGCGTCCACGAAGCCGGCAACGAGCGCCAGCGGGCACACGATGAGGAACTCCACCTGCGCTCCTTCCCGAAGCAGATTGCCGAACCCGAGCCGAGCCCCGCAGGGCCCAGACCCCGCAGCGCTCGTGCTGCCTTGCGCCGCCCCGCAACGCAAGCCGTCGCAGTGCGAGCACGAAAAGAGCCGCCCGAGGGCGGCTCCGTGTGATCTTGGTAGCTCCGACCGGATTCGAACCGGCGACCTCCGCCTTGAGAGGGCGGCGTC
>NZ_CAUASN010000068.1 GCF_958431955.1 uncultured Adlercreutzia sp. | reverse complement strand
CCGCCGACCTCATGGCCGACTGGGGTGCCGACGTCGTCTGGCTCGAGAACACGGGCGCGGGCGACACTATCCGCGACACCGCGTACGTGAAGCAGGCCGAGCGCCGCAACCAGCGCTCGGTGGCCCTGAACTACTTCTCCGAAGAGGGCAAGAAGGTGTTCTTCGACCTCGTGAAGGACGCCGACATCTTCATGGAGGCCTCCAAGGGCGGCACGTGGGCTCGCAAGGGCATCACCGACGACGTGCTGTGGGAGCTCAACCCCAAGATGGTCATCGTACACGTCTCCGGCTTCGGCCAGGAGGGCGACCCCAAGATGGTGAAGCGCGCCGCCTACGACCTGACGGTGATGGCCTACTCCGGCATCATCATGCAGAACGGCACGGAGGAGCAGCCCATGCTCCCCGGACCCTACGCGGGCGACTACTTCAATACGCTGATGATCGCCTCCTCGGCGCTGGCGGCTCTGTACAAGGCCGAGAAGTCCGGCAAGGGCGAGAGCATCGACCTGGCCATGTACGAGACGCTTCTGGCCATCGGCCAGTACTACCTGGTCGACTACCTTAACGAGGGCATCAAGTGGCCTCGTCCGGGCGCCCGCAACCAAAACCTCTGCGGCATCGGCGAGTTCAAGTGCAAGGACGGCTTCCTGGGCGTGTGCCTGTACGGCGTCGACCAGAACAAGTACTTCCTCGAGACCATCGGCCTGGGGCATCTCTGGGGCACCGAGGACATCCCCGAGGACACGAGCGGCCTGTGGCTGTCCAACCCGCACGCCGACGAGATCCAGAAGGCGTTCGAAGAGTACTGCCTGGCCAACTCGAAGTACGACATCGAAGAGGACTTCGCCGCGCACCGCATTGCCGCGCAGGTGGTCAACGACATGGAAGACCTCGTGGAAGAAGAGCACCTGCGCTTGCGCAACACGTGGGTCGACTGGGAGACGGTCGACGGCGAGACCTTCCACGGCCTCGGCGTGTTCCCGAAGTTCAAGAACAACCCGGGCCAGATCTGGCGTCCGATGCCGCATCAGGGCGGCGACACCGTCGACGTCATGACGAAGCTGGGCTACACGCAGGAGCAGATCGACGAGCTGGCCGCGGCCGGCGTCGTGAAGATCGGCTAACGCGGTACCTCGCGCCCGGGAATCGCTTCCCGGGCGCCACGTCGGATGCGCGGCCGGCAGAACTCGCCGCGCATCCGCACGATGCCGCCCTTGCGGGCGAGGGCCCTCGACGACGGCATCGTGCGGATTACCAGGGGATCGACGGATGGAAAAGGTGAGACGATTGACCGACATCGTGGGAAACGAAACGGTGCGCAGCCTGTGGGACGGCCTCGTGGCCGCGTGCGGCGAGCGCGAGTTCCTCCTCTTCCGCGATCGCACGGGTTCGACCAGCACGTACACGTACCGCGCGTTCAACGAGGAGATCGACCGGGCGGCCAACGTGTTCCTCTCGATGGGGGTCGCGGCTGGCGAGCGCGTGGCCGTGCAGCTGTGCACGTGCCCCGAGTTCATGATGTGCCTGTTCGGGTTGGCGAAGATCGGCGCCGTCATGGTGCCCATGAACGAGCAGTACCTGGTGGAGGAAGCCGCGTTCGTGCTCGAGCGTACCGAGGCCTCGTGCGCGGTGGTTGAGCCGAAGTTCCTCGGCCTGTACCGCGCCGTGCGCGACAGCGGCCCGTATTGCCCCAAGGGCGTGCTGGTGGCGCGCACGCACGACGACAAGGTCGAGGGCGTCGAAGAAGCGCGCGCCGCCCTCGAGCGCGACGGGTCCCTGCACGACTTCTCGCGGCTGCGCGCCGAGGCGGCGGCCGAGCTCGACGAGGTGCGCCCGCTGAGCGCCGACGACCCGGCCGAGATCATCTTCACGTCCGGCACCACCTCGCGCCCGAAGGGCGTGGTGCTCACGCATGCGAACATCCTGTTCAGCGGCTTGTATGGCGACTGGGAGGTCGCGCTGACGAAGAACGACCGCCTGCTCACCACCATGCCCGCCTGCCATTCCAACTTCCAGCTGGCCGCGCTCATGCCGGTGCTCACCGTGGGCGCCACGCTCATCGTGGTGGAGAAGTACAGCGCCAGCCGCTTCTGGTCGCAGATCCGCGAGTTCAAGGCAACCGTCACGCAGTGCGTGGCCATGATGCTGCGCACGCTCATGCTGCAGCCCGCCTCGCCCGACGACCGCAACCACGAGCTGCGCGAGATCCTCTACTTCCTGCCGGTGTCCGACGCCGAGAAGGAGGCGTTCGAGCAGCGCTTCGGCGTGTCGCTCATGAACACGTACGGCTCCACCGAGTCCATCGGCTGGGTGCTCACCGACCCGCCCACCGGCGCGCGCCGGTGGCCTTCCGTGGGACGCGCGGGACTTGGCTACGAGGTGCGCATCACGCGCGAGGACGGCACGCAGGCCGACCCGGGCGAGGTAGGCGAAATCCAGGTGAGGGGCGTGCGCGGCCGCACCATCATGAAGGAGTACTTCAACGACCCCGAGGCCACGGCGCGCACGTTCACCGAGGACGGCTGGCTGAAGACCGGCGACAAGGGGTACGTGGACGAGGACGGCTGGTTCTTCTTCGTCGACCGCAAGGTGAACATGATCAAGCGGGCGGGGGAGAACATCTCCACCACCGAGCTGGAGAACGTGCTGGCAGGCCACCCGCGCATCGCCGAGGCCGCGGTCATCGGCGTGCCCGATCCCATCCGCGACCAGGCCGTGAAGGCCTTCGTGCTGCCGGCCGCAGGCGCGCGGATCACCGAGGAGGAGGTGCTCGCGTACTGCGAGGAGCACATGGCGGGGTTCAAGGTCCCCTCGTACGTGGAGATCGTCGACAGCTTCCCCCGCACGTGCTCCATGAAAATCGAGAAGAA
>NZ_CAUASN010000067.1 GCF_958431955.1 uncultured Adlercreutzia sp. | reverse complement strand
GGGTTCAGGATGACGTCGATGGGGGTGCCGTCGGCGAGGTAGGGCATGTCCTCCACGGGCAGCACGCGGGAGATGACGCCCTTGTTGCCGTGGCGGCCCGACAGCTTGTCGCCCTGCTGCACCTTGCGCTTCTGGGCCACGTAGATGCGGACGAGCTCGTTCACGCCGGGGGCCAAGTCGTCGCCGGCCTCGCGGGAAGTGCGGTAGATGCCGATGACGCGGCCGCCGGAGCCGTGGGGCACCTTGAGCGAGGTGTCGCGCACCTCGCGGGCCTTCTCGCCGAAGATGGCGCGCAGCAGGCGCTCCTCGGCCGTGAGCTCCGTCTCGCCCTTCGGCGTGACCTTGCCCACGAGCACGTCGCCCGGGAACACCTCGGCGCCCACGCGGATGATGCCGTCGGCGTCCAGGTCGGAGATCATGTCCTCGGAGATGTTCGGGATCTCGCGGGTGATCTCCTCGGGGCCGAGCTTCGTGTCGCGCGCGTCGATCTCGTACTCGGAGATGTGGATGGAGGTGAGCAGGTCCTCGGACACCACGCGCTCGGACACGATGATGGCGTCCTCGTAGTTGTAGCCTTCCCAGGGCATGTAGGCGATCATGAGGTTCTGGCCGAGCGCCAGCTCGCCGCCGTCGCAGGAGGGGCCGTCAGCCAGCACGTCGCCGGCCTGGACCTCGTCGCCCTTGCGGACGATGGGGCGGTGGTTGATGCAGCCGGACTGGTTGGAGCGCTGGAACTTCGGGATGAGGTACTCGTCGTACTCGCCCTCGTCGTTCAGGATGATGATGGTCTGGCCGTCCACGTAGTCCACCACGCCGGGGCGCTGGGCCACGAGGATCTCGCCGGAGTCCACCGCGATGCGGTGCTCGATGCCGGTACCCACGAGCGGGGCCGTGGGACGCAGCAGCGGCACGGCCTGGCGCTGCATGTTCGAGCCCATGAGGGCGCGGTTGGCGTCGTCGTGCTCGAGGAAGGGAATGAGCGAGGTGGCCACGGAGGTCATCTGGCGCGGGGAGACGTCCATGTAGTTCACCTGCTCGGGCGGCACGTCCATGGCCTCGCCGAACACGCCGTTGGTGTCGGTGGTACGGGCGAGCACGCGGGTGGCCTTGTGGAACACGCCGTCCTCGTCGGTGTAGCCGAACTCGCGGGTCTCCAGGTCGAACAAGTCGTTGGCCTGAGCGATGGTGAAGTTCTCCTCCTCATCGGCGGTCAGGTAGTCGATGTCGTCGGTCACCTTGCCGTCGACGACGCGGCGGTACGGCGTCTCGATGAAGCCGTAGGGGTTGATGCGGGCGTAGGTGGCCAGCGAGCCGATCAGGCCGATGTTCGGGCCTTCAGGCGTCTCGATGGGGCACATACGCCCGTAGTGGGAGGTGTGCACGTCGCGCACCTCGAAGCCGGCGCGCTCGCGGGACAGACCGCCCGGGCCCAGGGCCGACAGACGGCGCTTGTGCGTGATGCCGGCGGCGGGATTGGTCTGGTCCATGAACTGCGAGAGCTGGGAGCTTCCGAAGAACTCCTTGATGGCGGCCACGATGGGGCGGATGTTCACCAGCGACTGCGGCGTGATCTCGTCGGGCTCCTGCATGGACATGCGCTCGCGCACCACGCGCTCCATACGCGACAGACCGATGCGGAACTGGTTCTGGATCAGCTCGCCCACCGAGCGGATGCGGCGGTTGCCGAAGTGGTCGATGTCGTCGGTGGCGAAGCCCTCGTCACCGTTGTGCAGGCCGATGATGTAGCGCATGGTGCGCACGATGTCCTCGTCGGTCAGCGTGGAGGAGTCGTTCTCCTCGGGCGCAAATCCGAGCTTCTTGTCCATCTTGTAGCGGCCGACCTTGGCCAGGTCGTAGCGCTGCGGGTTGAAGAACAGGCCGTCGAGCAGCGTGCGGGCGCTGTCGATGGTCGGCGGCTCGCCGGGACGGAAGCGCTTGTACAGCTCGATGAGCGACTCTTCCTTCGTGGTGGCCGGATCGCGGTCGAGCGTGCGCAGCACCATCTCGGAGCTTCCGAGCAGCTCGATGATCTCCTCGCGGGTCTCGGCGAGGCCGAGGGCGCGCACGAGCAGGGTGGCCGGCTGCTTGCGCTTGCGGTCGATGCGGACGGAGAGCAGGTCGCGCTTGTCGGTCTCGAACTCGAGCCACGCGCCGCGGGAGGGGATGACCTTCGCGTTGTAGATGGTCTTATCGGAGGTCTTGTCGCGCTCGGCGGCGAAGTACACGCCCGGGGAGCGCACGAGCTGGGACACCACGACGCGCTCGGTGCCGTTGATGATGAAGGTGCCGCGCGGCGTCATGAGCGGGAAGTCGCCCATGAACACCTCCTGCTCCTTGATCTCGCCGGTCTCGCGGTTGATGAAGCGGATCTCCACGAAGAGCGGAGCCTGGTAGGAGACGTCCTTCTCCTTGCACTCATCTACCGTGTACTTGGGCTCGCCGAACTCATGCTTGCCGAACTCGACACACATATCCCCGGTGTTGTTCTCAATGGGGCACACGTCGGCGAAGGCCTGGGCCAAGCCCTCATTCTTGAACCACTCGAAGCTTTCCGTCTGAATGGCGATCAGATTCGGGACGTCCATCACGTCCGGAATCTTCGCGAAGCTTCGGCGATCCCTGTAAAGGCTGGTGGGAGCGGATTTTTTTCCTTGAGCCACGAGGCTGTTCCTCCTTCACGTCCATCGCAAAACTGCAAAAAAGTTGCAATCCGCTAATCTACTATTGCGCGAAGGCCGAGTCAAGAAAAATTTTCAGCAGCCATGGAAATTTTCTGGAAAATAGCCCCGGAACAGGGCTTTGTTCGGACAGAAATTTCCTGTCGCAGGAAGCGGTCGCCCCATCCCCCCATCGCGGGCCCCCCGCCCGCGAGCC
>NZ_CAUASN010000066.1 GCF_958431955.1 uncultured Adlercreutzia sp. | reverse complement strand
ACCCGCAGCCGCAAAGCTAAGGTGCCCGCCCCTCGATGAGGTGGACGGCGGCCCGGATGCGGTAGGGCGAGCGATCCATGGCGGGCTCCTTAGCTTTGCGGCTGCGGGTCGAGCGCGGACTCGTCCGCGTCGGACAGAAGCCCAGCGAGCAGGGCGCCGTCCTCTTCCAAGAACCCTTCCGCCAGGTTCACCACGCCCTGGTAGAAGAGCGTGTCGGCGAAGCGGCGCGCCTCGTTGGCGAACACGGGCACCCAGGTCGCCAGATGGTCGTCCATGAAGTTGCGCTGGGTGCTGATGAGGGAGAACGCGCGCTCCTCGTCGCCGGCGCGCAGGGCTGCCGCCGTGCGGTGGGCCAGCACGCGCATGAACTCGAGCTCAACGGCGATGTGGTCCTCGCCGACGGTCCACGACTCGGATTTCTCCAGGCCGCAGGAGCGGTAGATGGCCAGCACCTCGTCGCGGGCGTCCTGCATGAGCAGGCGCTTCTCGGAGGTGTACACGCTCTCGAAGGGGTAGGCCGCCGAGTAGGTGTCGATGCCCGATCCCAGGAAGGTGCGGGTGTAGTCCACGGCGAGCTTCATGAGCGGGTCGACCCAGGCGTTGGAGAGGTACTTGGCGATCTGGTAGTAGCCCGTATCCATGAGCGCGTTGCCCGAGGACACCGGGTAGTCGGTCTCCATCAGCTCGGCGAGCAGCGCCTCGTCCACCTCGTTGCGGAACAAGCGGGCGATCAGCTCGTAGGTGGCGCCGCGGCTCTCGCACAGCGCGGCCAGATCCTCGGCGGTCATGACCTCCTCGGCGGCGGTCTCGGCAGCCTCGATGGCCTCGGCGGTGAAATCGTTCATCTCGGTCATGGCTTACTCCTCGCTCAGCGAATCAAGGTACGCGCGGCCGTGCTCGGTGATGGACCACTGGCCCATCCACTCCACGGCGCCGGCGTGCTCCAGCTTGTCGATGAAGTACATGGCGTAGCGCTTGGGACTCTGCAGCACCGGCTCGTCGTCCACCACGTCGCCGATCTCGCGCAGGCTCGCGCCGCCGCCCCGCGCGCAGAGCTCGAGGCAGGTGGTGAACACCTCGGCGTAGCGGGGGTCGTCCTCGTACAGCTGGGCGATCATCTCCAGGGGGCGGTAGGTGTCCAGCTGCGCGGCCCCGTCGGCGGTGAGGTGCCAATACACCGCGGGCGCCGGCGCCACGCGCCAAAACTCGGCGCCGTCCACCTCCACGCGCAGCGGCTCCTGCTCCACCTCGGCCAACGGCGTGCCGGCCTCGTCGGTCTGCTCGATGGCGCCGGCTCGGGCGAGCAGGTCGGCGAAGGTCAGCGAATCGTAGACGGAATGGTGGTGCCGTTTCATCTCCTCGACGTGCGCCTCCAGATCGGCCGTCGCGATGGGCTCCTCGCAGTCCTTAAGGATCGCGAAGAGCATCTTGTGGAAGGTGGGCATCTGGGCGAACAGCGCCTCGATGCGCTGCTGCGCCGTCTCGCCGTTGGCAAAGGAGACGAGCTCGCGCTGGAACTGGGGGACGGCCGCCGGATCGGGCATGTTGAAGGGGCCCTCGGCGAGCACCGAGGGAGCCTCGCTCTCAGCTTCCCCGTCGTCGAAGGCGAAGGCCTCCAGAGGGTTGAAGTCGACGGTCAGATCCTCCTCGAGGGAGAAGCCGGCCGCCTTGTCCTGCTCAGTCATGGAACCTCCAAACGTCCATTCTGCCTGCTGCGCCTTGGGCGGGCGTGCTCGCCTCCAGGGCGCGGATTCTGCGATGGGTCGATCATAGGAGGGCGATTCCTTATGCGTCAAGCCTGTTCAGGGGCATGTTCTCATGACGATTCGGCACAGGCGATGCCGCCGCGCCATGAGCTTATTCCGATTCGTCATGCGAGGGAAATCGACCTTGACGGTGCCGCGCGCCACCTTCCATACTGTGCCCTCGAACCGACTGTTCCGCGCAGTTCCGACGCGCTGGACTGCTGTACTGAAGGAGGATGCCATGCTGCCCAAACCGTCGCTGGTGCTTCAGGCGAAGCTGATGCCCGAGGACTATTCCGAGGCCCAGGCCGCCGAGATCAAGCGCAGCTACATGTACCTGGCCCAGTCCATCGTCTCCGAACTCGGTGAGGACGAGCGCGGCGAGGGCAACCTCATGCGTCTGAACGTGCGCCTCATGAAGCCCTTCTGGAATCCTGCCGAGGAGGGGGCCGACGAACTGTGGCGCCGCTCCTTCATGCCGTGGCTCGCCAACGCCACGCGCAACCTGTCCACAGCCATGCACAACTTCAACACGGTGCTGCATCCGCTGGGCGCCGGCAACGTGACCTACGAGTGGGCCGATTTTGACTTTTCGCCTCACGCGGTGCTGCGGCTGAAGGTCGACGACGAGAATTGCATTCCCGCCGTTGCCCCCGAGTTGTGCGACCGGGTGCGCGAGCTTGCGGCCGCCAGCGCCTTCGACGAGGACGTGGCCCTTATCCGCATTCCGTCCCGGGCGAGCATCGCCGCCCAGGAGGAGGCCTTTGCCGAGGAGCTTCGCCGGCATCGCGAGGCCCTCGCCGCCCGCGAGGCAGCCGATGCCGCCGCGGTCGCGACCTTGGAAGGTGCCGATGCCGCCGTAGCCGCTGCTGCCGACGAGGCCGACGATGTCGCCTCCGCCAACGCGATCGAGATGCCTGCCGCCACCGTGCCGGCTGACGCAGACGGTGCCGCGGCGCCCGATGTCGAGACGACCGAGTCCGTCGTCGTGCTCTCCGAGCCGGAATTCGAGCTCGACTATTCCATCTGGGGCCTCGAGCGCGCCGACGGCACCGTCGTCGAGTTCGACTCTCGCACTGCCTAGCGATCCACCGATCACGTCAATCCAACGCCCGGTCGCGCCTCCTCCTTTCCCAACAACGCGACCTGGGATCCCTCCTCTCCAGAAGCGGGGGGGGCGCCCCCCGGCCGCCCCGGGGCCGTGGGGGGGGCCCCCCCCCCCGGGGGCGGATCAAAACCCGCGGCCGCCCCCCC
>NZ_CAUASN010000065.1 GCF_958431955.1 uncultured Adlercreutzia sp. | reverse complement strand
GCCCGTCTCGGCGCCCGCGGCCTACGCGGACGAGGAAAACACGCCTACCCCCCCCTCGCTTCTGAGATAGACTCCGGCGGCACCTTCGACGGCGCCGTGTCGGACGCGGGAGCGGGCGAGGCCGCAACCGATGAGGCGGACGCCTCCGCGCAAGCGGCCGCCGAGAGCGCCGCCCGCGCGGCGAGCCTCGGGGCCCAGCACCTTGAGCGCGCCGCGCGCTCGGCGGCTCCCGCGTCGGCCACCGAGTGGGACACGCCCGCGGGCTGCCAGTTCCAGATCCTCGGGGGCGCCGTGGGAACCGACTACTCCTTCGAGAGCAACATCCTCCGCATCAAGTCCTCGACGCCCCTCACGGTGAAGATGGCCGACGGGGTGACCACCACCGCCCAGACCATCCAGATCGACGCCGGCGTGAAGGCCGATCTCACCCTGGCCGGCGTTACCATCTCGACCACCCTCTCCGGCCCCATCAACATGATCACCAACTCCGATCCCGATGGCGATGGGGTGAAGGTCACGGATGCGGCCGATATCGCTGAGAAGACGACGCTCTACCTGACCCTCGCCGATGGTACCGTCAACACGCTCACCAACACGACGAACAATGCCGGCTACCCCGGCATCCGCTGCGGCTGGGGCTCCGTCCTCGTCATAGACGACTCCGTCACCAACGTGCGCGCCGGCGGCTCGAAGTTTGATCTGGACGACATCGTCACGCCTTCGCAAGGCATGGTGGCCGAGGACGTCACTTTGCTCGGAGGGAAGCAGCTCAAGGCCGGCGACGCCCTGGTCGAGCTCGAGGCGGCAAACCCCGGCAAGCTCGTCGCCACCGGTGGAGGCCACTGCTCCGGTATCGGATCTGGTCCGGCCGAGAACGCTGGCACCATCATCATAAACGGCGGCGATATCACCGCCTCCGGCTTCTCCGGCAGCGGCGACGCCCCCACGAACGGCGCTGGCATCGGCGGCGGCGCTGGCGGATCGGGTACCGTTATCACCTTCAACGGAGGCCATGTCGTCGCCCAGGCCGCGTACTGCGGCTCCGGCGTCGGCGCGGGGTTGGGCTACGACCTTACGACCGGCCACGGCAAGTACCCCTGCAAGAGCGACGCCATCGTGGTTCCCACGGGGGCGGAGAACTCCCATGGCTACAGCTATATCGCGATTCCCTCAGGCGAGAAGTGGCTCTGTTGCACCGGCAAGAACAGCTGCACCGCCGGCGTTCACGCGCTCCAGTACTACACGTCGAAGAACTACTTCACCGTTGCGGGGGATATCACCCTGAACGGCGGCCTCGTCGACGCGCGCAACGGCGGCCACGGCAACGCCTTCGGCCAGAGCTGCGCCCACGGCCCCGCGACGAATCGGAATCACATCATTCGCGTAACGGGCGGCACTCTGCTGACCACGGTGACCGGTCTCAACGGCACCAACCCGCCGCTCTGTTCGGTGGGTGCCGCTTTTGGCTACACCATCGTCACCGGCGGATCGGTGCAGGTGCAGACGCGCTCGAACGGCACCGCCGCCTTCCAGGGCATCGGGGGCACCGCTTACAACACCACCGGCGTCGAAAGCTGGTCGGATGTCGAGAACCTCGGCGGCAGCCTGCCCGACTCCGACAAGGTGCAGATGCTCACCATCGACCTGTCGAGCGAGTTCGGGACCGGCGCCAGCAACGCCGACAAGACGGTGCCCGTGACCAAGTGGAAGCTGGAGATCGACAACATCCAGCAGGAGTACGGCGCGCCCTCTTACCTGGACAAGGGCCTGCTCTACCTGTGGCTGCCCGAGAACGCCACGGGCAAGAACGTGACCGTGACCATGTCCTACCGCGACAAGGACGGCGTCGAGCACGACATCGAGCCCATGTATGTGGAGGAGGTCGGCGGCGACCAGGGCTCCACGCTGAAGCGCTACATCGACATCGACGTGGAGAAGCTCACCGCCGAGCAGCAGTCGTACTTCTCGGGCCTCGTGAAGAAGTACGACGGGAAGTCCTTCGACCCCCTCACCATCACGAGCGACAAGCCCATCGAGTTCGAGTCCGAGCAGGGCAACAAGTACACCCTCACCGACGCTAACGCGGTGACGACGTCCTACCAGCCCTACGACTCCGTGGGCGGAAGCCCCCTGCCGGGCAGCTCGGTCACCTCCGGCAAGGCCATGCCGGCCGACACCGGCACCTTCCGCGTGCAGCTGGTCTCCAAGGAGTACACGACCAACCCGACCTTCGCGAACAACTACTGGGGACACCGCATCACCGCGTGGGCGCAGATCACGCCGGTGCCCGCCGTGCTGAAGATCGCCGAGAAGGACGGCACCGCCTGGGTGCGCCTGTCTGCGGACAAGAGCTCCTACGAGCTCGTGAAGGAGACCGACACCGAGCCCGGCAACCGCCTGCGCGTGGCCTTCGACGTCCGCTCGGCCAAGGGCACGGCCGTCACCTGCAAGGCCCCCACGGGCAGCTTCCAGGTGCTCATCGACGGCAAGCCGGTGGGCGAGCCCGTGCCGCTCAGCGAGGCCATCGAGGAGGACGCCGACGGCAGCCCGACCGGCTCCACCTACGAGGTCGTCTCGGGCGACGAGGGCCGCGAGACGGTGCGCGTGGTGTACTACCTGGACCCCACCAACCTCGACGGCGCCCTGGACGTGCTGGAGACGTCCGGCCAGGGGAACACCCACGAGGTGACGGTGAAGTACATCCCCGACAAGAACTACGTCGAGGGCACCGAGGAGAGCCCCGAGGACGAGAAGACCGAGGCGAGCCGCCCCACCACCATCGTGCCGGTGAAGCCGGAGGGCACGGTCAGCCCCGACGACCCCGACAAGGTGGAAGTGGAGGACACGCCCAACCCCACGCCCGACCCGGACAACCCCACGGGCAAGATGCAGGTGGTGCGCAAGACCATCAACGTCAGCTACGGCGACTTCCACAAGGCGGACGCCGAGGTTGACGACTTCTTCAAGATGGCCATCACGTCCTCCTCCTCGGCGCCCGGCGGCTTCACCACCTCCAACACGGCGGTGGCCGACCTGGTGCGCGGCGAGGACGGCAGCCCCGCCCTCGACGAGGACGGGAAGCTGCAGATCCAGGTGAACAGCTGCGGCACCTCGGTCATCACGCTGGAGCAGAAGGCCAACGCCCTGTTCACCGGCATCAAGTACATCCTCACGGTGAACGTGACCCCCGACCCCTCGCTGAAGCCCCAGATCCAGATCCGGCTCACGTGGCGCAACCTGACCGCCCTCGGCGAGGCGGCTCCCGAGCCGGCCGCGGCGCTCGCGGCACGCGGTTTGGCCGCGATTGCAGCAGGGGAGGGCGATGCCGGCCTCGCGCCCCTGGCCGACGCCTCCGACCGCGCGAGCACGCCTCCGCGCCCCGGCGACGTGATCGAGTACACGGTGACGGGCCTGAACCTCACGCCCGGCTCCGCCTGGCAGGCCGCCGAGCTCAAGGACGCCATCGACGCGCGCCTGTCCTTCGACGCCGACTCGGTGGAGATCGCCTCGAACTACGCCACCCACTCCGACAAGTACGACCTGGGCACGGCCTCCTTCTACGAGGGCTTCGACTGGGACGGCCTCGCGTGGGCCGACGTGGAGCCGAGCGACTTCAGCTACGTCGCCCCCACGCTCACCAAGGGCGTCGGCACGGTGTACGGCGGCCAGTCCACCTCGGTGCGCTTCCGCGCCACGGTGGGGGAGGACCAGGGCCTGGGCGACCGCCCCGGGGAGGACGGCAAGCTCCCCGAGATAACGAACGAGCCCGCGGGCTCCGGCGGGTACGGCAAGGACGAGGACGACCTCGCCCCCGGCGAGGAGGCGGTTCCCCCGGAGAAGCTCCAGCCCGACGTGGACATCGTCGTGGTGGGCGAGGGCGACAAGGATCCCGAGACGGGC
>NZ_CAUASN010000064.1 GCF_958431955.1 uncultured Adlercreutzia sp. | reverse complement strand
CGATGACGCGCTTCAGCGGATCCCAGTCGTTCCAAGAGCTGACGATCTTTGCCATAAACGTGCTCCTATCTCTAGCAGAATGCGCCCCGTTTTCGAGGCGCATTCTTTATACCATTTTTTGCACGTGCACAAAAGCCTTTTACCGATATTTTCAGTCAAATATGAGAAAAAATCTTAGACAACCTGTCAATACCTGGTATGGGACTCTCGCGATTAGCCGTTGATGGCCGTCTCCAAAAGACCGCGCACGATCTCGCGCACGTCGTAGCCCTCGGAGATGGCCTTTACCGCGCCGCCGTCCACCAGCGCGCCGATGATCGGCGGGGCCAGCGGAACGCCCGCCCGCACGAGAATGCGGTTCACGGCCGCATCCAGCGCCTCGCGGCCCTTGCGGTAGGCCTCGGTCACCACCGGCGCCTCGGAGGCCGCGATGAGCTGGGCGTAGTGGGCGGGCATGGAGACCGTATCGTCGGGCAGGCAGGCCTCTATCAGCAGGTCGACCACGCGCTCGCGGCACTCTTCCGACGACAGGGAATCGGCCGTCTGGGCCACCTTCTCGGCACGGGCGATCCACAGCTCGATGTTGTAGCAGCCGGCCTCGTAGAGCAGGTCGGTCACCGACTCGAAGTAGTAGCCGACCGACGACGAGGCGGCACCGGCCCATTCGGCCACCTTGCGGTAGGTGACGGCCTCCGGACCGCGTTCCCGCAGCAGGGCCGCTGCGGCGAGCACCAACGAGGTTCGAGTGATCTGAGCTTTCAGGGACTTGGGTTTGGCCAATGGTTTGGTCATAGCAGTCTCTTTTCAAATAGTTGGCGTTTTTGCAACTTTAGCAGAAATGCAACAGTATTGTAAGCCCTGATGAAGCTATATTTTCCGAAATCTTGAAGTAAACTCCCAGTCAATTCCTCGTTGTTCATCTGCACAACGAAACAGCGCCCGGGCGGCCCTCCCCAACCGCCCGGGCGCCAGCCCGAGAAAAAGCGCGCCTCAGAGCCCTTCGGGGCCCATTCCGCGCGCAGCGTCATGACACGCTCGCGACGCTCCCCTACTCGATGTCGGTCAGCTTCTTCCTCGAGTTGTCGTGGGTCATGCACATGGCAATGAGCGCCACCACCGAGATGACCACCATGTACCACGCCGGCGCGATGGGATTGCCCGTCGCCTGGATGAGCGCGATGGAGATGAACGACGCCGAGCCGCCGAAGATGGCGTTGGCGAAGTTGAACGACAGCGCGAAGCCGGAGTAGCGCACCTCGGTCGGGAACGTCTCGGACAGGTAGCTCGAGAGCGTGCCGTCGTTGATGGTGAGCAGCAGGCACATGAACAGCTCGGCCACCAAAATGACCCAGAAGTTCTCGGTGTTCAGCAGGTAGAACGCCGGCACCGTGAAGATGATGAAGCCCGCCGAGGCGATGATGAGCATCTTCTTGCGTCCGAAGTGGTCGGAGATCTTGCCAGAGAAGAAGATGAACGCCACGTAGGCCACCAGGCAGATCGTGGTGATGAGCGACGAGGCGCCGGCATCGTAGCCCACGGTGTCCTGCAGGTAGTTCGGCAGGTAGGTGAGCACCGCGTAGAAGCCCACGGCGTTCAGCATGCACGCGCCGAAGGACACGAGCAGCGGACGCAGGTAGCGCGTGAGCAACAGCTTGATGGGCTGGTCGTCGGACTCGCCCTTGGCCTCCAGCTTGTCCTGCATCTCCTGGTACACCGGGGAATCGGACACGCGGGTGCGGATGTAGTGGGTGATGATGCCGAGCGGACCGGCCAGAAGGAACGGGATGCGCCAGCCCCACTCGGTCACGAAGGCGGAATCGTGGCCGAAGTTCACGAACATGAGCGTGGCAAGCGTCGAGCCCACGAGCAGGCCTACGGCCGTGGAGGCGGGCACGAGCGAGCAGTACAGACCGCGGTGGTTGGCCGGGGCGTACTCGGCCAAGAACGTGGCCGCGCCGGCATACTCGCCCGAAGCGGAGAACGACTGCACCATGCGCAGGGCGAGCAGCAGGATGGGCGCCAAAATGCCCACCGCCTCGAAGGTCGGCAGAAGGCCGATGACGAAGGTGGCGGCGCTCATCATGAGAATGGAGGTGGCAAGCGCCCACTTGCGGCCCTTCTTATCGCCCATGTGCCCCCAGAAAAAGGCGCCGACCGGGCGCATGAGGAACGACAGGGCGAACACGCCGAAGGTCTCCAGCAGCGCCACCGTGGGATCGCCCGGCGGCATCAGCACGAGCGCGATAACCGTGGCGAAGTACGAGTAGGAAGCGTAGTCGAACCACTCGATGAAGTTCCCGAGGAACGACGATACCGCAACCCGGCGCAGCGTCGCATGCTCTTCCTCGGCGGTGGGGGCGCTTGCCACCATAGTGTCACTAGATGCCATGGAAATCACCCAGATCCTTCCCAAACCCCTTTTTGCTTTGCGTGGTTCTCATGAGAACCATCCCCTTTCAGACAGAGAGGTCCGCACCTCTGCTCTCACAGATATGCGGACCTCCATTTCCTTGTGCTTGCCTGCACTCCTCCTGTTAGGAGTCTTATGAAGTGCCAGCCAGCACCTTTACACGTTTTGAAAAGCCGTGAATCGCTTTTGGTTCGCCCGCGGGCGCGGGCAGGTCGACGAAGCGTGCGACCCTACGGCAGATCCTGGGTCTCCACCTCGGCCTGGTTTTCGGCCTCGACGCTCTCGAGCGTCTTCTGGTCGACCGAGCCGGTGCCCTTGCGGGCGAGCATGGCCTTCACCGTGGGGAAGGCACCGCCGCCGCAGATGAGGATGACGCCGAGCCAGCTGTTGATGGTCATCGGCTCCGCGAAGATCACGATACCGATGAAGATGGCCACGGGCACCTCCCAGTAGGCGATGGTGCCGTAGTCCATGGCGGGCAGGTTACGGCCGGCCACGAGCAAGGTACCGAGGGCGATGGGGCCGCAGATGATCCACAGCAGCACCGCACCGATCCAGTTGAAGGTGGTGAAGTGGACGGACAGGGCCCAGTTCTCCATACCCGGCTGGCTGCCGAGCGAGTTCAGGATAACGGTGATGATGCCCGCGCCCAGCACGGCGAAGATGAAGTTCCACACACCGCGGGCGGTGGTGTCGGCATCCTTGCGGTAGCCGTTAAAGAACATCGACAGGCCGTAGAACAGGCCGGACAGCAGGCCGAAGGCGTCGCCCACGCCCTTCTGCGGGAACTCGGGCGTGGAAGTCTCGAGGTTGAAGTCGAGGCCGAACGCCTGGCCGCCCACGCCGAAGCCGAGCAGGCCCTCGCCGAACAGCATGCCGATGAACACGATGCAGAGGCAGATCCACTGCAGGCCGCTCATGGGCTCCTTGCGGAAGATGCGGGCGCACAGCACGCAGATAACGGGCCCGGTGTAGATGAACATGACGGCGTTGGCCACGGTGGTCAGCAGCGTGGACGTCACGTAGCAGGCCAGCGAGCAGCCGATCATAAGACCGCCGAGCGCGATGGCGGGGGTGAGCTTCAGCTTCTTGAACGTCTCCACCTTGCCGGTGGCGAACATCAAGATGACGAAGAAGATCACGCCCATGCCCATGCGGCCGCAAGCCATGAGAGCGCCGATGGAGTCACCGGCAGCGAGGCCCTCGGTTCCGTCGAACATGTTGACGCGCGTGGCCCAACGCGAGAACAGCGGTACCAGGCCCATGCCCGTCGCGGAGATGAGCATGAAGATGAGGCCCTTGGCATAATTCATCTGGAAACCGGTGTCCTCGCCTTGAGGAGCGATTTTGTCCTGTGCCATGTTTCCCTCCTTTTTTCTTTCCCTCTGAGGTGATTTGAGTATAAGTCGAGATACCGGGGGTTCCGGCACCTCCTCGCATCCCGTTGCCCTAAACGAGATACGAGAAAAGGGGAACAGGTCGGCGCGTGTCGCGTTGGAACCTGTTCCCCTTTCTTTTCGAGTTTTCCGTCAGGCAGCTGCCCTGAGCTGCTTGCTGGCGGATAGTGCCCTCAGGCTGCTCGGAGCGCCCGAGGAGTGCTGGTAAACGTCGTGCTTACTTCCACATCTCGGGGCGCACGAGGGTGGGATCCTCGACGCGGTTCGGGAAG
>NZ_CAUASN010000063.1 GCF_958431955.1 uncultured Adlercreutzia sp. | reverse complement strand
TCGAGAAGATGTACGCCGTGGGCCGCATCCCCGGCGGCTACCTCAAGCGCGAGGCTAAGCCCTCCGACCACGGCACGCTCGTGGCCCGCATGGTGGACCGCCCCATCCGCCCCGGGTTCCCCGACGGCTACAAGAACGAGGTGCACATCGTGGCCACCCCGCTCGTGATCGATGAGGAGCACCTGCCCGACACCATCTGCGTGGCCGGCGCAAGTGCCGCCCTGCTCGTGGGCGGCGCGCCCTTCGACGGCCCGGCGGCCTGCGTGCGCATCGGCCGCGACATCGAGACCGGCGAGTTCATCGTGAACCCCACCAACACCGAGATGGAGAACTCCGATCTGGAGCTGACCATCGCGGGTACCGCCGACTACATCTCCATGGTGGAGGCCGGTGCCGACGAGATCTCCGAGGACGACATGCTCGCCGCCATGACCTTCGGCCAGGAGGCCATCGCCGCGTTCTGCGAGAAGCAGTCCGCCTTCCTCGCCAAGGTGAACCCCACCCCCATGGAATACACCATCCACGCCGCCGACCCGTCGGTGGCCGAGCGGGTGGACGCGCACCTGGCCGAGATGTCCGCGGCCCTGAAGGACGCCGACAAGGCCGCCCGCATGCAGAAGGTGGAGGAGCTCAAGGCCTCCATCATGGAGAACGACTTCACCGAGGAGGAGCGCGCCGCCTGGGGTTCCGACATCAAGGCCGCCCTCAAGTCCCTTGAGAAGCGGGCCATGCGCGCCATGATCATCGAGACCGGCGAGCGCGTCGACGGCCGCACCCCCGAGGAGATCCGCCCGCTCTACATCGTGCCGGGCTACCTGCCCCGCGTCCACGGCTCGGGCCTGTTCCAGCGCGGGCAGACCCAGGTGCTCTCGGTGTGCACGTTGGGCATGCTGAACGAGTGGCAGCGCCTCGACACCATCTGGCCCGAAGAGGGCAAGCGCTACATGCACCAGTACAATTTCCCGCCCTACTGCACCGGCGAGACCGGCCGCATGGGGGCCCCGAAGCGCCGCGAGGTGGGCCACGGCGCCCTCGCCGAGCGCGCCATTCTGCCCGTGCTGCCCGACACCGACGCCTTCCCCTACGCCATCCGCGTGGTCTCCGAGGTGCTCGAGTCCAACGGCTCGTCCTCCATGGCCTCCACCTGCGGCAGCTGCCTGGCCCTCATGGATGCCGGCGTGCCGATCTCCGCGCCGGTCTCCGGCGTGGCCATGGGCCTCATCAAGGAAGGCGACGACGTGGTCGTGCTCTCCGACATCCAGGGCATCGAGGACTTCCTCGGCGACATGGACTTCAAGGTGTGCGGAACGCCCAACGGCATCACCGCGCTTCAGATGGACAACAAGGCCCGCGGCCTGTCCGTCGACATTCTGGCCCGCGCCCTCAAGCAGGCCCACGAGGGCCGCGCCCACATCCTGGCCGCCATGCTCGAGACCATCGACGGCCCGCGCGCCGAGATGAAGGAGACCGCGCCGCGCATCGAGACCATCAAGATCCCGGTGGACAAGATCCGCGACGTCATCGGCTCCGGCGGCAAGGTCGTCCGCGGCATCCAGGAGGAGACCGGCGCCTCCATCGACATCCAGGAGGACGGCACCATCCACGTGGGCGCTGTGTCCGGCACTGCCATGGAGGCTGCCAAGGCCATGATCCTCGGCATCGTGAAGGAGCCCGAGGTGGGCGAGGAGTTCGAGGGCGAGGTCGTCGGCATCAAGGACTTCGGCGCCTTCGTGAAGCTCACCCCCGGCAAGGACGGCCTGCTCCACATCTCCCGCGTCGCCAACGGGCGCGTGGGCAAGGTGGAGGACGTGCTGAACCTGGGCGACGTCATCAAGGTCGTGGTCCTGGAAGTGGACCCGAAGACCGGCAAGATCTCGCTCGATCGTCTGGACAAGCCGGACGCCCCCGAGGGGAGCGCCCCGGCCCGTCGCGAGGACCGCGGTGAGCGCCGCGAGCGCCGCAGCGAGGACAACCGTCCCGGCCGCGCCGGCCGCACCCCGCGCCGCCGCCACGAGAGCAACTAACCCCTCTCGCAGAATCGGGAAGGAGCCGGAATCGTCCAGCACCTTCCTCGTCGCCGAAGAGCCGCCGTCTGGCGGCTCTTCTTTTGTGATGGGAAAACTCATGCTTTTCTGCGCCCCGACTTGGGTATATAATCGGCAGTTATCTACAGCTTGGTAACGGGAGCGCAACGGCGCGGCTACGGAGCGCAGGCGCCCTCGACGATAGAGAGCCAGGAGATGAAAGACATGAGGAAGACGCACCAGCACCGACTCCTCCGCGGGGCCATGGCGGCCGTGCTCGCCTGCGGGCTCATGATGCCGACCACGGCGCTCACCGCCTTCGCGGACGAGGAAAACACGCCTACCCCCCCCCTCGCTTCTGAGATAGACTCCGGCGGCTTCGATGCCGCCGTGTCCGATGCGGGCGCGGGCGAGCCTGCAACCGATGAAGGGGGCACTTCTGCGCAGCCAGCCGCCGAGAGCGCCGTCCATGCGGCGAGCCTCGGGGTCCAGTACCTCGGCCGCGCCGCCCAGGCCGCCGACGGCTCCGGGGAGCCGGCTCCCGCGAGCGCAAGCCCCGCGAGCGCAGCCCCTGCCTCGGAGGGCGAGCCTGCGGCCCAGAGCAACACCGTGACCCTCGGTGGGTTCACCATGGTGGGCGAGGGCATCCAGGCGAGCGACTTCACCTTGGCGGGCAATCTGCTCACCATCAACACCGATGCGCCCTTCACTATCTCGGGCAGCAGCACGACGGTCGGTCTCGTCGTGGCTGCGGGAGTGAAGGCCCACATCACCCTCGATGGCATCACGGTATCTGCGGCTTGTGCCTTCGATATCAAGGCTGGTGGCGAAGCCCATCTTGTCCTTGCCGACAATTCCACAAACTCCTTTACTAGCTCCAACGCCAACTACCCCGGCATTCACTGCGGAACCGGAGCAGTGCTTTCCGTAGACGATTCGGTTCCGAATGTCGATGTCGATGGCAAGCTCATCACTCCGGAGCAGGGTCAGATTCCTGTGGGAACGAAGTATGTCGACAATACCGGCGCAGAGCGCACGAGCCAAGGTGATTACCTCACCCTGCTTGACAGCCCCGATCGCGGAACGCTTATCGTGCACGGTGGCGGAGACGGCGCGGCCCTGGGCGGCGCGTATCGCGAGGATGGCGGCTCCATGACCTTTAACGGCGGTCGCATCGAGGTAACTAACGGCGTGGGACCGAACTCCGGTAGCGGAGGTGGCGCCGGTATCGGCGGCGGCAAGAACGCGGCGGGCACCTCTCCCGATGAGTGGATCATCGTGAACGGCGGATGGATCACCTCCAACGCCTCCTACCACGGCGCCGGCTTCGGCGGCGGGTGGAACAGCGGCACCGCGGAGGTCGTCTCGGGCCTTGTCCAGTCCACCCATCCAGGGGGCACCGGCAACATCCGCATCAACGGCGGCTACATCGAGTCAAACGGTGGCCAGGACGGCAACGGCTTCGGCCGCGGCTGCTACGGCGATCGCAAGTACTGCGATAACCGCGACTACACCATCCTCATCACGGGCGGAACCATGCTCCCCTCCGGTGGCACAAACCTCGGCGACCCCTGGGGCAACGACATCGGCGGCGCCGGCACCCAGACCAGCTCGAGCGGATATACCGACTCCACTATGGCGGCTACGGTCATTGTCTCGGGCGGCTCCGTTTATGTGGGCAAGCGCGCGGATGGCAACTACCGTTTTGATGGCGTGGCCTACGGTTCGTTCACCGAGGACGAG
Organism: uncultured Adlercreutzia sp.; assembly: GCF_958431955.1. GTDB lineage: Bacteria > Actinomycetota > Coriobacteriia > Coriobacteriales > Eggerthellaceae > Adlercreutzia. Next base: position 1,135 of record NZ_CAUASN010000063.1, on the reverse strand, counting down.
GACGGCAAGATCATCCCCAACGAGACCGATCAGGTGGTTCCCATCACCATCAACCTCACCAAGGACCTTAAGGACCTCACTCCCGAGGGCGAGACGGTGAACCTCAACCGCACCATCACCTCGTGGACGCTGCTCGTCGGCGGCGAGGAAGTGGGATACGGTGCGCCGGCCCGCTTCGACAAGGGCAACCTCTACCTGTGGCTCACTCCCGACCAGGCCGATCAGCAGGTGACCGTGCAGCTGTCCTACGAGGGGAACAACGGCGAGTCGGTGCCCGTGGAACCTCTGTACCGTCCCGCCGGCGGTACGGGCGGCGACACCAACCTCAAGCGCTACGTGTTCTTCGACCTGCAGGACGACTTCTTCGACCAGGCCGCGGCCGACGGGTCCACCGGCACCGCCCAGGTGCCCTACGACGCGCTCAGCACCTACGAGCAGCGCAAGTACGGAGACACGAAGGACGAGAACGGCATGGTGACGGTGCCGGTGGTGAAGAAGAAGTACGACGGCCTGTCCTACCAGGTGAAGGAGCTGAGCGAGGACGACTCCATCAGCTCCGGCGGCGACGACAACAAGCCCATCTGGGACAAGATCAGCTACCTCATCCAGGTCTACGACGCCGAGACGGGCAAGCTCGGCGCCGAGCAGCCCTCCGACACCACGCCGAGCGACACGGGCCTCTCTCGCTTCACCATGACCTCCACGCAGTACTCCGGCGAGCCCGACTACAAGGAGAGCTACTACGGCCACCGCGCCTACGGCTGGTGCGAGATCACCCCGGTGCCCGCCGTGGTGAAGATCGCCGAGAACGACGGCGCGGCCTGGGTGCGCCTGTCCGCCGACGGCTCCTCCTACGAGATCGTGAAGGAGACCGACTCCGAGCCCGGCAACCGCCTGCGCGTGGCCTTCGACGTCCGCTCGGCCAAGGGCACGGCCGTCACCTGCAAGGCCCCCACGGGCAGCTTCCAGGTGCTCATCGACGGCAAGCCGGTGGGCGAGCCCGTGCCGCTCAGCGAGGCCATCGAGGAGGACGCCGACGGCAGCCCGACCGGCTCCACCTACGAGGTCGTCTCGGGCGACGAGGGCCGCGAGACGGTGCGCGTGGTCTACTACCTGGACCCCACCAACCTCGACG
>NZ_CAUASN010000062.1 GCF_958431955.1 uncultured Adlercreutzia sp. | reverse complement strand
CGTCGAGGTTGGTGGGGTCCAGGTAGTAGACCACGCGCACCGTCTCGCGGCCCTCCTCGCCCGAGACGACCTCGTAGGAGGAGCCGAGGGACTTCTCGATGACCTCCTCGGTGAGGTCGATGGGATCGCCCACGGGCTGGCCGTCGATCATCACCTGGAACCTGCCCGTGGGGGCCTTGCAGGTGACGGCCGTGCCCTTGGCCGAGCGTATGTCGAAGGCGAGGCGCAGGCGGTTGCCGGGCTCGGAGTCGGTCTCCTTCACGATCTCGTAGGAGGAGCCGTCGGCGGACAGGCGCACCCAGGCCGCGCCGTCGTTCTCGGCGATCTTCACCACGGCGGGCACCGGGGTGATCTCGCACCAGCCGTAGGCGCGGTGGCCGTAGTAGCTCTCCTTGTAGTCGGGCTCGCCGGAGTACTGCGTGGAGGTCATGGTGAAGCGAGAGAGGCCCGTGTCGCTCGGCGTGGTGTCGGAGGGCTGCTCGGCGCCGAGCTTGCCCGTCTCGGCGTCGTAGACCTGGATGAGGTAGCTGATCTTGTCCCAGATGGGCTTGTTGTCGTCGCCGCCGGAGCTGATGGAGTCGTCCTCGCTCAGCTCCTTCACCTGGTAGGACAGGCCGTCGTACTTCTTCTTCACCACCGGCACCGTCACCATGCCGTTCTCGTCCTTCGTGTCTCCGTACTTGCGCTGCTCGTAGGTGCTGAGCGCGTCGTAGGGCACCTGGGCGGTGCCGGTGGACCCGTCGGCCGCGGCCTGGTCGAAGAAGTCGTCCTGCAGGTCGAAGAACACGTAGCGCTTGAGGTTGGTGTCGCCGCCCGTGCCGCCGGCGGGACGGTACAGAGGCTCTACCGGCACGGGGCTCCCGTCGGGCCCCTCGTAGGACAGCTGCACGGTCACCTGCTGGGCCGCCTGGTCGGGAGTCAGCCAAAGATATAGGAAGCCCTCATTGAACTGGGCGGGTGCGCCATACCCCACTTCCTCTCCGCCGACGAGCAGCGTCCACGAGGTGATGGTGCGGTCGAGGTTCACCGTCTCGCCCTCGGGGGTGAGGTCCTCGAGATCCTTGGTGAGGTTGATGGTGATAAGCTCCACCTGATCGGTTCGGTTAGGAGTGATCTTCCCGTCCTCGTCCTCGGTATAGGAGCCGTAGGCCACCCCGTCGAAGCGGAACTTGCCGCCCGTGGTGCTCACCTTTACCGAGCCGCCCGAGATGACCACGTTGGCCGCCCAATCTGTAACAGAGCTGCTGCTAGGGGGTTTGGTGCCCGCGCCGCCGATATCCATGGCCGTAGCCAGATCAGTGCCGCCTTTGGGGATCATGGTGCCGCCCGTGATGAGAATAGTGTAATCGCGATTGTCGCAGGTGTTGCAAGAGCCATAGCAGGCGCGGCCGAAGCCGTTGCCATGCGCTCCGCCGTTGGATTCGGTATAGCCGCCATTGATGCGGACGTTGCCCGTACCGCCCGGGTGAGTGGACTTCGTCAGACCTGTCGGTAATGTCACACTCTGGTTGTAGCCGCCGCCGATGCCGGCGCCATGATAACCGCCCTGAGCCGTAATGCGGCCGCCGTTGATGGTGATCCACTCGTCAGGCGATGTGCCTGCCGCCCCGCGCCCGCCGCCGATCCCGGCACCGCCGCCACCTGAACTGTCGGGGTTCGTGGCATTGAGAATGCCGCCATTGAAGGTCATGGAACCGCCGTCCTCTCCCCAGGCGCCGCCGAGGGCCGCTGCGTTGGTGCCTCCCTTTACCGTGAGGATGCCGGGATTCAGGCTGTCGATGAGCGTAAGGTAGTCGCCCTCGCTTGTGCGGGTAACTCCCGTGTTATCCACGTACACCGTACCAGCAGGGATCTGCCCCTTCTCGGGTGTAATGAGGTTGCCCGACACATCAACATTAGGCACCTCGTCATCGATAGTCAGCACAGCGCCTGTGCCGCAGTGCAAACCGGGCCAAGACCCATTGGTACTCGTGAGGGCATTCGATTTCCCGTCAGCCAAAACAAGATGAGCCTCGCCGCCCGCTTTGATGTCAAGCGCCGGAGTAGCGGAGGAGGAGATGCTCAGGCCGTCAAGCGTGATGTGGGCCTGCACGCCCGCGGGCACAACGAGCGTGGTAGCTGTGCTGGTGCCAGAGATGATGAAGGGCGCATCGGTGTTGATGGTGAGCAGGTTGCCCGCCAAGGTGAAGTCGCTCGCCTGGATGCCCTCGCCCACCATGGTGAGGCCGCCGAGGGTCACGGTGTTGCTCTGGGCCGCAGGCTCGCTCTCCGAGGCAAGGGTTGCACTCGCGGGAGCCGGCTCCCCTGAGCCGTCGGCGACCTGGGCGGCGCGGCCGAGGTACTGGACCCCGAGGCTCGCCGCATGGGCGGCGCTCTCGGCGGCCGTGCCGGCGGAAGCGTCCGCCTCGCCGTCTGCGGGCTCGCCCGCGCCCGCATCGGACACGGCGGCATCAAAGCCGCCGGAGTCTATCTCAGAAGCGAGGGGGGGGGTAGGCGTGTTTTCCTCATCCGCGAAGGCGGTGAGCGCCGTGGTCGGCATCATGAGCCCGCAGGCGAGCACGGCCGCCATGGCCCCGCGGAGGAGTCGGTGCTGGTGCGTCTTCCTCATGTCTTTCATCTCCTGGCTCTCTATCGTCGAGGGCGCCTGCGCTCCGTAGCCGCGCCGTTGCGCTCCCGTTACCAAGCTGTAGATAACTGCCGATTATATACCCAAGTCGGGGCGCAGAAAAGCGTGAGTTTTCCCATCACAAAAGAAGAGCCGCCAGACGGCGGCTCTTCGGGGAGGCGACGCGGAGAGCCCCTCCTACCCCAGGAGCCGCTCGGCCAGGAGATGGGCATCGGTCATGCCCGGCGCAGGAAAGACTTCCGAGCAGGCGGAGCGTTTGCTTCGCGCACGAAGAATCGCCTGCTCTACTTCCGAGCGGTTAAACTGGCCGCATCGAATGCGCTTCGCATAGCGCGGCATATGGCGCTTGAGGGCCGCATCCACCTTCGACGGGGTGGTGCAGCCGTTTCCCTTCTCGAAGTGCATGAGGAGAAACAACTCGAACTTCGGATTGCTTACGACCACATGGTGCCGCGGGTCGGCGCAAGCCCACTCCCGCAGCACGCGAAACTCCTCTGCAGGCCATTCGTCATTGTCGACAACAAGCCACGCCTCATCCTGAGGCCGGAAATCACGATCTCTCAGCGCCTTTTGAAATCGCTTGAGGACCTGAACGGGATTGCGTCTGTCAGGATGGATGTCGCGCGGGAAGCGAACGGCCTTGTCCGCGTTTCTGAAGACGTCCATGCTGAAATAGTCGCGTTCCGTCTGCCCCTCGGCGCTTATCCAGCAAACACTCCGGTACGGGCGGGTCTCTATTCTGCTCCGCCTGAGCTCGGAATCCTTTCTCTTCCTAATCACGGGAGACCACCTCCGTGAGCATGGGAATGCCTCCGAAACGCCCGTCAAGGTAACTGCGGACAAGGTCTTTGTCGAAACGTATGCCCTCGAACTCCGCAAGGCTAACGAGATCGGAGCAGCCGTCGGTTCCCCGCTGAGCAATGAACATCTCGTCCCGCCGCATGAGACGCTGATCCATGAGAAGCAAATCGTGGGTCGTGAAGAGGAGCTGCTTTCTCGTTTCAGGGCCGCATGTCGCCGTGAAGTCCTCGATGAGACGCGCCGTCAGCATCGTGTGGAAGCAACGGTCGAGCTCGTCCACAATGCAGACCTTGGAGGCGGCGCGCCCGTCTGCTCCCACCAGGTCGAAGAGCATGGGGAGCAGCCCGAGCAGACGCTGGGTCCCGGAAGATTCCGCCGTCAGATTCAGGGCTCGCGCTTCACCATCGGGGCCGCGATGGAGGGCCTTTATCTTCTCGGCCTCCAGCCGTCCCTCCGTCTTGCTGACCGTGATAACTTCGAAACCGTAGTCCCCCGCTGCGCGGTCGGCCACCAAGGTGATGACCTCGTCTTCGGCCAAGGAGCGCATCGCCTTATCCAGCGAAGGATCCTCAGGAAGCAAGTCGACGGCCACCGGCTCCCCCATCAGGCCGACGATGCCGGTGTCGAGACGCGACAGCGTGTCTCCGGCGAACTCCAGAAAGCCAGCCCGAGTTCCGACGGCCTTCGCGAAGCTCCACGAATGGGATTCCACCCCCACCAGCTCGAGCACCTCGGAGAACCAGCGGTATGCACCCTCCAACTCGGCGATGTTTTGAGCGACAGCGCTTCCGAGGAACAGCTGGTTTGGCCGCGTGCTCTTCGCGGCATACTCCACATGCCCCGGATCGGAGAAGAAACTCTCGCGGAACACGAAGGACGAGCTGTCGCCGCCAGGCTCTCGCTCATATATATAGGACGCCGCCCTTTCCGTCAGCGTCTCCAGGGACTCGTAGACAACCCCGGTCCGCACAGCTTCCACCACGTAGCGGTACACCACCTCCCCGCTCAGAAAGGTGATCTCGAATTCGACGGGCTTTTGAGAGGCATTCTCTTGGAGAAGAAACGGCTGCAGGGGCAGCCGGCCATCAACGCCGACATCCTCGACAACAAGATTCCGCAGTGCCGTTATTGCCTTGAACAGCGCCGTCTTGCCCGAGGCGTTTCCACCGTAGACGGCGCCCACCGGCAGCGCCCATCGGCTCCGGTAGCCCGGAATCTTGGCCAAGGTGCCCTTGTGCTGCCGTTCGAGCGAGCCTATCAAGGGAAGATCCACCGCATGTTGGTAGGACATCCAATTCTTAACCGTGAAGTTCAGCAGCATGTCGCCCTCCTTTCATCGAAAGTGATAGTATCACATTCGATGCATATTTGAACTCGGCTATCTGAGCTTAGATTGGCAGCGAGCGCCAAAGGAGAAAATAGACCTTGCAACCAAGAAGCTGATTCGCGATTTCGTTGCACTCTTCTTTTGCGATACTCTCATCCGACTATTCAACGGCAGGCAACGAAAACGCCGATCGCCTTTTTCGTTGCATCCGACACTCATCGGCAATAAGACAAAACGCCCAGAACCGGCCGGGAAAAGGAAAGGGAGCCGCCAAATGGCGGCTCCCCTGGCTCTCTTCAGGCGAGAGAGGCTCTACCAGTCCCGACGGCGGCGCTGGACGGCGAGCAGGAGCAGCACGGCGCCGGCGCCCAGGGCGGCCA
>NZ_CAUASN010000061.1 GCF_958431955.1 uncultured Adlercreutzia sp. | reverse complement strand
CGCCATCGGCGCCACCACGCTCGACGAGTACCGCAAGTACATCGAGAAGGACGCCGCCCTGGAGCGCCGCTTCCAAACCGTGCTCGTCTCCGAGCCCACGGTGGAGGACACCATCGCCATCCTGCGCGGCCTGAAGGAGAAGTACGAGATCCATCATGGCGTGCGCATCACTGACGGCGCCATCGTGAGCGCGGCGGAGCTGTCCGACCGCTACATCACCGACCGCTTCCTGCCTGACAAGGCCATCGACCTCATGGACGAGGCGGCCAGCCGCCTGCGCATCGAGATCGACTCCATGCCCGAGGAGGTGGACGCCGCCGAGCGCAAGCTCATCCAGATGCAGATCGAGGAGCAGGCCCTCATGAAGGAGTCCGACATGGCCTCCCAGGAACGCCTGGAGAAGTTGCGTCACGACATCGCCGCCGCCCGCGAGGCGCTCGATGCCCAGAAGGCCGAGTGGCAGAACGAGAAGGACGCTATCGTCAACGTGCAGAACCTGAAGGCCGAACTGGAAAGCGCCCAGCTCGACGAGGAGCGCGCCACCCGCGAGGGCAACCTGCAGATGGCCTCCGAGATCCGCTACTCGCGCATTCCCCAGCTGCAGCAGCAGCTGCATGACGCCGAGGAGCTCGTGAAGACCAAGCAGCAGGACGGCGCCATCCTGAAGGAAGAGGTCTCCGAAGAGGAGATCGCCTCGGTGGTGGCCGCCTGGACGGGCATCCCCGTGGCCAAGATGATGCAGGGCGAGATGGAGAAGCTCGTCGATCTGGAGGAAGTGCTGAAGGGCCGCGTCATCGGCCAGGACGAGGCCGTGGGCGTGGTGGCCGGCGCCATTCGCCGCAACCGCGCGGGCCTGTCCGACCCGAATCGCCCCATCGGCAGCTTCCTGTTCCTCGGCCCCACCGGCGTGGGCAAGACCGAGCTGGCCAAGACGCTCGCCGAGTACCTGTTCGATTCCGAAAAGGCCATGGTGCGCATCGACATGTCCGAGTACATGGAGAAGTTCTCCGTGCAGCGCCTGATCGGAGCGCCTCCGGGATACGTGGGCTACGACGAGGGCGGTCAGCTGACCGAGGCCGTGCGCCGCAACCCCTACTGCGTGGTGCTGCTCGACGAGATGGAGAAGGCGCATCCCGATGTGTTCAACATCCTGCTGCAGGTGCTCGATGACGGCCGCCTGACCGACGGCCAGGGCCGCGTGGTGAACTTCAAGAACTGCATCATCATCATGACCTCCAACGTGGGAAGCCAGATCATCCGCGAGCACGCTGCCGAGGGCCGCGCCTTCGACGAGGCCCAGGCCACGGGTGGCGAGACCATGGGCGAGATGGCCGAGAAGATGATGAACATGACGCCCGAGCAGGCCGCCAAGCGCATGCAGGAGTTCGCGAACAAGATTCAGGACGCCCTGTCCTCCACGTTCCGCCCCGAGTTTCTGAACCGCATCGACGACGTCATCACCTTCAACGAGCTGTCCATCTCGGCCATCGAGCCTATCGTGGATTTGCAGTTGGAAGAGGTGCGCGACCGCTTGCAGGCGCGCCACATCACGCTGGACGTCACGCCGGCGGCCATGGAGCACTTGGCCATCGACGGCTACGACCCGGTGTACGGCGCCCGTCCGCTGAAGCGCCTCATCCAGCGCGAGGTGGTGGATCGCATCGCCGAGAAGGTCATCTCGGGCGAGCTGCGCGACCGCAGCCACGTGCTCATCGACATCGATGCCGAGGGCAACTACGCCTGCCGCATCGAGGGCCCGATGGACTTGGACGGCCTGAACCTGGACGACCCGAGCTTCCTCACCGCCGGTGCCGACCCGAAGGAGACCCTGCAGGATCTGGACACCCTGTCCGACGGCGACCTCGGCGAAGACCCCATCGCCTAGCAGAAGGAGGGGCGACCTCGCCCCTCCGCGTGCCGGAAACCGGCGTCCTACCCAACCGAATACTCCTTTCACAGCAAGTGCCCCGGGCAGCCAAGACCCGGGGCACTTTTGTTGGACGCTCGCAGTGGCCCGATCCGCTATTGTTCGGATAATGCCGCTGTAGTTCGGAGAGTTTGAGATTCGCCGGCCTCGTGGAATGGGGGCAAGCTTCTCAAATCGACGCTTATGGGAGCGACTCAAGCTTCTCCAGGAGCTCCTCGCGCGAATGAATGTCCAGTTTCAGATAAATACTGCGTACCTGGGAGCGCACGGTGTGGAAGGAGACGGTGAATTGCTCTGCGATGGACTTCATCGTGTGTCCCTTGGCCAAAGGGACGAGAACGGCCGCTTCCCGCTCGGTGAGGTCGTGCTCCTTTGCGAGGTGAGCGCATTTGTCCTCGAGCGGCGAAGCGCTGGTGGCGGTGGGCGCCCGATGGGGAAGACCAATATGGAAGAACCCGAATATTAGCACGAGTAGGGAGATCACAAGAAAGATCAGGGCGAGCACCAAAGACGAGGGAGGATCGAGGGCAAAGACCGTAACCAGAACCTCGCTTGCGAGGCGCGATGCGAAGAACAGAAACGCGGCCAGGCGAAAGCCGAGGCAGGCGGGTTTTCCGACGGCCCTCGCCAATATGCCCGGCAGGAAGAACATGAGTCCTCCCAGGAGGAACGCCGCCGTGTTGAGGAGGAAGGCGATGAGGTACAAGCCGCTTTCGGGAAACAGGATGACAAGCAGAGCGCTCAGGCAGATAAGCAGCACGAAGCCCGAGGCAAGCCAGAGGCCCGTGCGCAGCGCAAAGGGCCTTCTCTGGAAGTAGAGCACGAAAGCCCCCGTGATCACGACGCCCGCAAACGATGTAGTGGCAATCGAAATACCTGCCGAGGGCGTGAACACGGTGCGGAAGGCGAAGCTGAGCAAACTGTAGGCGCAGATAGCCAGGGGCACGAGCGCCGAGAACTCGGGTCGATCTTCCGGCGCCGCCGGAGGCTCCTCTTCCGGGGGTAGCGGGGCAAGGAGAACGTCAAGGGCGACGGCGACGAGCATCAGCACGAGAAGCCCGAAGCGCGCGGGGACGGTCAGCGCCATGTAGACGGTGAGCGCAAGCACGGCCACTATCCCCGCGCAAAGCATTTGGAGGGATCCTCGCCGAGCCGAAAGGGGTCGGGCCATGCGCGACCAGAGGCAGAGGAGCGAGGCGCAGGCCGCGCCCATGAGCACCTGGCGAAGAACGAGGTATTGGAGGAGCTCGCCGGAAGGAACGAGAGGCTGGGCAACCAAGAGCGTCGCAGTTGCAAGGCCGAACGCGAGGGATGCGAACAGCGAGGGCGCGGGTCGGCCTTTTTTGGTGAGAGGGAGAGAGATGGCGAGCAGGGCGATAAAAGCTATCTGCCACGAGAAGGAAAGCATTGCCGGCGAAGCGTCCGAGCCGGCCCCCGCGATCGCCGTCTGTCCCATGGATATGAGCAGCCAGCCCCAAATGAGGCCGGGCAGCAAGGCGAGCCGAACCGTAGCGGACAAGGCTGACCCCTTCGGATCGTCCTGTTCACACACGTAGCCTTTTTCGCGTCGCGCCATCAAATAACCTGTCCCCACCTGCCATTTAACACAAAATGAACGAGTGAATCGCGGGCATTTAGCTCATCGGGGGCGATGAACTGCCACCCCTTTTCCCCGATTCTCTTCGCGGCGGAATTATACCGCTGCGTAAAGGAAAAGGAAGCATGGATCGAGGAGGGTAAGAATGAAGGAAATTGACACTGCCGAGGTTTTCCCCACGCTGCGCAACATCTCACTTTCGCGTAGGACGTTTGTCGCCTGCGCGGCCATTGCCGCCGCCCAGGCTGCTCTCGTGTCTGCGGGGTGCGCTCCCGAGGTGCAATCGTCGGGAGAGGGACTTGCCTCGACCGCGGCGTTTGCCCCGGGGACGTATACGGCGTCCGCGCCCGGCAAGAAGGGCCCGGTGACTGTCGAGGTGCGCATGTCCGAAAATGCCATCGAGAGCGTCGAGATCGTGGAGTTCGAAGACACCGAGCGCATCAGCGCCCCGGCTCGCGAGCGGGTGCCGCAGCAGATCGTGGAGCTGCAGAGCCTGAACGTAGACGCCGTGACGGGCGCCACGCTGACGAGTATGGCCATCATCGAGGGCGTGGCTGATTGCGTCAACCAGGCGAACGGAGACGCTTCGGCGTTGAAGAAGGCCGCGTCGCCGGAGAAGTCGGATGAGACCAAGGAGATCCAGGCAGATCTCGTGGTGTGCGGTGCCGGTGGTGCCGGCATGGCCGCCGCCGTCGCCGCGGCCCAGCAGGGCTTGGATGTGGTGGTGTTCGAGAAAACCGCCTATGCGGGCGGCAACGCGCTGGTCAGCGGTGGCTGGCTCGAGGTGTTCGAAGGCGTCGACGACATGAAGCCTGACATGACGGACGGCAACCGCGACATGTTCCACGCGACGCTCCAGAAGAGCCTGGAAAATGGCGTTTCCAAGGACTTCGTCGATGCCGTGCAGGCCGACTTCGACGCGTATTTCGCCGCGGGCAACACGAAGGTGTACGACTCCATGGAGTACTACGCCCTGGACTACGCCTCGCGCAATGGCGGCCCGGCGAAGGAGTACTGGCTCCCCTATGCCCACAAGGTAAACGATCTGAACAACTGGCTCTTCGATCAGGGCTACACCGTGAGTGGCACGCTGGTCGGCATCGTCGGGTTCCCGTGGCCGCGCAAGGCCCATGCGGTGGACAAGGAGAACGGCGAGGGCTTCTTCAGCGTGTTCGACAACACGGTGGAGACCCAGAGTCTCCCGATCACCTTCCTTTTCGAGACGCCCGTTTCCGAGCTGATCGTGGATGGCAAGGCCGTGGTGGGGGCCTCTGGCCAGTGCGCCGACGGCACCACCTACCGTGTCATGGCGGACCGTGGCGTCATTCTGGCTACCGGCGGTTATTCCGGCAATCCCGATCTGCTGAAGAAGTACAACGAGATGTGGCCCTGGGATGAGTCCACGGTTATTCCGACGACCAACAGCTACGGCCACACGGGCGATGGCCACGTGCTTGCCGAGGGTCTGGGAGCCGAGTTGAAGAACATGGGGCGCCAGATGGTGTTCCCCATTGCCGACTCCATCGATTACTCGACGGAGACCATCGTCGGCAATGCCGGCCTGGGGCTCTTCGTCAACGTGAACGGCGAGCGCTTCATCAACGAGTCGCTGGATCGCTTCGCCCTGTCCGCCGCTGTGATGAAGCAGCCCGAGGAGAAGCTGTTCATCATCAGCGACGCGCTCAACTCCGGTCTTGTGAACGGCTACAACGAGCAGGGCTACAGCGCGGACAAGCTCATCGAGGAGAGCAAGCTCTTCCGGGCGGACAGCCTTGAGGAGCTGGCCCAGATGATCGGTGCTGACCCCTCGGTGTTTGCTAAGGCAGTTGACGATTACAACGCCATTGCGCGTGGAGACGTGGCGGACACGGTGTTCGGCCGCGAGAACATGAGCGAGAAAGACGCCATTGTCGAGGCTCCCTTCTACGCCTCCCCGCGTACCTGGGCCGCCCATGTGACCATCGGCGGCGTTGCCATCGGTCCCGATTACCAGGCCCTCACGGCCGACGGTGCGGGCATTGAGGGCCTCTATGTCGTGGGCGAATGCTCCGACGGCAACAGCGGTGTCTCCAGCATGAGCACGGGTCTTTCCTGCGTCAATCAGATGCTCGCCTAAGCAAGCCCTCCCCTATGCGAGGCCCTATGCCGAGATGGCACAGGGCCTCGTTTGCGTGCTACGACTACGAGTCTGCTGGGCACCGGTTTTCGCCTTCGCAGTGTCGCAGAGGCCTTCGGCCTGTTCCTTGGTGAGAGTGGAATTCTCGCGCTCTTATAACAATATTCCCTTTCACAGCGAGCGCCCTGGGTAGCCAAGACCTGAACTGCACCCCAGTTCTTGGACGGGCTAATAAGAACTAAGCTGCAAGGGACTG
>NZ_CAUASN010000060.1 GCF_958431955.1 uncultured Adlercreutzia sp. | reverse complement strand
ACGAGCGACTCGCGGCAGCGGTTGCCGCAGGTGGACACCCAGCGCTCCATCTCCAGCGACTTGTCGAAGATCAGGCCCAGATCGTCCAGGGCGCGCGAGGCGATGGCGCCGGTGCCGCCCACGCCGTGGCCGTTGAGCACGGCGTCCTTCTCCACGAGCACGACCTTCGCGCCGTTCTCGGCAGCCGACAGGGCGCAGCAGGCGCCGGAGTAGCCGCCGCCGATGATGAGCACCTCGGTGTCCACCGTCTCGGTGATCTGGTCGGCCGCGATGGGCTCGGGCTTCACTTCCCAGGTGTGCTTAGCGGCCTCGCCGGTCTCGGACAGCGCGGCGTCGGCGGCCCCGCTCTCCTGGGGCGCGCAGCCGGCCACGCCGAGGGCGGCTACGCCGGCGGCGCTGAAGGCAGCGCCCTTGAGCAGATTGCGTCGAGAAATTGCAGTCATGTTTCCCTCCATAGTCTCGTATGACCTGCGCGCCGGCACCGTCGCGCCCCACGCATCCGCGGGCAACGCGAGCGGGCGCCGACTCCTCCCCGGCTTTCTCCTTGCCGGGATCGAGGGCCACTATGCCCGTTTCGACGCGGCCGCGTAAGCCACCAAATTGGGTATTTTGCCGCGTTGGAACCGCCGCATTTCGGGTGCCCCATCACGCTTTTGAGGGGGACATATTTTGGGTTGTTTTTGGAAAGTGCCTGTTCAGGGCCGTCTATCGTTCCGAAGTTCTTGGCGGCGGCCGCCGGGGCGGCCGCCGACGGCTGATACAATGCTCCCAGGGAAGGAGGGCGTCATGGAACGAGCGAGGCGGCTCATCGAGGGGCTGCGCATTCACCATCTGGGATTCGGCTTCTTCTGGACCGTCACCTTCGTGACCCTCACGGGGTTCCAAGACGGCGGCGTGCTCGCCGGACCGTGGCACCTCTATGCCCTGTCCGACGAGATTCTGCTGCCCGCGGCCGTGGGAGCCCTCGGCCTCATCTGCGCGCTGCGCCGTCGCGAGCTGCCCCACGGCGCGGCATCGGCCGCCAGCTTCATGCTCAGCGGAGCCGCGCTGCTGTACTTCCTCACCTTCCGATTCGGGGAGGGAAGCGACCTGCTCGCCGTGGCGTCGGGACTGCTCATGGGTGGCGCCTGCGCGCTGTTCTTCCTCCTCTGGGAGCTGTTCTACGTCACCGAGGGCCAGCAGCGGGCCCTCATCTGCATTCCGCTGTCGGCGGCCATGTCGGTGGCGCTCTACCTCATCGTCAGCATGCTGCCCGCGGTGGCCATGGCCTTCGTCACGGTAACGGTGCTGCCCTTCCTGTCGCTTGTCAGCCTGCAGCGCAGCCTCGCAGAGATCGAGATGGACACGGTGCCCGCCCTCACGCGCCCGTGCCTGCGCCGCGCCATCGGCGATTTGTGGCGTCCTGCGCTGTGCGTGGGCATCCTGGGGTTCGCGCAGAAGCTCGTCGGCAGCGTGGGCTCCTCGGGGGCCGGAAGCACCCTCGCCGTGCTGCTCGGCTTCGCGGCGGCGGCCCTTTTGGTGGTGGCGCTCGAGCTGTTCCTGTCGAAGGGCTTCGACATCCTGCACATCTACCAGCTGCTGTTCCCGGCGCTCACCATCGTGTTCCTGCTGCCGTCGCTGCTCGGACAGCAGTACGCGCCCCTGCTGGACGCCTTCCTCATGTTCGGCTTCGAGGTGCTGAACCTGCTGCTTATCATCACCTGCGCGGTGTACACCGTGCGCAACGGCCTGCCGCCCTCGCCGCTGTACGCGCTCAGCATCGCGCCGGTGCTTCTGGCCATGACCCTCGGCGGCGTGGCCGGCGCCCTGCTCGGCCCGGCCCCCTCCAGCGATTTTGCCCACTGGGCGAGCGTCATCCTGTTCTGCATCGTGCTGCTGTCGGTGGCCCTCGTGCTGGTGGCGCGGGGGAAGGGCGAGGCGTCGGCCTCCCTCACCGATGCCGAACTCCTCAACCGCGCGCCGCGATCGTCGGCGAAGGGGGCTGCTCCCGCCGAGGTACCCTCCGACGTTGAAGAGGCCCCGGCCCAGGAAGACCGGGGCGCCATCGTGGGCGCGTACCTGAGGGAGCGCGGCCTCTCCCCGCGGGAGATCGAGGTGGCCGAGCTGCTCATGAAGGGGCACACCGTGTCGGCCATCGCCGGCAAGCTGTTCATATCGGAGAACACCACCCGCGGCCACACGAAGAGCATCTACAAGAAGCTCGACGTGCACTCCCGCCAAGAGCTGGTGGACCTAGGCGACCACCTGAGCAGCTAAGACCGCCAGGACCTAGGGCAGTGGAACGCCTTGGCGGTCTCGGCACCATCCCAGCCAGCATCTGGCATAAAAATAAGGAGCGGAATTCGCATCCCGCTCCTAGCAACAAACTCACGAAAAAGGAAAATCTGAACTAAACACCAATCGAACACTCGAGCAAACACATAACGGGGCTATCTTAAGACAAGCTCTCTTCTTCGTCAACTACACGTGAAGCCAATAGCTATCAGGCCGGGCAATGAGACGTGCGTTGTTGTACGCCATATCAATGGTAAGGCACGTGTGCCCATAGTAAACAGACCGATCATCGCTCAAGGAGAGCACAAGCGCAAGATCCGCGGTGTTGGGATTCGTCAAATAGAGGGGCATAAGAAGCTGTATCCGACCTTTGTAATATTGGGGAACAACAGTTTTGTAATTAGCCTGGATGCGCTTCCTGACCTTGCGTATCTCCCCGTCGATCACTGACATGCAGAGGGACTCGCCCCCTTCCCGTAAACTAGAGGGAATGCGACGGAAATTCTCAGGGTCATGAATAATATGATTCCACTGAGGAACGATTTCCAATCTGCTGTCGAACAAGAGCAGGCTAGGATCTTCGAAGTAATTTGCCCGCCTCAAGCGCGAGCATGCCTCGTGGCTTATGGGCCGATATTGCATTGTATAGCTGTTGCAGAAGGAGATAAACTTCCAAGGCTGCCTATTCTCATTTGGGTTCTTCTCACAGTAGAAATATATCTCCTGCCAGTTTCTATCGAAAAGCCCGGTGTTGAAACAGGCCACATCGCCGTCTATGTAGATCAGCGTCTGCTTGTCTTCGTCCGCCGCTTCCTCTCGATCATGCCAAAGTTTCTCGAAGGTAAAGTACAGGTAGTTCTTCAATATCCCGAAATCATTTTTTCCCGAGCAACTCCATCTCTCAGGCTCTAGCTCGTCCAAAGCAAGTTGCCGAACCCGACTTGTAAAAAACTCATAGTTGCCCAGAAAAGCCCAGTCTCTTAACTTCAATTTATTACCCCCATGAATACTATTGGATTAAATAACTTTCCTATTATAGCGTTTAAATATGATTTACCGCTATTATTTATTACCAAAGTCGATAGTTTGAACCACGCGGCCACCGCAAGGGGGGGGGACGACCACATGGACAGCTAGAGCCTCTAGGGCCTAGGGCAGCGGAACGCCTTGGCGGTTTCGGTGGTTTTCTGGCCAAAAGTTGGCTCTCTGCACGAGCGAACCACTTATTAGCGGCCGAAATCGGAACAGAAGTCTCCCTGCACGCGAGAAAGTGGCCAAAAAGGAGCGCTCTGCACGAGCGGACAGGGTGCACCTGGCCAGAAGACCCGGCACTAGGGAGTTCGACTCTTCACAGCCCTTCACAGCCCTTCACGATCCTCCACAACCCTCTATGGTCCTCCGCAACGCTTCACCGCTCTGAGCCCTTCTTCCCATCACCCCACCTCTCCCTCAAATGCGAAGCGGGCCGGCTCCGGGGAGGGAGCCGACCCGCTGAAGGCGCCTTGCGTCGTTATGCCGCTGAAGGACGCGCGATTCGCCGGATCTGCGCTGTGAGGCACCTGGCGACGCAGCGGGGTACCCGGCCTCCCCGACGCAAAGCGGGCCGGCTCCGAGGAAGGAGCCGGCCCGCTGGGGTGCTGGGACACGGAAGGTGCTAGCGATGCTCTATCGCAGAGGAGCGACACAGCGGGGCACCTGATGCCGCGGCGGTTCACCGCACTTGCGCGGCGGGCGCCTGGCCACGCGGCGGGGTGCCTGGCGACGCAGTGAGGCACCGGGTCCCCGCAGCTCGCTGGGTTTACGCGGCGTTCTGCTGTTGCTGCTGGCCGTAGAGGCGCAGCATGTCCTCGATGCTCATGCCGCGACCGCCCTGGGACTGGTCCATGGACTCCTGCTCGGTCTCGGCCTTCTTCTGCTGCTGGGTGGCGGAGTCGTCGCCCAGGGTCACCTGGACCTCCTTCTCCTGGCCGCCGCTGTTCACGGTGAGCGTCACCGTGTCGCCGGGGTTCTTGGTGCGCACGTCCAGCATGAGGTCGGAAGCCGACTCCACGGCCTGGCCGTCGAAGGCGGTGATGATGTCGCCCGGGACGATGCCGGCCGCCGCGGCACCCGAGCCCTCGGAGACGCCGGCCACGTAGGCGCCGGTGTCGACCGGCAGGCCGTAGCGCTGGGCCAGCGAGGCGCTCACGGTGGACAGGCTCACGCCGAGCTGGGCGTGGGTAGGCTCCTCGCCGGCAATGATCTGCTGCGCCAGGTTGATGGCGTAGTTCACCGGGATGGCGAAGCCGACGCCGGAGTAGTTGCCGGAGTAGGAGGTGATGAGCGTGTTGATGCCGATGAGCTTGCCCTCGTCGTCCACGAGCGCGCCGCCGGAGTTACCAGGGTTGATGGCCGCGTCGGTCTGGATCATGTTCGGGTAGATGGTGATCTCACCGGTGCCGCCGGCCTGGGTGGACTCGGAGGCGTCCATGATCTGGGAGCGGCTCGTGGCGCTCACGATGCCCGTGGCCACCGACTGCTCGAGGCCGAAGGGGGAGCCGAGGGTCATGACCCACTCGCCGATGGTGAGGTTGTCCGAGTCGCCGATCTCCATGGGGGTCAGGCCGCTCGCGTCCTTGGCCTTCAGCACGGCCACGTCGGAGGAGGCGTCGGTGCCCACAAGCTCAGCGTCGTAGGTCTCGCCGGCCACGGTCACCTTATAGGCGGCGCCGCCCTCCACCACATGGTTGTTCGTGATGATGTAGCCGTCCTCGGACAGTACCACGCCAGAGCCCTGGGAGTACATCTGAAGCTCCTGGCCGCCCTGGTCCTGCGGGGTGCCGTAGCCGTAGTTGTAGCCGAACAGCTCCTCCAGGCCGCCCATGCCGCCCATGGACTGCGGGGCGGCGTACACGTCAATGGCCACCACCGAGGGCAGGCACTTCGCGGACACGGCCTCGGCCAGAGTGGCGTCCTCGCTCGGGGCGATGACGGTGGACTGGCCCGTGGAGGGGTCGGTCACCACCGGCGCCGACGAGCCGGAGCCGTTCATGGCCCCTACCGCGCCCCACACGCCGAAGGCGAGCACACAGGCGACGAGCGCGCCAGCGAATGCGATGAGGAAGGTCTTGCCGTCGGAGCCCTTCTGGGCGGCGTGCTGGGCGTGCACCGGCTCAGCCTCGTAGGTCTGCTGGGCGCCCACGTGCGGGGCCGCGTAGGCGTGCTGGCCGGGCTGGGCCGCGTAGGGCTGCGCCGGAGCTGCGGGCTGGGTGGGCTGGAGGGGCGCCGGCTGCGGCGCCGCGCCGTCAGGCTGGGGAATGTTCCCGCCGGGGGCGGGGGTTCCGTTCATATCGGTCATGGAAGTCTCCTTTGCAGAGGGGTTGTGCCTTGGTGCTGCCGCAAACATTAGCACGCCCCTGAGAGAATCCACCATGCTGGCAACCCATCGTCACGCTTGCGTCACGGAGATACACCACCTGGTGTACACCATAAGGAGAGGGCGCCCCTCCCGAGGAAGGACGCCCTCTCATCTGAATCGGCCCGGCCGGTGCGCGGCCGGATGCCGTGCCTAGTCGTTCTCGCGGCGGCGCATGCGGGCGGCGGCCAGGAGCACCGCGCAGCCGGCAACACAGGCGAGCACCACCATGAGCGACCCGCGGGCCGCGTCTCCCGTCTGGGCCAGGCGCAGCAGCGTGCGGTCCATCTTCTTGTCCGTGGACGCGCCGTCATCGCCACGGTCGTCAGACAGGATGCCGCCCGAGGCGTTCACGTCCGCAGACGGGTACACCGGGTCGGGGTTGCTCACGCCGGGATGCTCCACCAGGTAGTCCGTCCAGCCCTCGGAGGGTACGAACGGGCCGCCGGGGGTACCCGAGGCCCCGCCGGGCTGGCGGGTGGAGGGCAGCGTGCCATGGGCCGTGGCCGTGTTGCCCACGTCCTTGCCCACCGCGTCCTCGGTCACCACGACCTCGAAGCTGACGCTCACGCTCGCGCCTCCCGGCAGGTCGCCGCAGGACACCGCCAGCACGCGCGTCTTCACGTCGTAGGCCGTATCGGGCACCTCGTGGGTCTGGCCGGAGGCATCGGTCAGCACGATGGTGTTCGTGAGCACCTCGAGCCCCTCGGGCACCTCGTCGCGGATGACCGCGTCGTACCACATG
>NZ_CAUASN010000059.1 GCF_958431955.1 uncultured Adlercreutzia sp. | reverse complement strand
CGAGCAGGTGTCGAAGCGGCGGTTCTTCGTCATGAGGAAGCGCACCGCGTAGTAGCACCCGAAGCCCAGGGCCAGAAACGAGGTAATGGCCACGGGCATGTGGAAGTAGAAGATCTTCTGGGACAGGAGCATCTTCTGGGACACCATCACATCCCCGATGAGCTCGGCACCGTTCACCGCGGCACCGCCCACGGGCGCCACCACGAAAAACGCCATGAGGAACCCGATGGTGGTGAGCACCGCGCCCGCCACAAGCGCCGGCACCGCCAGCTTATCGGGCCACTGCCCCACCTCGGGCAGCTTCAGTTTCTTATCGGACACGAAGTCCTCCTTCTCTCTTTCTCAGTTGACGACGAAATCGTACAGCACCCAACTGGCTAAAATCATGACCACATCATAGCCCGCGCCGAGGGCGAGCGACGTCAGAAAACCATCTTCGAACACCGTGCCGCCCACGAGCGCGCAGGTGGTGGCCGACACGCAGGCGTACAGCAAGGGGAAGATCACCGGCACGAACAGAAGCGCCAGCATGACGTCCTTGCCGCGGGTGGACGCCGTGATGGTGGAAAGCAGCGTGCCGATGCCCGCGATGCCCACGCTTCCGAGCAGAAGCGGCACGACGATCATCCAGCCCGTCTCGGCCGGGGCCGCGAAGCTGGAGAAGAACACCCAGTACAGCGGCACGGCGATGACTTCCACCACGGCGAGGAACACCAGATTCGACGTGGCCTTCGCCAGAAAGATCACACCGCGGTCGAGAGGGGCGAGCAAAAGCCCCTCCAAGCACCCGTTCTCGGTCTCCTTGGCGAACGATCGGTTCAGGCCCAGAAGCGACGTGAACACCACGAGCGCCCACAGAAGGCCGCCGGACACTTCCAGGAACTCCGAGCCGGGGCGCGCGAAGGACAGCGACACGCCGAACACCACAATGACGAGGAAGGCGTAGATGCCCATGGACACGATCATGTCCTTGGTGCGGAACTCCGCCTTCAAGTCCTTCGCGAGCAGCGTCTTGTACTGAGTCCAGGTAGAGGGCGCCATCTAGCTCACCCCCAATCCGACGGTGGAGCGGTACAGGTCATGGAACTCGTCGAGGGCGAGGCTGTCCTTCTCGGCGAAGGAGACCACCCGGCCGCGGGCGAGCACGAGCACGTGATCGGCCAGCGCCAGGCCCTTGTCCAGATCGTGGCTGACCATGACGAAGGTGCGGTTCTCGCGCACGCTCTCGATGAGCTCGTCGAAGATGCGCATGGCGTGGGGGTCGAGTCCCGAGTAGGGCTCGTCCAGAAGCACCACGGACGGGTCGTTCACGAGGGCCCGGGCGATGGAGACGCGCTGGGTCATGCCGCGGGAGAACGTGCGCACCCGGTCGAGCCGGCGGTGCTTGAGCCCCACGGCGTCGAGCAGCTCCACCACGCGGCGCTCGGGGTTGGGCACGCCGTAGAGGCGCGCGAACAGCAGCAGGTTCTCCTCGGCGGTGAGGTCGGGGTAGAGCATGGGGTTGTGCGAGATGAGCCCGATGGCCTCGCGGGCCCGCTCGGGCTCCTCCTTCAGATTGATGCCCGCCAGCGTGATCGTGCCCTCGGTGGGGCGCGACAGCGTGGCCAGCATGCGCAGCAGCGTCGTCTTGCCGGCGCCGTTGGGACCGAACACCGACAGGAACGCACCCGCGGGCAGCGAGAACGACACGTCGTCGACGGCCTTGCGACCGCCGAACGACTTCGTTAGATGCTCGACTTCAAGGGCCGCCTCCACGGGGCTACTCCCCCGCCTTGGCGTCGCTGCGGGCGGATGCATCGGCAACGTCGGCGTCGGCCGCCGCATCGCCCTCGACATCCTCCACGAGGGCCACTTCCTCGGCAACCGTCTCGATAACCAGGCCCTTCTTGGCCTTCGCGTCCGTCTCGGGCACGCCGTCGGCCAACGCCGCAGCGGGCTCGTCGCCGGCCGCGGCGCCCTCGCGGCGCTCGGCGCGCTTGGCGAACAGGGGCAGAAGCGAGCCGATCATGAGCAGGCCGAAGCCCACCCACACCAGCGAGATAAGCGGGTTCACGCGCACGTCCATGGAGAAGTCGCCCTCCTCGTTCACGCCGCGGTACACCACGAACAGGTCCTCGAGCGGGAACCCGATGACGCTGGCCTCCAGCTTCTGCTGCTGGGTGGCGCCCACCACCTGCACGGCCGGGGCCACGCTGCCCACGAACTGGCCGTCCTTGTAGGCATCGAAGTACACGGTGTACATCACGTTGCCGTTGCCCAGCTCCTCGATGTTGTTGCCCGTGTACTGCAGCTCGAAGTCCTGGATGACGAAGGGCTCCACGGTGGCGTCCTCGTCCTCGTTGTAGGGCACGTACCCGGTCACCTCGGTCACGTACATGGACGAGCCGATGAGGCCCACCAGGATGATGCCCATGGCGGTGTGGGCCACCGAGCCGCCGAACAGTGCCAGGCGACGACGCAGGGTGGCGCCGGTCACGCGCTTGAGGGCGCGGACGGCCATGAACAGCGCGTTGAAGATGAGCAGGCTCGCCACGGCGAAGCCCACCACGGTAAGCCCGTTGTAGTAGAGGGGCGCGCCCTGCTCAAGCAGCCCCTCGGCCGTCGAGCCGCCCATGGCGATCATGGCGTCGTAGCTGGGCAGAAGGTAGGTGGCGAAGTAGATCATCAGCACGACGAACAGCACGAGCGCACACAGGCCCGGCACCCGGGCGGCGCGCCAGAACGCACGCTTGTCGGTGCGGCGCCAGCCCAGAAGCGGGCAGACGGCCAGCACGGCCAGATACGCGATACCCAAGGGCCGGGCAATGGCGTTGTAGGTGCCGGCCGACAGCGACTGACCGCCGAAGGGCAGCCAGCTCGGCAAAGCCGAGGACACGGTCATATAGGCCAGAAGCACCGCGAACACCACCATGATGAGGTTGTTCACGTAGTAGGCGGCCTCCTTCGACACCATGGACTCGATGTCGTCGTCGGCCGCATCGGCCGCGCCGAAGCTCTTACGGCGCACCGCAAGCCCCACGATGCCGGCCAGAAGCGACAGCACGATAAGGGCGCCGAACATCACGAGCGACACCGGGTCGCCCTCGAAGGCGTGCACCGACTGCACGAGCCCCGAGCGGGTGATGAAGGTGCCAAGCACCACGAAGCAGAACGTCAGGCACGCACAGAACACGCTCCAGCGCTTGAAGGCTCCGCGCTGGCGGTACACGGTAAACGAGTGGATGAGCGCCACGCCCACGAGCCACGGCAGAAGGCTCGCGTTCTCCACCGGGTCCCAGCCCCAGTAGCCGCCCCAGCCGAGCACCACGTAGGCCCACACGGCGCCGAGCCCGATGCCGATGCCGAGCAGCAGCCACGAGAACATGAGGTAGCCCGTGGAGCGGTTCACCCACACCGGCGAGTCGTCGTTCACGATGAGCGCCGCCACCGCGTAGGCGAAGGGGATGGTGAGGCCCGCGTACCCGATGAACAGCGTCGGCGGGTGGATGGCCATGGCCCAGTGCTCCAGAAGCGCGTTCATCGAGCGCATGGAGGCCATGGCGTTCAGCGCGCCGTCCTCGGAGAAGTAGCGCGCGTCGGTCACGATGAAGGGCATGTTGCCCTCGGAGAACAAGAGCACCGACACAAAGGCCGTGAGCACGAGCTGGGCGATGCAGAGCGCCCCGTTGTCGAGCGGGCGCACGTCCTTGCGCGTGGTGAAGACGAGCACCGTGTTGAACACGGCGATGAGCCACGCCCAGAACAAAAGCGAGCCCTGGCGGCCGGCCCACAGGCCCGCCAGCTTGTAGAGCCACGCGATGTCAGATACCGAGGTGGAGCGGTTGTCCAGCACGTACTGGATGGTGTTGTCGCCGGTGAAGAAGCACCACACGAGCACCGCGCAGCACACCGTGAGGGCTGCCGCGACGAGCACCGCGGCCACCCGGCCGCCCCAGGCGAAGGTCTCCGACTTCTCGAAGGAGCGCTTCTTGTACAGCACGTGGGCCACGCTCAGGCAGAGCACCGAGATCACGCAGCCCGCGAAGGCCACGAGCAGGCCCAGAAGTCCGATCATCGACATGGCCTAGCCCTCCAATGCAACGTCGGTGGCGGCGAACTTGCCGTCCTTGCCGATGGAACCGGTGAGCACCACCGTGGCATTGTCGGCCACTTCCTCGGACAGCGCGCCGTCGAAGGCCACAGGCAGCTCGGAACCGTCCTCGGCGTCAACGATGACGAAGCGGTCGCCGGAGCCGGCGGCGGTGAGCGTGCCAGGCTTCACAGTGCCGGATACCTTCACCACGTTGCCCACCACGCCGTCGCCGTAGCCGATCAGCTGCGAGACGGAGAGCGCGTTGTCGGAATTTTCGTACTTCGAGGGGCACTTCGTGACGAGCTCGGAGCACTCCAGCACGCCGGCGTCGTTGATCTTGCCGGTGCAGATGGCGGTCACGTCGTTACCGAAGGTAGACGAGGCGGCGCCGTCGTAGCGCACCTCGAGCTGAGTCGCCGGATCGCCGTCCGGGTCGTAGATCTTGAAGGTGAGCACGTTGTCGGCGGTGGTGTACGAATCCTGCACCACGTTGCCCGACACCTGCACCTTCTGGCCCGCCTGGGGGTTCTCCGCCGCCTCGGCGACCGAAACGGTCTGGGCCGCGGTGTTTCCGCCCACGAAGGCGAGCACCAGAATGAGCACGATGACGATGACGCCGGAGACGGCGACCATCCTCTTCTTCATCTTCGCGTTCATAATCCTCCTGTTGTCCGTCGGTGAGCCAGACCGGCCTCCCCGACGGTCTGAAAATTACCATCGGCCAGTATCGCCGAAGCCCGCGCGAGCGCGCGCGAGAAAGCAAGCGAAACCAGCAGATCAGCGCAAACGCAACACTTTCGCAATGGAGGGTGCGCCGCTCATCGATCGGCCGCGCTCGGCCGCATCGACGGCGCTGCCCCGCGATGCGCCATGAACACCGTAGCGCGCGGGCGCGCGGGCGCGCATCACCCGAACGGGGCATTCCCCGAGAACAGACGACGCGCGCCCGGGAACAGGCGCGCGTCAGGAAGGGGCGACAAGGGAGGGCGCCGCCCCATCGGTGTCTCAGATGCCGCGACCTAGGCGATACCCAGCAGCGCGAAGCCCTCTTCCAGCTGCGATTCGGCCTTGTCGAGGTTGGCATGGGCGGCCTTGTAGTTGTGGGCGCCCTCGGAGTTCTCCACCATCACGTAGTCCCAGTAGAACTGCGCGTGGCGCTGAATCTGCTGAGCCTGGGCCAGCGTGTCGGCGTCGAGAGAGTCTTTCTGAGCCGCCAGCTCGTCGGTGTAGCGCTTGATGTCGGCGGCGATGGCGTGCTCGCGGTCGGTGACCTCCTTCTGCCAGGCGCGCACCTGCCCCGTAAGGTCCTTATGGCAGCTCGTGCACTGGTCGCTGATAGCGGGGTTCTCCAGCGGGCTCACCAACTCGTGCGAGCTGTACTCGCCCGACTCGTCGCTCATGGGCGCCATGTGGCAGTCGGCGCAGCTGTAGCCCTGCTTGGCCATGGAGGACTGCTCGCCGCCGTAGATGGTCTCGAATTCCGGATGCTGGGCCTTGAGCATGGGCGCGCCGGTGTCGGGATGCTCCCAATCCTTGAAGCCCATCTCGTCGTAGTAGGCCAAGATGGCCTCGGCGTCCATGGCCGCCAGCCCCTCGTAGGGGTTGCTCGTGGCCTTGGTGTCGGGGTTGAAGTAGTACTCGTTGTGGCACTGGCCGCAGGTCTCGGCTTCCACGGGCACCGCATCGGCATCGGCACCGAGGGCGTTCACGAAGTGCTTCTGGGTGACCACCACCTGGGTCGGATCGTTCTCATGGCAGTTGTAGCAGCTGATAGGCTCGCCCACAAGCGCCAGCACCTCGGCGAAGGGGCGCGCGTATACCTCATCGCCCTCGCTGTTCACCATGGCGGTGAACTGGGGCGTCTTGCACGTAATGCAGTTCGCCAGCGTGTTCTCGTTCACGCGCGGCGTCTCCGAGATGGACTGCAGCGTGTAGCTGTGGGACGCGGCCTCGTCGTAGCCCTTGGAGAACCCGTAGCCGGCGTACATGGTGGTGAGCTCCGGGTACTCCTCCAGGTAGTTCATCTTGCCCTCGGGACTGTTGGACTCGTTGGCCTTGTAGGTGGCGTACTGGCCCGGATAGATGTCCTTCCAGGCATCGGCCAGCACCACGCCGAACTCGTCGGCCTCGGGCGTCTCGGCCGGCGCCGCTGCGGGCTCGGACGCGCTGGAGCCCGTCGCGGGCTCCTGCGGGTTGTCGGACCCCGCGGGCGCGCAGGCGGCAAGGGCCGCCACCAGGGCCACCGTGCCTGCGGCCGTGACCGCGATGCGCATCGTCGACTTTCTCATGATTCCCTCCTTTGCTCGGCTGCGCTCGCAAGCACAGCTTCCGTTGGCACGAGATTACCGCGAGGGCGCGCCCCGCGAAAAGGGACGGTTCCCCGCCCATTGATGGGGACGGAACGGCGCATTCCCGCCACCCGCGCCGCAGGCCGCCTCGCACCGCTCAATCCGCCGACTACCCCGCCGCCTCCTCCGCGGCGGAAGACGCCGTGGAAGAGGACGCGCGGAGGGCGTCCCAGGCAGAAGCGCAGGGCGCGGGCGGGACACGTGTCCACGCAGGCGCCGCAGGCCATGCAGTCACCGGCGCGCACGATGGCGTCGTCGCCCGAGAGCGCGGGCGCGAGGATGACGGGGTCGGCCGGGCAGGCCTCCTCGCAGCGGCCGCAGTGCACGCAGGCTCCGTGGTCGATGCGCACGTTCACCTGGCCCGCGCGGCCAAGTACCTGAAAGAGGCCGCCCAGCGGGCAGAGAGCGCGGCACCACACGCGCCGGCTCACGAAGAGCTCGGCAATTACGATGGCGAGAAGCGTGCCCGCGCCGGCGAAGCCGCCGAAGACGAGTCCCTTGTTCACCGCCCCGATGGGAGAGACGGCCTCGAAGACGGGAAAGCCCACGAGCGCCGAGGCCACCACCACGGCCACGGCCACGCCGATCTTCACGCGGCGGCTGAACATGCGCTCAGGCACCGCGATGCCGAGACGGCGGCGCAGGGTGTCAACGCCCTCGCCGATGAGGTTCACCGGGCACACCCACCCGCAGAAGGCCCGCCCGCGCACAAGGCCGTAGGCCACTACGACGAGGGCTGCCCCCGCAAGGCCCGCCGTCGCCAGCCCGTAGCCGGAAGAGAGCACCTCGAGGGCCGCGAGCGGATCGAGCAGCGGCATGCCGGCCATCGAGGACGACGAAAGGCTCCCGAAGAACACGCCCTCGGCCGGCGTGGCCACCTCCCCATCGCCGCCCGCGAACAGCCCCGCCAGCCCCCACCCGGCCAGC
>NZ_CAUASN010000058.1 GCF_958431955.1 uncultured Adlercreutzia sp. | reverse complement strand
CCTGTCATAAAGAAAGCCTCCCATTTCTCGTGTCCAAGAAATGGGAGGCAGTTCAGACGGGGCCCTTTCTCGTGCTGTAAGACGTTAGGGGCGCTACTCCCCTTCTCGGTAGACCGTAGTGGTCACCCGCGCGATGCGCCGGCCGGTGTCGTCGGTCACGTCGGTGGTGTAGAAGCCGAGGTGGCGGCCGGACTTGTCCACGTTGCAGGTGGCGATGAGCTTGGTGCCCCGCGAGGCGCTCATGTAGTCGATGGCGCTCGAGACCGACACGCTCGGCGGCATGCCGATGTTGCTCGCGAGAGCCAACGCGAAATCGGCCAGCGTGAACACCGCGCCGCCCATCACGTTGCCGAGCGCGTTACGGTGGTGGTCCTCGATGGCAAGCTCCACCACGCCGTGGCCCACCGATCCCTCCACGATGCGGCAGCCCACGTGCTCGGCGAAGCGGTCGTGGCCGAAGAAGTCGTTCAGCTCGTCGAGGGTGGGGTAATCAGGCAGCTGCTCAGCCATAGACGCCCCCTTAGGCCACGGCGGGCGCAGCGGGCGCAGCCGAGGCGCCGTCGGCGGCCGGGGCGTCCCCGCCGGGAGCCGGCGTGGCGGCATCAGCGTCGGCCGGGGCGGCCTGGGCGGCGAACAGCTCGAGGTACTGGCCGTTGGTCACGGTGACGGTCTGCTTGCCGCCCGTGATGACGTACTGGGTGTCCACGATGGAGTCCTCATCGAAGTCGAGGTCGTCCATGACGTAGGCCGCACTCTCGGTGCCCTCGTCGAGCTCGATGCCCTCGGGCAGCGGCAGGGCCGTAATGGTATAGGTGCCGGCCGGGATGTCGACGCCCACGCGGTAGCAGCCGCTGCCGTAGGGGGCGGTCACGCCGAGGGCCGTGGACGGGGCCGGGCGCATGACGGCGCCGTCGGTGCCGGGCTCGAAGGCGATGAGGTCGCCCTCGTCCAGCTCGGCGAAGTAGTTCCCCAGATACTGCACGCTGTCGTCCAGGTCGTAGGCGTTGCCCTTGCCGGTCTCGCTCTCGCTATCGAAGACGTAGTAGTGGCCGAGCGCGTCGCCGCCCTCGAGGTAGTACAGGCCGGCGGGAATGTCGCCGTCGGGGCCCACGGTGTAGTAGCCCTTGGCGCACGCGCCGTCGGCGCCGGGGGTGCCCGCCGCGATGCCGTCGGCCTCGAGCAGGCGCGTGACCTCGTCGTAGGTGAGCGCCAGCGTGGTGGCGCCCTCCGACCCCTCATAGGGATCGTAGTCGTCCTCGGGCGGCCAGGTGTGGTACGGGTCGTCGCTGTCGTAGCCGTGCCCGTAGTCGTAGCCGTAGTCGTAATCGTAATCGTAGCCGTAGCTGTCGGAACGGTAGCTGTCGTAGCCGTCGACGGCGGTCAGCGCCATGACCCCCGCGCAGCTCACGCAGCCGCCAAGGCCGATGACAAGGCCCACGGCGAGGCCCAGCAGAAACCACGGCCAGCGCCGCTTCTGCCCCGAGGACGCCGGCGGCTCGTAGCCGTACACCGGCGCGCCGCCTGCCGCGGGCGGCACGGGGGGCACGGGCGGTGCGGCCTGATAGGACTCCGCGCCGTAGGCCCGGTCGTAGGCGCCCCAAGCCGGCTGGGAGGGCGCGGGCTCCCAGACCGCGTAAGGCTGCACGGGCGCGGCGGCCTGCGGGGCGGCCGCGGCCTGCGAAGCGGCCGGCTGCTGAGCCTGCGGCTCGACCGGCGGCTGCTGCGGCGTGGCGGCCGTCTGCTGGGCGGCTGCCGGCTCCTGCGGCGCCGGGGCCGTGGCGGCCGCTGCGGGCTCGGCCGGCGCCGGGGACGCGGCGGCCTGGGCAGCGAAGGGGTTCGCCGGCGCAGGATTCGGCACCGGCGCGGCGGGCGCGGGATTCGGCGCCGGCGCGGGAGCCGGCTCCTGCGGCACGCCGCCCGCGGGGGGCGTGGGATTGTTGTTCTCTTCCATGGAAACCTGCCTTTCAGGGATGGGTTCTTCCGAAAACGAAACGGGACCGCGCGGGGCGGTCCCGAAGACTACTCAGCGGCGCCGGCGCCCTCGCCGAACACCTTCGCCACGGCACCGTCGATGCGGGCCACCACATCAGCCGGGTCCATCAGCATCATGGCCTCGAACAGCGGCGGCGACACCATGTTGCCGGCAATGGCCACGCGCAGCGGCTGGAACAGAAGCTTCGGCTTCAGCCCCGCCTCCTCGCCCGCGGCCCGGCACAGCTCCTGGAGCGCCTCGGCGTCCCAGGGGTTGTCGTCGTCGGAGAGCACCGCGCGGCAGATGGCGAGCGCCTCGTCGGCCCGCGCGCCCTCCTTCAGCAGCACCTTCTGCACGCTCTTCTCGTCGAGGACCACCGAATCGCCCCAGAACAGGAAGGCCAGCTTCGCGGGAATCTCGTCCATGCGGGCGAGGCGCTCGGCCACGAGTGGGTACATCGCCTGGTAGAACTCCGCGTCGTCGTCCACGTCGGCCAGGCATGCCTCCCAGGTGTCGGCGTCCACGCCCTCGCCGGGCACGCGCGTGACAGCCACGGCGGCCTGCTGCTCCTCCTTGGTGGGCGTGGGCACCACGGTGATGCCGTCGGCCACGTTGCTGCCGTCGATGTTGGTCTGGGCGAGCCACGGCCTCGCGGCGGCCACCCAGGCCTCGGCGCCCATCTCGCGGATGTAGACGCCGTCCATCCAGTCGAGCTTCTTCTCGTCGAAGATGGAGTGCTTCTTCGTGATGCGGTCGAGCGAGAACACCCGGCACAGCTCCTCCGGCGGGATGATGGTGGTCTCGCCGTCGAGCGACCAGCCGAGCAGCGCCAGGAAGTTCACCAGGGCCTCGGGCAGATAGCCCCGGTCGCGGTACTCCTCCACGTTGGTGGCGCCGTGGCGCTTGGAGAGCTTCTTGCCGTCGGCGCCCAGGATCATGGACAGGTGCGCGAAGAGCGGCACCTCCGCGCCGAGGGCCTCGTAGATGAGCACCTGGCGCGGCGTGTTGGACAGGTGGTCGTCGCCGCGGATGACGTGGGTGATGCCCATGTTCACGTCGTCGCAGACCACGGCAAAGTTGTAGGTGAAGGTGCCGTCGGTGCGGCGCAGGATCATGTCGTCCATTACATCGATGGGAAAGCTCATGTGGCCGTACACCGCGTCCTCGAACTCCACGGGGCCATGGCCCTCGGGCACCGCGAGGCGCCACACGTGGGGCTCGCCGGCCGCGATGCGCGCCTCGGCCTCCTCGCGCGGGATGGAGCGGCAGGTGCGGTCGTAGCCCGCGTAGCCGCCCTGGGTCTTCTCGGCCTCGGCCCGCTTGGCGTCCAGCGTCTCCTTCGAGCAGAAGCACGGGTAGGCCGCCCCCGCCTCGATGAGCTTGGCAAGCGCCGCCTCGTAGGTGTCGGTGCGCTGGGTCTGGAAGTAGGGGCCGCACGGGCCGCCCACCTCGGGGCCCTCGTCCCAGTTCAGGCCCATCCAGCGCAGCGCGCGCAGGATGATCTGGGTGTTCTCCTCGGTAGAGCGCTCCGGGTCGGTGTCCTCGATGCGCAGGACGAAGGTGCCGCCGGTGGCGCGGGCGAAGGCCCAGTTGTAGATGGCGGTGCGGGCGCCGCCGATGTGCAGCATGCCGGTGGGAGAAGGCGCGAAGCGAACGCGCACGGGCTTGGAAGCGTCAGACATGGGATTCCTCGAAACTCGGTTGTGTACGGGGCTTATAGGTCGCCGCCCAGTATAGCACGGCCCCGAACGCGGGGCGCGCGCCCCCGGCGAGCTTCCACCCACTCCGCAAAAAGCCGCCGGTCGGGATCGGAGCACCCGCCCCGGCCCGCGCACGGGCTTCGCCAGACGCACACGCGCCTAGGAACGGCGCGGCAGCTCGCGCACCAGCTCCGGGAGCCGCCCCACGGTGACGGGCAGCTCCGCCAGGACGGCCAGCACCTCGTCGGCGGCCGCCTCAGCCCGCAGGGTCTGGGCCATGTCAAGCCCCGCCAGCGCGAAGGCCTCCTGCGCCGCCGCGGCGTAGTCGCGCTTGTGCGCCTCGTTGAGCGCCTTCCACGGAATGCCCGCGAACCAGTCGGCCACCTCCTCGTCGAGCGGCAGCCGCCCCTGCATGAGCAGCGCCGCCAAAACGGGATATCCCGCATAGCCCTGCCAGTAGGTAGCGCTGTCGTTGGAGCGGTAGTGCCCGGCGTCGTCCCAGGTCACCTTGTACTCCTTCGACCCGTCCGACGACCGCACGACCAGATGGTCGGGCGCCAGGTCGAACCGCTCGTCGGCCAGCACGCTGTAGGCCTCGTACACCTTCTCGATCGGCGGCAGCTTCTTCATGGCAGGTCACTCCTTCGCTTTTACCGGAGCACCGATGCGGCTCCGCGTATCGTTCTATAGTAGCAACGCGTCCGGTGCGCTCGTCGGCGGCCGCGCGCCTTGTTTGGCAACCGCAACGAAAGCTCCCCACCCCGCGCTCCCGGCTCGCGCCGATCCCACTCCCACCTCGCGCACCGCGCATCGCCCTCCGTGCGCCGCTCCGCGCCGTGCATCGCCCCCTTGTGCGCCACTCCGTACCGAGCATCGCCGATGCATCCTGAAGTTGTAGGCATTCCGCGGAGAAGCCGATAACGGACCCGCATTTCCCCAGTTCACAACGTTTCGAGAAGGGAGCGAGAATGCCACGGGACATTTTCGGGAATTGCGCTTGCTAAGATGCCCCCTTCTTCAACGGGATATAGCGAGGAGATTGCATGGGACTTCTGATCACGGGGCCGACGGCGCTCCAGGCGATGAAGCACCTCAGATGCCGGCGCCGCAGCTTGACATCGAACACGACGCCGATTGCGCCACGGCTCGAAGCGCCGACCGAGAACGTCGTCGCCCACGCCCGCGACGTGCTCGGCGCCGCGGGCGAGACGCTCTTCGTCGCCGTGGGCCACCCCTCCGATCGTCGCAGGATCGAGGGCGTCTCGTGCTCCGCCTGCAACCGCACGCTCCCGGCCCGCTCCGCAATCGCCCTCGACGACCAGCTCTGGCTCTCCTCCCCCGAGCTTATCTTCCTCCAGATGCACGCCCACCTATCCAGACTGGAGTGTCTCGCGCTGGGGTTCGAGCTGTGCGGTCATTACAGCCGCAAGGGCACCGACGCCATCGAATACGATCTGCCGGCCTGCACCACCCCCGGCAGCCTGAAGCGCTACCTCGACCGATGCCCCGGAGCCCGGCACCGAGAAACGGCCCTGCGCACCCTCCGTTACGTATGCGCGCACTCCGCATCGCCGAGGGAGACCCAGCTCGCCCTGCTCCTCAGCTTGCCGCAGCGCTACGGCGGCTACGGCCTCGAGCGGCCCGTCCTCAACAAGCCGATCGACGTCTCGTCGCTCACGCAGCCGCTGCGTAGCCGCGACAAGCGCTGGGCAGACATATCGTGGGAGGGCGTGCGCATCGCCGTCGAGTACGACAGCAGCCAATACCATGTCTCGAGCGAGAAGATCGCACGGGACGCGAAACGCCGCACGCTCCTCCAAGCAGCGGGCTATCACGTCGTGGTGGTGACGAACGACCAGATCAAGAGTATCTCCGAGATGGATCGCATCGCCCGCGCCGTCTCGCGGCTCATGGGAAAGAGGCACCGTCCGCGCGTCCGGGAATACGAGAGGAAGAAGCGGGCGCTCCACCGCGCCCTCCTCGACCTCACGGTGTAGCCCCGGCGCAATGAGGGCCCCGCGCGGACACCCCGTCGCAGAGCACCGGCATGGACCTTCTGGCACCGCAGCGGTACGGGATGTCCAGCGCAGTGCGGGACATGGACCGCCTAGGACGAACCGCCCGCTGACGATTGCGGGGATCCGGCAGCGCATGGGCCCGGCTATCGTAGTCGATTGACTTTTTTGGCCAAAACCACCCTCGAGTGCGCTCTGATCCCGGCCGATTTGCCTCAATGTCGGCCCCTTGCCCGCCCAAAGCCGCCGTAATATGCCATATATGGCATATTACGGCGGCTCAGACGACCCCTTTGCGCGTCAATCCCCGCGAGGAGAGCGCACTCGGGGCCTCTTTTGGCCATTTTTTCCAATCGACTCCGCTAGAGGCCCTATTGGTCCGCATCGCGACCCAGATCACCACGCCGCGACGGCAGGGAGACGAGGGCGATCATGGCGGCCATGAGGGCGAGGCCGCCCCAGTCGGCAGCCGAGAACGGCGTGCCGAGCCATACCGCGGCGATGACCATGGCGCCCACAGGCTCGGCCACGCCGAGCAGACTGCCCTTGACCGAGCCCACGAGCGACACGCCGTAGAGGAACAGCCCGAAGGCCACGAAGGTGCCGAGCACTCCCACGCCGCCGATGAGGGCGAGCCAGCCCACCGCATCGAGCGCGGGCACGAGGGACGGCGCACCCGATGCCGAAGAGGACGGGGCCGCAGTAGCCTGGATGGCGGCAACGGTGCTCGCATCGCCGGAGACGGCACCGGCGCTCGCATCGACGGGGGCAAAGGCGGCGCCAGGGGCGAAAGCGGCGCCGGGGCCGGCCGCAGCGGGACCAACGCCAGCCACGGCAGTGGCGAGCCACACGGCGGCGGCTACCGCGCCGCTTATCACCATACCGGCGCCGATGATGGTCACCCGGTCCCAATGGTCGTACAGGCGCTGGGGCGCCATGATGTAGAGCGTCTCGGACAGGGCGTTGGCGATACCCCAGGCGAGGCCGGCGGCCGGCAGCACGATGACGCCCCAGTCGCCCTGGGTGGCGATAAGCGCCGCGGCGGCCATGGCGGCGACGAGCCCCGCGAAGTCGGCGGCGCGCGGCAGGCGGCGCGCCCGCAGGCACGTGAAGAGCATGACGAACACCGTGCAGGTGGCCTGGAGCACCGTGGCGGTACCGGCGTTGGTCATCTCGATGGAGATGGCGTAGGTGATCTGCGACAGATACAGCCCCACGCCGAACAGGACGAGGGTGCACCGGGCCGCGCGGCTGCCCAGGAGCGAGAGCAGGGCCTCACGGCGCGTGGCGAGCACGAGGACGAGGAAGAGCACCGCCGCCGTGGCCGCACGCACGAACGAGATGAACGCCGAGCTTACGGCATAGCCCTCGACGAGAAACTGGATGCACGCGCCCGAGAAGCCCCACGACGTGGCCCCGACCAGGGCGCAGACCGCCCCGAGCCAGAAGCGGCCGTGCGCCGAGGGCGCCGATCCCGAGGAACGCCGACCCATCGCGCCTACTCCCCCTCGCGCTTCGCCGCGCGGGCGGCGCGCTTGGCGGCCAGCCGCTCGCGGGCCGTCTCGCCCTTGGCGAGGTTGTTGGCGCGCCGCTCGCTGCGGGCCGTGGGACGCGAAGACCGCGCGCTGGCGGCCGATGCCGGAGCCGCGCCTGCGCCGGCCGCACCCGCGGCTCCCGCGGCGGCAGAGCGTCCGGAACTGGCACGGGAACCAACCACGGCAGGGCGCCCGGCACCAGCCGCTGCAGCCGCACCATCGCCGGCAGCCGCCGCTGCAGCCGTACCATCGCCCGCAGGCTCGTTCGCGCCGGCAGCCTCCTCGGCCTCTTCGCCCGTCAACTCGCCCAAGAACCGCGCGATGGCCGGCAGCAAATTCTCCCGTTCCTCGTCGGAGAAGTAGCGCAGGGGCAGTGCCAACTTGCGCTTGTCGGGGTTGTAGCGGCCGCCCGCCCGGCGCAGCGCCTTCATCGCATCGGCGGGAACATCGACCGGCTCCACCACCAGACGCCCCCCGACCACCGAGATCAGCTTGATGCCGTGCTCGTTGGCGAACGCCTTCAAGTGCGAGCGCGCGAACAGGTTCTGGGCCGCCTCGGGCATCTCGGGGGCCTTCTCGAGCATCTCCTCGCGCAGGGCCGCCACCGCTTCCACCGTGGCCGCCGCGGCCAGCTTGCGATACCACAGCACGCGCGCGTCGGCATCGGGGATGTACTCCTCGGGCAGGTAGGCGTGACCAGGGATGTTCACCGTGATGTCCGACAGCGCCGGGGGCAAGTCGCCCGTAGCCTCGCCGGAGGCCCGCGTGTCGGCCACGGCCTGAGAGAGCATCTGGGCGAACAGGTCGAAGCCCACCGCCGACATGTTGCCCGACTGCTCGGCCCCCAGCATGCTGCCCGCGCCGCGAATCTCCAAGTCGCGCATGGCGATGCGCATGCCGCTGCCCAGATCCTGATGCTCGTTGATAGCCGTCAGCCGCGCGGCGGCCTCCTCGGTCAGAGGCACGTTCTCGGGGAACATGAAGTAGGCGAAGGCCTGCACCGACGAGCGGCCCACGCGACCCTTCAGCTGGTACATCTGGGCGAGGCCGAGGCGCTGGGCGTCCTCGATGATGAGCGTGTTGGTGTGCGGGTTGTCGATGCCGCTCTCGATGATGGTGGTGGCCACGAGCAC
>NZ_CAUASN010000057.1 GCF_958431955.1 uncultured Adlercreutzia sp. | reverse complement strand
CGGCTTCGAGGGCGGCCAGACCCCGCTCGCCCGTCGTCTGCCGAAGCTCCCCGGCTTCCGCAACTTCAACCGCGTCGAGTACCTGCCCGTGAACGTGAGCCGCCTGGAGGCCAAGTTCGAGGCCGGCGACGTGGTGGACGGCGACTCCCTGAAGGCCAAGGGCATCATCAAGCATGCCGACGCCCTCGTGAAGGTGCTCGGCGACGGCGAGATCACCAAGGCCCTCACCGTGCGCGTCGATAAGGTGTCCGCTACCGCCAAGGCGAAGATCGAGGCGGCTGGAGGAAAGGTCGAAGAGCCTTGCTAAGGTCTATTCTTGACGCATTCAAGGTTCCGGAGCTGCGCAAGAAGATCCTCTTCACGCTGGCGATTCTCGCGCTCTATCGCTTCGGCGCCTACGTGCCGGTTCCGGGCATTCCCTTCCATGAGTTTGCCACGGCCTTCCAGGACACCGGCGTGGCCATGACCATGCTGGACCTGTTCACCGGTGGCGCGCTGTCCAACTTCTCGGTGTTCTCGCTGGGCATCATGCCCTACATCACCGCATCCATCATCATGCAGCTGATGCAGGGCGTTATCCCGGCTGTGGGCCGCTGGGCCCGCGAAGGCGACACCGGGCGCCGCAAGATCACCCAGGTCACCCGCTACCTCACGTTGGGCCTGGGCCTGATCAACGCGATCGGCTACTTGCTGCTGTTCAAGTCGCCGGCCTACGGCGTGCAGTTCTCCACCGAGGTTCCCGAGCTGCTCACGGATGCCATCATCGTGTTCACCCTCGTGGCCGGCACCGCGTTCATCATGTGGATGGGCGAGCTGATCACTCAGCGCGGCATCGGCAACGGCATGTCGCTCATCATCTTCGTGAGCATCGTGTCCCGCGTGCCCTCCGCCATCTTCTCGTCGGTGAACCTCACGAGCGACATGGGTACGGGCATCGCGCTCACCCTCGTCATCCTGGCCGTGGTGCTGGTGTGCATCCCGATGATCATCTTCGTCGAGCGCGCCCAGCGCCGCATCCCGGTGAACTACGCCAAGCGCGTCCAGGGCCGCAAGATGATGGGTGGCCAGTCCACCTACATCCCGCTGAAGGTGAACGCCGCGGGCGTTATCCCGATCATCTTCGCGAGCTGCCTCATCTACTTCCCGGCGCAGCTGGCGGCCATCTTCAATGTGGAGTGGCTGACCACGTTCGCGAACTGGTGCTCCACCGGCTGGCTGAACTGGCTGCTCACGGTGCTGCTTATCGTGTTCTTTGCGTACTTCTACACCTCCATGGTGTTCAACCCCGAGGAGACCGCTGACAACATCCGCAAGCAGGGCGGCTTCATCCCCGGCGTGCGCCCCGGTACGGCTACCGTGCAGTACATCAAGAACGTCATCAACCGCGTGACGCTTCCGGGCGGCATCTTCATCGCGGCCATCGCCGTGGTGCCCACCATCATCTTCTACTTCACGAACAATCAGCTCATCCAGGCCTTCGGCGGCACGTCCATCCTCATCATGATCGGCGTTGCGCTGGACACCATGAGCAAGATCGAGAGTCAGCTGAAGATGTACAACTACGAGGGCTTCTTCAAGTAGAAGAGCCGCGACTCGAAACGAAAGGATGTTTTCATGAACATCGTGCTTCTGGGAGCACCCGGTGCTGGCAAGGGCACCCAGGCGGCCAAGCTGGTGCAGGAGTTCGAGCTTCCGCACATCTCCACGGGCGACATGCTGCGCGCGGCGGTGGCGGCCGGGACCGAGCTGGGTCTGAAGGCCAAGTCCTACATGGACGCCGGCGACCTGGTTCCCGACGACGTCATCATCGGCCTGGTCACCGAGCGTCTGCAGGACGCCGATACGGCCAACGGCTTCATCCTGGACGGCTTCCCCCGCACCTCGGCCCAGGCCGTGGCGCTCGACGCCGAGCTTTCCAAGCTGGGCCGTCCGCTGGATGCGGCCCTGCTCATCGACGTGGATCCCGAGGTTATCGTGGGCCGACTCACGTCCCGCCGCATGTGCCGCGCCTGCGGCTACATCGGCAGCGCGGCCGATGGGGATACCTGCCCGAAGTGCGGCGGCGAGATGTACCAGCGCGACGACGACAACGAGGCCACCGTGCGCAATCGCCTCGACGTGTACGAGACCTCCACGAGCCCGCTCATCGACTACTACCGCGGCTGCGATCTGCTCGTCACCATCGACGGCGACCGCGACCCCGAGGTGGTCTACGCCGACGTGAAGGAGGCGCTCGCCTAAGGGCGGCGGCTCTTCCGCTCAGCGCATTCGGCGATCTCGCGCGATTGCCGCGACTGTTTGCCTTTTGAATCCCGCATCTCCTCCTCGGGGGTGCGGGATTTCCCTATAATGGGGCCTATGCCCACCGTGCGCGAGAACATAGCCTATACCTTCGAGCATTTCATGCTCATCTACCGCGGCAGCCTGGCGCGCGTGACCCGTGCCGTGGCTGTGCTCGTGGCCATCGCGCTTATGCTCGAGGTGTTCGTGTTCAACATGAACTACTTCGCCACTGCCGGCTACCACACCATCGACCTCACCGACCGGCTGAAGCTCGCCCAGAACGAGGATGGCAGCTACAGCCTCACGGCGGTCGACCACGTCATGGAGTTCTCGAACCTCAATACCGAGGTGCACAACATCAAGCTCGACTTCGCGTCGGGCCAGCCCGCGCAGCTGGTGTCTGTGAAGATCCAGTTCACCGACGACGCGCATCAGACCTATTTCGACTCCACCGAGTACACCGTGGGCGTGCCCCTCGCCGAGGTGTCCACGAAGGTGGAGCAGAGCAAGTACGTGAACCTCCAGACCGCCGGGCGCGTGGAGAACCTGCGCATCGAGGTCGTGGGCGGCGCCGACGGGGACGAGGTGTCCTACCCGCTTCTGCTCGACGGGCTGTACCTGAACGCGCACCGCCCCTTCTCCTTCAACGGCTGGCGCTTCGTCGGCGTGCTCGGGGTGCTCCTGCTCGGCTACGCCTTCAGGCCCTCCTCGGCCATCTACCGCATTCGCATCGTGGAGAACCCCCGCAAGTCGAAGGCGGGCATCATCGCCGCCGTGGCGGTGGAGGTGGTTCTGCTGTCGCTGTTCCTGTTCTACGGCTCGAACCAGGTGGGCGTGGCCACGGCAACCTACAACTACGGCTCGTGGGACGGCGCCTCGGTGGTGAACACCTTCGAAGTGGGCGGCGACAACGCCCAGCAGTACGCCGAGCTGGCGCGGGCCATGGCCGAGGGACGCCTGTACCTGGACGAGGAGCCGCCCGAGTGGCTGAAGGCCATGGACGATCCCTACGACAAGGGCGCCCGCGATGAGGCCCAGAAGGCCACCGGCGAGCCCTACCTGTTCGACGTGGCCTACTTCGACGGACACTACTACGTGTACTTCGGCGTGGTGCCGGTGCTGCTGTTCTACCTGCCCTTCTACCTGGCCACGGGCGCGAACTTCCCCACGGCCATCGGCGTGCTCGTCATGGCCATCGCCTTCGTGCTCGGGGCCACGGCGCTCCTCGACCGGTTCGCGCGCTACCACTTCCGCTCGGTCACGCTGGGCGTGTACCTGCTGCTGCAGATACCGCTCGTGGCCTGCAGCGGCATCCTGTACCTCGTGAAGTTCCCGACGTTCTACTCGCTGCCCATCATGTGCGGGCTAGCCTTCTCGGTATGGGGGCTGTACTGCTGGTCGCGCGGGGCCGCCGCGCGGCGGCGCTGCCTGTGGCTGTTCGCCGGGTCGCTGTGCATGGCTCTCGTGGCGGGGTGCCGCCCGCAGCTGCTCGTGCTGTCGCTTCTGGCCTTCCCGCTGTTCTGGCGCACCTACATCACCGAGCGGCGCCTCCTCACCCCGGCCGGCGCGCGGGAGTTCGCCTGTCTGGTGGCGCCCTATGCGATGGTGGCGGCGGGCATCATGGGCTACAACTACGCGCGGTTCGGCTCGCTCACCGACTTCGGGGCGAACTACAACCTCACCGTGAACGACATGACCAAGCGCGGCATGAACCTGGGCCGTCTGGCGCCGGCGTTCTTCACCTATTTCCTCCAGCCGCCCTGCATGACCGGCGTGTTTCCGTTTCTGCAGGCCGCCCCCTTCGACACCACCTACATGGGCCAGACGATCAAGGAGGCCACTTTCGGGGGTATCCTCGCCTGCCTGCCGGTGCTGTGGGTGCTCGCCTTCTCGCGGCGCATCCTGAAGATGCGCGCGCGCCAGCGCTCGAGCCGCACCATCATGGGCGTCATCGTCGTGCTGCTGGCGTCCGGCGTCATCGTGGCTTTGGCCGACGCGGAGCTCGCCGGCATCCTGCAGCGCTACTACGCCGACTTCAGCTTCATGTTCCTGGCCGCGGCCATGCTTTTGTGCTTCGTGGTGAACGAGCAGCTCTCCCATACGCGGGGCGCCTACGACCTCATGCTGAGGGTGTTCCTTGTGCTCGTGGCCGCAAGCGTCACCTACAGCCTGCTTTTGTGCTTCGTCCCCGAGACCGGCTGGTACTCGGACGTGTACCCGTGGGCCTACCAGGACCTGCTGCAGACCGCCCTGTTCTGGAAGTAGCCGTGTCCCGGCCGGGGGGGGGCGGGCCGCCCCGGCGCACTGCCGCGGTCCTGCGGAGGGTTAGCGGGGCCGCGGCGGCCTTGCGAGCGGATACGATTCCCCGGCCCCTTCGCCGTGCGCCGGAGGGCGCCCTAGATGGGGCTCGTCTCCTTCATGGGGGTGGTGCCCAGAAAGAGCAGCCCGGTGGCGCCGATGGGGTCGTAGCCGTCGAGCTGGGCGTCGTAGTAGGCCGTGGCTATCTCGCGATGGAAGAGCGGATAGAGGGGCGCCTCGGCGGCGATGATGTCGAAGCACTGGTTCCACAGCTCCTGCTGCGGGCCCTCCTCGGTGGTGGCGCGAGCCTGCGCCATGAGCTCGGCCAGCTCGTCGAACTGCGGCGTGCCGGCCCAGCAGGTGCGAGCGCGCGTCCAGGTGTTGTCGCCGTACCACCAGCTCATGATGAGGTCGGGATCGTTGCCGAAGCACGACGGGTCGCCCGGCGAGAGCACCACGTCGAAGGGCAGCAGCGTAGCGGGCTCCGGCGGCGTCGAGATGTCTGCGAACAGCGCCGCGGTGTCGAGCGGCACCACCTCGGCGGTCACGCCCACGGCCTTCCAGTCACGCACGATGAGAGGGGCAAGGGCGCTCACCCAGTTGTCGTTCACACGCAGGGTGAGGGCAAGCTCCTCCACGCCGGCCTCCGCCAGAAGCTTGCGGGCCTTCTCGGGATCGTAGCTGTACACGGTGGAAGCGCGATGGTAGCCGCGGAAGTAGTCGGGCAGCAGGCTCGTGGCCGCCCGCGCATGGCCGGCCATGACCTCGCCGATCAGGGAGTCGACGTCCAAGGCGTACAGCAGCGCCTGGCGCACACGGACGTCGTCGAAGGGCGGACGGGCGCAGTTGAACATCAGGAAGGGCAGCTCGCAGCCCGGCACGTAGTCGATCGACGCCCCGGCGGCCACGATGTCCTCGGTGAGCACCTCCGGTGCCGCCTCCATAGCCAGCACCCGGCGGTCGACGAGCGCTTGCGTGCGCGCCTCGTCGTCGAGGATGACGGACCACTCCATGCGGTTGCAGGTGGCCGGGTAGGGTCCCTCGTAGCGGCGGTTCGGGGTGAAGACGATGCTGCCGCCGTCAGCGGCGTTCACGCTTTCATAGCACCACGGCCCCGAGCCCAAGGGCCTCTGCGCCAGCTCCTCGTCGGTCAGCGACGCGGGGAATATGCGCACGAGCGCCAACCGCTCGCGCAGAAGCGACCCCATGGGAGCGGACAAGCTGAAGCGCACCGTGGTCTCGTCCTTGGCGGCAACGCCGCTGATGAACGACAAGAACGCGCCGTAGAGCTCGTCGGCCATGTTGCGCGTGAAGGCGTTCACCACATCGTCCACCGTCAGGGGAGTGCCGTCGGAGAACACCGCGTTCTCGCGCAGCGACACTTCGAAGGAGAGGTCGTCTATCTGCACGGGATCGGCCGCCGCCAGCCCGAGCTCGGCGCGGTAGGTGTGCATGTTCAGCTCGTAGAGGCCCTCGAACACATGCCAGTTGGCGGCCAGGAACAGCCCCGACGCGCAGCCGACGGGGTTGGGGGTGCCGTCCGCGTAGGCGACGGCCGCCGCGAGCGTGCCGGCCACGCCGCTCTCGATCTCGGGCGTCGGCGCGGGGGAGTCCCCGTCGGGCTCGGGTGCCGGCTCCAGGGGCTCTTCCACCGAGCACCCGGCCAGGCCGAGCGCCGCGCCCGCGGCGAGGGACGCCGCTCCGGCCACGAAGGCGCGGCGGGTGAGGGGCGCGCGGGCGTGGCCGGGCGCGACATGCCCGAGTGCGGCAATGGGGTCACGGCGGACGGGATCCCCGGCGTTTTGGCGGATGGAGGGGGTCGGCGTCGCAGTGCGGGCGAAGGAGGGCTGCGGATGGGCCACGGGAGGTCCTTTCTCGTTTCGTTCGCACTTATTATAGAAGCGCCCCGCCGACCTGCCGCGAAACCCCACAGCAAATCACCGACTCCCGAGGCTTTCGCGGAGGGCTCGCCGGCTTCGGCCGATTCGCCCCGTCGATCCGGCCTTTCGAAAAAGCGGCACTCTATGGCGAAAAGTCGCCCGATTTCGTTGCCGTCGAGAGCTGCCATCGCGCTTGATTTGCCCCGATCTGGGATTTCGGCATTCGTCCGCCCTCAGCTTCGGTGCCGAATGACGGAAAGTCGCCCGCAGAGGGCGACTTTCCGTCATCGAGTGGCTGTTTTTCGCACCCGCCGCTCCAGAGGGCGACTTTCCGGCTTTCAGCGCCATGTCGCGGCGACTTCCGGAAGGGCGCTTCTCGCAAGCGCGTTTGTCGCAAGCGTGCCTGACGTAAGGGCGCTTCCCGCAAGCACGTCTGCTGCAAGGGCATTTGCCGGGTATCTCGCCGCGTGCCGCTTGCGGCTGCCAGCTGGCCGCACACCCGCCGACCGACGGGGGAGGGCTGCTGGGGGAGCGCCGCCGCGCTTGACGGCGCGTCAGGCGCGGCGCTGCTGCTAATATCCAAAAGGTATTTCTGTTCGCAGAGCAAATCCGACCGGCACGGTCGGTGCGCTTCGTCCTCTCGACCTCTCCGCGACAGTACCACCCCGCGGATGTTCGCGAGGCCGCAAGCCGGCCGATTCCGTGCGGGCCAGATGCAAAGGAGAGGAACATGACGAGAGTTCTGAAGTCGATGGACGGCAACAACGCCGCGGCGCACGTGTCCTACGCGTTCACCGAGGTTGCCGGCATCTACCCCATCACTCCCTCGAGCCCCATGGCCGACTTCGTCGACATTTGGGCTGCCCAGGGCCGCAAGAACATCTTCGGCACCACGGTGAAGGTGTGCGAGATGCAGTCCGAGGGCGGAGCGGCGGGTGCCGTGCACGGCTCGCTGGCCACCGGCGCGCTGACCACCACCTACACGGCCAGCCAGGGCCTGCTGCTCATGATCCCCAACATGTACAAGATCGCCGCCGAGCAGCTGCCGACCGTCTTCCACGTGTCGGCCCGCACCGTCTCCACCCAGGCGCTCAACATCTTCGGCGACCACTCCGACGTCATGGCCTGTCGTCAGACCGGCTTCGCCATGCTCGCCGAGGGCAACGTGCAAGAGGTCATGGACCTGTCCGCCGTGGCGCATCTGGCCGCCATCAAGGGCCGCGTGCCGTTCCTCAACTTCTTCGACGGCTTCCGCACCTCCCACGAGGTTCAGAAGATCCAGGTGTGGGACTACGAGGACCTCGCCGATATGTGCGACATGGACGCCGTGCGCGCCTTCCGCGAGCACTCCCTGAACCCGGAGCGCCCGGCCATGCGCGGCTCCCATGAGAACGGCGACATCTTCTTCCAGCACCGCGAGTCCTGCAACTCCATCTACAACGACCTGCCGGCCGTGGTGGAGGAGTATATGGAGAAGGTGAACGCCAAGCTGGGCACCAACTACCAGCTGTTCAACTACTACGGCGCCCCGGACGCCGAGCGCGTCATCGTGGCCATGGGAAGCATCTGCGACGTGGCCGAGGAGGTCATCGACTATCTGACCGCCCAAGGCGAGAAGGTGGGCCTCGTGAAGGTGCGCCTGTACCGCCCCTTCATGACCGAGAAGTTCGCGGCCGCGCTGCCCGCCACCGTGAAGAAGATCGCCGTGCTCGACCGCACCAAGGAGCCCGGTTCCATCGGCGAGCCTCTGTACATGGACGTGGTGAACGCCCTTGCCGTCGAGGGCCGCGACGACATCGTGGTCACCGGCGGCCGCTACGGCCTGGGCTCGAAGGACACCCCGCCCTCCTCGGTCTTCGCCGTGTATACCGAACTCGAGAAGGACGAGCCGCGCCGCCAGTTCACCATCGGCATCGTGGACGATGTGACGAACCTCTCGCTTCCCGAGGTGCCCGCCCCCAATACCGCCGCCCCCGGCACCATCGAGTGCAAGTTCTGGGGCCTCGGCGGCGACGGCACCGTGGGCGCGAACAAGAACT
>NZ_CAUASN010000056.1 GCF_958431955.1 uncultured Adlercreutzia sp. | reverse complement strand
GGCACGGGGAAGACCAGCCGCCTGGTGGAGTTGGCCGCCGATCTTCTGGAAGATGGCGCCCGACCCGACGACCTTCTGCTGTTCGCCGCGACTCCCGCCGCCGCCCGCGCCCTTGAACATCGCCTGGCCGCGCGCCTCGACGGGGATGCCGCCCCGCGCGTCACCACCGTGCCCGCCTTCGCCCTCGAGCTGCTGGGAAGCCCCGAGGCCGTTGCCCGCACGGGACGACGCGGGCGCGTGCTGCTGCGCTTCGAGGAGAACATGCTCATGGAGGACTTGAAGACCTCCGGCGTGGCCCCGCGGCGGCTGGCGGAGATGGTGAAGTTCCTCTCCCGCAGCTTGGCCGATCTGGAGCCGATGGAGGGCTCGTGGTTCTACGACGAGCAGGAGGAGCGCGTCTTCAGCCTGATGATGCGCCATATGCGCCTGCGCGAGGCCTATCGGGAAGGCGAGCTGACCCGGGCGGCGTGGGACTATCTGCGCGAGACGCCCGAGGCGCGCGCCGCCGCGAGCGTCGAGCACGTGCTCGTCGACGACTACCAGACGTTGAGCCGCGCCTCCCAGGCCGTGGCGGGCCTTCTGGCCGCATCCACGCTCACCGTGGCCGGCGACCCCCTCGCCCGCGTCCGGGGCTGCGAGGACTACCCCGCCTACGAGGGCCTGGAGGAACTAGCGCAGGCGAACCCGGAGGCTACGGGCGAGCATGCGGGCTTCAGCTATCTGGCCACGGTGGTCGCCGACGCCGTCAACCGCTTCGCCCAGGACGAGGCCCTGGGGGCCGTGGAGCCCATCCCGAGCCGGGCGGGCGTCGTGGGCACCTGCGAGGCCTGCGCCTTTACGCGCCCGGAGGACGAGCTGGCCGGCGCGGCCGCCATGGTGGCGCAGCTCATCGCGGATGGTGCTACTCCCGAGCGCATCGGCGTGGCCGCCGCGAACCGCCTGTGGGCCGGCAACATGGCCCGGGCGCTTGCGGCCCGCGGCATTGCCGTGAGCGCGCCTGCGCGGGCCGTCGTTGCCGGCGACGGGCGCACCTTGGACGCCTGTAAGCTCGCCCGGGCCGTCACGCTCCTGCGCCTTGCGGCCGACGAGGACGACCCTCTGGCCCTGCGCAGCTGGTGCGGGTTCGGCGACTACCTCGCCAACAGCGCCCTGGCGAGCGCCGTGGTGGAAGGCCGCGCACATTTGAGCCTCGCCCGCGGTGTCGCCTTCGAGGGAGAGCCGGGAACCCTGCTCGCCCAGGAGGCGCAACGGGCCGACGAGGCGCTCGAGAGCGCTCGCGCGGCCCTGGGGCACCTGCGGGGAGGCGAGCTGTTCGAGGCGGCCTGCCAGGCCGTAGATCTTGCGGAGGAAGAGGTGCCGCCCGGCATCGCCCAGGCCGTGCGCGAGGCCGCCGATGACGCCGATGCCCTGGCGCTCTGCCGGGCCATCGAGCATGCCTGCACCACAGCGGTCTTCGACGAGGCGGGCGTGCGCGTGGGGCTGCCCGAGGACTTCATCGGCCAGAACCTGGACGCCATGGTGATGGCAGGGCTCGTGAACGGCCTCACCCTGCCGCGCCGCTACTTCGACGCGGCCCAGATGGAGCGCGACAAGCGCCCGGCCCTGCTGGCCGCCGAGATGGCCAAGACCTACCTGTGCGCCGGCAAGGCGAAGACGAGCCTGCGGTTCACCTACTTCTCGGAGGCACCGCTCGCCACCGCCGAGTCGCTGCAGCTGAAGATCCACCGCGTGCGCCTGCGCGACGGCGAGCGCATCTGCGAGGTGAGGCCCAGTGAGACCATTCGCGCCATTACGG
Source organism: uncultured Adlercreutzia sp. (assembly GCF_958431955.1). GTDB lineage: Bacteria > Actinomycetota > Coriobacteriia > Coriobacteriales > Eggerthellaceae > Adlercreutzia. Next base: position 7,572 of record NZ_CAUASN010000056.1, on the reverse strand, counting down.
GGGTGTACTATCATGACTAATTACCGCCATGCCCAGATGATCCACCTCATCGGCGCGATGGACTCGCCGCTGCTGGCCGTCGAGCCGGGCCGCTGCCTGCTCGTGCGGCACCGCAACGCCGACTGTCTGCGCTGCGCCGAGGTGTGCACCACCGGCGCCATCTCGCTCGGCGAGGAGGGCGTCGTCGTGAGCGCCGAGCGCTGCATCGGCTGCGGCACCTGCGCCTCGGCCTGCCCGTCGGGCTGCCTTTCCGCCGCCAACCCCACCGACGAGGAGCTGTTCTCCGCCGTGGAGAAGGCCCTTGCCGCCCACGGAGAGAAGGTGGCGCTTATCTGCGAGACGGCCTGGAAGCAGGCCCGCGGCCGCACCGGCGGCGGAGATGACTTCGCACCCGGCAAGCCGCTCGGCACCCTGGAGGACGGCCGTGCCGCCATCGGCGTCGTATGCCTGGGACGGGCAGACGAGTCGCTGCTCGTAGAGGCCACGGCCCGCGGCGCGCAATCCGTCCAGCTCATCAGCGGCCCCTGCACGAGCTGCCCCCACGCCCGCGGAGGAGCCCTCTGCGACGAGATCGTCGCCTCCGCCGAGAACCTCCTCGCCGCCCTCGGCGCCAAATCCCCCGTAGAGCGCACAACCTGGACCGAAGCCATGACCCTCACCCCGACTACGGAAGAGCCCAGAGGAGCCGTCGGGTGTTCCGACCGAGCGAGTTCCGCAGCGACTGCAGCAGAGGCCGAGTCCAGAGGAGTTTCGGGCGGCGCTCACCAAGCGAGTTCCGCAACAACGGAAGAGCCCAGAGGAGCCGTCGGGTGTTCCGACCGAGCGAGTTCCGCAGCGAACGAAACAGCCCAGTGGGCTGTTTCGCCGAGCGAGGACTGTCCGAGCGAATCGGAATGCCCGGCGGCTCCGACCGGCAACGAGCCACGTCCGCGACTCGACCCCTCGGTACGCACCGCCCTCATCCCCGGCGCCAACAAGGACTTCACGCCCGAGTTCCCCCACGTGCAGCCCGACGGCACCCTCCCCCACTTCGTGCCCGAGCGCCGCCTGCGCCTCTTCAACAGCCTGAAGGCCTTAGGAAAGCCGGCGCGCCCCACCGTGACCACGCGCCTGTGGGGCCAGGTGGACATCGACACCGAGCTGTGCCGCTCCTGCCGCATGTGCACCGTGTTCTGCCCCACCGGAGCCGTGAGCCGCTTCGATGCGGAAGGAGACGCCTTCGGCGTGGAGCACCGCAGCGCCCTGTGCATGCAGTGCCGCCTCTGCGAGACCATCTGCCCCGAGCAGGCGATCACCGTGGCCGACACCGTGGACGTGGCCGAGTTCCTGGGCGGCAGGAAGTTCCGCTTCACCATGCAGCCCATCGGCTGGAATCCCGGCGCGGAGGACGCCATCGCCAGCCGTATGGCACGCTTCATCAAGGTGGACAACGTGCAGGAGCCCCAGGCGAAGGTGAAGTCGAACGACACGGCAGAGCGGCGCGCCTACGCCGAGGCCCGCGAGGCCCGGCGCCGCGAGATCCGCGGAGCCTGAGCACCGACTGCGCCACGCCCCGAACGCAGGGACGGGCCGCCGGCATCGCGCGCCGGCGGCCCGTCGTCTTTTCGGGAAGCGCGCTACTCGCTCTCGACGAGCGCCCCGCCCTTGCCATGGTTCAGGATGATCTTGCGGGCGCGGGCGTAGGCGTCGAGCGCCGGGCGCACCCGGTCGTAGTTGTCCTTCTTGTAGATGGCGTACAGGCGGAAGGCCGCGTCGTCGTCGGTCACCGGCAGCACCGACATATGGGAGAAGTCGGCCAGGTAGCGCAGCTGGGGCATGGACGACTGCAGGATCATGACGTCTTCCACCCCCAAAGGCGTGGCCGTGTAGTTCATGTACGTGCGCCCGAGCACCGCCCGCGTGCGCGGCGTGAAGCCGTGCTCCTGGCAGATGCGCTCGATGTTCGCCCAGCCGGAGAGCGCATAGCCGTCGGCGAACTTCACGAAGCGGTAGTTGCGCAGATCGTCCATGGAGACCGACTTCAAGGAGGCCAGCGGGCTGTCGAGGCTCACCATGGCCACGAAGGGCGAGCGGATGAGCGGCGCATAGGCCAGCCCCAGATCGTCCAGCTTCTCCAGCTCGGCGTAGGTGAGCAGGATGTCGGCCTCGCCCTCCAGCAGCTGCTCCAGGTAGTTGGTGTCGTTGATGCTGTTGTAGAGCACCGGCATCTCGCCCTCGGCGTCCAAGAAGCTGGCGGCGATGGAGGTGATGGAGGCGATGGCGCTGTCGGACATGATGCCGTTCACCTTGAGCGGCGTGTGGGTCTGAATCTCGCGCACGCGATCCCGGGCCTCGTCGTAGGTGTCCACCATCTGCAGGGCCGCCGCGGCGAACACGTTGCCCGCCTCGGTCAGCTCCACGCGCCGACGGTCGCGCTCCAGAAGCGAGCAGCCCAGTTCCTTCTCCATGGCCACGATGTGCTTGGAAAGCGTCGGCTGCGTGAGGTGCAGCATCTCGGCGCCCTTCGTGTAGTTGAGTGTTTGCGAGAGCACGATGAACTCCCGCAGCAAGCTGATTTCCACTGACGTCCCCCTTCAGACAGCCCGCGTTACTTCTCCTCTTCGGAACACGATACACCCCCGCAACGAAAAGGAGGAGCGATTTCTCGCCCCTCCTTCCAAATGGAATAACCTTATTCCGTTGCCGCGAGGGTTTTAGTCCTCCTCGCCGTTCTCCATGCGCGCGTTGGAGGCGGCCTCGTCCTCGGCGCTCGTCACGCCGAAGCCGAAGGAGCCCAGGCCCCCGACCGAACCCAGCAGAGCGTCGAGCTCCTCCAGGTTGCGCTGGTAGGAACGGGGCGGCAGGGCCTCGCCGAGCATCTCCTCGCCGTCCGTGTTGAACGTCGGCGGCTCGTCGCCACCGATGAGGATGGTGTCGTCGGGCGAGAACACCATATCGAGCAGCTGGCTCATGTCGTCGGAGGAAGCTGCCAGGTCGTCCTCGATGACGTGCATGAGATCGCGCGCCTCCAGGCCCTCCTTCAGCTCCTCGATGGCCTTCACGCCGATGCCCTCGATGCGCAGCAGATCCTCCTCGGTGTGACCCAGAAGGTCGGCCACGGTCTCGATGCCCGCCTCGGAGAACTTGTTCGCCCAACGCTGGGACACGCCCAGATCGTCGTAGATGTACAGACGCGCGTCCTCGTCGGACAGGTTGTGGCCGCGGTGGCCCGAAAGGGCGCTGTAGTAGCCGCCGAAGGTGCCCGTGGAGTTGAAGTAGCCGTCGTTGTCCAGTGACCAGTCCTGGGGCTGGGGCAGCAGATCCTCGATCTCGCGCAGCGCGTCGGGGGCGAAATCAGGCAGCGCATCGCCCGTCACGCCCTCCACCGGGCGGCCCTTGTAGGTCAGGCGCACGTCGCGGTAGCGGCGCAGGCCCGTGCCGGCGGGAATCGGCTTGCCGATGATGACGTTCTCCTTCAGGCCGGCCAGGTGGTCGGTCTTGCCCTCGATGGCGGCGTCGGTGAGCACCTTGGTGGTCTCCTGGAACGACGCGGCGGACATCCAGGAGTCGGTGGCGAGCGACGCCTTGGTGATGCCGAGCAGCAGCGGCTGGCCCACCGGCGGCTCCTTGCCCTCGGCGATGAGCTCGTTGGCCACCTTCTCGAACTCGAAGCGGTTGACCTGGCGGCCCGGCAAAAAGTCGGAGTCGCCGGCATCGAGCACGGCCACCTTGCGCAGCATCTGGCGCGCGATGACCTCGATGTGCTTGTCGTTGATGTCCACGCCCTGGGACACGTACACGCCCTGGACCTGGCCCACGATGTAGCGCAGCGTGGTGTTCGGGTCGGTCAGGCGCAGCAGGTCGTGCGGGTTCACCGAGCCCTTGGTCAGCTGCTGGCCCACCGTGACCTCGCAGCCGTCGAACACGCCCGGCAGCAGCTGGGCGCGGGCGCTCACCACGTACTCGCGGTAGTTGCCCTCCTGGTCGTGGATGGTGATGGTCTTGGACATCTTGTCGCCGGCGACCTGCATGGTGCCGGAGATCTCCGCGAGCACCGCCTGGCCCTTCGGCTTGCGGGCCTCGAAAAGCTCCTGGACACGGGGCAGACCGTGGGTGATGTCCTCGCCGGCCACGCCGCCGGTGTGGAACGTACGCATCGTCAGCTGCGTGCCGGGCTCGCCGATGGACTGGGCGGCGATGATGCCCACCGCCGTGCCGATGTTCACCGGACGGGCCGTGGCCAAGTCCCAACCGTAGCACTTCTGGCATACGCCGTGCTCGGCATGGCAGGTCATGATGGTGCGGATGACCACCTCTTCCACGCCGGCCGCATCGATCTCGCGCAGCTGGGCCATGGAGTGCAGGTAGCTGCCGGCCTCGGCGATGATCTCGCCGGTCTCGGGGTTGGCCACCGGCTCCAGCAGGCAGCGGCCCACGAGGTTCTCGTCCACCTCGTTCTTCTCGTTGCGCACCGGGTAGTTCACGCCCTCGGTGGTGCCGCAGTCGATCTCGCGGATGATGACGTCCTGGGCCACGTCCACCAGACGGCGGGTCAGGTAGCCCGAGTCGGCGGTACGCAGCGCGGTGTCGGCCAGACCCTTACGGGCGCCGTGCGTGGAGATGAAGTACTCCAGAACGGACAGGCCCTCGCGGAAGTTCGCCTTGATCGGGCGGTCGATGATCTCGCCCTTCGGGTCGGACATGAGGCCTCGCATACCGGCCAGCTGGCGGATCTGCTTGATGTTGCCTCGAGCGCCGGAGAACGCCATCATGTAGATGGGGTTGAACTTGTCGAAGTTCTCGGCCATGGCCTCGCCGACTTCCTCGTTGGCGTCGTTCCAGATGTCGACGACCTGCTTGTGGCGCTCCTCGTTGGACATGAGGCCCATCTCGTAGTCCTCGTCGATGGCGGCGACGCGCGCATCGGCCTGGGCCAGAATCTCCGGCTTGGAGGGCGGGATGGTGGCGTCGTACACCGACACGGTCACGCCGGCGCGGGTGGCGTAGTGGAAGCCCGCGTCCTTCAGGCCGTCGAGGATCGGCGGCACCTCGGAGAGGTCGTAGGTGTTGGTGACGTCCTCCACCAGGCGGCTGATCTCCTTCTTGTTCATCTCGTAGTTCAAGAAGGGGTAGTCCGGCGGCAGCACGTCGTTGAAGATGATGCGGCCCACGCTCGTCTCGATGCGCTCGCCTTCCTTGTGCTCCTCGAACACGCCGAAGGCCGTGGCCACCTGCATATTGTAGGGCAGGCGCACCTGAATCTTGGCCTGGAGGTCCAGATCGGCGCGGGCGTCGTAGGCGTTCAGGGCGTCATCCAAATCGATGAACACGCGGCCCTCGCCCGGGAAGCCCTCGCGCACGGCCGTGAGGTAGTACAGGCCGATGATCATGTCCTGGGTCGGCACCGTGAGCGGATGGCCGTGGGCCGGGGACTTGATGTTGTTGGAGGACAGCATGAGCACGCGGGCCTCGGCCTGGGCCTCGGCGCCGAGCGGCACGTGCACGGCCATCTGGTCGCCGTCGAAGTCGGCGTTGAAGGCGGTGCACACGAGCGGGTGCAGCTTGATGGCCTTGCCCTCGACGAGCACCGGCTCGAAGGCCTGGATGCCCAGACGGTGCAGGGTTGGCGCGCGGTTCAGGAGCACCGGATGGTCGACGATGACCTCTTCCAGCACATCCCACACGTAGCTGGCACCGCGATCCACGGCGCGCTTGGCGGCCTTGATGTTGGCGGCGTACTCGAGCTCCACGAGGCGCTTCATGACAAAGGGCTTGAACAGCTCGAGCGCCATCTGCTGGGGCAGGCCGCACTGGTGCAGTTTGAGCGAGGGGCCCACGACGATAACCGAACGGCCGGAGTAGTCGACGCGCTTGCCGAGCAGGTTCTGGCGGAAGCGGCCCTGCTTGCCCTTCAGCATGTCGGAGATGGACTTCAGCGGACGGTTGCCCGGACCCGTGACGGGGCGGCCGCGGCGGCCGTTGTCGAACAGCGAGTCCACGGCCTCCTGGAGCATGCGCTTCTCGTTGTTGATGATGATCTCGGGGGCACCGAGGTCGAGCAGGCGCTTCAGGCGGTTGTTGCGGTTGATGACGCGACGGTACAGGTCGTTCAGGTCGGAGGTGGCGAAGCGGCCGCCGTCGAGCTGCACCATGGGGCGCAGATCGGGCGGGATGACCGGGATGACGTCCAGGATCATGTCGGAGGGCTTGTTGTCCGACTTCAGGAAGGCATCCACCACCTTCAGGCGCTTCACGGCCTTGGCGCGCTTCTGACCCTTGCCCGTGGCGATGACCTCGCGCAGCTCCTCGGAGGTGGCCTCCAGGTCCATGGCGTCCAAAAGGTCGCGCACCGACTCGGCGCCCATGCCGCCGGTGAAGTAGTCGCGGTAGCAGGCGCGCATCTCGCGGTAGAGGGCCTCGTCGCCGATGAGCTGCTTCGGCTCGATCTTCAGGAAGGCGTCGAAGGCGTCCTGGCGCAGGGCCTTACGCTCGTTGAACTCCTCGTAGATGTCGGCGATCTCCTCTTCCACCTCTTCGGGGGTGAGGCGCTCGTCGTCATCGAGGTCGTCGACGAAGTCGTCCTCCTCGGGCACGTAGTCGGTCGAGAGCTTGCGGGTGGCCTCGATGAGGCGGTCGCGCTCGGCGTCCAGCTCCTCGAGGTCGGCGGCCAGCTCGTCGCGCAGGTCGTCCACGTCCTCCTCGCGGGCCTCCTTGTCCACCGAGGTGATGATGGAGCTGGCGAAGTACAGAACCTTCTCAAGCTCCTTCGGCGGGATGTCCAAGAGGTAGCCCAAACGGGACGGGCTGCCCTTGAAGTACCAGATGTGGCTCACGGGCGCGGCCAGCTCGATGTGGCCCATGCGCTCGCGGCGCACCTTGGAGCGGGTGACCTCCACGCCGCAGCGCTCGCAGACGATGCCCTTGAAGCGCACGCGCTTGTACTTGCCGCAGGCGCACTCCCAGTCCTTGGTGGGACCGAAGATCTTCTCGCAGTACAGGCCGTCCTTCTCGGGCTTCAGGGTACGGTAGTTGATGGTCTCGGGCTTCTTCACCTCGCCGCGGGACCAGCTGCGCACATCCTCAGCGGAAGCGAGCGAGATGCGCAGGGCGTCGAAATTGTTGACGTCGAACTCGGTCATTATTTAGGCCTCCTCTCCGCCACCGATGAGATCGGTGCTCAGGTCGGACTCAAGACCGCTCATCAGGTCGCCCAGCTCGGCAGCCAGGGTGTCGATGGCGTTGGCCTCTTCGTCTTCGGTCTTCTTGGCGTCGGCGGCGAGCGCGGCGTAGAGCGCCTGGTCGCCGTCCATGGTGTCGATCTCGTCCTCGCTGATGGGCTGCATGTCGTGGCCCTCAAGCTCGATGTTGAGGCACAGCGACTTCATCTCCTTCACGAGCACCTTGAAGGACTCGGGCACCTCGGGCGCCGGGATGTTCTCGCCCTTCACGATGGCCTCGTAGCTCTTCACGCGGCCCGACGTGTCGTCGGACTTCACGGTCAGGATCTCCTGCAGCACGTTGGAGGCGCCGTAGGCGTACAGGGCCCACACCTCCATCTCGCCGAAGCGCTGGCCGCCGAACTGGGCCTTGCCG
>NZ_CAUASN010000055.1 GCF_958431955.1 uncultured Adlercreutzia sp. | reverse complement strand
CCACGTCGTTGGTGACGGTGCCGAGCTTCGGGTTCGGCATGAGGCCGCGGGGGCCGAGGATCTTGCCGAGACGGCCGACCTTGCCCATCTGATCCGGGGTAGCCACGGCGGCGTCGAAGTTGAACTCGCCGGCCTGGATCTGCTCCATGAGGACATCGGTGCCCACGATGTCGGCGCCGGCCTCCTCGGCGGCACGAGCGGCCTCGCCCTCGGCGAAGACGGCCACGCGCACGGTCTTGCCGGAGCCGTTGGGCAGGCTCACGGTGCCGCGCAGCTGCTGGTCGGCCTGACGGGTGTCGATACCCAGGCGGAAATCGGCGGTCACGGTCTCGTCGAAGTTGGCCGTGGAGATCTCCTTCAGCAGCTTCATAGCCGCCAGCGGGGACACCGCCTCGGCCGGGATCTGCTTCTCAGCCGCGTCGTACTTCTTTCCATGCTTTGCCATGTTAGACATTCCTTTCGTGGTAATGGCGGGCGCTTCTCACCCTTCCACTGGTTTCGTTACAGATTAATCGACGGCCTTGCCCTGAAGCATGGCGGCAACCTTGCGGCTGGGCACGTACTTCTTCTTCATCTCGCGGCCCTCGATGCGCACGCCCATGGAACGAGCGGTGCCGGCAACGATCTCCTTGGCGGCGTCGATGTCGTTGGCGTTCAGGTCGGGCATCTTGATCTCGGCGATCTCGCGGAGCTGGTCCTCGGTCAGGGTGCCGGCCACCTGGATCTGCGGGATGGCGGCGCCGCTCTTGATGCCGAGCTTCTCCTTGATGAGCACGGCCGCCGGAGGGGTCTTGCACACGAAGGTGAAGGACTTGTCCTCGTAGACGGTGATCTCGACGGGGATGATGGTGCCGGACTGGTCCTGCGTCTGGGCGTTGAACGCCTGGCAGAACTGCATGATGTTGACGCCCTGGGCGCCGAGGGCCGGGCCGACCGGAGGAGCCGGGTTAGCGGCACCGGCGGGGATTTGCAGCTTTACAAATCCGGTGACTTTCTTGTTGTCAGCCATCTGTGACTACCTTTCAGATGTATCGACTACTACTTCTCTATCACTATAAACTCGAGGTTCGCGAGAAGCCCCGGTCCACGCGGGCACAGCCCCTCGAGTCAAAGTGCTCTCAAAATTAGATCTTCGCCACCTGGTCGAACGACAGCTCGACGGGGGTTTCGCGGCCGAAGATGGAGACCATGACCTTGACCTTGCCGGCCTCGGGCATCACTTCCGACACCGTGCCGTCGAACTCGGCAAGCGGGCCGTGGGTGACCTTCACCGACTGGCCGACCTCCAGGTTGGAGGAGGTCTTCTTCGGAGCCTCGCGGCTCGTGCGCTTCATGATCTTGTTGTACTCGTCGCGGGTGAGGGCCTGGGGGTTGCCCTGGCTGCCCACGAACCCGGTGACGCCGGGAGTGTTGCGCACCGCAGCCCAGCTGCGGTCGTCGAGCTCCATGCGCACGAGCACGTAGCCCGGGAACACCTTCTTCTCGCTCTCCACGCGACGGCCGCCCTCTTTGATCTCGGTGACCATCTCGGTGGGGATCTCGATGCCGAAGACGTTGTTCTCGAGGCCCATGACCTCGATGCGCTGCTCGAGGTTCGACTTCACCTTGTTCTCGTAGCCCGAGTAGGTGTGCAGCACGTACCACTTCTTAGCCATGTCTTAAGCCCCAATCCCCGAGACCAGCACGAGCAGAGGCGTGATGATCGCGTTGTCGAGAACCGCCACGAAGATGCCGAAGAACAGCAGGGCCACCACGACCACGCCGCTCCAGCGGAGCACGTCGGTGCGGGTCGGCCAGGTGACGCGCTTCATCTCGGCCTTCACATCGCGGAAGAACTGGAAGCGCTTCTTCTTCGGCTTCTCATCGGCCTTCTTCGCGGCCTTGCCGCTATCGGAGGACGCAGGGGCGGCATCGGCGCTCTTCTTGAAGAGCCCCTTCTTCTCGGGCTCCTCCGCCGCGGCCTGGGCCAGCTGCGGGTTCTGGGCCTCGAGCTCGCGCTCGGCCTTGCGCTGCTGGCGGGCAGCGGACGCCTTTGCCTTCTGTGTCTTTGATTTCTTAGCCATGGGGTTCCTTACGGAATAATCTTTTCTCTAATCGCCAAAAAAGCAGCCTCTAGGCTGCTCACGTAAACAAGCTGGCAGGCCAGGAGGGACTCGAACCCCCAACATGCGGTTTTGGAGACCGCCGCTCTACCAATTGGAGCTACTGGCCTATGCCTGTTTCGAACCTAACCTCTTATCGGGTTTCCTTGTGCAGCGTGTGCTTGTTGCACCACTTGCAGTACTTCTTGAACTCGATGCGGTCAGGATTGTTCTGCTTGTTCTTCTTGGTCGTGTAGTTGCGGCGCTTGCACTCGGTGCAGGCCAGGGTGACCAGAGTACGCATGAATTCTCCTTTTACCTATAAAACCAAAACGCAGGATTGATGATACACATGAAGCGCTGGAAAGGAAGGGGCTGCTCGGTTGAGGAACAGCCCCTTCCGGTGAAGCGATCAATAAGGGTTAGCTTACTTGAAGATCTTGGTCACGCGACCGGAGCCCACGGTACGGCCACCCTCGCGGATAGCGAACTTCAGGCCCTCCTCCATGGCGATGGGGTGAATGAGCTCGCCCTTGATCGTCACGTTGTCGCCGGGCATGACCATCTCGGTGCCCTCGGGGAGGTGCGCCACGCCGGTCACGTCGGTGGTGCGGAAGTAGAACTGCGGACGGTAGCCATCGAAGAACGGGGTGTGACGGCCGCCCTCTTCCTTGGTCAGGATGTAGACCTGGCCCTCGAACTCGGTGTGCGGGGTCACGCTACCGGGCTTGCAGAGAACCTGGCCGCGCACGATCTCCTCGCGCTTGATGCCGCGCAGCAGGCAGCCGATGTTGTCGCCGGCCTGAGCCTCGTCCAGCAGCTTGCGGAACATCTCGATGCCGGTGCAGACCGTGTTCTGGGTCTCCTTGATGCCGACGATCTCCAGCGGGTCGTTCACGTGCAGCACACCGCGCTCCACACGGCCGGTGGCAACGGTGCCGCGGCCGGTGATGGTCATGGTGTCCTCGACGGCCATCAGGAACGGCTTGTCGACGATGCGCTCCGGCGTGGGGATGTAGGAATCCACCGCGTCCATGAGCTCCCAAACCTTCTCCTGCCACTCCTTGTCGCCCTCGAGGGCCTTCAGAGCGGAGCCGCGGATGATCGGGGTGTCGTCGCCCGGGAACTCGTAGGTGTCGAGCAGCTCGCGAACTTCCATCTCGACGAGCTCGATGAGCTCCTCGTCGTCGACCATGTCGCACTTGTTCAGGAAGACCACGATGTAGGGCACGCCCACCTGACGGGCGAGCAGGATGTGCTCGCGGGTCTGGGCCATGGGACCGTCGGTAGCAGCGATGACCAGGATAGCGCCGTCCATCTGAGCAGCACCGGTGATCATGTTCTTCACGTAGTCGGCGTGACCGGGGCAGTCCACGTGAGCGTAGTGGCGGGTATCGGTCTCGTACTCGATGTGAGCAATGGAGATGGTGATGCCGCGCTCGCGCTCCTCGGGAGCCTTGTCGATCATGTCGAAGGCGGTGAAGTCCGCGTTAGCGGTGCCGTGGGAGCCATCGTTCTCAGACAGGGTCTTGGAGATGGCGGCGGTGAGCGTCGTCTTGCCGTGGTCAACGTGACCGATGGTACCGATGTTAACATGCGGCTTGGAACGCTCGAACTTCTCCTTAGCCATGTTTCATCCTCCTTATAGGATATTTTCGCGAAACGAAAACAAAATAACGACGCGTCCGACAAAGCGGACGCGAAATAATACAATGGTAGCGGTGACTGGATTTGAACCAGTGACGCCACGGGTATGAACCGTGTGCTCTGACCAACTGAGCTACACCGCCAAGTGGAGCCTGCGACCGGACTTGAACCGGTGACCTCTTCGTTACCAACGAAGTGCTCTACCGACTGAGCTACACAGGCGAGAAATGGTGGGCGCGCTAGGATTCGAACCTAGGTAGGCATAACCAACGGGTTTACAGCCCGTCCCCTTTAACCACTCGGGCACACGCCCATTTCGGCGCTGAATTCATGTGTACTTTTCAAGCTGCCACTCGTCTTTCGCGGTTCCCCGTGAAAAGCGAGCGAACGGAATAATACGCTACGGCAACGAACGTGTCAACCGTTTACACGCCCCCGGGCGTGTCTCCATCATTCCTCCCCAAAAAGCGGCCGGGAGCACCCCTCCCCCTTCGCCAGATACTATATATATGTACGGGACGGCCGGCGCGCCACAAGCGACCTCCGCTCGGGGTCGCGCTATTGTGAATCCCTTCTGAAAGGGACGTGAAGACGGGGCGAGCGTGCTATGATACACGAACTAGTTTGCATTGAACGCACCAGATGCTCCCCAGGAGGACACTATATATGAGTGAGCATACACGCCCTTTTAGCAGACGTGCCTTCGTCGGCGGCGCCGCGGTCTTCGGCATCTCGCTGTGTCTGCCCCCGCTGACCCCGACTCCGGCCCACGCCGTCACGGCTGCCGAGAAGCAGGCCGAGGCGAATGCCGCCCTCGAGAAGCTCAACGCCATGCAGGAGAAGCTCGACCGCGCCTCCGACGCGTACTACGTCGCCTGCACCGAGCGCGACAGCGCCCAGGAGCGCATGGACGAGGCCCAGGGCCGCATCGACACCGCCTCTTCCCGCATCAGCGAGCTCCAGGATCACCTGGGCAACCGCGCCCGCTCCATGTACCGCTCCGGCTCGTCCACCTTCCTGGACCTGCTGCTGGGCGCCACCACGTTCCAGGCCTTCGCCTCGAACTGGGATCTGCTCAACGACATGAACCAGAACGACGCCGACATGGTCGAGGAGACCAAGACCCTGCGCGCCGAGGTGGAGTCCGAGAAGGCCGTCTACGAGGAGCAGCGCGACGTCGCCGAGCAGAAGGCCGAGGAAGCCGAATCCGTGAAGGAGGAGGCCGAGGCCCTGGTGGAGGAGATGACCGCCACCTACAACTCCCTGTCCGAGGAGGCCGCCCAGCTGCTCGCCGAGGAGGAGGCCGCCCGCGAGGCTGCCGCTCTGGCCGCGGCCCAGGCCGCCGAGGAGGAGGCCCGTCGCCAGGCCGAGGAGGAGGAGCGCCGCCAGCAGAGCCAGAGCAACAGCGGCAACAACTCGGGCGGAGGCAACTCCGGCGGCTCGAGCAGCTCCGACGACGGTGACGATGACGACGACTCCGACGACGGCGGGAGCAGCAGCGGCGACTCCGGCAACTCCAAGACGCCGACGGTCTCGGGCAACACCATCGTCGACCGCGCCTACGGCGAGCTCGGCAAGCCCTACGAGTGGGCCGCCGTGGGTCCGAACTCCTACGACTGCTCGGGCCTCGTGAGCTACTGCATCCTCGGGCGCCACAGCCGCCTGGGCACCGCGGCCAGCTTCATGGGCTACACCCGCGTGTCGAACCCGCAGCCCGGCGACATCTGCTGCAACGACCACCACTGCGGCATCTACATCGGCGGCGGCCAGATGATCCACGCCCCCCGCACGGGCGATGTGGTGAAGATCTCCGCCGTGCACTCCGGCATGATCTACACCCGCTACTAGGCGGCACGGCATATCGCACACACGAAGGGCTCCCCGCGGGGAGCCCTTCTCACGTCGTGGATGGCGGCGGCCGGCTTCCCGACCAGCGCCGGTTGGCAGATCCTAGGAAAGCTCGTCCTCGATGAGCGAGAGCAGCTCCTGCTGGGTGTGGATGCCGAGCTTGCGGTAGAGGTTCTTGCGGTGGGTGTTCACCGTGTTGCGCGAGATGAACAGCTCCTGCTCGATATAGCCCACATCGCGGCCGCGGGCGAGCAGCGCGAAGATCTCCCCCTCCCGCTCGGTGAGCCCGAAGGCGCGGGCCACGTCGCGGCAACGCTCGTCCAACGACTCGTGGGAGAGCTTCAGAAGGCGCGGCGACAGCAAGAGCAGCGTTCGCTCGGGCAGCACGAACACGTAGGCGGCCACGAGCACCGCCACAGCGGCGAAACCCACATAGGGCAGCAGGGCCGAGGAGGCCGCCGCGCCGGCCCACCACTGCATGAGCTTGGCCGCGGCGAAGCCGCAGGGAAGCGCGAGATACTGAAGGCCGAACACGCAGCCGATGATGCGGCGGGGCGCCACCTTGCGCATGAACGCCACCGACCAGGCGAGCATCCACATGGTGGCGGAGATGAGGGCGAAGGCCACGTAGATGACCGCGTAGGAGAAGAAGAGGTGGTTGTAGGCGAGGGGCAAGGCCACCGAGCCGAGCACGCCGAACGCGAAGGCCGTGCGGTAGAACAGCTCCATGCGGTAGGAGCGCCAGCGCTCCATGAGCCCCAAGATGGTGGCCATGGCAAGTGCGGAGACGACGAGCACGCAGACGTACACGAGCCAGAACAGCCCCTCGGAGAGCGGCTCGCCGCCCATGACGATGTTGCAGGTCCAGACGAACTGCACGACGAAGGCGAAGCAGAACAGCGCCGCCGCCATGCGCCCGGTCACGAAATCGCGCCCGGGCGCGCGTCCGTCCGCATCGGCGGGGCGGCCGCGGCGCTGCTCGGGCGCCGTCCGGGCGCGGGCGAGCTCGTCGGCGAAACCGCGCAGACACCACCAGGACAGCGCCGGCAGCCCCACGGCGAGCACGGCCTTGCCGAGGGCGCCTATGAGCACGACGCCCACGAAGGGCACCCACTGCAGGCAGAGGGCCACGCAGAGCACTACGAGGATCTCGCGCATGTCGAACGCGGCGATGACTGAGCCCCAGGCCAGGGTGTAGGCGGCCACGAAGAGCCCCGCCGCGCAGCCGAGGACGGTGGCCGTCGCCCACACGGCGGCCGTGTTGGAGGCCGCCGAGGCCGCAAGGGCCACCCCGACGCCCCCGGCCGCGCTCCCCAGCGCGCCGGCGCCCGCAAGACCCCGGGCCAGACGCCGCCGCTGCGCGGGGGACTGCTCCGCGGCGAGCTCGCGCGAACCGCGCAGGGCCACGGCGACGAGGACGGCGCCGGCCACGAGCATGGCTGCCACGAAGAGCGGATCGCGCACGACCCCGCCGCCGTAGGCCACCGTATCGCGCAGGAACCCCTCGAAGCAGACGAGCAGGTTCACCCATGCCACGAAGGAGGCGAATCCGATGAGCAGGCGCGCCCGGGCGCCGTCGAGCCGCACCGAGAGAAAAGGGCCGGAGCCCTCGCCCGCAGGCGCACCCTCCGGCCTCGCCGTCGCGTCTGTCCGGAGATTGCCCTCCCCGTTGTTTCCAGCCATGGCCATCCCTCCCCGATGCGTCCGCGGCCCTCATGAGCAGGACTCCATTATACGACGGCGACGGTCGCCGCCTCCGCCCGCGGGCAAAACCGGCTCTGACACGACCTGGGAAAACGGCAAATTCACCTTCTCGTGGTGAGGCCCGCTTCCCTCATTTCACCACCCTGCTGGTATGGCGCCGGCCCCCCGACGGCCCCATAGTGGCACCGGGCCGTCGGATGCGGCGGCCGCACGGAGACACTACGAGAAAGGGGATGGGGATGACGAACCATCACGAGAACGGCGACGCCGGCGCCCTGCGCGGACGTATCGCGCTCAGCCGCCGCCACTTCCTGGGAGGCGCGGGCGTGCTCGCCATGGGCGCCGCGAGCGCCGGCATGATCGCCGGGTGCAGCCCGCAGCCGCAGGGCGAGGCCGCAGGCGGCGAGAGCGGCGGGGCCATGGCCGCAACCGGAGCCGCGGAGGCCACCGGCAACCAGGGCAAGACCATGGGCGAGGTGCTCGGCGCCGGCTGGCTCGGCGAGGAGCCCGTTATCGCCGACGACGAAATCGCCAGCGTGAGCGACGCCGACATCGTCGTCTGCGGCGCGGGCCATGCGGGCACCGCCGTGGCGCGGCGCGCGAGTGAGCTCGGCAAGAAGGTCATCGTCGTGGAGATGCAGCCCGAGGACACCTTCAGCGCCCTCGGCAACGACATCGGGCACCTGAACTCCTCCTGGCAGCTCGACCGCGTCGGCATTCCGGAGTACTCGGTCGTCGACTTCATGAACGAGTACCAGATGTACGCCGCCGGCCGCACCCAGCCGACCCTGCTCTCCCAGTTCGCCAACCGCTCCGGCGAGGCGCTCGACTGGTTCATCGACGGCTACACCGAGGCCGAGAAGGACGAGCTCATCCCGCTCAACTGGCCCGTGGTGGACGGCTACAACTACAACAAGAACGGGTTCACCTCCTACGTGGGCACCTGCCAGTTCGGCGGCAGCGTGGGCATGACCGATGCCGTGAAGCGCTCCCAGGACAAGGCCCGCGAGGCCGGCGCCGAGTTCGTGTTCGGTCAGGCCGCCGTGCGCCTCGTGCACAACGAGGACGGTACCGAGGTGACCGGCGTCATCGCCAAGGACTCCACGAGCGGCGAGTACCACCAGTACAACGGCGGCGCGGTCGTGCTCGCCTGCGGCGACATCGGCTCCAACTCCGCCATGTACAACGCCATCTGCCGCGAGAACTACGAGCTCGGCGAGTACGCCGACTGCGCCGCCATGTCGGGCCGCGACGGCAGCGGCATCGCCATGGCCATGCGCATCGGCGCCAAAGTGGAGATCGCCACTGGCGGCGACATGGGCAGCCACGCCTTCATCCCGCTGTCCCCCATGGAGGGCGTCGAGTGCCTGTGGCTGAACAAGTACGGCGAGCGCTACTGCAACGAGGCCTTCGGCGGCCCGCTTTTGTCCGGCTGCGCCGGCGCCCGCGAGCCGGGAGATCGCGCCTACCTCATCTGGGGCGGCGACTGGAAGGAAGTGTTCCTCAACCAGCTGGCGGGGCACCTCGCTCCCAAGGAGTGGGACGACGAGGCCATCGCCAACGTGCAGGCCACCATGGAGGCGGCCGTGGGCTCGGGCGCCGAGGGTGACGACACCTCGGGCAAGTTCCTCTACTGCGCCGACACCCTGGAGGAGCTCTGCGACTTCATGGGCATGGAGGAGGGCGTGAAGGCAAACGCGCTCGCCGCCGTGGAGAAGTGGAACGCCGCGCGCAAGGCCGGCGCCGACACCGAGTTCGGCCGCGACCCCGAGACCATGTGGCCCATCGAGGAGGGCCCCTTCTACGGCTATCCCTGCGGCAAGCGCGTGGGCGGCGGCTCGCTCGTGGCCACCTCGGGCCTGCTCGTCACCGGCCGCCAGCAGGTGCAGGGCCAGGGCTTCGAGCCCATCAAGGGCCTGTTCGCCTGCGGCAACAACTCCGGCGGCCGCTTCCCCATGGGCTACAACGGCATCATGAACGGCGTGTCCATCGGCATGTGCCTGTGCCTCGGCTACACCCTGGGCGAGTTCTTGGCCACCGAGGACTACAACCGCTACTGCACCCTGGGCGCCGGCAACGCCGACATCAAGCAGTCCGAGAACGGCATGGCTGGCCCGCCCATGGGCGGCGGCGAGGGCGAAGGCGGCGGCGCCGAGGGCGGAGCGCCCGGCGGCGACGGAGCTCCTGCCGGCGACGGCGGTGCCCCGGCCGAGGGCGGCCCGGCTCCCGCGTAGTTCCCGACCCTCTCCCGGGCCCCGGGAAACGC
>NZ_CAUASN010000054.1 GCF_958431955.1 uncultured Adlercreutzia sp. | reverse complement strand
TGAAGGTGCCGCGGGGCCTCTCCCCGCCGCCGTCTCTCGCGAGCGGCGCAAGGAATAAGATTACGCAACCTCATTCCTCCCGTCAAGGCGTTCACAGAATCCTTACAAAGTTCTTGAGAGCCTTGACATAGACGGAGAAGTTCTTCTCCGCACTGCGCTTTCCGTTCCCGAAAAGACAGCTTGCCCATAATACACGTCTCCGGGATTGGCGCAAGGGGTAATTTGGAAAAAATCGGGCGACCGCGTGTTTCGCGATCGCCCCGGATGCTTTTCGCTGCATGGCGCGGTCATGGTATCCGCGCCGATAATGCGGCCGGCTGCCTTCTAGTGGACGCTGCAGGACAGGCACGGGTCGTAGGCCCGCACGAGCTTCTCGATCTCCAGGCGGATCATGGCCTCGTCGTAGTCGGCGGCGACCATCTTCTCGGCCAGCTGGCGCATGTCGGCCTCGAGGTTCGCGATGTTCTGAGCCGTCGGCGTGAGGATGCTCGCACGCTCGACGCGCCCTTCCTCATCCAGATCGAGAATATGGAACAGCGCGCCGCGCGGCGCTTCGGTGAAGCCCACGCCGCGGCCGGCCCGCACCGTAAAGGGCACCGGCTCGCTCGTCCCCGCGAACTCGTCGACCGCCAAACGCCGGCAGAGGCCGGCGCAGCGGTCGAGCACGTCCACGAGCTCCACCGCCTGGGCGATGTTGTTGGCGAACGGGTTGTACTCGGGCGGCCGCAGCCCCGCCTTGGCCGCCGCGTAGCGGGCATCCTTGCACAGCGCGTCCCAGCTGGCGCTCACGCGGGCGAGCGCGGCGGTCAGGTAGGGGCGCCCGGTGCGCCGGGCCCGGGCGAGGAAGGCGGCCGATGAGCCCTGGGGGTACTCTTCGATCTCCTCTTCCACGGCGCAAGCCGCAAAATCGTAGCCGGCGCGCACGAAGCGCGCGGTGTCGGAGGTGCACACCGGGTAGGCGCCGGGCGCCACCATGGCGAGCAGGTCGCCCTCGGTCTGCACGTCCAAGGTGTCGAAGTCGCGGAACAGGTCGACGCATTCGAGGGCGAAGGGCCGCGCCTCATCCATGGCGTCGGCGAGCCGCAGGTACTCCGCGGGCGCGATCTCGTGGGTGAAGCCGCCCACCACCGCCGTGATGGGATGGATGGAGCGTCCGCCCACCAGCGTGCACAGCTCGTTTCCGAGGGCCTTCAGGCCGAGCGCCCTCTGCAGCAGCTCGGGGTTGGAGTCGGCCAGGGGGAACACCGACTTGTGGCCGAGGAAGTCGGGAGCGGCGAACACGAACAGGTGCGTGGCGTGGTTCTGCAAGAACGACCCGTACACCAGAAGCTCGCGCAAGGCCTCGGTGCGGTCGGTCACCTCCACGCCGAAGGCCGCCTCGATGGCCCGCAGATCGGTGACCACGTGGCTCGACGAGCAGATGCCGCACACCCGCGAGGCGATGTAGGGCACCTCGTTGAAAGCGCGGCCCCGCACCATGGACTCGAACAGGCGCGCGGGCTCCACGACAGCCATCTCGCAGGTGGTCACCTGGCCGTCTTCGATGACGAGGCGGATATCGCCGTGTCCCTCCACCCGGGCCACGTGCTCGACGGTGATGGATGTGGAAGCCATGGGCTACTCCTCCCCCGCCGCGGCCAGCGCCACGGCGTTGAACATCTGCAGGGCCTCGTCGAAGCGCGCCGGCTCATGCCCCCGCGAAGCCGCGAAGGCGCGGGCCGAGGCCACGTTGGCGTCGGGCGAGAGACCGGCGCACCCGTTGCAGGCGCGCCCGAGAGCCGGGCAGCGCGCGCCGCAGCCGGCGCGGGTCACGAGCCCCAGGCACATCTGGCCGCGCGCGTACAGGCAGCCGCCCTCGTTGCGCGAGCACTCGCCGCACAGCGCCGAGGTAGCGGAAAGCCGGTTGCTGCCGTAGAGCGCCGCGTCGAGCACGCGCACGAAGTCGTAGGGATCCACCGGGCAGCACGGCACCGTGAAGTCGACGTCGACGACGGCGGACACCGGCACCGGCTCGCGCATCGAGCCGCAGGCTGCCGGCGCATCGGCGCCGTAGACGACCGACGCATGGCCTGCGAGATCGCCCGCGGCCATGCCGGGGATGCCGCCGGTGGCCGCGCAGGAGCCGATGGCGATGACGACGCGCGCCCGCTCGCGCAGGCGGCGCACCGTCCGGGCGGCCTCCTCGGTAGTCACCGCGCCCTCGATCACGGCCACGTCGAACTCGTCGGGCATGGGCGCCGAGGAGGTGAGCTGCCAGTAGGCCAGATCGATCTGGCCGAGCACCGCCAGCAGGTGCTCCTCGATGTTGGTGATGTTGATCTGGCAGCCGAAGCAGCTGGCCAGGCCGGCGAACACCACGCGCGGGGCGCGGGGCGCGTCGGTCACAGGTTCCCTCTCGCTCATTTACATCGACCCCTGGATGTTCTTGGCCTCCCAGTAGTTGAAGACCGGTCCGTCAATGCAGCAGTACTGATGCCCCACCTGGCAGTGCCCGCACTTCCCCACGCCGCACTTCATATGGCGCTCGAAGCTCATGTAGATGCGGTCGTAGGGAATGTCCTTCTTCCGCATCTCCTGCACGACGAAGCGGTACATCACCGGCGGCCCGCACAGGGCCCCGAAGGTATTGGACGCATCGATTTCCAAATGCTCGAAGGGCTTGGTGACCAGGCCCTCTTCCCCGTCCCACGTCTCGTCGGCGTGGTCGACGGTCAAATACAGGTCGAAGTCCTTGCGGTGGCGCCACATCTCGAACTGGTGGCGGAACATGACCTCGGCGGGGTTGCGCGAGCCGTAGATGATGGTCACCTTCCCAAACTCGCTGCGCTCGTCGTGGATGTTGTTGATGAGCGAGCGCAAAGGCGCGATGCCCAGGCCGCCCGCCACGAGCAGCACGTCGTGGCCGCGCATGGCCTCGATGGGAAAGCCGCGCCCGAAAGGCCCGCGGATGCCCACGATCTCGCCGCACTGCATCTGGTGGAGCCGCTCGGTGAAGCGGCCCGCGCGGCGCACGCACAGCTCGATGAAGCCGCGCTTGGTGGGCGACGACGAGATGGAGATGGGCGCCTCCCCCACGCCGAAGATGGACAGCTCCACGAACTGGCCGGGGGCATGGCAGAAGGCCTCGCGTACCTTGTCGTCCACGAGCCGGAACTCGAAGAGCTTCTCGGTGGCCGTGAGCTCGGTGATGGAGGTGATGCGCGCCGGCCAGGGCCGGTAGGGGTTTGCGCGCATGAGCTCGGCGCCGGTGAGCTCGGGCCCGGCGTCGCGGTAGGGATGGATGGCGATGGTGCTTCCGGAAGTCGGCATGGCGCTTACGCCCCCTTTCTCTCGAAGAAGCGCAGCACCTCGATGGGGCTGATATCCACCTTGCAGGCCGCGGCGCAGCGCCCGCAGCCCACGCACAGGCTGCGGTCGTGGGTGGCCAGAAAGCCGTTCAGCTTGTGGTACATGCGGTGGCGCACGCGCTGGGCCGGCGTGGGCCGGAAGTTGTGGCCGCCGGCCACCAGCGCGAACTGGGGCGAGGTGCAGGCATCCCACACCCTCTCGCGCCGCCCAGTTTCCGCACCGGGATCGAGCGTGTCGCGGATATCGAAGCAGTAGCAGGTGGGGCACACGTTCGCGCAGGCATTGCAGGACAGGCAGCGGCTGCCCAGCTCGTCCCAGAAGCCGTCCTCGTGGAAGGCGTCCATGAGCATGGGGATCTCCTGGATGTCGGGGATGGCGGGATTGAACGCCTCCTGCCGGGCGCGCGTGGCGGCGCGAAACGCGATGCGATCCTCGTCGGTGGCCTCGCGCACATCGCAGGCGGCCTCCAGAATATTGGCCGCGGTGACCGAGCCGATGGACACGAGGTACTTGTCGCCGATGGCGTTTAGGAACAGGTCGTAGCCCGGGCGCGCCTCCTCGGCATCCATGAGGTTGCAGAAGCAATGCTCGGTGGGCGTGCAGCTCACGCCCACGATGAGGGTGGCCGCCTGGTGGGCCGCGTAGTACGGGTCGGGATAGCGCGCATCGTTGAACACGCTGTTCAGATTCATGATGCCGTTGATGTCGCAGGCGTGCACGCCGAACAGCACCCGCGGCCGCACCTCGTCGACGTAGTCGGTCACGTCGTTGGCGGCTGTGTCGAACTCGAACAGCGTCTGGGTGGCGGGCATGAGGTACTTCTTGGGCGAGGCGACGGTAGAGGGATAGTCGAGCGCTATCTCGTCGAAGTCGGAGACGGCGGCGAACACGTACTTCTCGCCGCGCCTCACGGGCGCCACCACCTCGTAGCGCTCCATGAAGGCCGCCACGAGCGAGGGCACGTCCGCGCGGTCGATGACACGGTACAGCATAGGCGATCGAGTTCCTTTGGTTCCCTGGGTCTTCTCCTTTGCCCTATGGTAACCGCTTGGAGGCCCTTGCGCGACGGCAGGTCGCCTGACGGCCGAAAAACCAGATGAAGAAAAGAAAAGCCCCGCGACGCCGGTAAACGGCGCGGCGGGGCTTTGCGGCGTCGACGCAGTCTTCTCTAGTTGAAGAAGATGCCGATCTCGCGCTCGGCGGACTCGGGGCTGTCGGAGCCGTGGATGACGTTCTCGTCCATGATGAGGCCGAAATCGCCACGGATGGTGCCCGGAGCGGCCTCGGCCGGGTTGGTGGCGCCCATGAGCGAGCGGCACTTCGCCACCGCGCCCTCGCCGGAGACGACCATCTTCACCACGGGGCCGGAGGTGATGTAGGCGATGAGGCCGTCGTAGAAGGGCTTACCCTCGTGCTCGGCGTAGTTGGCGGCCGCCTGATCGGGGGTGACCATGCCGAGCTCCATGCGCTCGATGGTGAGGCCAGCGCGCTCGAAGCGGTTGATGATCTCGCCGATGTGGCCGTTGCGCACGCCGTCGGGCTTGATCATGGAGTAGGTCTGCTGGATAGCCATGGATGTCCTTTCAAGATACGGGGTCGTTCATGCAAACGGCCCGCGCACGGGGCGACGGGCCGGTAATGCCGGGATGGGGCCGGGCCGCTAGCTCTGGCTCGGGAAGTACAGCTCGACGTTGGTGACCTTCCAGCCGATGCCGTCGCGGGCCAGCGACACCTTGTAGGTGACCTGGCCGCCCTCCTCGGTGGAGGCGGTGGCGTAGACGGTGGAGTCGCCCATGGAGCGGTTCACGCCGTCGATGGACACGTTCGCGTCGGCGACCACCGGGTCGAGCATGGCGGCGGCCTTGGAGGCGTCCACGCTGGAGGCGAACACGGCGCCGGGCGCGGCGGCCGGGTCGGCGAACATGGTCTTCACCACGTCCTCCTGGGTGGGGTACCCGTAGCCCTGGGTGTAGGCGAACACGCCCGCGGCGGCGGCCAGCACCACGACCACGACGAAGAACAGCAAAATCTTCAGGCCCACGTTGCGGCGCTTGCGGTCCTGTTTGGCCAGGCCGCGCGACCACTGCTCGAGCTCAGCGTCGGTAGCGGTGAAGAAGCGGTCGTTGTCCACGTTGTCGTAGGCGCCCACGTAGCCAGGGAAGCTCGCCGGGTCCACCTCGTAGGGCTCGTCGTAGTAGAAGGGCTCGGATGCCTCGCCCTCGTAGACCTCCGCGTCGTAGACGCTCGAGCCGTCGGCGGCCACGTCGAGGCCGGACATGTCGGCGAGCTGGAGCACCTGGGTGGCCTGGTTCTGCTCGGACGTGCCCTGGGCCACGGCGCCCACGGCGCGCTGGTAGTCGACGCTGGCGGAATCGGACAGGAAGTAAGTCTTGTCGGCGATGGCCTCCTCGAAGGCGTGCACGGCCTTCTCCATCTGGCCGCAGGCCACGTAGGCCTGGCCGAGCGAGGCCTGCAGCTTGTTGCGGGTGGCCGGCTGCATGTCGAACTGCATGGCGCTCTCGTAGGAGGCCACGGCGTCGGCCGGGCGGTTCAGGGCCATGAAGCACACGCCCAGGTTCAAGAGCGCCTTGGTGGGATCAGGGTTGGCCTCATCAAGGGCCGCCTCGCGGAAGGCGACGCCGGCCTCGGCGGACTTGCCGAGCTTCATGAGGGCGTTGCCCATGCCCATGTAGGACTTGTAGGGCGTGGGGTTGGTGTCGTCGGTGACGGACTTCTCGAAGTAGCGGATGGCGTTGTCGTAGTCGCGCAGCGAGGCATAGGCCATGCCGAGGTTGCACTCCACGGTGCCGAGCGCGCCGTAGGCCGGGTCGGCCGTGGCCTGGCTGTAGGCCTGGATGGCCTCGCGCGGGTTCTTCAGCTTCACCAGGCAGTTGCCGATCTGGTGGTACAGAAGGCCCATCTCGCCGGGGGCCAGGGGGAAGTTCGTGTCCTGCAAGCATTCCGTGAACGTCATCAGCGCGCCGCGGTAGTCCCTCAGACGGTAGCGCTCATTCGCTCGGTCGAATAACTCGTTGTTCATAGATGTCCTTCGCTCGGTCTTTCTTGCAGGAATCGGTGCGGCGCGCCGAGCCGTCGGCCCGGCGCGGAGTGCGTCCTAGGCGGCGTTCTCGATGGTGACGGACTCGATGACGTCGCCGGCGCGCAGCTGCCCGATGACGTCCTTGCCCTCGATGGTCTGGCCGAACACGGTGTAGCCGGAGTCGAGGTTGTGCTGGGGGCCCAGGCACAGGTAGAACTGGGAGCCGGCGGAGTTCGGGTCCATGGAGCGGGCCATGGCCAGCGCGCCGTCCTCGTGCTTGTTGTTGGGGTTGGTGGTGAACTCCTCCTTGATGGAGTAGCCCGGGTTGCCGGTGCCGAAGGGAGCCATGCCCGGCGCGCGGCCGGCGGCCACCTGCTCGGGCGTGGCCTCGCGGGTGTTCGGGCAGCCGCCCTGGATGACGAAGCCCGGCACGTAGCGGTGGAACTTCAACCCGTCGTAGAAGCCCTTCTGGGCCAGCTCGACGAAGTTGCCCACGTGGATGGGGGCGTCGGCGCCGGCCAGCTGCACGCGGATGGTGCCCTTGGAGGTGTTGATGACGGCGATCTCCTCGCCGGTGGGCTGGTACTCGGGGGTGTACAGAGCCATGGGGCCCTCCTTTTCCTCACTGCGGCGGCCGCCGGGCAGGCCGGCATGCGCACCTCGATTCGCATCTTCGCATACGGGGAACGATTCTAGCAAATTAGCGGCGAGTTCGCTCGAAAATGCTAACCACTTCCACATGGTAGGTCTGGGGGAACAGGTCGACGGGGGTGGCGCGGGCCAAGCGGTAGCCCTCCTCCTCGAAGCGGGCGACGTCGCGGGCCCAGGTGGCGGGGTCGCAGCTGACGTAGGCCACGCGGCGCGGGGCGGCCTCGGCGATGGAGGCCACCACGCCGTCGGCGAGGCCCGCGCGGGGCGGGTCCACCACGAGCGCGTCCAGATCCCCCAGATCGGGCAGCTCGCGGGCGGCGTCTCCGCCCACAACCTCGATCTCGACCCCCGCGCGCTCGGCGTTGCGGCGCAGGTCGCGCACCGAGGAGCCGGCGGCCTCCACGGCCACCACGTCGGCCCCGGCCGCCGCAAGCGGCACCGAGAAGGTCCCCCCGCCGGCGTACAGGTCGGCCACGTAGTCGCCCTCCTCCACCTCGAGCCCCTCGAGCACCAGCTCGACGAGCTTCTCGGCCTGGGCCGTGTTCACCTGGAAGAACGACGGGGCGCTCGTGAGGAAGCGGGCGCCCGAGAGCTCCTCCTCCCAGCAGCCCTTCCCCGACAGCGCCTCCACCTTCTTCACCTTGCGGGCCCGCCCGGGCTCGGCGAGCACGCGCACGAGCGAGGTGTTCTTGCAGGCGGAGCCGAGCATCTTGGCGGCCGCGGCGCGCGGGAAGGGCCCGGGCGGCGTCCAGAGGGCCACCTCCACGTCCTTGGTGCGCAGACTGCCGCGCACCCCCACCCGGTAGATGCCCAGATCCTCGTTGCCTGCGAGGAAGCGGAGGGCCCCGCGCAGCGCCTTCGGGGCCCCGGCGATGAGCCGGTTGGCGAGCGGGCAGGAGTCGAGCGGCACGATTCGGTCGCCCCCCTCGGGCCGCATGCCCAAGACGAGGCGCCCGGCCTCATCGGCGCCGCAGGCCAGCTCCAGCTTGTTGCGGTAGCCCCACTCGCGCTTCGAGGGGACGCAGGGCGCCACGAGCTCCTCGGCGCGCGCGGCGTCCAGGCGCGCGGTGCGCACGAGGGCGTCCACCACGTTGGCGCGCTTGGCGGCGAGCTGCGCGCCGTAGGCCAGCACCGCCCAGGGGCAGCCGCCGCAGCCGGCCGCGCAGGGCGCCTCCACGCGATCGGGCGAGGGCTCCACCAGGCGCGACACCGAGGCGCGGGCGAAGCGGGGGCGCTCCTCGCGCAGCTGGACCTCGGCCACATCGCCGGGCACCGCGCCGTCGACGAACACGGTCTTGCCGTCGGCCAGGCGGCCCACCCCGGCGCTGCCGTAGCTCATGCGGTCGATGCGGACGGTCTCGGTCATGGGGGTCTCCTTCGATGCGGGCGGCGTGGGTGCGGCGGGTGCGGCGGCCCGCTTCCGCGCCGTAAAGAAAAGGGCGGACCTGCCGGCCCGCCCTGGCGGTTCATGGTGCCCTCGACAGGATTCGAACCTGCGGCACCTTGCTCCGGAGGCAAGTGCTCTATCCCCTGAGCTACGAGGGCGGCTCATGGTGCCCTCATCGGGCGCAGGCTATTATAGTGCAATTCTCGCGGACGCGCCCCAAAACCTCAAAATCCCCCACGGGCGGCGCGCGAGGGCGCGACCGGCCCGCCCCGAGAGCTGCGCGAGCCCACGCCCGGCCCCGCCTCCGTCGAGCAGCGGACGATCCGAAGGAACGGGGCTTCCCTACCGCCTCCCGCCGAAGACGACGGTGAGGGCGTCGGGCACGCACTCCACGGAAAACCGGCTCCCCTCCAGCTTCTCGCCGTCGATCTGGGCCGGGGGCTCGCGGTCGAAGGACAGCGTCAGGGAGTCGGCGCGCTCGAAGTGGATGTGCTCGTTGCCGACATGGCGCCCGAAGCGCGCGGCGAGCAGCACCGCGAGGGCCCGGCGCGGGGAGAGCGTCGGGGTGGCCCAGCACAGGTCGAGAAGCCCGTCGTCGATGGCGGCCTTCGGCGTGATGCGGAAGTGGCCGCCGTAGGTGGGGCCGATCTGCACGGCGAAGAGATAGCAGGAGCCGGCCACCCCGCCGGCGTCCGTCTCGAGCCGGAAGCCGTAGGTGTCCAGGTGGTGGAACAGCTGGTCGACGGCGCTCTCAAGGTACAGGCGCGTGCCAGCCCGCCCCGTGCGCACGCGGCGCTCCATGGTGTCCAGGGCGATGGCGGCGTCCAGGCCGAACGAGAGCGTCTCCACGAAGTAGCGCCCGTTCACCCGGCCCACGTCGGCCGGGCCGGTTCGCAGCTCCAGGATCTGGTCGATGGCCTTCGGAATGGCCGAGGCCATGCCCAACGTGGCGGCGTAGTCGTTGCCGGAGCCGGCGGGGATGACGCCGAGGGCCGGGCGGGAGGCGCGGGGGCGCTCCATGAGCCCGGCGGCCACCTCGCTCACGATGCCGTCGCCCCCCAGAGCCGCCACGAGGCCCACCTCGGGCCCCAGCTGGGCCGCAAGCTCGGTGGCGTGCCCCGGCCGCTCGGTGAGCAGCAGCCGGAAGCCCGCGTCGCCCACCCGAGCGCGCAGGTGGCTGGCGGCCTCCACGGCCGCCCAGGCCCCGCGGCCGTTCTGGGCCGCCGGGTTGGCGATGAGCGCGATGATCCCGTCCATGGCCGTCGCTATCCGCGCAGGGCGACCGGCGACGCCTCGCCGTCGTCGGCGCCGGCGTAGGCGTCCGCGGCGCCCGGGCCGGCGTCGAGGAACTTCTTGCGGGTGACGAAGTTGTACACCATCACGATGGCCGTCGCGGCGATCTTGGTGATGAGGTAGCTGATGCCGGCCAGGGAGGTGCCCACGAACATGAGCAGGTCGTTGATGCCGAGCCCGATGACCGACAGCACCACGAAGATGACGAACTCGCGGCGGCGCGAGAGCCCCTCTTTGTGGGTGAACACGTAGCGCATGGAGGCCAGGTAGTTGAAGACGACCGAGACGGTGAAGGAGATGGTGGCGGACAGGAGGTACTCCACACCCGCGAGCTCGGTGAGGGCCACCATGAGGCCGTAGTCGATGACGAAGGCGGCCACGCCCACGACGCCGAACTTCATGAACTGGTGCACGAGTCTTCCCATGATGCCTTCCGCCCCGCCGCCCCAGCGTTC
>NZ_CAUASN010000053.1 GCF_958431955.1 uncultured Adlercreutzia sp. | reverse complement strand
CGCAAGGCCGCGGGAGGACAGGTCGTTCCGCTCGCAGGGGGCGCTTTGCATTCTCGGGGACGCCGTCGGGCGTCCCTTTTTATTTGCATGAGGACAAGGCGCCCCGTGGGGCGTCTTTTTGTTTTCCTCTGGGGCTTCCAGAGCATCCTCTCCCTATGGAGTTTCTACGCCTTATCGGGGCCTGTGCTAAAATCTAAGGCTGACTGTAACCTATACGTACTCGAAGGGTTTGCCTGTATGTCATTCCTTGATATGTTCTCCAGCCTGACCGGCCAGATGTCCGCCGATATGGCCATCGACCTGGGGACTGCCAATACCCTTGTTGCCATTACCGGCGAGGGCATCGTCATCAACGAGCCCTCCGTCGTCGCCATAGAGAAATCGACCCATCGTGTGTTGGCTGTCGGCCACGAGGCGAAGAACATGATCAACCACACGCCCGATGCCTTCTCGGCGGAGCATCCGCTGAAGGATGGCGTGATCGCCGACTACGACGTGACCGAGGCGATGCTGTCGGCCTTCATCAACAAGGCCTCCGAGCGGAAGTACCCCTGGCAGCCCAAGCCCCGCATCGTCATCTGCATTCCCTGCGGTGCCACCTCGGTGGAGAAGCGCGCCGTGTTCGAGGCCGCCATTCAGGCCGGCGCCCGCCAGGCCTACCTCATCGAGGAGCCCATGGCCGCTGCCATGGGTGCCGATCTGCCCGTGACCGAGCCGACCGGCTCCATGGTGGTGGACATCGGCGGCGGCACCACAGAGGTGGCCGTCATCTCGCTCGGCGGCATCGTGACCTCCAGCTCGCTGCGTCTGGCCGGCAACCGCCTCGACGAGGCCATCGCCATGCACCTGCGCGACCTTCTGGGCATCAAGATCGGCGAGCGTACGGCCGAGGTCATCAAGATCAAGATCGGCTCCATTCTGCCCTTCGAGGACGGCCGCGAGCGCGATATGATCATCTCCGGCCAGGACGTGTACACCGAGCAGCCCAAGGAAGTGACCATCCAATCCGAGGACGTGCGTGCGGCCCTGCAGGCGCCTATCGAGGAGATGGTGCTGCATATCAAGGACACCTTCAAGAAGACCAATCCCGACCTGGCCAGCGATATCATCCAGAACGGCATTCTGCTGACGGGCGGCGGCGGCCTTTTGTCGGGCCTCGACCGCTACCTCACTGACAAGCTCGAGATTCCCGTGTGGGTGTCGGAGACGGCGCTCACGAACGTGGTGTCCGGCTGCCTGAAGGTGCTCGAGACGCCGACGGCCCTCAAGCAGACGCTCATGCGCTCCAAGTAGGGCAGACGCGACCTGTATGGCTCTCAATTTCCAGAATCACAGCCCCGCGCCCCTGGGCCGGGCTCCGTTTATCGTCGCCCTCGTGGTGTCCCTCGTGTGCGTCGGCATCTACCAGGCCGAGGGGGACGGCGGTCCTTTGCACCGCGTGCAGGCCTCCGCGGAGGGCTTGGCCGCCCCCTTGCAGCTCGCGGGGGCGCCTCTTGGCGTGGCGGTGGAGGACGCCGAGCAGGCTGCGGACGAGAACGGGGCCACCGAGGAGACGCTGGCGGTTTTGCGGGAGCAGAACGAGCAGCTGACCCAGCGCTCGGTGCAGGGCGAGGAGTACCGCCTCGAGGTGGAGCGGCTGCAGGCGCTTCTGGGCCTGCGCGACGCCTACGACATCCAGGGCCCCACCGGCCGGGTCATCGGGCGCTCCACCGACGCGTGGAATCAGGACATCACCTTGGACGTGGGCTCCAACGAGGGAGTGGAGAGTGGCCTGACGGTCGTGGGCTCCTCGGGCGTCATCGGCCAGGTGATCTCTGTGACGCCGGGCACGTGCCGCGTGCGCCTTCTGAGCGACCCCCAGTCGGGGGCGGCGGCCATGATCCAGTCGAGCCGCGCCGAGGGCATCGTGCGCGGGTCTCTGGACGGCCTGCTGTACTTGGAGAACATCGGCGCCGATGTGAACATCCAGGTGGGCGACGTGGTGCTGACGAGCGGTCTGGGCGGCAGCTACACGCGCGGCCTGCTCATCGGCACCGTCGCCCGCGTCGAGGGCTCGGCCGGCAAGGACACGCGCAAGATCGTGGTGGCGCCGAACGGCTCGGTGTCGCTCATGGAGGAGGCCGTCGTGGTCCTGAGCGCCGCCTCCGACGCCGCCGACCGCGCCGTCGTGGCGCCCGCGGCCGGAGACGGCCAGGACGACGCGGCCCCGGGCGATGCCGATGCGGGCGCCGACGATGCGGCGGGCGCAGAGGGGTCGGATGACGACGGCAATGCCGACGAGGCGGCCGGCGCCGGCGATAGCGGCGACGATACGGGCGCGGACGGGGAGGAGGATGCCTGATGGAGCTGACGCGTGAGACCGTCGCGGCGGTTATCGGGGGCATTATCGCCGTGCTCCTCCAGATCATCGTGGCCCCCGCCATCGCCCTGTTCGCCGCCGTGCCGAACTTCATCGTGGCCTTCTGCCTCGTGCGCGCGGTGGCAACGCCACACCATGCGGGGGCGCTTCTGCCCTTCGCGTGCGGCCTTATCTTCGATCTGGTGGGCGGCGGCCCGGTGGGGGCTATGGCCTTTGTGCTCGTGCTGGTAACATTTCTCGCCTCGCGCCTGTATGCCGCCTTGGACAACGATACCCTGTTCATGCCGGTGGCGATCCTTCTGGCATCGACGGTTCTGGCCGAGGTGCTCTACGGGTTCGTCGTGGTGGCCTGCGGCGCGGGCGTGTCGCTCGGCGACGCCTTTCTGTACCGCACGCTGCCCTGCATGCTCTACGACTGCGTCATCGGCCTGCTGATGTACCCGATCGCCATGAACGTGATGATCGGCAAGCCCTTGGGCCAGCCGGGGACGCCGATCCTGCGCTAGAAAGGGGGCGCGCCCGTGCTCGTTGCCGTTATCGTGGCCGTCCTTGCGGCCGTCGTCGCCATCGTCGTTATCGCCGCGGCCCTCGCCGTGCGCGCGAACCGCTCCACGCCCTCCGTGGGCGCCACCAAGGGCGTCAGCCAGCTGGACACCGTCGGCGTCGGCAGCTCGCCCTTCGAGCGCCGCACGTCGGCGCGCGCCGCCCGCGAGGGGGAGGTGAGGGTCGGCAGCTCCGAGGAGGCCGCCTCCGCCAAGAAGCCCTCGGACGGTCTGGGGAAGCGCTTCGCGGGCGTAGGCGCTTTGGCCGTCGGCATCTTCGGCGCCCTGGCGGTGAAACTGTGGGGCATGCAGATCCTCGGCAGCTCGCAGTACGCCGACGCGGCCGAGCAGAACCTCTACACCACGGTGAAGACCCCGGCCCCGCGCGGATGCATCTACGACACCAACGGCGTGTCCCTCGCGGTGAACCGGCCCGCCCAGGCGGTGCTGGCAGACCCCGAGGTGGCCGACAACCGCGATGTGGTGAGGCGGCTGTCCACTGTTCTCGGCGTGCCGGTGAACGTGCTGATGCAGCGCGTCAAGGACGCGAGCGGGGGTGCCCAGAGTCTGCGCGTGATGGGCCAGGACGTGCGCCTGCGCGACGTGGCCTTTATCGCCGAGCACGCCGACGCCTTCCCCGGCATCACGGTGGAGGAGCGCTCGCTGCGCGAGTACCCCTACGGCGCGCTGGCGGCCCATGTGCTCGGCTACACCGGCACGCCCTCCGAAGATCGCCTGAAGCAGCAGCCCGACGGCCGGGAGATCCTCTCCATCGACACGGTGGGAACCGCCGGCGTGGAGGCCACCTACGACGCCTACCTGTCCGGCGAGCACGGCGAGAGCAAGGTGATGGTGGATGCGACCGGGCGCCGCATCTCGGTGATGAGCAACATCGAGGACTCCAAGGGCAGCGACGTGTACCTCACCATCGACGCGCGCGCCCAGTACGTGGCCGATGAGGCCCTGGCGAAGCTCATCGCCCCGCGCGACGGGGTCATCGGCACCGGCAAGGGGTGCAAGGGCGCGGTGGTCGCGCTCGATGTGACCGACGGCGCGGTGCTCGTCATGTCGAGCTTCCCCACCTTCGACCCGACGAACTTCACGGGGGCCTTCTCCCAGGAGCTCATGGACAAGTACAACTCCGACGAGGCCTACGCGCCGCTCAACAACAACGTGGTGTCGGGCCAGTTCATGGCCGCCTCCACGTTCAAAGCGTTCACCTCTCTGGCGGGCCTCGAGTTCGGGTTCGCCAGCGAGAGCAGCACATGGAACTGCACCGGCGAGTGGGACGGCTTCGACACGGGCGTGCCCCAGAAGTGCTGGAACCACGCCGGCCACGGCACCCTGGATCTGCACGGCGGCATCGTGAACTCGTGCGACACGGTGTTCTACGAGATCGGCAAGGCGTTCTACGACCACGGCCCGCAGGGGAGCGGCGAGCTTTCTGAGACGGCGCTGCAGGAGTACATCGAGCAGTTCGGCTTCGGCGAGCAGACCGGCATCGATCTGGGCGGGGAGGCCGTGGGGCTCATCCCCACGCCGGCCTGGAAGGCCGAGGCGTTCCGCAACCGCCCGGCCGAGGCGTCCTGGCGCGGCGGCGACTACACCAACATGATCATCGGCCAGGGCGACGTGCTCGTGACCCCGCTGCAGATCGCCTGCGGGTACGCGGGCGTGGCCACGGGCACCATCATGCGCCCGCATCTCCTGAAGGAGGTCCACAACGGCGAGGGCGAGACGGTGGTGACCTTCGAGCCGGAGGTCATGCGCACTCCGGAGGTGACTGAGGCGCACCTGGCCTACGTGCGCGACGCGCTGCACGACATGGTGCGCGAGTCCCACACGGTAGGCCCCCTGTTCGAGGAGGCCGGCATCGACGCGGCCGGCAAGTCGGGAACCGGCGAGAAGCAGGATCAGAACGACACGGCGTGGTTCGTGGCCTACGCGCCCTTCGACGAGCCCAAGTACGTGGTGGCCTGCGTAGTGGAGCAGGGCGGCGGCGGATCGGACGTGGCGGCCCCCGTGGTGGTCGAGGTGATGGCCGAGCTCATGGCCGATGCCGCCGGCACCTCCACGACCGAGATCGAGCGCGTCGCGGGCTCGCCCGGCGAGTCAGTCGAGATCGCCGTCGACTCCGGCGGCCGCGAGGACTAGGGGGCGCCGTGGCTGAGCTTCCGCAGATTCACTCGGTGCATGCGAGCCAGTCGGGCCGCGCGCGCCGCGCCTCCCACGCCCCGTCGGGCCGCTCCGAGCGTCCCTCGCTGGCCTCGTTGGTGAACTGGCCCTTCCTGCTCGTCATCGCGCTTCTGGTGAGCTACGGCCTCACCGTGTGCTGGTCGGCGGTCCAAGGCGATGCCGACTACAGCTTCAACCGGCAGCTTGCCGGCGTTGCCGCGGGGCTTATGGTGATGGTGGTGCTGTGGCGCTTCGACTACCGGCGCCTGGCGAACATGACCACGGCGCTGCTCGTCGTCAACGTGGTGCTCATCCTGCTCCCCCATATTCCCGGTCTGGGAACCGACGCCGGCATGGGCGCGAAGTCGTGGATCAGGATCGGCATGCAGGTGCAGCCCGGAGAGTTCGCGAAGGTGACGGTGGTGCTGTTCGCAGCGAGCCTGCTCGCGCGTTACCAGGGGACGCTGGACGACTGGCGCGAGTACTGCAAGGTGCTGGGGCTGCTGCTCGTGCCCTTCGCCTGCATCATGACCCAGCCCGACCTCGGCACGGGCCTGGTGTATCTGGCCATCTCGGCCGTCGTCATGGTGATGGGGGGCGCGAAGGCGCGCTACCTGGTCGTGACCGCCGTCGCGGGCGTGGCCGCCATCGCCGCCGTGTTTGCCGTCGACGAGATGCTGAAGTACCAGCTCTCCGACGGAACCTGGGAGTACCGCCTTTTGAAGAACTACCAGCGCAGCCGCCTGCTCGTGTTCCTGAACCCCGAGGCCGACCTGTCCGGCGACGGGTACAACCTGGCCCAGGCGAAGATCGCCATCGGCAGCGGCGGCCTGTTCGGCAAGGGGCTTTTGAACGCCACCCAGTCGACCCACGGCTTCCTGCCCGAGGCGCCCACCGACTTCATCTTCTGCGTCCTTGCCGAGGAACTCGGCTTCGTGGGCGTGATGGGGCTTCTCGCCCTGTACGCCGCCCTCATCGCCATCTGCCTGTCCATCGCCCGTGCCGCTGACAACCTGTTCGGCATGCTCATCGTCATGGGCGTGGTGGGCATGTGGCTGTTTCAGATTCTCGAGAACATCGGCATGGACGTGGGGCTCATGCCCATCACGGGCATCCCGCTGCCGTTCGTGAGCTACGGCTCGTCGTTCATGGTCGTCAACTTCGCGCTCATCGGGCTCATCGGCTCGGTGTGGTCGCACCGCTCCGTCTCAGGAAGGAAGGCCGCTTAGATGAACATCCCCCTCGACATTCCGGCGCTCATCCGCGCCGCAACCGATATCGATTCCGCCCGCAACACGCCGCTGGCGGTGTCGGTCTACCTCGACGAGACGGCCCCAGGCGATGTGGTGGGGCACGTACGCAGCGCGTTCGCGAGCGCCGGAGCGCGCACGCGGGTGACCCTCGGCTACTTGGACGGCGACGAGCTGCCCGAGCCCTACGATGCCGATGACATGGCCGTCATCGTGGCGGGGGCCTCGCCCCGCATCGGCGAGGCGGCGGCCCATGTGAGGGGCGCGGGCATCCCCGTGATGGTGGCCACCACCTCGCCCCATGCCGTGACCGCGGCAGCCGAGGCGGCGGGCTTCCCCATTCCCGAGGGCGATGTGGTCGCCCCCGACATGACGCGCCCCACGCCCTGGGGCGATGCCGCCGCGACGCTGGCGCGCCGCGTGACCGCCGGGCGCGTCGAGGGGGAGGCCTCCGAGGCCCCCGAGGCCCTCGAGGCCCTCGAGCGGGCGGTCCCCGCGCCCGAGGAGCCCGCTGCCTGCGAGCCCATCGAGTTGACGGATGAGGCGGCAGCTGACCTGGACCGCCGCATGGGGGAGTGGATCATCGCGGCCTGCCGCGAGAAGAAGCTCGCCTTCGCGCTCGCCTTCCCGTTCGTGCGCCGTCCGCTGTCGCTCGATGCGGTGCGTGCCACGGCCATCCAGAACGCCGGCGTGGGCGTGGTGGTGTTCATCCCCGGGGCCGACATGCCCATCATGACGCTGAACCAGGCGAAGATGCTGCTGCAGATTGCCGCGGCCTACGGCCAGCCCCTGTCCGCCGAGCGCATCAAGGAGCTGGCGGCTGTCGTGGGCGGGGCCTTCCTGTTCCGCAACATCGCCCGTTCGGCGGCCGGTGTGGTGCCGGTGCTCGGTTGGGCCGTGAAGGGAGTCGTGGGCTTTGCCGGCACCGAGGCCATGGGCCGGGCGGCCATCGAGTACTTCGAGGCCGGCGGCGACATCGTGGGCGTGGCGAGCGTGGTGCAGAAGGCCCGCGACGAGGTCGTGGAGGCCACGAGCAAGGCGGCGGCCACGCCGGCCGGGCGCAAGGTGGTCGACGCGGCCAAGGGCGCCGGGCTGACGGCGTTTCGCGCCTTGCGCGGCAGGAGCGGAAAGGGAGCCCATGCCAAGCACTAGCCTGTGGCCGCGCGTCGAGCCCCTGCTCGCCCGCGTGGAGCGCCCGGCGCGCTACCTGAACCACGAGTGGGGCTGCGTGGTGAAGGACGACGCCCCCTTCCAATTCTGCATGATATACCCCGACACCTACGAGCTCGGCCAGGCCAACCAGGCCGTGCGCATTCTCGTGAACGCGGTGAACGCCACCGAGGGCATGGGCGCTGAGCGCGCCTTTCTGCCCGCCGTGGACATGGCCGACCTCATGCGCGAGGAAGGCGTGCCGCTGTTCTCGCTGGAGAGCTGCGCGCCCGTGGCCGAATTCGATGCGGTGGGCATCACGCTGCCCCACGAGCTGGCGGCCACGAACATTCTGGAGACGCTCGATCTGGCGGGCATCCCGCTGCACGCCGACGAGCGCGCCGAGGCCGACCCCATCGTGCTGGCGGGCGGCCCCTGCGCCTACAACCCCGAGCCCTACGCGCCGTTTTTCGACGCCATTTTGGTGGGCGAGGGCGAGGAACACCTGCCCGAGGTGCTTGCGTGCATTCGCGATGCGCGGGCGGCCGGCACGGCGCGCGCCGACATCCTGCGGGCGCTCGCGGCCATTCCCGGCACCTACGTGCCGAGCCTGTACCGTTGGCGCAGCGAAGAGGAGGCTCAGGCTGCCGGCAGCTGGGCCGAGCCGCTCTATCCCGATGTGCCCGCGCGGGTGGACAAGCGCGTGTTCGAGGGCTTCGCTGCCTCCGACGCCCACGAGCCCATGGTGGTGCCCTATACGGAGGTGGTACACGACCGCCTGAACATCGAGGTGCTGCGGGGATGTGCCCGAGGGTGCCGTTTCTGCCAGGCGGGCATGATGTACCGGCCCGTGCGCGAGCGCAGTGCCGACAACATCGTGAACGCCGTGGTGCGCGGCCTGGCCGAGACCGGCTACGACGAGGTGAGCCTGACGTCGCTGTCGTCCACCGACCACTCGCAGATATCCGAGATCCTCACGCGGGTGAACGCCGCCTGCGCTGGTCGCGGCGTGCGGGTGAGCGTGCCCTCCCAGCGCCTGGACGCCTTCGGCGTGGAGATGGCCGAGCTCGTGGCCGGCCAGAAGAAGGGCGGCCTCACCTTCGCGCCCGAAGCCGGCACCCAGCGTCTGCGCGACGTCATCAACAAGAACGTGACCGAGGACGACCTGTTCGCGGCCATCGACGCGGCCTTCGCGGCCGGCTGGCGGCGCTGCAAGCTGTACTTCATGGTGGGGCTGCCCACCGAGACCGATGACGACATCAAGGGCATCGCGAGCTTGGCCCAGCGCGCCTACGATCGCGCCAAGGCCGCCGTGCCACCCGAGCAGCGGGGCAGCGTGCGCATGAGCGTGTCGTGCGCGGTGTTCGTGCCGAAGGCCCAGACGCCCTTCCAGTGGGACGGGCAGATCTCGCCCGAGGAGACGCTGCGGCGCGTGGGGCTTTTGAAGCGCTCGGTGAAGTACAAGGCGGTGGACGTGCACTACCACGATCCCGCCACCTCGTTCGTGGAGGCGGTCATGAGCCGCGGGGGCCGCGAGGCGGCCGCGTGGGTGGAGGAGGCGTGGCGCCGGGGTGCTCGCTTCGACGCTTGGACCGAGCACTTCAACGAGGAGGCGTGGACCGGGGCTGCCGAGGCGCTCGGAATCGACCCGGCGCGCATCGCCCAGGCCGATTTCCCCACCGACTACGTGCTGCCCTGGGCGCACATCACCGCTGCCGTGAGCCCGAAGTTCCTGGCGCGGGAGCGCGCACGGGCCCAGGAGGGCGTCACCACTCCCGACTGCACGTTCGAGAACTGCTCCGCCTGCGGAGCCTGCCCCACGCTCGGCGCCGACATCGAGCTGATGGAGGAGCGCGTGAGTAAGACAGGTGCGGGGGCGGCTAACCCCTACCGCAGGGTGATCGGCGGCGGCCAGGAGCTTTCGCTGGCATCTGGGGGATTGCAGGACGGGGAGGGCTCTTGCGGTGCCCGGCCGGCCTGCGCCGCGGGGTCGGAGGGCGGCGAAGCCGATTGCGACGGGCAGATGCTGCAGGATGGGGAGCCCGCCGCCTTGGACGAGAAGGAGGTGCGCTGATGGCCGATCCGCGTCTGTTCCGCCTGCGCGTGACGTTCCGGGAAACGGGGCGCCTCGCCATGCTGTCCCATCTGGAGCTGGCCCGCGCCCTTGAGCGCGCCGTGCGCCGCGCCGGGCTTCCCTATGCCGTGAGCCAGGGCTTCTCGCCCCACATGCGCATCGCCTTCGGGGCGGCGCTGCCCGTGGGCGTAGGCGGCACATCCGAGTTCTTCGACCTGTTCCTGACCGACTATGTGCCTCCGTCCAAGGCGCTGGCGGCCTTGCAGGCGGCGAGTCCTGCCGACCTCATGCCGACCGAGGCATGCTATGTGGAGCCCAAGGCCGCCGCGGCCAGCGTGGCCTGCCCGGTGAGCACCTACGAGGTGCAGCTGTCGGCGGCGCCGGCAGCGCTCATCGTGCCCGAGGCCATTACCGTCGTGCGCAAGAAGAAGGAGAAGACGCTCGCCGTTTCCGACTTCCTGGTAGGGCCGGTAGAGCTTGACGGCGCCACGGTGCGCTTCACCTTGGAGGCCAAGCCCACCGGCAGCCTGCGAGCCGATGCATTCGTGCGCGAGCTCCTGACAGCCACGGTGGCGGCCGACGGCGCTCCTGCCGATGTGCACCCGGTGAGCTTTTTGCGCATAGAGCAGCGTGAGGCCCGCTGAGGCGGGAGCGTTCGGTGCCGAGGTGCGCCCGGTACCTGCGAGGGACGGTCGGGTGCCGAGGGGTGGCTGGGGTCTGCGAGGGGCGGCTGCGCGGGGTGCGTTGCCAGCTCACGGGACTGGACGATGCTGCCCGAATGCCGGGGCTCTAGGTTCCCGTTGATCAAAAATTCCGTATTTTGGCTTGGAATGAACGGTTTTGTGACGCGGGATGCCTTTTGAGTAGCCGAAATGTATTACGAGCGCCGTGTTTGGCCAGGAAGCGTAATACCGGAGGCCGCTGTTTGGGGTGTTCGCGTCACAAAACCGTTGTTTTCAAGCCAAAAAACGCGATTGCCGTTATCATGGAAGCGTTGGAAGATGCGAAAGGAATTCCCATGAGCGACTGCCTGTTCTGCAAGATCGTGTCCGGCGAGATCCCCTCGGCCAAGGTGTACGAGGACGACGTGTGTTACGCCTTCGACGACATCGAGCCCGAGGCGCCGGTGCATACCCTCATCGTGCCGAAGACCCACTACGACAACCTGGCCGCAGGCGTGCCCGGCGAGGTGATTGGGCACATGATGGCCGTAGTGCCCGAGGTTGCGCGCTTGAAGGGCGTGGGGGAGTCGGGCTACCGTACGGTGGTGAACACCGGTCCTGATTCGGCGGCCACGGTGAACCACCTGCACGTGCACGTGCTCGGCGGTACGAAGATGGGCCGCTTCACCTTCGAGGGATCGCTGCGCGAGGGCCAGTAGGGCCGCTGGCCGCTGGATCGAAATTTCTCGAAATTTGGTCTTGCGCGCGCATGAGGTAGTGCGTATACTATACGGGCTGCTGAAACGCGGGGTGTTAGCTCAGTTGGTTAGAGCGCCGGCCTGTCACGTCGGAGGTCGCGAG
>NZ_CAUASN010000052.1 GCF_958431955.1 uncultured Adlercreutzia sp. | reverse complement strand
CTCCGCCTTGAGAGGGCGGCGTCCTAAACCGCTAGACGACGGAGCCACATAGTGCTTCGCGCGATGAAAATGGCTGGGGTGGAAGGAGTCGAACCCTCACATACGGCACCAGAAACCGCTGTCCTGCCATTAGACGACACCCCAACGACACTTCTTCGCACGAACCGCTAAAGCGGTAAGCGCAAGTGAGTATATTACGGAAGGGACCCGCCTGCGTCAAGTCCCAATTTCAGGAATTCCGAAAATTGCGGAGAACGGTCGTGCCATCCGCCACCCACGGCGAGAAGCCGATTCGGGCACCCCGCACGCCCGCGATTCGTCGACCTGCTACAGACGCGGTGTGCGCCACTCGCACGGATCGGGCGCGGCAAGTGAGCGGATACCCTGAATGATGATCTCCACACCGTGGGCGAAGGCATCCTCGCTGTAAGCGTCGCCGACAATGGACTGCCACAGAGGCCTACCCGAGGCGTCGCCCTTCCCCGCCGATTCCGCCGCGGACTGCGCATCCCAGTAACGCACGGCAAGCGTGTTGCCGATAAAACCTGTAAGGTAGGCGTCCACGAGAGCCCACGCCTGACGCAGCACCGGCTCGGGCATGCCCTGGGTCAGATGCAGATTCACGATCTTCTCGGTATGCTCGGCCAAACCTGCATAGCCCGCAGAAGGGTTTACCTCGATGGAAGCGAGCTGAGGATGGGCCACTTCCATACGATAGATGGACCCCATGGTGCGCCGCAGGGTATCGTCCCAGCGTTCTCCGGGAACGGGATCGGTGTCGAGACCGGCCATAAATCGGGTGAGCACGGCGGCGAGCAAGTCGTCGCGAGAGGGAAAGTGCCCGTACACCGCCATGGCCGACACACCCAGTTCGCGACCAAGGGAACGCATGGTGAACGCAGCCAGCCCGTCGCGCTCGATGAGCACCGTGGCAGCATCGACGATGCGATCGCGCGTGAGCGCGGGACGCTCGACGGATGTCTTGCCAGCCATAGCGAGCCTCCTCTCCTTCAGCCGTCAACTTTCTACTCCAGTATAGGGAAGCGGCGCGTCCGCAAGGGGCGCGCCGCTTCTTTTGCCATCTGAAATCCAGACCGGTATCGCGCCGTCTACAGCGCCGTGCCCGGACCCGTTTCAGGGTTGTGGGGCCATGCGTGGCAGTTATCGCACTGATTGTCGGTGACCTCCTTGTCCTTGGCGTGGCAGTTCACGCAGGAGGCGGGGCCGCCGTGGATGGAATCATGCGGATTGGACAGGCCGTAGTCGGCCGTGGTGACGGCCAGGGCCTCATAGCTGCCGCCGTGGCAGGACAGGCACTGCTCGTCGGAAACGTACAGGCCATCACCGGTATCTGCCATCTCGGTATGGGCGTCACCGGCGCCGGCGTCCTTCGCGGGCTCGGCGGCCGGGGCACAGGCGGCCAGAGCCGCGCAGAGGGCCACGACGCAGGCCATGCCGGCCAGCTTGATCATGTTCTTCTTCATAGGACTACTCCCCCTTCATCGCATGCTCGGCAGCCACGTAGCCGAAGGTGATGGCGCGGCCGATGGACGTTCCCGGAATATGGCGCGGATAGTTGCCCGCGAAGAAATTGCCCGAGGCGTTGCCCACGGCGTACAGGCCGGCGATGACCGTATCATCGGTGTCGAGCACCTGGCAGTCGCCGTTGATGGTCAGGCCGCCCCCCGTGGCCAGCACGCAGCTGTTGGTGGTCAAGGCGAAGAAGCGCTTGCCCGTGAACGGCATGGTCGTTGCCAGGTCGCGGTTGAAGTCCTCGTCGACGCCGCCGGCGAAGAAGCCGTTGTAGCGCTCGATGGTGGCGGCGAGGTTGCCCCCGTCGATACCGCAGGCCGCACCCAGCTCCTGGGGCGTGGCGCCCTCGAAGAGCCAGCCCTTGTCCTTGAACTCCTGGATAGTGGCGTCGTCGCCCATACCCTCCATCATGTTCTCGTCGAACACCTGGAAGCAACCGGCGCCGTAGCCGGGCTGGGCGTTCTGGGCATTCGACACCGCCTGGAACGGCAGGTCCTCGCGCACGAAGCGCTTGCCCTCGGGGTTGATCATGAGCCCGAAGTAGACGGCATTCCACGTGCGAGCATCGAAGAACGAGTCGGGGTTGCCCCAGCGGAAGTTCATGACCGGCTGCGGGCACGGATCCATCTGAGCGCCCACCTTAAGGCCCATGAGGTGGCCGTCGCCCGTGGTGCCCCAACCGGGATTCCACCAGCTGGAAGTAGCGTAGTCCTCGGGGCGAGTCCAGGCCTCCATCAGCTCGGGGTTGGCGTCGTAGCCGCCCGTGGCCAGAATGACACCCTTCGATGCGTTGATTTGTCCATAGGTGCCATCGGCGTTCTTCACGATGATGCCGGTCACAGCATCGCCCTCGCGCACCAGCTGCACCGCCGGCGTGGAGAAGCGCAGCTGCAGATTATCGTAGAGCTTGGCAACCTCCTGCATTTCCAGGCACACGTAGATGCCCGAGTAGCCCGAGCGCACACCCGCATCGGGCGGCAGGCAGGGGCTGTCGTAGAAGCCAAGCTCAGTGTCGATGAGCGGCGTGAGGGCGGGCATGCCGTTGCTGGACGGCGACTGCTCGACCTTGGAGATAACGAAGCCGTTCTCGCCCTTGTCGAGCATGGCCTGCCAGAAGTCGGTGGCTTCGCCGGAGCGGTCCACG
The DNA here is from genome assembly GCF_958431955.1 of uncultured Adlercreutzia sp. Taxonomy (GTDB): domain Bacteria; phylum Actinomycetota; class Coriobacteriia; order Coriobacteriales; family Eggerthellaceae; genus Adlercreutzia. The sequence goes on along the minus strand of NZ_CAUASN010000052.1, from coordinate 9,324 downwards.
TAGGTGCGAATGGGTTCAGGGCGCACGCGCCAGTAGGCAGCGCGGTACATCTCGTCAAGCAGGTGCACCTTGTTGATCTCGATACCCTCCTGGCACTTCGCGCCCACGGCGCCGAAGCACTCGAAGCAGCCGCGACCCTTGGTCATCTTCTCGACGCAGATGACATTGGCGCCCTCTTCGGCAGCCTTGAGCGCCGCCATCAGGCCAGAAATGCCAGCGCCGACCACAACGACGTCGAAGTCCTCGGTAGCCGCAAGCTCATCAGCGGCAATCTCGCGATCCTCGAAACCGACCGGGCCGCGCGGGCCGGGGCAAGCCGCCTTCTTCACCGGCACCCACCCGGTCTCGCAGGCGAGTCCGTAGGCGCTCTCGGCCGGCGCGCCCTCCTCGGCGGCCACGGCCACGCCCGCACCGCCCACGACAGCCATCGCGCCTGCGGCAGCGCCCATGACCCCGACGCCGCGCAGGAAATCGCGCCGGGATACGCTTCTCTCCTCCATGGTTCCTCCTTCTCTCCCCAAACCCGCTCCTCGGGTTCGGCAGACACCTCAGACCCGCCCCTCTCTTAACGTCAAGCGGGCCTTACGCTGTAAAGTGAACAGCTTGATGCATATCATAGCGACTTAACTTTACATTGTAAAGGCATAAAGGGGACGAAAATGCCCCGCCGAAGCGGGGCCGAGGCGAAAGTGCCATGGGAAGGGGCACGAGGACACCCTAGCAAGGAGGCTGGCCGTAGCGCCACATGTGGTTCAAGGGCCCGCTCCCCCGGCCGAGGTCCAGCCCCGCGCCCAGGGCACCGGCCACGTAGGCCTTGGCCTCGCGCACGGCCACGTCCACCGAGAAGCCCTGGGCGAGACCGCAGGCGACAGCCGACGACAGCGAGCAGCCCGTGCCGTGGGTGTTCGCCGTTTCCACACGCCGACCGCGCAGCCACACGTGCTCGCCGCCGGCCATGCGCAGGTAGTCGTCGGCGGCATCGGGCGCGCCCACGCCATGGCCACCCTTCACCATGATGGCGGGCACGCGGGGCACAGCATCTAAGTCGGGCGACGTCTCAGCCGCCGCGATGCAGCGCTCGGCGATGAGCTCGGCGGCGCGTTCCACGTCCTCGGCGCCCGCGATCTTCATGCCCGCGAGTACCTCGGCCTCGGGAATGTTCGGCGTGACGACGTCGGCGAGGGGGAACAGCTCGGCCACCAGCGCGTCCACCGCCGCATCGGCGATGAGCGCCGAGCCGGAGGTAGCCACCATCACCGGATCCACCACGATATTGCAGGCGTGATGGCGACGCAGCCCGTCGGCAATGGCCCGCACGATGTCCGGCGAGGACACCATGCCGATCTTCACCGCATCGGGGCGGATGTCGTCGAACACGGCGTCCATCTGGGCGCCCACGAAGGCGGGATCCACGTCCATCACCCCGAACACGCCCGTGGTGTTCTGGGCCGTGAGCGCCGTGATGACGCTCTCACCGAACAGCTGGTGGGCGATGATGGTCTTCAAATCGGCCTGGATGCCCGCTCCGCCGCTGGAGTCGGATCCGGCAATGGTGAGAACCGCTTTCATGGCGTTCCTTTCTCGGAAATATCGAATGCGCCTATCATAGGCCATAAAAGAAGGCGGGCACGAGCGCCCGCCTTTCTCTGGCAATCAACCGTCAAGCGGGGGCCCTACCCCTCGATGAGACGCACGGCCGCATCGGTGTCGATGATCTTGGCCGCGTAGCAAGTCTTCATATAATCGAGGCCGCTCTCCTGGTCGCCCACGAGGAAGGTGGCCGTGGCGTCTTCCACCACGATGATGTTGAAGTTGTTGAAGTAGGCGTCGGCCACGGTGTGCTTCACGCAGATGTTGGTGTCCATGCCGCAGCAGATGAGCGTGTCCACGCCCAGCTCGTTCAGAAGCAGCAGAAGCCCCGTCTGGAAAAACCCGCTGTAGCGGCGCTTCTCCACCACGTAATCGGTCGGCTGCGGATCCAGAAGCGGCGAGGTCTGCGCCTCGGGCGTGCCGGCGATGCCGTGGGTGCCCCACAGCGCCAGCTCGCGATCGAGCCCGGGGATATGAGCGTCGTTGGTGAAGATGACGGGCATGCCCGCCGCGCGCGCCGCGGTCGTGAGCTTCGCCGTCTGCAGGATGGAGGGCAGAAGCACGGCCTCCAGCGGGCCGCCCGTGGGGTCTCCCAGCTCGTCGATGACGAGCAGCGCGCACTTCGCGCGGTCGATGGCGGCAAGATCGATGAGGTCGTTGTTGTTCTCGTCTCCCAGCATGGGCACTTGTCCTCTCTCTAAAGGGTTTCGTCGATGATACGGGAAAGCTCGCGGGTCGCGCCCTCAATATCGTCGGCGGCGAAGATGGCGCTCACGACGGCAGCACCGTCCACGTCAAGATCGGCCAGAAGGGGGATCGTCTCCGCGTTCACGCCTCCGATGGCCACCACGGGAATATCCACCGCCGCGGCGATGGCGCGGAACTCCTCGGGCGTGAGCACGCCGGCCTCGGGCTTGGTGGCCGTACCGCGCACACCACCCACGCCCAAATAGTCGGCGCCGGCGGCCTCGGCGGCGCGGGCCTGCTCTACCGTCTGGGCGCTCACCCCCACGATGGCGTCGGGTCCGAGGAGCGCCCGGGCCCGCTCGCAGGCCGTGTCGTCCTGGCCCACATGCACCCCGTCGGCGCCGACCGCAAGCGCGCACTCCACCTCGTCGTTCACCACGAAGGGCACCCCGGCATCGCGGCAGAGCGCCAGCAGCTCGGCGGCCTCTGCGGCGAGCGCATCGGGCGCGGCATGCTTGTCGCGCAGCTGCACGAAGGTGGCGCCTCCCGCGAGCGCCTCTTCCACGCACTGGGCCAGCGTCCGCTCCCCCAGCCACGCGTTGTCCGTCACGGCGTACAGGCGCAGAGCCTGCTTCAGGTTCCGCTTATCGAACATGCTCGTCTCCCAACTCGACAGTTAGCCCGTCCATGATGTCGTTCACGGTCTTCATGGCGCACATCTTGCCGCACATGGTGCAAGTGCCCTCGGTGGAGGGCGGCGCGCTCTCGAAGATAGAGCGGGCGCGCTCGGGATCGAGGGCGAGCGAGAACATCTCGTCCCAGGCCACGCGCCGGCGTGCATCGCTCATGCGGTCGTCGCGATCGCGCGCGCCGGGCACGCCCTTGGCGATGTCGGCCGCATGGGCGGCGATCCTCGTGGCCACGAGCCCCTCGCGCACGTCATTCGCATTCGGCAGCCGCAAGTGCTCGGCCGGCGTCACGTAGCAGAGGAAGTCGGCTCCGGCCGTGGCGGCCACCGCGCCGCCGATAGCCGCAGTGATATGGTCGTATCCGGGGGCGATGTCGGTGACGAGCGGCCCGAGCACGTAGAAGGGCGCGTTATGGCACAGCCGCTTCTCCAGCTTCATGTTGGCGGCGATCTCGTCAAGGGCCATGTGCCCCGGCCCCTCGATCATCACCTGCACGCCCGCCTCCCAGGCGCGCTTCGTGAGCTTGCCCAACTCGATGAGCTCGGCGATCTGCGCCGCGTCGGTGGCGTCGTAGCCCGAACCGGGGCGCATGGCATCGCCTAGCGAGATGCACACGTCGTGCTCGTGCAGAATGGCGAGCACCTCGTCGTAGTACTCGTAGAAGGGGTTCTCGCGCCCGGTGGCCTCCATCCACGCGAAGATGAGCGAGCCGCCGCGGGAGACGATGTTGGTGAGGCGCCCCGTCTCCTTGAACGACTCGATGACCCGGCGGTTCATGCCGGCATGGATAGTGACGAAATCCACCCCGTCCTCGGCATGGGCCCGCACCACCTCCAGAAAGTCCTCGGGCGTGATGGCGATGAGCGCCTTCTCCAGATACCCGATGGCGTCGTACATGGGCACGGTGCCGATCATGGCCGGCGACTGCTCGATGAGGCGGGTGCGGAAGGCGCGGGTCTTGCCGGAATTCGACAGGTCCATGATGGCATCGGCGCCGAGTTCGAGCGCCACGGCCACCTTCTCCCATTCCACGGCCGCATCGGCCAGATCTCCCGAGATGCCGAGGTTCACGTTCACCTTGGTGGAAAGCGGAACGCCGGTCAAGGTCGACCCCACGCCAGCGGGCACGAGGCTCTCATGGTGGATGTTCGCCGGAATGGCGATGCGACCCGCGGCCACGGCGGCGCGGATATCCTCAGCCGCGATGCCCTCGCGCTCGGCCACGGCCGCCATCTGCGGCGTGACGATGCCCGCGCGGGCGAAGTCGATCTGCGTAACGGGTGCGGCGCCGACGCCGCGCGACTGATCGTCAGTCATGAGAAACTCCCTTCGTTGGCATTACCCACAGCAGGTTCCTCGGGTCGGGGCGTGTGCGGCGCCCCCTCTCAGCCTGCCCGGCCGCATGGCGGCTGCAAGCTCCCCGGATATGAGGTTGTGGCCGCTATTATAACGGCAGGAACACCGCGAGCGTGCCGCTTTCCACGGAAATGCGGGCGGCGGTGCCCGCAAGCTCGTTGGAAAGCCCCCAGCTCGTGCGGTTGGTGAGCGCCACGTGGTCGAGCCCGTACTTCAGCCCTTCCTCGCACACGCCGGTAGCCACGTCGGACAAGGAGAACACCGACACGATGGCCCCGGCCTCATCGCCGGCGACGGTCAGCTCGCCGGGCCCGACGAGGAACGTGACGCGCTCGCGCTCCCCCACCGCCGTCACGGTAAGCCCCCGCTCGGCGAAAGAGGCGAGCAGAAGCAGGTTCGCGAGCGTATGGTCGAGCCGGCCTCCGAGCGCCCCGTACACCTCTACGGCATCGGCGCCCCGCGCGAGGGCCTCCTCCAGGGCCAGCTCCATATCCGACGCGTCCTTCTCGGCCGGAAACGCCTTCACCGGCACACCCTCGGGCACATAGCCCAGCGAATCGAAATCGCCCAGGGCGAGATCCGGCACGCAACCGGCCGCCTCAAGCGAGGCGAAGCCGCCGTCCACGGCGATAACGGCGTCGAAGGCGTGGGCAGAGGCGCGGTCGGCAAAATGAGCCACATTGAAATCGGAGGCTCCCACAAGGGCGAAGGTTGTCACAGAGGTCCTTTCTCTCTTCTGCTACAATACCACAGGCGAGCGGGCCAGACGGCCGCGTACCCCTTGCGGGTGCGAGGAAAGTCCGGGCTCCGCAGGGCAAGATGCCAGCTAACGGCTGGGCGGGGCGACCCGACGGAAAGTGCCACAGAAAAGAAGACTCCCCCGCGCGAAACGTGTTGTACAAAGCAGCACGCACGAAACGGGAGAAAAGCTGAAACGGTGCGGTAAGAGCGCACCAGCGCGCTGGCAACAGCGTGGCTTGGTAAACCCCATCTGGAGCAAACGCAAATAGGAGCGCCATACGGTGGCCCGCCGTGCGCTCGGGTTGCGCGCTAGAGGCGCCTGGCGACAGGCGTTCGAGATAAATGGCCGTCCTCCGACAGAACCCGGCTTACCGGCCCGCTCGCCTCCTCAAAAAGAAAAGGCCCCGGAGGGCCTTTTCGTGTTCCTTGGCGGCAGAGCGCGGCAGGTTAGTCGATTTCCTCGAACTCGAAGTCGTCGGCGTCGCCGAAGCCGGAGAGGTCCTTCTCGAAGGCGGAGGCCACGGGCGTCGCGGCGGCCACGGCGATGCCCGCCGAGGCGGCCGGCGCAGCCGCGGGCGCGGCCGGCGTCACATAGGAGGACGGGGCCACGTATTCGTCGATCTCGAAGTTGCCCGTCATGCCGCTGGCCACGTCGTACTCGCCGTCGCCGGCGGCCGCAGCGGCGGCCGGCACGTTCGCGCCGATGTCGGCGAGCTTGCGGGAGGCGTCGGAGATGATGTCCTTCAAGAGGTCGGCGTACTCCTCGCGGGCGTCCTCGCGGTCGTCCTGCAGCTTGCGGATGGCGTCGATGACGTCCTGGCGGTCGGTGTTGGCGCGGTCGATGATGCGCTGGGCCTCGTCGCGGGCGTCCTGGATGGTCTCCGTGGCGTTCGCGTTGGCCTTGGCCAGAATCTCGTCGGCCGAGCGCTGGGCGATGATGAGGGCCTGGGCGATAGCGTTGTCGTCGGCGCGCTTGTCGTCGAGCTGGCACTCCAAGTCGGCGATAATCGCGTCTTTCTGGGCGAGCTGCGCGTCGAACTCGGCGGTATCCACCGAGGAGGACACGGTCTCGGTGATGGCCACCGTGGAGGAAGCCGGCGCGTCGAAGCCGTTGAAGCGATCCTCCTCCAGCTGCGCCTGCAGATGGGCGATGGTGTCGTTCAGCACGTCGATCTCATCGGCCACGTGCTCGAGGAAGACATCGACCTCGTCGACGTCGTAGCCCTTGCGGTCGATGGAGAAGCTCTGATTGTGGATGTCAGAAGCGGTGATAGCCATGAATGTTACCCTAGCCCTTCTCGTTTCCGTTGCTATGTGTATGCCGGTCGTCTGACTTTAGAAGAGCACTACCAGCAAACGTACCCCGAATTGTAATACAAGCAAGGCGATGATGGGAGTTACGTCCACCATTCCTCCAAGGGGCGGAATCAACTTCCTGAACAAGTTCAGGTACGGGTCGCACAGTTTCCCGAGGGCCCGGTAGATATCGCCGATAATGCCCGCCTGCGTGTTCGGCAGCCATGACATCATCACATAGATGAAGATGATCATGGAGTACGCATCCGCCAGACGGACGATGAGAGAGGTTATCATGGATTGAGCTCCTTACATTGCTCGGCGGCCGCGGCGTTGCCGTGCCGTTTCGGAAGGCTCTTACACGAGGCCCTGGCTGCGCAGGTACGAGCGCTCGGCCTCGGACAGCTCGCTCGAGCGGGTGAGCGCGAACACCTTGTTGCCGACGCATTCCACGCTGGCGTCGAGCGCGCTTGCCACGCCGAAGGAGAAGTCGAGGATGCGCTTGGAGAGCGCGTCGGGGGTGCCCGTCAGGCAGAGCACCACCGCATCCCCCAGCTTCAGCGCCGTGGACACGCCCTCGGCGTCGTTGTAGGCCACAGGCTTGATGACCTTCAGGGTGCGCGAGGGGCTCGTGCGGGCCGTGGCGAAGGCGCTCGCCCCGGTGAAGGAGCGCGCTGCCGGGCGCTCGTCGGCCGGCGCGGGGGCGGGCGTGGTGGGCTCGAACAGCGAGTTGAGGCCCTCGGAACGCGCCTGATGGGTCGCCGAGGCGGCGGCCGAGGCGGCAGCGGTGCCCTCGGGGGTCATCTGCGGAGGCAGCGAGGAGTCCACCATGGTGCGGAAGGAGCTCGACCCCGAGGAGCGGCGGGAGGACGTCCCGTGGTCGTCGGGGAGCGTGGGCACCTGGGTGCGGGCGCGCACGTCGTCGATGGACACGAGGCGCGGCATGGTGGAGCGTCCCGCCGAGCGGGTGCCCGGATCGCGCGTGGTCACCGAGTCGTAGCGGTCGAACGAGGAGCGGGACGAGGTGCGGGTGTAGCTCTCGTCGTAGCCGTACTCGCCGTAGTCTTCGCCCTCTTCGTCGTACTCCTCGTAGTCGTCGTAGTACTCCTCATAGTCGTCCTTGCGGCCGAAGCCCAATTTCGACTTAATATCGCCGAACATGCGCTTGCCGTCGTTCAGGTCCATGGGGCCTCCTGCTTCGTTTCCACTGCGGCGCTGAGCCGCCCTTGCTCGTATAAGGTCTCAGGGACGCGGACGCGCCCTCTCGTCAGTTGTCCATCATCATAGCAGGTTCGGCGCTATTCCTCGAAAGATTCGCTAAAGATCGCACGGCCGACGCGCACAATCGTGGCGCCGCAGGCGATGGCGGCCGGCCAGTCCTCGCTCATGCCCATGGAAAGCTCGGTGAACGCGGCGGCGTCCTCCTCGGAAAGCTGCGCGCGCACCTCGTCGGCGAGCGCGGCCAGGCCCCGGAAGGTCTCGAGGGCGCGCTCGGGGTCGCCCTGGGGCGCCATGGTCATAAGACCGCGCACCCGCACGTGGGGCAGCCCGCAGCAGAGGCGCGCCAGCGCGGCCGCCTCGGCGGGCGCGATACCGCTCTTCGATTCCTCGCCGGACACGTTCACCTCGATGAGCACGTCCTGCACCTTGCCGAGGGCCGCGGCCGCCCGGTCGATCTTCTCGGCATGGCGCGCCTGGTAAAGCGAGTGGATGAGCGCGGAGGCGCCCACGATGTCGGGGATGCGCCGCGACTGGATGTTCCCGATGAAGTGCCAGCGGACATCCGGGAAGGCCGCGGCCTTGGCGACGATCTGGTCGGGGCGGTTCTCGCCGAAGTCCCGAGCGCCCGCCTCCACGGCCCGGGCCACCTCGGCGGCCCCCACCGTCTTGGAGACGGCCACCAGCCGCACGGCGTCGGCGGCCCGCCCGGCCCGCTCCGCCGCGGCCGCCACCTCGTCCGCCACTTTCCGATAACGCTGCTCAACGCCCATGGGGCTGCTCCTTCCGTCCGGCGAAGGCGCCGTGGCGCCCACAGCGGCCCCCGCTCTTCCGATACGAGAAATACCGGTCGTCGCGGCAGGCGGTGCACTCCCCCGCGCTCGCGACGCGCGCGTCCGCCACGCCGGCCTCGGCCAGGCCCGCGCGCACGGCGGCCTCAAGATCCAGGTGATCGCCGCCGACCGAGCACGCCGCCCCGTAGCGCGCGGCGAAGCGCCCCACGAGCTCGGGGCCGCACTCGTAGCACTCGGCCCCGATGTGCGGCCCGATGTAGGCGTTGTAGTCGGCCGGTCCCGCCGTCGCGCCGAGACGCGCGTCCAGGGCCGCGAGCGCCTCGACGGCGCGGGCCGGGATGTTCGCCAAAGCGCCGCGCCAGCCCGCATGGGCCACGGCGAAGGCGCCCGTGGGCGAGACGACGATGACGGGCGTGCAGTCGGCGAAGCACAGAAGCGCCGCCACATCCGGCACCCCCACGGCCACGCCGTCGGCGCCGGCGGCCGCCGCCTCCCTGACGGCGGCGGGAACAGGGGCCGCCTCGGCCACGGAGAGCACGACATCGCCGTGCACCTGGTTCAGCGTGAGGAGCTCGGCCTGCGCGAGGCCGGCGGCGGCCATGAGGCGCGCGCGGTTCTCCGCGACGGCGGCCGCGTCATCGCCCACATGGCCTCCCAGGTTGAGGGAGTCGAAGGGCGCCTCGCTCACGCCGCCTGCGCGGCGCGTGAAGCCCATGCGCACGCCGCAGGCCGCGAACAGGGGCTCGTCGGTCAAAAAGGACAGGCCCGCATGGGAGCGGGCCTGCAATGTGGGCAGGGGAAGTGCCATGGGGCCGTACCGCCGCCTCTCTCCTAGCGCGAGCGCTTCAGGAAGTCGGGAATGTAGTCCTCGTCGGCGAAGCGGTTCGCCGGGGCCGGGGCGCTGAAGGTGACGGGGGCCTGCTGGGCCGGCTGGGGCGCGGGGGCCTCGGTGG
>NZ_CAUASN010000051.1 GCF_958431955.1 uncultured Adlercreutzia sp. | reverse complement strand
TGGGGCCTGCCGCAGATGGTGCAGAAGTTCTACGCCATCAAGACCGGCCCCGCCATCAAGCAGGGCGCCATCATCTCCACGATCTTCGCCTTCGTGGTGGCCGGCGGCTCCTATTTCCTCGGCGGCTTCGGGCGCCTGTACGAGAGCCAGATCGAGTACGCCGCCAACGGCACGCCGGTGTACGACTCCATCATCCCCACGATGCTGTCCACCCTGCCCGACGTGCTCATCGGCTTGGTGATCGTGCTCGTGCTGTCGGCGTCCATGTCCACGCTGTCGTCGCTGGTGCTCACGTCGTCGTCTACGCTGACCATCGACCTGATCAAGGGAAACTTCGTGAAGGACATGTCCGAGAAGAAGCAGCTTCTGTGGATGCGCGGGCTGCTCGTGGTGTTCATCGCCATCTCTGCAGTGATCGCGCTGTTCCAGTACCATTCCAGCGTGGTGTTCATCGCACAGCTCATGGGCTACTCGTGGGGCGCGCTGGCCGGCTCGTTCCTCGGCCCCTTCCTGTGGGGTCTGTACTCGGGCCGCATCTCGAAGGCGAGCGTGTGGTGCTCGTTTGCCGTGGGCGTGGGGCTGACGGCCGTGAACATGGGCCTGGCGCTGTCGGGCGGTGTGCCGCTCATCGCGAGCCCCATCAACTGCGGCGCGCTGTGCATGATCATCTCGCTGGTGATCGTGCCGGTGGTGAGCCTTTTCACCCCGGCGGTGCCCTTCCAGATCAAGCCGCCGACGTCGGAAAGCGCCATCGACCGCGAGTACGATCGCGAGGTGGAGCAGGAAATGCTCGAGAGCGCCAACGCCGGAGCCGCCGCCGACGTGTAGCGGCCGGTAAAAATCTTCCCGTGAGGAACGCCGGGTCTGCGGACTCGGCGTTCCTGCTGTCGGCGGCCAGTGCTGGAGGGGAAGCGCGCGGGTTCGATGGCGGGCCCGGCGCGCGGTGCCAGACAGATGGCTCAACGCTCCCTTTCTAGATCTCGTTTGTCATGGAGCAGGGCGGAACGATTATGGGGATGAAGTCGGGCTTCGTGTCCCAATACACGTCGACGAGCACCTCGTCGGCTGGCGCGGTCATGCCGCTGGCGCACCAATCCATAAAGAGATTCGTGCAGCTGTACACATAGGCGTCGATGAACGCTTTGCGGGGATCGTCGGCAGGGGGTTCATCAGTGTGGAACACAAGCTTGTAATAACCGCTTTTCAGCATGCGAACATGGGTCTCATGAAAGTTGTTCTGCCCACGATGCTGGGGTAGCTGACTGAAGAACGCCTTGTGCTCGCGGGCGAAATCGAGGGATTTGAATGATCCTTCCCGGGTGTTGAAGATATCGTAGTTCTCCTCAAAGTGGTACACAAACACATAGGCGATCAGATCGTTGATATCGCGGAAGTTGTTGTAAAAGGTCTGGCGTGCCGTGCGTGTCTCTCGAAGGACGTCAGCGACGGTAATCTTGTTGATGGACTTTGTCTCGCATAGCTTGAAGAGCGCCTCGACATAGCGCCTCTTTGCCGATGTGGCCCCTTGCTCCTCCACGAGTGTCCTGCCTCCCGATACCCTTTTTCCTCCGGCTAAAGTATAGAGTAAGCTGGCCTTATGCCGTGCAGGCAAATAAGGCTGCTTCCTAGACAATCGGGGATGAAATGTCTATTGATGCTCGCATTTTCGAGTACGTACAATGCGGCTATCGCGCCTGGCAAACAAGGGGAGGGCGCTTATGGAGGAAAAGGAGGATTCCCATGAACAAGGAAGAACTGGAGGCTCTGAACGACGAGATCATGCCCAATGGCGTGCGCCGTCGCGATTTCCTGAAGGGGGTGGCCGCGGTGGGCATGGGCGCGTTTCCGTTGGCCATGCTTCTCGCCGGATGCAATGGCGCCCAGAATGCTCCGACAGTGGCCGGCACGGCGGATGCCGATGCGCTGGCTGGAACCGGTGCGCCGGAGGCTTCGCAGGAGGGCCTGTCGTCATCTTTTGGCAATTGGGTTGACCCCTCCAAGAGCGATAGCCTCATGGAGCAGGTTATGGCCGAGACCGAGGAGGTGACCGACGCCATCTGCCCCGACGGCACTGTCATTCCCGCCGTGTTCGTGAAGTTGCGCAACCGCATCAACCGCATTGGCCAGGGCATCGGCTCCATTCCGGATGAGACCGGCTACCAGATGATCATGTACCTATGGTCTGAGGAAGATGCCGAGAACTATCTGAAGATGCCGCTGCACCGCATGTTCACTGCCGGCGACTACAAGGCCAACACCGGCTGGGACGAGGAGAAGTGCCAGCAGATTCTCGACGACCAGGCTGATCGCAACCTCATTTGGCGCACCAATCGCGGCGGTCTTCCCCATTATGCGCTCATCCCCTATATCAACGGATTCTGGGAGTTTAACGAGCTGAAGGCCTACTACTCCGGCATCGAGGGTGCGGTGACCGAGTTCGATATCCAGGGCATTCGTGGCATGGATCCCAACGGTGAGAGTGGCAGCACCTTCCCGCTGTTCCGAACCTATCCCATCAGCGTGGACGTGGTGGCCGAGGACGAGCTGCAGCCTTATCAGGACTGGCGCGCCCTTATCAAGCGCAACAAGAACATCACGGTGTCTCCCTGCCAGTGCCGTACGCAGTGGGATGCCCTGGGCGTTCCGCATCCCGACGAGCACCCGCATCGCACGTGCCTGTCGCTGGGCGACATGGCCGAGTACTTCATGGAGACGGGCATCGGCGAGCAGATCACCCAGGAGGAGGCCATCGAGATCGTCGAGGACATCATCGACAAGGGCATGGTGGTGGAGTCCATCTGCGCGAAGAACGCCGACATCATCTGCTGCTGCCATTCCGAAAGCTGCGGTAACCTTATGGCGTGGCGGGGTCAGAACGGCGCAGGCGACCAGCGCAAGTACTTCAGCGCTTATACCCTCAACTATGATGGCGACGCCTGCATCAAGTGCGGTAAGTGCATCGAGCGCTGCCCCATGCACTCTATCACCTTCGGCGATGACGGGTTGTGCGTGATGGACGACGCGTGCGTCCGCTGCGGCCAGTGTGTGCCCATTTGTCCGGCTGGGGCTCGCATCCTTTCGGCGACGGAGGACTACCCCGACCTGCCCGAGGATTACGTTGACTGCAATCGCTATTTCGCCAAGGACCGCGTTGCGCGTGGCCAGTTGGTCGACTTCACTGGCGGCGAGTTGGCGGCCGCCCCGGCGCCCGAGGCCTAAGCGGCTAAGAAGGCGGAATTCTGGCGGAGCAGTTCGCTGGGAGGCATCTCTAATGGCGGGGCGTCGCGTCGTCGGCGTCCCGCCATCGTTTCCGCGGACGTTCCGGCGAGATCGTGGCGAAAGGCGAGGAGGGGACTATGCACGAGATGGCGCTGGTACGCAGCATCATGGAAGTGGTGGTCGAGGAGGCCGAGGCCGCCGGCGCGGCCGAGGTGACGGCCGTGCATCTTGACGTGGGGGAGGGGCGCGATATCGTCATCGACCTGTTCGAGAGCCTCTTTCAGTTTCTTGCCCGCGGCACGGTGGCCGAGAATGCGCATGTTGTCATCAGCACGGTGCCCTACCGAGTGCGTTGCAATCGGTGCGGCGAGGAATTCCGCCTCGACTTCAAGGATCGCTTCTCACAGACCTGCCTCGGATGCGGAGCTGACCGCGATTACGCGCTCATAAGCGGAAACGAGCTCTGCATCAACAAGATAGAGGCCATTCCGCGAATGTAATGGCCGCCTGTTTTGCCCTCCCTGAAAGCGCCGAGCCCGCGGACCCGGCGCTTTTTACGCGCTCTGCGGCCCTTTTCCCTTACCAACTCGGATATACTTATGACCATCTGTCATACCGAGCGTCCGGGGGAAGTGGGGAAGGGCGCCAGCGGAAGGAGCGTTATGGAAGGATTCGATCTCATCGCCACGGGGCTGTGGTCTATCGTGCCGCCGATTCTGGCGCTGGCTTTGGCCCTCATCACCAAGGAGGTGTACTCCTCGCTGACGGTGGGCGTGTTCACGGGCATGGTCATTTACCAGTTCACCCTGAACGGCGCCGGCGGCGAGCAGCTGGTGGCCGCGTTCACCATGGTGCCCCAGATGATGGCCGAGCAAATTGCCGGCAACGGGGCGCTTTTGCTGTTCCTTGCATTATTGGGGGCACTCACCGTGGTCATAGCCACGGCCGGCGGCTCCCGCGCCTACGCGGAGTGGGTGACCACCCACGTGAAGAACGCCCGCGCGGCCTCCATCCTCACGGCGCTTCTGGGCATCATCATCTTCGTGGACGACTACTTCAACTGCCTCACCGTGGGCGCGGTCATGCGCCCCGTGACCGACAAGTTCCGCGTCAGCCATGAGAAGCTCGCCTGGATCATCGACTCCACGGCCGCGCCGGTCTGCATCATCGCGCCGGTGTCCTCGTGGGCGGTGGCCGTGGGCGGCTACATGGGCGAGGACGGCTTCAACACCTTCGTGGCCTCCATTCCCTACAACTTCTACGCGCTGCTCACCATCTTCTTCGTGTTCTTCATGCTGTTTTTGCAGAAGGACTTCGGTCCCATGGCGGCGGCCCAGGCCGAGGCCGACGGGCGCATCCCGGCCGAGGGCTCGGCGCTCGAGGCCGTCTCGCTCGCGCGCATTGCCGACAAGGCCCAGGTCGATCTGGAAGGCGCGCCGAACATCCCCACAGTGGTGACCGAGGAGGGCGATATCGACGATGCCGCAGCGGGCGCCATCGAGGAGTACAAGGGCCTGAACATCTCCGAGCGCGGCACCATTTGGGATCTCATCGTGCCCATCCTCGTGCTCATCGTGTTCTCCATCCTGGGCATGATGTACATGGGCGGCTTCTTCAGCGGCGTCGACTTCGCCACGGCCGTGGGCGAGAACCCGGTCATGGGCCTGTGCATCGGCGCGGTGGTGGCGCTGTGCGTGGCGGCGGCCATGTTCCTGCCGCGCAAGCTCATGAACCTCGGCGGTTTCGTGGAGGCCATGTCCGAGGGCGTGCGCTCCATGATCGGCGCCATCATGATCCTCGTGCTGGCCTGGTCGCTCGGCGGCTGCTGCCGCTATCTGCTGGGCACCGGCGAGTTCGTGTCCGGCTTCCTGAACGGCCTGGGCGTGGGACTCGACCTGCTGCCCGCGGTCATCTTCCTGGTGGCGGCCTTCATCGGGTTTGCCATGGGCACGAGCTGGGGCACTATCGCGCTCATCCTGCCCATCATCATCGGCGTGTTCGCGGCCGGCGATCCGCTGTTCCTCGTGGCCGTGGGCTCGGCGCTGGCCGGTGCGGTGTACGGCGACCACATCTCGCCCATCTCGGATACCACCATCCTCTCGTCGGCCGGCGCGAAGTGCAACCACCTGCGCCACGTGGCCACGCAGATTCCCTACGCCACGCTCGTCATGGTCGTGTGCTTCGTGGGCTACATCATCGCCGGCATCACCAAGACGCCGTGGATCTCGCTCGCGCTCGGCGTGGTGCTCATCGTGGCGGCCGTGCTGGTGCTTACGAAGATGGAGGCGGGAAGGGCCGCCAAGGCCGCGAAGGCCGAATAGGGCCTGCGCGCTGCGGCCGGCGGCTGGCGAACCTGTTGCCGCCCTGCGTTCCCGACACTGCTCCAAACCGTGAAAAAGCCCCCTGTGCGGGGGCTTTTTCTGTGGTTGATTACGGAAGCGGCACGGTCGCTAGGCCACGGCCGCGGCCTCGGCGAGCAGGCGCTGGCTCTCGGCGATGAGGCGCCCGGCCAAGAACTCCTTGCCCATCTTCTCGTCGCGCGAGCAATCGAGCAGCATCTCGAGCGTGATGCTGTCGAAGTAGGCGTCGTAGCCGTCGAGCACCAGGTCGTAGGCACGCTTGATGCCCTGGACCATGGGGGCGCCGGCGCGATCCTTGCGGCGGGCGCGGGTGGTGTCCTTGGCGTCGTCGTCCAGCGCGTTCACCACTTGCAAAAGGGTGATCTTCGAGGGCTCCTTGGCCAGGCGGTAGCCGCCGTGCTTGCCCGGGCGCGCCTCGATGATGCCGGCGTTGCGCAGCAGCTGCGCGAGCTGGATGAGATAGTCGCGGGGGATGGACATGTCCTGGGCGATATCCTTCGACGAGCAGGTTTGGCCCTGCGCGGCCAGATACAAAACGGCACGCAGTCCATAATCGGTTGATGCTTTGAGTTGCACTGCAGCCTCCTAACGGGTCGACACCTTGGGGTCTGCAGCGTGTGCTACATCGACGGCCGCATCCGACGAACCGCCGGTGCGCGTCACCCCAGGTGTGCCGAAAAGCGGTCTTCTTGCCTTCCGACACTTGCAGTTTAGCCATGGGCGGCGCGTTAATACAAGGGTTGTACCAAACGATGAGCGCACCGATTCGCATACGTTGCCGCCACGTTAAATTCGCCGCCGATTTCGCAGGTGAAAGGGGTGTGGGCGCGCGAGCTGCCGCCAGGCGCTCCCGGCGAGGTGCGCGCGGGCGCTTGGCGGCACGCCGATGGCCGCCGCTGTGCCGTCCGCGTGGCCCTGAGAGGCTTCGGGTAATCCTAGGCGAGCCCCATCACTTGCATGACGAGCAGCACCGCGGTCAGCGCCGCCACCACGCCCACCGTGGCCCACAGAAGCACCTTCGACACGCGGCGGGCGCGGAAGTCGCCCATGATGCGCTTGTCGGCCGAGATGATGGCCATGAATGCCAGCAAGATGGGCAGAATCACGCCGTTGACGAACTGGGCCGTCAGCATCATGCCGAGCAGGTTCACGTCGGGCAGGAGCACCACGATGGCCGAGAACGCAATCACGAAGGTGAAGATGGACTTGAACGTGGGGGCCTCGCGCCACTTGAACGACACGCCCGCTTCCCAGCCGAAGGCCTCGCAGATGACGAAGGCCGTGGTCAGCGGCAGCACGCAGGCAGCCAGAAACGACGCGGCGATGAGCCCCACGGCGAACAGCGCCTCGGCGTAGGGGCCGGCAAACGGTGCAAGCGCCGCTGCCGCATCGGCCGCCGAGTCGATGGTGATGCCGGCAGGGAAGAGCACCGCGCCTGTGGTCACGATGATGAACCAGGCCACGATGCAGGCGGCGATGGTGCCCGAGACGGCGTCCACGCGCTGCGAGAAGAGGTCCTTGGTGGTCAGGCCCTTCTCCACCACGTTGCTCTGGGTGAAGAACATCATCCAGGGGGCGATGGTGGTGCCGATCATGGCGATGACGAGCGAGATGAAGCTCACGTCGCCCACGGCGCTGGGCACTACCGTGTCGTGGATGGCCTCGCCCCAGTTCGGCTCCGCGAGAAACGCCGCCACCACGTAGGTGAGGAACACGAGCGAGAGGGCCAGAAACACGTTCTGCACCCGCTTGTAGGAGCCGCCGACCACCAAAAGCCACACGGCGAGCGCCGCTACAGGCACTGAGATGTACTTCGACACGCCGAACATCTCCATGCCGCTCGCGATGCCGGCGAACTCCGAGAAGGTGGTGGCCACGTTGCCCACGAGCAGCGACAGCATGGCGAAGGCCGCGAGCCGGATGCCGAAGCGCTCGCGGATGAGGGCTGCGAAGCCCTTGCCGGTGACGGCGCCCATACGCCCGGCGGTGGTCTCCACCACGATGAGCAGCACGCACATGATGGGAATGACCCACAAGGTGCCGAAGCCGAAGCTGGCGCCGGCGGTGGAGTAGGTGGAGATGCCGCCGGCGTCGTTGCCGGCCATGGCCGTGATGATGCCCGGGCCCATGGCCGCCAGCACCAGCAGCAGCTTGCTCGGCGTGCGGGAGGCGTCGGGGCCGGGCTGCTCGCCGGCGGGGATGCCCGTCTCGGCCAGCTCGGAGGCGGCCCGGTTCAGATCGCGCTCATCGGCGGTGAGCGCGCGCTTCTTCGCGTTCATAGGGCTTCACCTCGCTCCCTAGTAATGCAGGCCGCCGATGTGCAGCGAGCCGGCCAGCTGCAGCAGGATGAGCGAGTACAGAAACAGCCCCAGCAGCGCCGCTACGGTGATGCCCGCGATGCTCAGGGCGCTCATGCGCGACTTGTCGCCGGCCACGTCGTCTTCGATGGCATCCCAGGCGTCGTCGGTAGTCACGATGCCGAGCAGGGTGCCGTGCTCGTCCACCACGGGCATGGCGGGGATGTCGTACTTGAAGATGTCGGCCGCCACGTCTTCCTCTTCCTCGGAGGGCAGGCAGCTGATGATCTCGTCATACATAATGTCGCCCATGAGGCGGTCGGCATTGAAGAGCACCAGCGTGCGCAGGGAGTTCACGCCCAGAAGCTTCCCGTACTCGTCGGTCACGTACACATAGTGCACGGTGGGGTGATCCTCGGGCAGGGCGCGCAGCACCTCGATGGTGTCGCCCACGGTGTAGGTTTTCGGCACGGCCACGAACTGGGTGGTCATCATGCCGCCGGCGGTGCCGTCTTTATAACCGAGCAGGCGGCGGATCTCGGTGGCATCTTCCACGCCCATGAGGCGCAGCAGCGTCTCGGCCTTCTCGTAGGGAAGGTCGCGCACGATGTCGGCGGCGTCATCCGGGTCCATGTTGCCGATGAGTTCGGCGGCCCGCGCGTCGTCCAGGTCGTCGATGAACTCGGCCTGGTACTCGTCCTCCATCTCGGAGATGGCCTCGGTGGCCCGCGCGTCGTCCAAATGCTCGAACACGCTCGCGCGCTGCTGGGGGTCCAGCTGCTCCAAGATGTCGGCCACGTCGGCGGGGTGCAGCTCGTCCAGGCGGCGGTGGGTCACCGACAGCTGCACTTCCGAGAGGTCGCGGTCGAGCAGGTCCATGTAGTTCCAGGCAATGAGCTGCTCGTCCACCTTCTTGTGGAAGAGCTTCGCCACGTTCACCACGGCCCTCTCCAGCAGGGGATGCAGCCCGCGCAGGATGCCGCGCACGCCCACCTCGGCGCCGAGCAAACGCAGCTGGGTGCCCGACTGCGACAGCTTCAGGTCGTTCACGCGCACGACCTTCAGCCCCTGGGTGTCCACGATCTGGCGGTCCATGAGGTCGCGGGCCAAGAGCACCTCGTCGGGCTGCAGGTAGCTGAAGCGGATGTCGTGAGCGTCCACCGATAGCGTGATGCCGTCTTCGTCGAAGGTGTCGACGTATTTGCGCCACGAGATCATGAACGGCACGCGGCCGGGGCCTTGGAAGGCCAGGCTCGTGATGCGCGGGAACACCTCGCCGGTGGAGATGGCGAGGTCGGAGATGGTGCCGAGGCGCTCGCCGGTGGCATCCACCACGGGCTCCCCGATCATTTGGGACAGATAGAGCATAGTCGTTCCTCCGTGGGGTGACGTTGGCCGCTACGGCGCGGGGCGGCGCCAGCCAACGCACAGCAGTCGCTTCTTCCGACTACTGCCACGAAGGGGAGAAGCCGGAAGCTTACATACTGTGAGGTTTCGATTTTCGAACCTTCACGGTCTTCCTTTCATTCCGGCCTACAGAAAAAAATAACCGCGTGAAGCGGTTGCGAGCTGAAAAGTGGTGCGCCGTGAGGGATTCGAACCCCCGACGTACTGATTCGTAGTCAGTCCCTCTATCCAGCTGAGGTAACGGCGCACTTCAAAACAGCAACGACTATTTAACCATCACCTTTGGGGCTTGTCAACGACAAATTCCAACTTTTTTGGAAGCGCCCGGGCAAGCGGGCGAGCGGCTTCGGGCGATAGGGTTGCGAGCGGATGAGCGCCTCTGAGCGACGCGGCTGCAAGCGGGCACGTGACCGTGAGTGCGCGGCCACGTGCGGGTGAATGCCCCGAAATTGCGCGCCGCCGTTCGCCGCGGGAAGGGACGGGCCCCCGCCGACTGGCGCGCATCCGCGCCCGCGTGGAGCGGCCCGGCACGGTACAATAGCCCGATACCGCATGAGGCCCGCTTTCGAGGGAGGAGCCCCTATGGCTATGGAAATTGACGAGGCCGTCATCCGCGTGGACAACCACGCCGACATCGACGGCACCGAGCCCATTGAGATCAGCGACGACGAGGCCTTCCGCGTGCGCCTCTACGAGAACTTCTACCAGGTAAACACTATCGACCCGGAGCATTACCAGACCTACGACGTGAAGCGCGGCCTGCGCAACGCCGACGGGACGGGTGTGCTGGCGGGTATGACGAACGTGTCCAACGTGCACGGCTATGTGATGTCCGATGGCGAGAAAATGCCGGCCGAGGGCTCGCTGCGCCTGCGCGGCTACGACATCTACGACCTGTTGGGCGATTTGGACCCCAGCCGCCGCTTCGCCTTCGAAGAAGTGGCCTACTTGCTGCTTATGGGCGAGTTGCCGACCCAGGAGCGCCTCGACCGGTTCGTGGAGGTGATCGACTCCCAGCGCGAGCTGCCCGACGGATTCACGGCCAGCACCCTTATGGTGGACACCTCGCCCGACCTCATGAACATGATGGCCCGCTCCATCCTGCGTCTGTACGCGGCCGACGAATGCGCCGAGGACCGCTCGCCCGGTCATGAGATTCACACGGCGCTCTCGCTTATCAGCCGCCTGCCGCGCATCATGGTGCTCGCCTACTACGCCAAGCGCGCGGCGTTCCATCACGACTCCATGATCATGCACCGCTTCGTGCCGGGGCAGTCCACCGCCGAGACCATCCTCTCCATGCTGCGTCCCGACCGCTCCTTCACGCCGGAGGAGGCCCGCATGCTGGACATCATGCTGTGCCTGCACGCCGAGCACGGCGGCGGCAACAACTCCACCTTCACCACGCGCGTGCTGTCCTCGGCCGACACCGACCCGTACTCTACTTACGCGGCGGCGTTCGGCTCGCTGAAGGGCCATCGCCATGGCGGGGCGAACCACCAGGTGCGCGCCATGCAGGCCGAGATCAAGGAAAACGTGAAGAACTGGGAAGACGACGACGAGGTGGCCGCCTACCTGGCGAAGATCGTGAACAAGCAGGCCTACGACGGCACGGGGCTCGTGTACGGCATGGGGCATGCAGTGTACACGCTTTCCGACCCGCGCGCCATCATCGGGAAGCGTTTTGCCGAGCAGCTGGCCGCCGGCACCGAGTTCGAGGCCGAGTTGAATCTGCTGAAGTCCATCGAGCGCCTCACCCCCGAGGTGTTCGCTCGCGAGAAGGGCTCCACCAAGGAGCTGTGCGCGAACGTGGACATGTACTCGGGCTTCATCTACACCATGATGGGCATTCCCGAGGACCTGTTCACGCCGCTGTTCGCCTGCGCCCGCATGGCCGGCTGGGCCGCCCACCGCTTCGAGGAGATCGCCGCCGGCAAGCGCATCATCCGTCCCGCCTACAAGAACACCGTCCGCGGCACCAAGCCCTACGTGCCCATTGAAAGACGGTAGGGGAGAAGGCTGGGCCCCGATCAGCTTCGCATTTCTCAAGCAAAACGCCCGCCCGAAGCGACAAACGTTTCAGGCGGGCGTTTTCCAATCTCGCAAGGAATCCTCGGCTTTCGGAGGATGGTTGAGGCTGAACGTCAGGCCATTCGGGCTTTTCTCGGGCGCCCGGCTTTTGGGGTTTCGGATAGACGCTTCTCTATGCTCGCAACGCTGACCCAGGTGCGTCGGCCTTCGCGATAGCCGTCTATCACGCCGGCGTCGAGCATATGGGTGATTCTGCCTGGTGACACGCCCAGGCGCCGTGAAGCCTCGGCGGCACTTACCACAGCGCCTTCCACGATGTAGGTGGGATCGGCTTCGAAAAACACCATGACGTCCTCGGCGCCAGAGGGGCACGGGTGGCGTCGGGGCTCGGGGACTGCTTCTTCGTGGCCAAGGAGCGACGCTACATAGGTTTTGGCGGCGTCGGCCCCCATGGCCACAGCGTCGTGGAATGTGTCGCCGCACGAGAAGCACCCCGGGAGATCGGGGAACTCGACGGAGTAGCCCCCTTCGTCTTCGGGAGTGAGAAAAGCCTGGAAGATATACTTGCCCATGTCTGCTCGATTCTGTTGAAGGGGGCTTAGAGCCACTCTGCGGTCTTTGCCATGTTTCGGTATGTTCCGAGAGGCAGCTCCCTTTTGGAGGTGGGGACAACGACCATGATCCCGTCTTTACGAAAAATCTTATGGCTGCCTTTGCCACTTGCCTCAATCCAGCCTTCTTTTCTCAGTCGCTTTAGAACCTCTCTGACCTCCTGCTCCTTTGGCATGTTGTCCCCCTGTTCGATAATAATATAAAATATTGATATTTTTAAGTCAATAGAACAATGCTGCTTTGCAATTTCCGCTATATGATGCGATTGATTGAATTAGATACGAATTGATATAGGTATTCAATATATTTCAGTAAATAATTTTAATAAAATGGAGGAAATGATCTTCTGTGTCCTGGAGTCGGGACATCCAGCAGTGAAATTCATGCCATAATGACGACAACTTTGTTGTCGGGAATTGTGAGGACCAAGATGTTTCTTGCCCACGTTGCAGAAGATGGCCGGGAGGAGGCCGTAGAGGATCACCTTCGTGCCGTTGCGGAGCGGGCTGCCGATTTTGCTGCTCGCTTTGGCTCGGAAGGGTGGGCCTACAACATGGGAGCTCTCCACGACATCGGTAAGTACGCTGATGCGTTTCAGCGTCGCATTAAAGAGAATGGGCCGAGAGTTGATCACTCGACGGCGGGCGCGAGCATCATGGCCGACAGCGGCGATCTTGGCTCTCTTTTAGCCTATGCGATTGCCGGACATCATACGGGCCTGCCTGATGGATGTCCCATGGGTGAAAATATTCAGAGGGGAACGCAGGACTCGACATTGGCAAAGCGACTCGAGCGTTTCAAGGCCGAGAACTCGCCGGGCGCGACTTGGCTCAATCGTGTGCCCTTTAAGCGGTTTGGGCTGCGCGGCTCCCCGGGAATGCCCGCGCCTCTTGTCGGCGTGCAGAAAAGCGGTGGCTACGGTGCAGGCTTTTGGGTTCGCATGATGTTCTCGTGCCTGGTTGACGCCGACTTCCTGGCAACGGAAGAATTCATGCGAGGGTATGAAAGGGAAAGTCTCTCCCCGGCATCGGCTGCCGAGTTGCGCGATACATTGGAGGAGAGACTGTCGGTGTTTTACCCTCCGCGCACGTCGCTCAACGAACTGCGCTGCCATATTCTTGATGATTGTCGAGTAGCGGCGACTGGCCAGCCCGGGTTTTACGCGCTGACTGTTCCCACCGGGGGTGGCAAGACGCTCGGGTCGTTGCGCTTTGCGTTGAATCAAGCTGCGCTCAGTGGTCATCTCGGGGCCAAGGTGATATACGCAGTTCCCTACACATCCATTATCGAGCAGAACGCCGAGGTCATTCGCGGGATGATCGGGCAGGAACAGGTGCTTGAACATCATTCGGGGTTCGATTTCGATTCTGTGGATGAGGATGCCGGGGGACGACGGCACGCTGTTGCCCGTAATGGGGAGCGATCAACCGGCTTGGGGGATGCCCTGCGGCTTGCCGCCGAGAATTGGGATGCTCCAGTGGTGGTCACCACCAACGTCCAGCTTTTCGAATCCCTTTATTCCAACAGGACTTCGAAATGCCGGAAGCTGCATAACCTTGCGAAGAGCGTCATTGTGCTTGACGAGGCACAGATGCTGCCAGTGGAATACCTCAAACCATGTCTGGCTGCCCTCGAGGAGCTGGTTGAGCATTATGGGTGCACCGTGGTGTTCTGTACGGCGACTCAGCCGGCCCTCGATGGAATTATCGAAGGTTTGCCGCGACCAGTCGAAATAAGTCAGGCGGGACTGGATTCATTCGAGAAGCTGCGACGCGTGACCTATTGCCTGGAAGGCAAACTTGATGACGTGCGATTGGCTGAGCGACTTCGCAGCGAAAAGCAGGTTCTTTGCATTATCGATAATCGTAAGCAGACGCGAGCCGTCTTCGAGCTGCTCGATGACGACAACGTTTATCACCTCAGTACCCTCATGTATCCCGAGCATCGCCGGGCGGTGGTCTCGGAAATCAGGCGGCGCCTCGAAGACGGGTTACCGTGTCGGGTGATTTCCACCAGCTTGGTGGAGGCGGGGGTCGATCTCGACTTCCCTGTGGTGTATCGGGCAATGAGTGGGCTCGATAGCATCGTTCAGGCTGCAGGAAGGTGCAACAGGAACGACAGCCGATCTTCCTCCGAGAGCCTGGTGCATATATTTGAGCCTGACGATTCGTACCGAAGGCCTCGTGAGGTTTCTCAGCGGGCAGCCGTCGGGCAGTCGGTGCTGAGAGGCGTTGGACATGCGGATGGAGATGAGGGATTCCTCGAGGTTGACTTGGGATCGCCCGAAATCATGAAGGAATACTTTACGCGTCTATACAATATCAGGCGCGATGGGATGGATAAGGGCGGTGCCTACAAGAAGCTGGCGAATGATCGCGGCGGTTGGGGGTCGTACCCCTTCAAAAGCGTGGCGGAAGATTTCAAGCTCATTGAGAGTGCCGATTGTAGCGTGATTGTGCCGAATGGGGCTATCGAGGAGGAAATCGAACTGCTGCGCGAGGGGGTTGCGGGCCGAAACGCCATGAGGCGGTTGCGGCAGTACTCCGTCAACGTTTATCGGGCGAGTCTTCAATCGCTTGCCGGAAGTGTTGAGCAAGTCGCCGAAGATGCTTTCCTGCTTGTCAACACGGATCGGTATTCCTCGGCATGCGGTCTCGACTTGACCGATCGCCATGGGGAGGGACTGATGTGGTAGAAGGTGGGAGGAACGCAAGCGTCCCTCCCAGGCGTCAACTCAACGTTGGCCTCAAAATTATTTCAACCCTCGACATCGCTTTTCCGACGTCGACTTGGTAAGTATAGATGAAGCTGAGGGCAGGAAAGGGAAAACGTCGTCTCAAAACACTTTTAAGATCAAAACTATAAGCCTCTAAATTGAAG
>NZ_CAUASN010000050.1 GCF_958431955.1 uncultured Adlercreutzia sp. | reverse complement strand
ACGACCGCTACTTCCTCGACCACGTGGCCGAGTGGATCTGCGAGGTGGACCGCGGGCAGCTGTTCCCCTACAAGGGCAACTACTCCACCTATCTGGAGACCAAAGCCGCCCGCATGGCCGCCCAGGGCCAGGCCCAGGCAAAGCTCGCCAAGCGCATGGAGCGCGAGCTGGAGTGGGTGCGCAGCAGCCCGAAGGCGCGCCAGGCCAAGTCGAAGGCCCGTCTGGCGAACTACGACGCCATGGTGGCCGAGGCCGGCAAGGCGAAGAAGCTCGACTTCGCGGAAATCCAGATTCCCGTGGGCCCGCGTCTGGGCTCGAAGGTGCTCGTGGCGAAGAACCTGCACAAGGAGTTCGACGGCCGCGTGCTCATCGATGATTTGTCCTTCGAGCTGCCGCGCAACGGCATCGTGGGCGTGATCGGCCCCAACGGCGTGGGCAAGACCACCCTGTTCAAGACCATCGTGGGCCTGGAGCCCCTCACGAGCGGCGAGCTCGAGGTGGGCGAGACGGTGAAGATCTCCTACGTGGACCAGAATCGCGAGGGCATCGACCCGGACACGAAGCTGTGGGAAGTGGTGTCGGGCGGCACCGACTACATGATGGTCGGCGAGACCGAGATCCCCTCCCGCGCCTACGTGGCCGCCTTCGGCTTCAAGGGCGCCGACCAGCAGAAGCCCGCGGGTGTGCTGTCGGGCGGCGAGCGCAACCGCCTGAATCTGGCCCTCACCCTGAAGGAGGGCGGTAACCTCCTGCTTCTGGACGAGCCCACCAACGACCTGGACGTGGAGACGCTCTCCAGCCTGGAGGCGGCGCTGCTCGACTTCCCCGGCTGCTCGGTGGTGGTCAGCCACGACCGCATGTTCCTCGACCGCATCGCCACCCACATCCTGGCCTGGGAGGGCGATGACGAGAACCCCGGCCGCTGGCATTTCTTCGAGGGCAATTTCGAGAGCTACCAGGCCGACCGCGAGGCGCGCCTCGGCAAGGAGGCCGCCAAGCCCCACCGCCTGCACCGCAAGCTCACGCGCGACTAGGCGACGCGCAGCCGACCGCGAGGGCGGCCCCGCCGCCGGCGCGCCACGGCAAGCTATACCTGTCTTCGGAAGCGGCCCCCACGGGGGCCGCTTTTCCGTTGCGGAGGGCCTTTCGGGGGGTGTTTTTTTGAAGCCTCAGCGAGTTTTTCCCGAACGCCGTGACATTTCCCCCTCCCCGTTCGTATTGAAGGCAAGGAGGTAAGCATGCGAACACCCTTATATGGAAAGCAGGAGGCGAGCGTGGCGGAGCGGGCGCTGGCGCGGTGGGGAGACACGGTGTGGCGGGTGGCCCTCGGCCAAACGGGCTCCCGCGCCGACGCCGAAGATGTCTACCAGGACGTGTTCCTGAAGCTTCTCGACAAGCCGCGCGCCTTCGAGAGCGACGAACACCTGAAGGCATGGCTCATCCGGGTAACGGTGAACCAATCCCGCGACCGTCTCCGCGCCCGCACCCAGCACGCCACCGATTCGCTCGACGATCACCGCGAAGAGGCAGAGCGCAAACTGGCGCAAGCGGAGCCCCGAGGAGCAGGCGCACCCAACGACCCGGAAGACCGCTTCTCGGATCTGTGGGATACCGTGGGCCTTCTCCCCGAGGACCAGCGCACTGTCGTCAACCTCTTCTACGTCGAGGAGCTCAGCACGGCGGAAATCGCCCGCGCCCTGGCATGCACGCCCGGGGCGGTGCGCATGCGCCTGCACCGTGCCCGGGAGGCCCTGCGCAACCTGCTCGGCGACGGCCCAGGCGGTCGCGATCCGGCGCGCAGCGGACTCCCGCACCGCACGGCGACCCCGCCTCGCGACGCCAACCTGCTCCGCCCCGACAAAGAAAAGGAGGCTCAGCTATGAGCGATACCCAACCGGCCAATCACCGCCGCGACGATCTCGAAAACCGCCAGGATCCCTCGGCAAAGGTGGACGATTTCCTCAAGCAGTACGTCTCGGCCGTCCGCGCCGAGCGGGTTCCGGCCACGGCCCAGGCGCGGCTGCAAGAGACTATCAGGGCGGCAAGCGCGGAGCAGGCCCGGCGCACGGAAAGCCCAGGCGCGAACGCCGAGGGACCGACGGCGTTCAGCCCGCTGCGGCGTCCCCGCCGCGCTGCCCGCTACGCCGTCGCCGCGGCGAGCGCCGCTGTTCTCATTTTGGCGAGCGCCGGGGCCATCGCCCTGGGAGCCGGCGGCCCGCAAGACGCCGACCTCGCCGCATCCCCAATCGAGCAGCAGGCAGACGGCGGCATCGACGAAGCGGCCGCCTCGCCGACGGGGAACTTCTTCGTGCTGAAGGCGTGGGCCGACGAGGCGGAGGAGGCGAACGTCCCCGTCACCTCGGGCGATCCCCTCGGCATTAACTGGCTCCACCCCGCCTTCGTGACCAGCTGGGAGAGCTGGCAGGGCGACCCTGTGTTCGGAGAGCTGCTGGCGCCCGGGGAGGCCCTGACCTACTTCAACTTCGACGCCCAGTGCGAGGGGTCGAACCTCGCCTCGGTCTCCTACCGCATCGACAACGAGAGCGCCTTCTTCGAGTACTTCGACTGGCAAGAAGTCGATCAGCTGACAGCGGCCGGAGAGGATCCGCAGCAGGTCGTCGAGCACGGCCCCTCGTTCACCCTCACCTACGGGGACGGCGGAACCGCCGCAACGGCCTTCACGCGCCTCTACGTCATCGCGCCCTATCCCGCCGAATGCGACGCTGACCCCTATGCGGTCGAGGGCTACGCGGAGGCCGCACGGGTTCTCGACGGCTCGATCATCACGCTCACGGCCACCTTCGACGACGGCAGCACGCAGGAGCAGGCATACCGCATCGCCATGGCGGCCGACTTCGAGGAGAAGTGCCCGGAGTTTCTGTCCGAGTACCTCGCGGCCTGGGACGTCGCGGGCCCGCAGGGAAAGGAAGCGGTTCTGGACGAGACGTCGGATGCCCCCAAGCTGTTCACTTTGGAACCGATCGGCGAATAGGCTCGCCCGTCTCCGATACTCCCTCCGGCGGCCCGCGCGCATTCGTGCGGGCCGCCGGCTTTTTGAGGAGGACGCCGGCTTCGGGGAGCCTTGCTCTCTTCAGGCTATCGCGTATGATATACTATCTTTTGATTGGAAATTGAGGGCAATTTTACCCCCATATTATTATTTTTCTCGATCATTTTTCTTAAATTGATGATACAATCGGCTCAGATAAGCAATCGATAGATTGGAACATCATGAGCGAGCTTAACATGTCCCGGCAAATCAAGGAGATCCGCAAGCGCTACGGCCTCTCACAGCAGGCTTTCGCACGCCTGCTCGGCATCGGCGAGGCCAGCATCACGCGCTACGAGAGCGGAATCGCCCCCACCAAGGCCAATGCCAACCTCATTCGCGCCGCCATGATCCCCGAGTTCATGGCCGGCTGCCTCGAACGCGACGGCGATGCACTCACACCCAAACAGCGCGCATCGGTCGAGAAGATCGTGTACGCGGAAATAACGTTCGACGAGGAGGGAGAGATCATGGACATGACCGACATCTACGAGCTTACCCTGCAGCAGGAGGTGCTCAACGAAAAAGCCGCCGAAATCCTCGGCGATGTCATCAACGGTCTCATACAAGCTGAAGACGAGAACGACGAGCTCCTGAAGATGGTCTATGAGGATCTCTTTGCCCAGCTTGCCAACCTGAAGCCCGCCATTACCACTGTTGAGGCAAGCAACTGGAAAAGCCTCCACAACATAGATGGCGAACTGAACTGCATCCGCTCCCTATTCAATCGCGTTCAAAAGAGGGCAGCATGAGTGCCGGACATCTCGGAGAGTACTCCGAAGCCGAATTCCGCCGACGCCTTGCGCGGGAAATCCAGAAGGCGACCTTCCCCGCCGAGGTGGGGCCAAGCGATACGCCTCAAGCTATCTTGCTGGGCGGCCAAAGCGGCGCTGGAAAAACTACATTGCACAAGGTATTCCGGCAAAAGCTGGGAAACAACGTCATCGTCATCAATGGAGATGAGTTCCGGTCATCGCACCCGCGCTTCGCAAGACTTCAGCACGCCTTCGGAGATAAATCAGTTGACTACACCGCGCCCTGGGCTGGCCACATGACCGAAGCCGTCATAGAGCACCTCTCTCGAATCGGCTACAACCTCATCATCGAGGGCACGCTGCGCACGGCCGAGGTGCCCATGAAGACGGCGGCGCTGCTACGCGGGCGCGGCTACGGGGTATCCTTGGCGCTTATGGCGGTGAAGCCCGAGATCTCGCTCGTAAGCTGCCAGATACGCTATGAGGAGATGCGCATTCTGGGCACCACGCCCCGCGCCACCGATCCTGCGCACCACAACAAGATCATCGACCAGATCGTCGACAACCTCGCCGTGTTAGAGGAAAGCGAGCTGTTCGACGGCGTCTTTCTGTACAACCGAGCCCAAGAGCTCCTCTTCCCGCGCGAGGGAGTGGGACAAAGCGCAAGCGACGCCCTGCGGGACATCCTCTTCGGCCCCTGGACCGCCGAAGAGGAGCGTCACTACCGCAAGCTGCAAGCCAAGCTGGGCCACCTCAAGGAGACGAAGCCCCCGTTCTAGAGAACCGCGGCTCCCCCATCCTAAGAAGTCGGAGGCTCCCCGTCGGGGCTGGCTCCCTCAACGGTGCCCTCGCCGTCGGGACCGGCTCCCTCGATCGCGCCCTCGCCGTCGAGACTGGCCTTCTCGATCGCGTCCTCGCCGCCCTCGCCGGCATCCCCCTCTTCGGGAGAAGCAGCTTTTTTCGCGAGGTGGTGGGCCACGATGTCGGCGGCCAGCAGACGGCGGAAGTCCTCCACGTCGTAGAGCTCGCCGGTATCGCTGGCATCGTTGACGCGGGGGATCTCGCCGGTACCCCCGCCAATACAGGGAATCTCGCCCGTGTCGCCCTCGAGCGGGGAGACATCGCCCGCACCATCCTCAATGCGGGGGATTTCGCCCGTATCGCCCTCCAAGGCGGAAGCGGCCGGCAGCGAGGCATCGGCGCCCAAGGCGCCCTCGGCGGCGCCAAGCTCGCCGCCGCCCGAAGCACCCTCGTCGGCGAAATCGTCGGGATAGCCGAAGTCATCCCCGGCGGAAAGCTCCGAGCCGTCGAAGGAGACGGGAACGAAGTGGGGCTCCTCCCCCGCAGCTGCTGCCGCCGCGGCCGCTGCGGCAGCCGGCGAGGCGATGGCGGCCCGGGCCCGCAAAGCGTCGCGCTTGCGCACGGCCGCATCGAGGGCGCTCTCAGCATCGAGTCCGCCATCGCCGGCCGGCCCGTCGATGATCGAGCCGTCGCCGAGCTGCTCCCACACGGGCACGCCCGCGGCCCTATCGGCAGCCGCGCGCACGGCCTCGGAGCGCTCGCGACGGGCCCGGTTCGCCTCGCAGGCGAGAGCCACGGTCGCGCCGACTCCCCCGGCGGCGAGCACCGCCACCGACACCGGGCCGGCCAGCTTCGCGCCGGCGACCCACGGCAACTCCTCAGCCGTGGAGAACGCCTCGTTCACATGGCCCGCAGCCCCGTGCTGGAGCACCTGGACAACCCCGTGACCGCCCTGCTCGCTCGCGCCGAGCACGCTGGCAGACGCGAAACCGCGCCCCTGCAGGGCCGCAACCCGGTCCTGGGCCCGCGAGAGCACCTCCTCGCGGGGGCCGAACGTCAGGGCGTCCATCGGGCACGCGCTCACGCAGGCGGGGATGCCGTCGGCGGCCACCTCCGCGGCACAGCCGTCGCACAGGCACACCGGGCCCACCCCGCCCGAGCTGCGCGGAGCGCCGGTGGGGCACACCATGGCGCACAGGCCGCAGCTCACGCAGCGGTCGGCCGCGGGGCCGACGAGACGCCCCTCCTCGGAAAGCTCCAGGGCTCCGGTGGGGCACACCTGCCCGCAGGGGGCCTCGGCGCAGCGCACGCACCCGCGCCGGGCCGCCTCCCACACCAGTCCCGCACCCTCCACGGTGCGCTCGGTGAGGGCGATGGACAGCGGGCTCGCGCCGTCCAGATCGGCCAGGCGCTCGTAAGCGTCGGCCGGCGCCTCGTTGCCAGCCTCCGGGGCCAAGGACAGGCCCCGGCGCTCTTTGCAGGCGACGACGCACGCCTGGCATCCCGTGCAGCGGCTGCCGTCGAACAGAATCGCCTTGTCTTCCATAGCTCCCCCTCTAGGCCTTCTCGATATCCACGAGGAACCCCTTGGCGTCGCGGCCGCCTCCGGCGGGGTTGCCGGAGGCGGGTGCGAGCAGGTTCCAATAGCAGCCGGGCGCGTCGGAGGCGCCCTCGTCGCCGCTGGCGGCCGCACGCGGGGCGGCCCCGTTCAGGCAGATGCAATGGGCCTCCACGTCCTCGCAGGGGAAGGGGGCCACGCGCGCCGTCACCAGCACAGGCGCCTCCAGGGAGCCCCGGTCGTTGAAGACGCGCACGCGGTCGCCCGTCGCCAGGCCGCGGATGCGGGCCAGGGCCTCGGACACCTCCACGAAGCACCCCGGCTCGAAGGCCGCCGCTGCTGCGACGAGCGCGCGCCGTCGGGCCGTCTGACCCCGGCCGGTGTTCACCACCGCGCAGATGGGATGCGCCTCGCGGTCGGCCTCGATGTTGCGATAATCCGGCGCCAATGCCTCCTGCACCGCCGCGTCGACTCCTCCGGCGTCCCCGCCCTCTCCCGCCGACGCCAAGGCGAGGGCGCGCGAGGCGGCGGCCATGAGGGTCGGTGCGGCATAGGAGCCGTTCAAGCGGTTGTTCAGCGGCGCTTCCAGGGCCTCGTAGTGCTCGGGAAGGGCCCCGTCGCCCAAACGGTCGCACGCCAGGAGGCCCACCTCCTCCCACACCGCCGGAAAGGCGCGGTTGTCCGGCTCGATCCAGCGGCCCTCGCGCAGGGCGGCGAAGTCGGCAGCGTCGACGAGCACCCAGCTCTGGCCGTCCCAGTGCAGAAGGTCGCGGCCCGCAGCCCAGGGCTGCCCCGCCAAGTTGGCGCTGGCCCGGTTGCCGCGCACGCGCACGTTGCCCGGCCAGGTGAAGCCCCACTGGGAGAACAGCCCCAGGCCGCTCTCGTCCGTCGCGTCTCGGCGCCCCGCGGGCTGGCCGGAGGCGTCGCCGAGCGATGCCAGGGCGTTCCAGCAACCGGCGAAGGAGGGCACCGCGCAGGCCGTCGACCCGTCAGCCTTCAAGCCGTCGGGCCCCTCCACAAGCTTCACCGAGGCGGCGTCGAAGTCGGCCTCCTCGGTCAGGTACCCGTTGAGGGCCCAGGCCACGCGCTCGGGCACCACCGCGTCGTCGGCGACGTAGTCCCACTTCGCGTTCAGGATGGGCGCGCTCGCCATGCCGCCCTTCGTGTCGTAGAGGTTGTGCACGTGTCGCCACAGCTCGCCGATGATGTCGAGGGGGGCGCGGGCATCGCCGAAGGGCGCGAGGGCCGCCCCGACATGCTGCATCAGGCGCCCGCTCGCCCGCATCCCCGCCTTCTCCGGCCCGACGGCCGCCGGCAGCAGGTACACCGTCGTCCCGACGGACGCCGCATCGGCGCCGGGAGCGTTCCAGAAGGAGGGAGCGTCGCCCTCCAGGGCGTCCACGGCCACGAGCCATTCCAAATTGCCGAGCGCCTCGGCCCCGAAACCACCAGGGGCTGCGGCCAGCAGGTCGGCGCTCCACGAGAAGCATCCGCGCACCGTGCCGTCGGCGATGGCCGCGAACAGCCCGTCCCCGTCGGCCGAGGCCCGCTTGGGAAGCCAGTCGTAGCCGTAGTCGTTGTCGTAGGCGGCCGCGTCGCCCCACCATTCTCGCAGCACCGAGACGATCCGCTTCGGATCCTGGGCATGGGTGCCCGCCGAGGCCACCTGAGCCTCGAGCCACGCCTGGAGCGTCGGCTCGTCGGCGGTGGGCCAGGCCATGGAGCCGGGCAGCCGGTCGGGCCGCAGGCCCACAGCATCGGCCGCCGCCTCGCCGGCGCAGCCCCCGGCGTAGCAGATGCCGCCGCCGGGCACGCCCACGTTGCCGAGCAGCAGCTGGGCCATGCAGGCCGCGCGTGCGGCCTGGGCACCCGTGCCGTGCTGGACGAGACCCGGCCCGGCGACGATCTTCGCCGCGCCGTCGGCCGCGCTCGTGGCGCCGAGGGCGGCGTACACTTCCTCCAGCGCTCCGCGGTCCACGCCGCACACCGCGCTCACGGTGTCCAGATCGTAGCGGCCGTAGAACGCCGCCATCTGAGTCCAGACGCACGAGGGGTGCTGCAGGGTGATGTCACGCACCGGCTTCGGCGTGGAGGGGATGGCCCACACGGGAACACCCTCGCCGCGCACCCAGGCGAACTCGCCCTCGTAGCGCATGTTCCACGTCTCCTCGCCGTCGGTCTGCCATCCCCAGCTCGCCCGGTCGTAGGAGCCCGTGAACGGGTCCCATCCGGAGAACTGGCCCGTCGCCGCATCGAAGCCGAAGTCGTCGGCCATGAGGTAGGAGGCGCTCGTGTAGTTCAGCACGTACTCGGGCTGCCACAGGTCGTTGGCCATGAGGTAGTTCACCAGCCCCCCGAAGAAGGCGATGTCGGTGCCGGGGCGGATGGCCAGGTGCACATCGGCCATCTCGGCCGTGCGCGTGCGCAGCGGATCGACCACGATCCAGCGAGCCCCCGCCTCCCGCGCGCGCTCGATCCAGCGCAGCCACAGCGGCTGGGAGGCCGCGATGTCGGCGCCCACCGTGAGAATGACCTGCGACAGGGCCGCGTCGCTGGCCAGCCCGTCGGGAGCCTCCATGCCCAGCGTGGCGGCCGCCCCCTCGGCGAAGACGCGCCGGCCGCCGGCCGCCTCGCTGTCCAGGTTCACGACGCCCCAGCTGCGCAGGGCCTTCATGAGCAGGTACTGCTCCTCCACGAGCAGCTCGGCGCCGCCGAAGCTGCCGATGGCCTCGGTCCGCATGACGGGCACCTCGCCGTCGTATTCCACGAAGCTCTCGTCGCGGGTCTTCTTCACCAGCGACGCGATCTCGGAGAGGGCCATGTCCCACGAGATGTCCTCCCACGCGTCGGATCCTCCGCGGCGCACCCGGGGCGAGGCCAGCCGGCGCGGGTTGTCGATCACCTCCCCGCCCTCGGCGGCGCGCTCCCGGCGCGTCCCCAGCATCTGCTGGCCCCGGGCGCACAGCCTGCCTTCGGACAGCGGGTTGGAAGAATCGCCTGCCACAGCCACAGGCTCGCCGTCCTCGCAGGCGACGAGGGCCGTGCAGCCGAGCGGGCACCCCTCGCACACGGCGATGCGCTCGTCGGCGGCGCCCTCGGCGGCCGCCTCGGTGTCCTCCCCCGCCGCCTCATCGTCGGCCCATGCCCTCCCGGGCGAGGCGACGGCCGCCGCGCCCGCCGCCGCGAGCCCGGCGGCGAGGAAGCTTCTCCGCGTAAGTTCCATAGGTAACGATCTCCTCGGTTATGCTTGTTAACACCCAGTCTCTTTGGTTGCATTTTCACATATCGGTAACGAAAACGGCCCCCGGAACCATCCGTTCCGGGGGCCGCGGGGCCCATCCCCATAAATTGTCCACGTTCAAGCCGCCCAAACCGCCTTTGATGAGGTGGTTTGTCAGCTTCACGGACCTCGCTAGGCGCGGCTCACGGCCACGGCGCACACCTTGTACTCGGGCACCTTGCACACGTCGTCCAAGGCCGCGTTGGTGAGCCAGTTGGCGTTGCCGTCCTGGAAGTGGAAGGGCATCCACGTCTCGCCGGGCGAGGTCTTCGCCGACACGCGCGCCGTGGTGGTGATCTCGCCGCGGCGGCTCGTCACGCGCACCGCATCGCCGTCGGCCACGCCGAGAGCAGCCGCATCCGCGTCGTTCAGCTCGATAAACGAGCTGTCGCCGATGGCGTTCAGGCCCTCGGTGCGGCTCGTCATGGCGCAGGCGTTGTAGTGGTGCAGCACGCGGCCGGTCATCAGCACGAAGGGGAATTCCTCGCAGGGCAGCTCGTCGGAGGCGCGGTACTCCGCATCCGAGAACTTGCCGAGGCCCCGGGTGAAGCCGCCCACGTGCATGATGGGCGTGCCCGGCGAATCCGGCGTGGGGCAGGGCCACTGCAGCCCGCCCCCGGCCACCTCGGCGCCATCGAGGCGCGCGTGGCTGATGCCGCCGTAGCTGGGGGTGAGGCTCGCCACCTCGTCCATGATCTCGGCGGCGGTCAAGTGCGGCTGGGCGTAACCCATGCGGTTCATGATCCCGGTGAAGATCCAGGTGTCGGGGCGGGTGCCCTCGATCTCCACCGCCGGGCGGATGCGCTGCACGCGTCGCTCGGTATTGGTGAAGGTGCCCTCCTTCTCGGCGTAGCTGCGCCCGGGCAGCACCACGTCGGCGAGCGCGGCCGTCTCGGTGAGGAACAGGTCGTCCACCACGAGGAAGTCGAGCGAGCGCAGAGCCGACAGCACGTGGTTCGTGTCGGCGTCGGTGCGCACCGGATCCTCGCCGAAGATGAACAGGCCCCGGATGCGGCCGTCCTTCATGGCCCCGAAGCACTCGGTGGCCATAAGGCCGGGCTCGGTGGGCAGGCTCACGCCCCAGGCGTTCTCGAACTTCGCGCGCACCTCGGGGTTGGCCACCTTCTGGTAGCCGGGGAAGTCAGCCGGGGTGGCGCCCATATCGCAGGCGCCCTGCACGTTGTTCTGGCCGCGGATGGGGTTCACGCCGCAGCCGGGGCGGCCCAGCTTGCCGGCGCACATGGCGATGTTGGAAAGCGACATAACGCCCTCGGTGCCCGTGGAGTGCTCAGTCACGCCGAGGCAGTAGATGATGGGCGCGCGGTCGGCCCGGCCGTACAGCTCGGCGGCCGCCACCAAGTCGTCGGCGTCGATGTGGCAGATCTCGGCCACCCGCTCCGGCGTGTAGCTTTCCACCATGGCCGCGAAGGCGTCGAAGCCCTCGGTGCGCTCCTCGATGAACGCCTTGTCGGCCAGGCCGGCGTGGATGAGCGCCCGGGCGAAGCCGTTGGCGAAGGCCACGTTGGTGCCGGGGCGCAGCTTCAGGTGGATGTCGGCGCGCTCGGCGATGCGGATGTCGCGCGGGTCCACCACGATGAGCTTGCTGCCGCGCTCCACCGCCGCGCGCACCTGCATGCCGATGACCGGGTGAGCCTCCTCGATGTTCGATCCCACCATCATGATGACGTCGGGGGTGTCGGTGATGTCGGCAATGGTGTTGGTCATGGCGCCGGAGCCGAGCGTGATGGCCAGGCCCGCCACCGTGGGCGCATGGCACACGCGGGCGCAGTTGTCCACGTTGTTCGTGCCGAAGGCCGCACGCGCCATCTTCTGCAGCAGGTAGATGTCCTCGTTGGCCGAGCGCGAGCAGGCGAAGGCGGCCACCGAGTCGGGGCCGGTCTCGCCGATAATGCGCTTGAAGTTCTCGGCCACATAATCGAGGGCCGCTTCCCACGTCGCCGGCTCCAGCTCGCCGGTGGCGCGGTTGCGCACCAGAGGCGTCGTCAGGCGGTCGGGCGACTGCACGAAGTCGAAGCTGCCCGAGCGGCCCTTCACGCACAGACGGCCGCGGTTGGAAGGGCCGTCGGCGGCCCGGGTGTCCACGATGCGCCCGTCCTTCACCACCAGGTCGTACTGGCAGCCCGTGGCGCAGTGGGGGCAGGTGGTGCGCACGTAGCCCACTTCCCAGGAGCGGTAGTCGGCGCGGCGCTTCTCCACGATGGCGCCCGTGGGGCAGGCCGCCGCGCAGCAGCCGCAGCTCTCGCAGTCGGTGGCGCGCCAGTCGGGGCCGAAGGGCGCGTCGATGGCCGTGCGCAGGCCGCGCTTGGCCGTGGTGAGCGTGTGGTTGCGGGCCTGGTTGTTGCAGGCGCCCACGCAGCGCTGGCAGCCGATGCACAGCCGCGCGTCGAAGCGCAGAAACGGGTTGTCGTCCAAAACCGGCGCGTCCTTCTCGGGCGCGGGGAAGCTCGGGGCCTCCACTCCCAGCGTACGGCAGAGGTCCTGCAGCTCGCAGTCGCCGTTCTTCAGGCAGCTGAAGCAGAAGTTCGTGGAGTTCAGCCCGTGGTTGGAGATGATGAGGTCAAGCGCGAGGCGCCGGGCGGCATCCACCCGCGGGGTATCGGTGCGCACGACCATGCCCTCGCGCACGGGCGTCTTGCAGGCGGGCACCAGGTCGGGCTCGCCTTCCACCTCCACCACGCACACGCGGCACGAGCCGACGGCGCTCACGTCCTTCAGGTAGCACAGGGTGGGCACGGCGATACCGACCACGCGGGCGGCCTCCACCAGGGTCGTTCCCTGCTCGGCCGCCACCTCGCGGCCGTCGATGATGATGTTAGGCATACTGGACCCTGCCCCCTTCCATGCTGCCGCACCCGAACGCGTCGCAGCGTAGGCAGCGGCCGCACTCCTGCACGGCCTCCTC
This sequence comes from uncultured Adlercreutzia sp., assembly GCF_958431955.1. GTDB lineage: Bacteria > Actinomycetota > Coriobacteriia > Coriobacteriales > Eggerthellaceae > Adlercreutzia. Next base: position 2,518 of record NZ_CAUASN010000050.1, on the reverse strand, counting down.
GTGTGTCATGGTCTCCTCGCACCCGTCGAAGTCGCGCGCCCGCTCGCGGGCCGGACGCTCGGCCAGGGCCACGCGCCCGGTGGGCACCCTATCGTTCGGCGCCGCGACCGGCACCTCCACTCCGCAGTCGAGGGTATGGTGGTAGCCCAGGTAGGCATCGATGTTGCGGGCCGCCACCTTCCCCGCCGCAATGGCGCGGATGACGGTGGCCGGGCCGGTCTGGCAGTCGCCGCCAGCGAACACGTTGGAGAAGCTCTCGGCCGCAAGGAAGCCGTCGGCCACCAGGCGCCCGCGCTCGGCGGTCATGCCGAAGGCCTCGAAGGGATCGCTCACGATGCCCTGGCCCACGGCCACGAGCACCACATCAGCGCCGATGACGCGCTCGGGCTTGGATGCCGGCACCGGCGCGGGACGCCCGCCGCGCACCGGGCCCACCATCTGCGGCTGGGTCACAAGCGCGCACACGGCGCCCTCGGCGTTCACCTCGAGGCGCACGGGGGCCTCAAGCGTCAGCATCTCCACGCCCTCGGCGATGGCGGCCTCCACCTCGGCGGGCAGGGCCGTCATGTCCTCCAGGCGCCGGCGGTACACCACCGTCACCTCGCCGCCGCAGCGCACGGCCGTGCGGGCGCAGTCCATGGCCACGTTGCCGCCGCCGACCACCACCACGCGCTTGCCGCTGAAGTCGGGAATGTCTCCCTCGCCGATGGCGCCGAGCAGCTCCACCGCCGAGAGCACGCCCGCAGCGTCTTCGCCCTCAAGGCCCAGCGCCTTCGCGCCGTGGGCCCCGGCGGCCACGTACAGGGCGTCGAACTCGGCGGCCAGGTGCTCCAGGGCCGCCGCGTCCACAGCCTCGCCCGCGTGCACGGTGATGTCGCCGGCCGACAGGATGGCCGCGATGTCCTCATCGAGGCGCTCGCGCGGGAAGCGATAGGAGGGAATGCCGAAGCGCATCATGCCGCCGAGCCGGGAGCGGCTCTCGTACACGTGCACCTCGTGCCCCATGAGCGCCGCATAGTAGGCGCAGGTAAGCCCCGAGGGGCCCGCGCCCACCACGGCGATGCGGCGGCCGCTCGCGGGCAGCGCCTCGGGCACGGCCACCTTGTCGGCCGGCGCGTGGTCCACCGCGTAGCGCTTGATGCCGCGAATGTTCAACGGCGCATCCACCAGGGTGCGGCGGCAGCGGGTCTCGCAGGGATGCTCGCACACGAAGGCGCAGGCCGTGGGGAACGGGTTGTCCTTGCGGATGAGGGCCACCGCCCCCGCGCAGTCGCCGGAGCCGGCCAGCGCCAAGTACCCCGGCACGTTCACATGGGCTGGGCAGTCGGTCTCGCAGGGAACCGACTGGCCCACGCCCGCCACGCAGCGGCGGCGCTCCACATGAGAGGTGAACTCGTCGGAAAACTCGGAGAGCGCCGCAAGGAGCGCCTCGCCGGCCTCCCAGCCGATGGCGCAGTCCGAGCCCTCGCGGGCCAGCTCGGCCAGGGCGTGCAGGCGCGCCAGATCCTCGTCGGTGGCGCGGCAGTCCAACACCCGGCGCGCCAGGACGGCCGCCTGGGGAAGACCGTCGCGGCACGGCACGCACTTGCCGCAGGTCTGGGAGGCGGCGCATTCCAGCAGCGTCGTCGTCACCGCCACCGGGCACGTACCCGGCGGGGTTGCCGCGAGACGGCGGCCGAAGCGATCCAGAAACGCCTGCAGCGGCCGATCGTGCACCGCCCGCGCCTCTATGGAGAGTCGGTTCATAGGCACTCTTTCCCTTCTTGCTCTTCTCGTCATCCGCCCGCGCGGCCCCCGAGCACTTCCCGCCCGGGCACCCTGTTTTGGGGTAGATTTGCGTCAGTGTAGCAGCCGCGCGGCCGCCGCAATGTTTCCGAACGGTTTCCCCCCGACGAGCGGAGTCGGCAAGGCTTATAAACAAACCGTCTACAAGCCAAACATGATCTTGCCGATCATCCTCTAAGGGCTATACTGTCTCCATTGTCTATGGACCCCGACCAAGGAGAAGCATCATGAACACCACCCACGCCAAGGCCATCAAGGGCATGAGCATCGCCAACATCGTGTTGGCTGCCCTCGGCATCTGCGGCACCCTCATCGCTTGGATGGGCCTCGGCGCCGGAGGCGCCGCCGTCAACGGCTCCGGCTACGACTACTTCTACACCGACGACGGCTACATCATCGAGACGGGCGACATCAACGCCCTGCTCGGCGTGGCGGGCATCCTGGTGTTCTGGATGTTCGTGTGCCTGGCCCTCGTGCTCATCGCCGGTATCATGGGCGTGCGCGGCGCGAACAAGCCCGAGAAGCTCAAGGGCGTCATGACGTGGAACATCGTCGGCGCCGTGGCCGCCTTCCTGGGCGCCGGCTGGATCTCCCTCATCCTGTGCATCATCGTGGCCGTGTTCGCCAACAAGGACAAGCAGGCCCTGACCAGTGCCGCCTACGCCGCGCCCTACGGCGCCCAGCCCTACGCCGCTCCGGTGCAGCCCCAGGCCCCCGTCGCCCCCCAGCAGCC
>NZ_CAUASN010000049.1 GCF_958431955.1 uncultured Adlercreutzia sp. | reverse complement strand
GTAGTGCACCGCCGAGAGGGAGACGCGCGGGCGCACACCTCCATCGAAGAGCGCGGTGGGCGTGGGTCATCTTCCCCAGCAGGATAACCATCTCACCGGGACGCGCCCCGGCGGCCGCGAGCTCGGCGAAGTGGTCGGCCACCGCCTCGGCGCCCGCATCGCGCGCCCGGGAGGCGTCGAAGCCCCGCGCCGGGTAGTGCACCGCCGAGAGGGAGACGCGCGGGCGCACACCTCCATCGAAGAGCGCGTCAGGCTCGGCATTCACCGCGCCCTTTGCCTCCAGGCGCAGGAAGTCATCGCCGAACACCGTCGGCTGCGAGAAGACGCGCTCCACGAGCGCCAGCACGTCGCCGTGGCTGCGGAAGTTCCAGTCGAGCTGCACGAGGGCCTCTTTCCCGGCCCGCGCCTCCAAATCCGAGCGGTACTCGGTGAACACGTTCACATCGGCGCCGCGGAACCGGTAGATGGACTGCTGGGCATCGCCCACCGTGCACACGTTCGAGAACCCGGGCTGCGCGATGCGGCCGATAATGTCCACCTGCAGGCGATCGGTGTCCTGGAACTCGTCCACCATGATGATCCTGAAGCGCTCCCGCAGGCTCTCGGCGATGGAGGGATGCTCGGAAAGCGCGTCGGCGCAGCGCGTGAGCAAGTCGCCGTTGTCGAGACGCGAGGGGCCCTTAACGCGGGCGAACTCCTCCTCGATCTCGCGGGCGAGCATCGTCACCGCAGCCTGCCAGCGCACCGAAAGCCCCGCCCGCACCTCGCGTTCCAACTCCACCATGGCGGTCTGCCATGCCTCGAAGGCCGGCGCGTCGGCCTTGCCCACCGCGGCCCCCGTGGTGAGGGGAAAGCCATAGAAGACGGCGCCGAACCCGTCGGCGTCGAAGTCCGCGTCGGCGAAACCGCTGCTCGGCGCATCCGCGAGCCACGCCTCGGCGGCCTCTACGGCCGCCTCCAGCCGCTCGAGGAAGGCCACCTTGGTCTTCGACGGCTTCGCCCACGCCTCGGCGGCCGCGCGCATCTCGACAGCCGCCTCGCAGGCGCAGCGCACCACAAGCGAGGGCGAGACGGGCTCAGGCGCGTCGGCGAGCCCCTCGAAGCCGCGGGGCATGGCGTGCACGCGCTCGGCGATGGCCAGGGCGAAGTCCACCGCTCCCCTGTCGTTGAACGAGGAGCCCTGGAGCTTCTCACGGGCCAAGAGCTCGTGCACCGGCCCGGCGCCGGCCTCGCGCGCCCGGGCCACCACGCGCTCGGCGGCCTCGGCCAGAAGCTCGCCGGCCTCCACCTCGCCGATCACCTGGAAGGCCGGATCGAGCCCCACCTCCAGGGCGTGCTCGCGCAGGATGCGGGCGGCCATGCCGTGGATGGTGGACACCCAGGCGTCGTCCACCTTCAACGCCTCGGCCTCAAGCCCCTCGGTCAGGAGGAGCCCTTTGATGCGCCCCTTCAGCTCGGCCGCAGCTTTGGTGGTGAAGGTGATGGCCAGAAGCTCGTCCACCGATGAGAGGCCGGCGCCTCCCGCCTCGGGAGAAAGGGCGAAGGCCACTCGCTGGGTGAGGGTGAAGGTCTTGCCGGAGCCGGCGCCGGCCGACACCATGAGCGGCGCGTCGAGCGTCGTCACCACCGTTCGCTGGCCATCGGTGCAGCGTTCGAGATTCATGCGAGCCTCCTTTCGCAGCCCACGGCCGGGCAGTAGGAGCAGATGCCCGCAAAGCGCGGATCGGGGGCGATGTCCCCCGCGTACAGGTGACGCACCCGCTCGGCCACGAGCGCCTCCACGGCATCCAGGTAGGCGTCGAAGTTCATGGGCACCACCGAGGCGCGGCCCACGAAGGGATCTTCCCCGAAGACCGCCGCGTCGGCGGCGCCCGCCACCATATCCTTGTCGGCGCGGGCGCGGTAGGCCAGATACAGGGCGCCGGCGCAGTGCAGATGCGGAAGGGAGGGACGCAGCGCCTGGGCGTAGACGAGCCCCTGGATGCGCTTGGGCAAGGGAGGCGCCTCGGCATCATCGCCCATGGCGGCCGCGTACTCGGCACCTGCCGTGCCCTTGTAGTCCACGACGGCGAAGCGGCCGGAGGCCTCGTCCACGTCGATGCGGTCCACGCGGCCGTTCACGCGCACGCCGGCGTAGTCCACGCCGTCCTCGGCGGCTATGACGTGCTCGTGGGACCGCACCGCGAACGACGGCGCGAAGCGGGCCTGGCGGTGCAGGCTCTCGCGCAGCTGCGATCGCAGGCGCGCAAGCTCCAGCCCCTCGGCCTCAGTAAGCGCCACGAGCCGGCCGCTGCCCGGCTCGAGCCCGCTCTGCTCGGCGGCCACCGCGTCGAAGGTCGCCTCGAACAGCGGCTCCCATGTCGCGGCGGAAACGCCGTCAAGGCGCGCGATGCCGCACCGGGCCGCCTCGTCGTAAAAGCGCGCAAGCACGCTGTGGGCGAAGCTGCCCTTCTCCAGGGGGCCGAACTCCTCGTCGAGGGCGGACACTCCCACGCGTCGTTCCAAAAACCACGCGTAGGGACAGCCCACGTACAGTTCGAGCGCCGAGGGGGACAGCACGATGACGGCGCGCCCCTCCTCGTCGGCCGTGCGCAAGAAGCGCACCAGGTCGAGCCTGTCGAGGCGCCCACGGTGCACCGCTTGCAGGGACACGCGCTCCGCCACGGGCGCGAAGGCACCGCCGACCGAGGCCGGCAGATCGTCCTCGCCGAGACGACATGCGTCGCGCAGAAGGGGCACGGGAAGGCCGAAGGCGTCCTCATCGCACTCGTCCCACGCGGCCGCCTCGGCAACACGCCCCGCAGCCCGGGCAGCCGCGCGGGCCTCATCGGCAACCGCCTCGGCGAATTCCTTCAGGAAGAAGGCGGGATAGGCCTCCTCCCCCTCGGCCGTACGCTGGGCCACAACGAGGGCGAGGCGCCGCCGCGCGGCGGCCTTTCCGGCGCAGAAACGACGACGCTGCCGCTCCAGAGCGTCGGCCGATGCGGGAAGCCCCAGCTTCCGGGCCAGGCCGTCCAACGCCGTCCGCGTCTGGGCGGCGGGAAAGGCCGCATCGGTCGTATCGGCCAGAACCACCGCGTCGTAGCTTTCCGGCAGAAGCGACGTCAAGCGGTCGAGCTCGGCGAACTCCACGGACGCGCCGCGAGCGCCCCCGACGCGGGCGCTCACAGAGACCTTGCGGGAAGCGAGAAGGGCCCCGGCGTCTGCGAGCGGAATGCCGAGAGACCAGGCAGCCTCGGCAAGCTCGGCGATGGCGGCAGCGGCAGCTAGCTCCCGTGCGCGCTGGACAGGCGAAAGCCCCCGGGCCTCGCGCACTGCCTGCTCGAGCGCCCGGAGGTCGGCACCGACGGCAGCGCGGGCGGCAGCGGCATCGCTGACGGAGAAGGCGCGCTGCAGGCGTTCGAAGACGGCGAAGGCCGGGGAGGCCTCGCGCAGAAGCGCGGCAGCGGCCGGCCCGTCGGCAAGGCGGTCGCCGCGCAGCGTGCCGTTCAGGCGGCGCCCCGCCACGGCATCCATACCGGAGAGCGCGTTGTAGGCGAAATCGGTGGCCGCGGCGGCAGGGCGCGCCGCGGAGCCGAGGCGCCCTACGGCATCCCATGCCCGCCCGACGAGCGTCTCCCCCCACGGCGCAGCGCAGCGAAGGGAGCAGCCGATACCGTCGGCGGCCAGCGACGGCGCCAGCATATCGTAGAGCGAGCGAGCGTCGGGAGCGCACACGAGGGCCGTCTCAGCGCCCTCGTCCAGCGTCCGGCGCAGCTCGCCCAACACGAGCGCCGGCGTGGCCGCCGGGCCCGCGGCCAAAAGCACGGAGAGCGCCACTCCCGCAGGCAGGCCGCCGACGGCGAAGGGCTCGCCGCCCTCGTCGCCCCCGCACCCGCACTGGCCCAGCAGCGCCATCACGCCCGGCCCGGCATCTACCGGATCGACCGCCGTGACGGGGTGAAGGCGCACCTCGCCCGCGCGAGCCGCCTCCGCAAGCAGAAACGCCGCCTCCTCCGCCTCGACGAGGGAAACTTCCTCGAGGGCGGCGCGGTAGTCGGCGGAGGCCCGCAGCACGGCACGCTCCCGCTCGGTTAAGGCGGACTCGTCCCCGCAGCGTGCCAGAGCGCTGCCGTAGCGGGCGAAGAACCGCGCGAGCAGCTCCGCTGTTCCCGCCGAGGCCACAAGCGCGTCCCGGTGTCGCAGCGCGGCGCCCACGAGCAGCTCCCGCTGCGCGCGGCTCACAAGCGCGCGCCCGTCGCCCCACAGCTCCCACAGCTCTGCCACGAGCGTGGTCGGCGTCGCGCGCGCGGTGCCGAGCGACGCCGCCTCGCCAGCGGCCGCGGCGCGCTTGGCGGCCGCGTGAGCCTTCTCGATGGTCGTATAGAGCTCCGTGACGGATTCGCGCACGCCCTGTTCCTTCCTCGCAGGTATTTCGACCGATTATTGTACCCCAACTGCACGCCGCCTCCATGCTCCCCTCCTCCTGCGGACCGTACAGCCAACGTGAGGGTTTGGCAACGAGTCGCCCTCCGCGCGTTGACCCCGCGCGCCCTTTTCCGGGAAAAGCCTCGGGCCGCGCCTATCATGAAAGCCAGCCCGACCGCCGCGGTCCGCCGCATGTCGCCGGGCGCTACCGGCAAACACCTTAGGAGGCGCACCATGACCTATCAGGAACTCGTCGTCAAGCTCATCGAGATTCAGAAACACCTGATGCCCGACCTGGAGAAGCTCGAGCGCGAAGACCGCCTGTCCCACGATCTGAAGGTCGCCAAGGCCGAGATCATCGAGTGGGAGCACACCGTGGACGGCAAGGGCGGCCTGGAGGAGGCCCCCGAGATCTGGCCCGTGGAGAAGTTCGCCCGGGCGCTGCGCGAGCACTACGACGACTTCAACGACTTCATGCGCCGCAACGTCGCCGAGTACGAGACTTTGGCCGGCCAGCTGCCCGCCGCCTTCGACAACCCGCTCGGGCAGTAAGGCCGACGACACCCGATCGTGCGCCGATGCGCACGCCGCTCCCTCAAGGCCGCCGCTTCCCCGCGGCGGCCTTTTCCACGCTCAGTAGCAGCCGGCCAGCTCCTGGGCCATGCGGGCCACGCCCCGGCGGGCCTCCAGGCGCTCGCGCTTGAAGTGCCACTGCCCGGCATCGAAAGCCGCGCCGAGGGCCACGGCCGCCACGCGGTACCACGTGCGAGCGCGGCGGAAGCTCTGCTCGCAGCCGCGGCCGCACTCGAAGGCCCGGGCCAGGCGCAGGGCGGCATTGCCCGTCTGGGCGCGGTCCTCGTCGACGCGCCCGTTCTCCGCGTCGAAGGCCTGGCGGTACAGCGCGAGCGCCCGGGCCTCGTCGGCGGCGCACCCGCGCCCGGCCGCCACCAGCTCGCCGAGCCGCCAGGCGCACTCGCCGTGGCCGTGCAGAGCGCCGAAGGTGAAGTGCCGGTAGGCCCGCTCGTCCAGGGGCGTGTCGGCGGCGTGGAGCGCGCGGCATTCCAGCAGCCCGCGCCAGTACTCGCCCTCGCACAGGTCATCGGCGTAGATGATGCCGAGCCGGCAGTGGGCTCCCACGCTGCCCCGGGCCGCGGCGTGCAGAAGCAGGATCTCCGCCGCCCGGTAACAGTCGATGCGACGGCGGCGGCACTCCGGGCCCGCAAGCCCCAGCGCCTCGGCGAAGCACGCCTCGGCCAGCTCCATGGCCCGCCAACCGCCCCGATCGGGGCCAGCGGGATAGGATGCCGTGAACACCCGGCCGGGGCCGTCCTGGGCAGGCTCGCTCACCCAGATGCGCGGCAGGCGCTCGGCGGCCTCCGTGCCCTGCCGGTCGATGGCGAACACGCCCGCATCGGCCTGGCGACGACGCCAGCGAGGGCCGCGCAGCACCCGAGGCACGAAGCTCGTCTTCGCCCCGCCGTTGGCCCGGCGTACGCTGGGCGAGCCGAACACGGCGCGGGCCGTGCGCTGGCCGAGCGTGATGGCGCCGTCCCGGCGCTCCAAAACAGCGGCGGCGCTAGTCATTGAGATGCACCTCCATCACCAACCGGCACCACGAACCCACCTGCTCGCGGGCCGTCAGGCGCCCCTCCACCGACTTGCCGCCATCCAGAAGCCGGCCCACGAACTCGTTGCACTCGCAGGACACGTACCCGATGCGCCGGTCCTGTCCGTCGCGCACCTCCACGGCCCAGGGGTCGAAGCGGTTCGCCGCGTCGCGCACGAGCGAGAAGCGCTCGCCTTTCGCGTAGCCCTCGGCCATCTCGGCCACACCGGCCACGTGCCGCGTGCCTGCCACCGTCGTGTTCTCCACGACGCAGATCGATGATGCTGTGTTTGCCATGGCGTCCTCCGTTTCGTTGAATGCGATAGGAGCATCTTACGCCGCGGCAGTGTTCCATGTGTACCTTTTCTGGTACAGCAATGGGTTCTTGTGCCAAGATGGCATCGGATTGCCGGCCCCGGTTGATCACCCTGGAAGCCCCATGGTACACTGCCCGTCGATCACTGGGGAAACCGTGCCCGACGATGAGGAGCGTCCATGAAGGACCAGAAGAAAAAGAAGGACAAGAAGCAGCGCAAGGCCGAAGGCGACAAGAAGGCCGCCAAGCTCGATCGCAAGAAGAAGCACACCGGCTGCAAGGGCGAGAAGAGCGCCGCGGGCTGCAAGGGCTGCGAGAAGGCGAAGGCCGCCCTCAAGATAGAGCACTGCACCTGCTGCAAGAAACACTGCCCGCTTTCCAAACCCAAATGCGGCAAGGGCCGCCGCCTCGCCGCCGCCCTCAAGCTGCGGGAGAAATAGCCTCGAGGCTTCCATTACAGACTCGGATTTAACCCGTTTCCGTAGAGCCGGAGCCTCTCTAGTCCTCATCCAGAGGCTCGGCGTCCACGACCTCGCCGTCGCTTACAGCGTCGGCGCGACCCGCTGCCTTGGCGTCGCGGGCCTCGTCCAGCAGGGCCTTCATGGTGGGGTTCTTGCGGGTGAGCTTCTTCACCGTGAGATCCTCGGCCTTGTCGTTGGCCAGGCGCAGCTGGTTCTCGCTGCCGAGCAGGTTGTCCTTGATCTTCTGCAGATGGTCGATGGACTTGTCGATCTCCTCGATGGCCTTGCGGAACTTGTCGGAGGCGATGCGGTAGTTGCGGCCGAACTTGTCCTTGAAGTCGGCCAGCTGGTCCTCGAAGTTGGTCACGTCGATGTTCTGCTGGCGCACGAGCGCGAGCTCGCGGCGGTACTGCAGCGACGAGAGCGCCGCGTTGCGCAAAAGCGTGATGAGCGGGATGAAGAACTGCGGGCGGATGACGTACATCTTATCGTAGCGGTAGGACACGTCGGTGATGCCGGCGTTGTACAGCTCGTTGTCCGGCTCGAGCAGCGACACGAGCACCGCGTACTCGCAGCCCTTCTTCGCACGATCGCTATCGAGCTTCTTGAAGTGCGACTCGTTGGTCTTCTTGTGCGTGGAGTCGTCGGCCTCGTTCTTCATCTCGAACATGATGGAGACGATCTCGTTGCCCTCCTCGTCGAAGTCGCGGAAGACGAAGTCGCCCTTGGTGCCCTCCACCACCTCGTTGTCCTTCTCGAAGTAGGCGCGCGGGAAGGCCGTGGGGCGCAGGCGGTTGAACTCGATCTCGCAGTGCTGCTCCAGCGTCTCGCCGAGCATCTTCGTGGACAGGCGCGCCTTCATGTCCTGGATGCGCTCGATCTCGCGCTCGCGGTCGGCGATCTGCTCGTCCTTCAGGCGCATCCGCTCGGCCAGGTCGGCCTTGTGCTCGGCCTGCACGCGCACGAGCGCGTCCTTCTCGCGTTCCACCTGAGCGCGCAGCTCGTCGCGCTCGCGCTCCACGGCCACCTGGGCGTCCTTCGCGCGCGCCTCGGCCTGCTGCACCGCCAGCTGCGACTCCACGACCGCCTGGCGCTGCTGGGCCTCGAGGCGCTGGGCCAGCTCGTCGCGCTCGCGCTCGGCGGCGCGCAGCTTCTCCGCCTCGGCCGCAATGGCGTCGGACACCGCCAGCTTGCGCGCCGTCTCGGCCTCGCTCGTCTGCGCGGCCAGCTGCGCCCGCAACGCGGCGAGCTGCTTTTCCAGATCGGCCTTCTCGGCCTGAGCCGACAACCTGAACTCGCTCGCCTGGGCCTTGAACTGCTCGGTCTGGGCGGCCAGCTTCCGCTGCTCCTCCGCGAGCTCGGCGGCGCTCTTCTCCCGGCTCTCGCTCAGCTGGCGGCTCATCTCGTCGCGCACCTGGGCGCGGGCAAGCTCGATCTCCTTGGCGCGGCTCTCGTCCAGCAACCGCTCGCGGTCTGCCAGTTCCCGCTGGAACTCCTGGTCGCGCACTTGGTTCAGAATGGCCGCGTACCCGCTCTCGTCCACGGTGAAGGCCTTCCCGCAATGGGGGCACTTGATCTCGTTGCTCATAGGGCAATCCTCTCAGCCGACGACTTCCAAGGCGCACAAGCTCGCAAACGGAATGCGCGTCCGTACAATCCATAGGTCATGATAGATCATATCAACCTGGCTCACTGTCCCGACAATGGTTCGGTAAGCGTCTTTTTCGTAAAAGACGGCTTTCACCATAGCGCCGCGGCGGAGGCTCGCGACGGCCTCATCGAGGGTGCGGGCCTCCTCCTCGGAAAGAGGTTGGCGCGGCTCGACCACCTGCTCCCGCTCGTGCACGAGCTCGTAGTAACCGCGCAGGGCGGCGAAGGGCGAGAACTGCCGGGCGCGGTCAGGGTGGGGCCGCCCCAGGCCCGCGGGGACGGGCCGGTCGATGCCCTGCGGTGCGCCTTCTCTTACGGCGCCTCCGCCGACCGCGGCTTCTCCCACCCCTTCCCAGACGAGGTTCTCGAAGGCCCCTCCCCTAGCCATGGTGGCCTCCCACCATCTCGTTGCGCTCGCGGCCGAGGGCGTGCTCCCTCAGGCTCACGCCCTTGATGAGCGCGTTCTTCCCGAACTTCCCCTTCACCGCGAGCACCGCCTCCTGGCGCCGCCGCTCGCGGGCGGCCGCTTCCACGTCGGTGAACAGGTCCGCTGTGGCCAGATCCTCGTCCACCAAGTTCCCGAAGCCGACGCTGATCTTGCGCATGGTGCGCGCCGGATCCACCGTCTCGCGGAAGAGCGCCTCCACATACCCGAGCAGCTTCGCGAAGGAGTTCGTGCGCTCGGGAATCTTGCGCGATCCTCCCCCGTGCGGGCCGCTGCGGCCGTCTGCCCGGCGCAGGCCATGGCCGCCCTCGAAGAGCCCGCCTGCGGCCGCGCCGTCGATCCGCGCGTCGCGCACATAGCTCACGTGCAGCGAGATATGGTCGGTCACCAGGTGCTTGTCCACCAAATCGAGCACCGTGTCGTCCACCATCTCGCGCAGGACCATGAGGGTGTCGTCGAAGCTGTAGCCGCAGGGCAGAATCTGCCCGTTCATGAGCGAGGTCGTCTCCGGCTCGTAGGCCTTTATCTCGGCGATGGTGCAGGGCTCCAGGCCCCAGGCGTGATCGATGAGGTACTCGGCGTTCACCCCGAACTCCCCGTAGAGCACATCGGGGTCCATCTCGGTCACGCCGCGTAAATCGAACACGCGGTACTTCGCCAGCCGCCGCGCAATGCCCGGGCCGATGTTCCAGATGTCGGTGATGGGCCGGTGCGGCCAGATCTGCTCGCGGAAGGTTCGCTCGGTGAGCTCGCCGATGCCGTCGGCGGCATGCTTGGCGGAAATATCGAGCGCCACCTTCGCGAGGAACAGGTTCGGCCCGATGCCCGCCGTGGCGGGGATGCCCGTCTCGGCCTTCACGGCGGCCCGCAGGGTGTCGGCGAATCCGCGCGCGTCCATGCCGTAGAGCTCCAGGTAGGGCGTCGCATCGATGAAGCACTCGTCGATGGAGTACGGGTGGATGTCGTCAGGACTCACGTAGCGCAGGTAGGTAGCGTAAATATCTGCCGACACCTGCATGTACGTTTTCATGCGCGGGCGTGCAGTGATGAACTCCATCCCCTTCGGAATCTCGTGGAGCCGGCAGCGGTTCCGCACGCCGGCCGCCTTCATGGCGGGGCTCACCGCCAAACAGATGGTCATCTCCGAGCGCGTGGGGTCGGCCACCACGAGCTTGGTCTCCATGGGATCAAACCCGCGCGCGACGCACTCCACCGAGGCGTAGAAGCTCTTCAGATCAATGCAAACGTATGTGCGCTCTTGTTCCATGCCCGCAGTATATCATGGAACATCGGTTCGCCTCTTATATTCTCGGGCATTCCGCGGCAGTGCGAGTGCAAGCGGAAGCTCGTCCGCTGCGAGGGGCGCCCCCTCAGGACGCGCAGTAGCCCTTATCGGCATGGGGAAACGAGAAGCGCCTCGATATCCTCCTGAATCGCCATCGATCTCTTTCTCCGGCGACCCCCATTGGGCGCATCGCTGCATCACGGGTGCGCAGAGAGCTAGGCGCCCACAACCGAGAACAGCTCGGCCCCCTTGCGAACCTCCGCCTGCTTCTTGATGGCCAGCGCCGCCGCCTTCACCAGAAGTCGCCGGATTCGGCTCCTACATCACCAAGGATCACCAGCTCGATCTCATGCCCTACTTGTTCAGCGAGGACGAGGCCCTCGCCTACAGTCAGATGCCCCACTACCGCAACTTCCCTGCCGCCGAGTTCGCCGAGGCGTCGGGGCGCGCCGAGGACGAGTGCCTCGCCATCTGCAACGCGCTCGACGACCGCGCGCTTTTGCGCCGCATCTACGACAACGGCACGCCCAAGTTCCTCACCCTCGACAGCGAGTACGGCTACTACGAGGCCTACGTCCAGAACTTCGACACCGAGCACATCGGCCTGAAGGACCTCAACGCCGGCGCTGGAACGCCCTTCACCTTCCTCGATGCGAAGTACACCATGTACCGCACCGTGCCGGTCGACCTGAGCATCGTCGTCGACGGCGACTACACCGAGGACGACGACTGGCACGCCATCCTCGACCGCCACGACACCTTCGCCGTCTCGCCCTGCATGTGCCGCGTGAGCACCCTCATCCGCGAGGGCGAGGCCACCAACACCCAGGAGGCCATGGAGCTGTTCGGCGACGGCATGCGCGACTGCAACCACCCCATGGAGACCTGCCTGGTCACCGGCAAGCAGGCCGAGTGGTTCATCGAGATCGGTGCCGGCCGCGAGCTGACGCGCGACGAGGCCGAGGCCCTTCTGCAGCGCTCCGTCGATGAGGGCATGGTCCTCGACTGCCTCTACACCAAGGAGGCCGAGAACATCTGCAGCTGCCATGCCGACTGCTGCCTCTACGTGGGTGCCGTCCGCAAGCTCAACGGCGGCCCGGCCCTTGCCGACTGCAGCCACTTCGAGCTCGTCCACAAGAAGGACGACTGCATCAAGTGCGGCATGTGCGAGAAGCAGTGCCCCATGCTCGCCATCACCATGGACGACGAGGGCTACCCCATCGTCGACAGCGCCTGCGTGCGCTGCGGGCAGTGCGCCACCGTGTGCCCCCAGGGCGTGCGCGGCCTCAAGATGAAGCCGGTATCCGAGCACCTCGAGATCCCCGAGGATCTCGCCGACTACTACGAGAAGAAGGCCCGCGTCCGCGCCAGCAAGGGCTACCTGTTCGATATCGAGAGCCAGGAAGCCATGGCCGCCCGCGTCGCCGAGGGCGAGGCCGCCGGCCTACAGTTCAGCTAATATTCAGCCCTCCCTTAGCGCCCCTGTCCCAGGCGGGGGCGCCCCCCCTTTACGGAAAGGAGCCGCCATTCACGAGATGGCACTGTGCACCGAGGTCGTGGACACCGTCCTCGACGTGGCCCGCGACGCCGACGCCGTATCCGTCGACGGAGTCACCATGGTCATCGGGGAGATGCGCGACATCATCGAGGATATGTTCGACAGCTTCTTCCATTACCTGACCCGCGGGACCATAGCCGAAAACTGCACGGTCTCCTTCCTCACGGTTCCCGTGATGGTTACCTGCAAGGACTGCGACGCGGGCTACCGCGTCGACCTTCACAGCGGCGAGCCCCTCTCCTGCCCCCAGTGCGGTTCCCGCGAGTACCAGTTCGCCTCCGGCAACGAGTTCCTCATCGAGTCCATCGATATCACCACCCGCGACGAGGCCGCCGCTTGAGGCGCGCAGCCGAAACCGCCGCGATCCTCCCGTCCCGCGTCGAAAAAGCGCCGCCGATGCACGGAAAGTCGCCCGTTGGGGCGCTCACGGCACACCTGGTGTGGCAAAGCGGCTCACTCTGATCGCGTTTCCCCAGGTCGCTTTGCTCCCATAGACGAATTGTGCGGAAAGTCGCCTCGCAGCAGGGCGACTTTCCGTCGTTAAGCGGCGCTTTTTCGCACCAGCGGATGAAAAGGGCGACTTTTCGACATCCTGCGGCACGCAGCAGGTGCCCCCCCCCAGCGCGCCCAGTGGAGGGCAGAACGGCACTAAAGCCGCGCGTCTCGCATACCGTCCCAAAGACAGAACCCGAACGCCCCTCGACAAGCGAACGAGCCGCAAAAAAAACCGCCGCCCGCAAGATGCGAGCGGCGGTAACGGGGCGGAGAACCGGCGGGTCTGGATCGAGCCCGGTCTTCGGGGCTCTTCTCGCACCCGCGAGCGGTAGGTCGGCGTAAGCGGGCGTCCCTACACGATGCCCTGGGCCATCATGGCATCGGCGACCTTCTCGAAGCCGGCGATGTTGGCGCCCATGACGTAGTTGCCCTCGTGGCCGTAGCGGCGGGCGGCGTCGTCGATGGCGTGGTAGATGCTCACCATGATGCCCTTGAGCTTCGCGTCCACTTCCTCGAAGGTCCAGGAGAGGCGCTCGGAGTTCTGGGACATCTCGAGGCCCGAGGTGGCCACGCCGCCGGCGTTGGCGGCCTTGCCGGGGATGAACACGACGCCCTGCTCCTGCAGGTACTCGGTGGCATCCAGCGTGGTGGGCATGTTCGCGCCCTCGGCGAGGATCTTGCAGCCGTTGGCCACGAGCGTCTTCACGTCGTCGATGAGCACCTCGTTCTGGGTGGCGCAGGGCAGCGCGATGTCGCAGGGGACGACCCACACGCCGCGGCCCTCGTGGTACTCCACGCCCTCGCGGCGGGCGGCGTACTCGGTGAGGCGGGCACGCTCCACTTCCTTCACCTGCTTGAGCAGCTCCACGTCGATGCCAGCCGGATCGTGCACCCAACCGGTGGAGTCGGACACGGTGACCACCTTGGCACCGAGCTGCTGGGCCTTCTGCGTGGCGTAGATGGCCACGTTGCCGGAGCCGGACACGCACACGGTCTTGCCCGCGAAGGAGTCGTCATGGCAGCGCAAGTACTCCTCCACGATGTAGACGAGGCCGTAGCCGGTGGCCTCGGTGCGGGCCAACGAGCCGCCGAAGGAGAGGCCCTTGCCGGTGAGCACGCCCTCGAAGACGTTCTTGATCTTCTTGTACTGGCCGAACATGTAGCCGATCTCGCGGGCGCCCGTGCCGATGTCGCCGGCGGGCACATCGGTGTCGGCGCCGATGTGGCGCTGCAGTTCGGTCATGAAGGCCTGGCAGAAGCGCATGACCTCCATGTCGGACTTGCCCTTCGGGTCGAAGTCGCAGCCACCCTTGCCGCCGCCCATGGGCAGCGTGGTGAGGCTGTTCTTGAAGATCTGCTCGAAGCCGAGGAACTTGATGATGCCGAGGTTCACCGACGGATGCAGGCGGAGTCCCCCTTTGTAGGGGCCGATGGCGCTGTTGAACTGCACGCGGAAGCCGCGGTTCACCTGCACCTTGCCGGCGTCGTCCACCCACGGCACGCGGAACATGACGATGCGCTCGGGCTCCACGATGCGCTCGAGGAGGCTCGCGGCCTCGTACTCGGGGTGGGCCTCGATGACCGGCTCGAGGGACTGGAGCACCTCGGTGACGGCCTGGATGAACTCGGGCTGCTCGGCGTTCTTCGCCTTCACCTGCTCGATGACGTTATCGACGTAACTCAATGCGGACCTCCTTGACGTGTCGGGGCGCCGCGGCGCGCGCACGCCCGCTGGCTTCTGGCCGCATTATAGGACGCTCGTTTTCCAAAACGATGAGTTATTAACTGAGCCGAAACAAAGCCCGAAACCAATGGCGGCCGGAACCAGCCAGCGGCAGAAGGCAGAAGCGGGTCCAGACCAGGCGGAACGGGCCCTACAGCGAGGCGTACACCTTCGACGAGGGCACGTTCAGGGCCGTGAGCAGCACGACGCCCACCGAGCCGCGCTCGGGCGCGTACACGATATGGGCGCCCTCGCTGCCCTCCCCCGCCCCGGGCGTCGCCTGGTCGTCGTCGGTCACGATGACCGCCTGGAAGCCCTCGATGGTGGCCAGGCACGACAGGCGCGGCACCAGGCAGACGAGCGACTGGGCTCCGGCCTCGGTCAGCTCGCGGCGCACCTTCTCGAGCTGCTTTTTGGACGCGTAGTAGTCGATGGCCACAACACCGATCTTGCGGTCGCCGGCCATGAGGATGGTCGGCTCCTCGTAGCGGCGCAGGTCGGCGGCGTCGAGCGTGATGGCCCCGGCGCCCTTCTCCTCGTAGAGCGTGCGCACGTCCGAGGCGTACACGGGCCTCTCGCGCATGGACAGCGGCAGCCGCGACAGCTCGGCGAGCACCATGCCGCCGAGGCTCGTGGGCTCCTCCGCGCCGATGTCCTCGTGGTCCATGGCGGGGCGCAGGGCGTCGAGGGTGTCGAAGGTGCCGTCGTAGACGATGGCGGTGTAGCCCTTCATCTGCCCGAAGGCGTCGTCCACCACCGTGGCGGCCATATTGAGGGGGCGGCCCGTCTCGAAATAGCGCAGAAGCACGCTGCCGCCGAGAACGACGAGCAGCGCGAAGACCAGGAGGGCCACTTTTTCCCTTGTGCGTTTCTTCATGCCCCAATTATAGCGAAGCCCCGCCGCGGCGGCGCGGCGGGGCCCGAGGCTCCATATCTGCGACGGGGCGCGATGCCGGCCAGGCGGCCGCGGAGGGTGCCGACGGCCGGCCACGGCCCCGCGAGGCGCTCCCCTCGCCGACGAGCCCGACGGCCGAGCCCGCAACAGCAGGCGCGCGTTAGCCCACCGGCGGCAGCTTGGCCTCCTCGAGCATGCGGGCGACGAAGTGCCCGGTGTAGGAGCCCTCCACCTTCGCCACCTCCTCGGGCGTGCCCGTGGCGATGATGGTGCCCCCGCGGTCGCCGCCCTCCGGCCCCAAGTCCACGATGTGGTCGGCGCACTTGATGACGTCCAGGTTGTGCTCGATGACGAGCACGGTGTTGCCGGCGTCCACCAGGCGCTGGAGCACCTCGAGCAGCTGGCGCACGTCCTCGAAATGCAGCCCCGTGGTGGGCTCGTCCAGGATGTAGAAGGTCTTGCCGCTCTGGCGCTTCTGCAGCTCGCTCGCGAGCTTCACGCGCTGGGCCTCGCCGCCCGAGAGCGTGGTGGCCGGCTGGCCCAGGCGGATGTAGCCGAGCCCCACGTCGAAGAGCGTCTGCAGCTTGCGCTTGATACCCGGGATGTTCTCGAAGAACGCGAGCGCGTCCTCCACGGTCATGTCGAGCACCTCGGAGATGTTCTTGCCGCGGTAGGTCACCTGCAGCGTCTCGCGGTTGTAGCGCTCGCCGTTGCACACCTCGCAGGGCACGTACACGTCGGGCAGGAAGTGCATCTCGATCTTGATCTGGCCGTCGCCCTTGCAGGCCTCGCAGCGGCCGCCGTTCACGTTGAAGGAGAAGCGCCCCG
>NZ_CAUASN010000048.1 GCF_958431955.1 uncultured Adlercreutzia sp. | reverse complement strand
GCCGCATCTCCCTGTCCATGAAGGCCGCCGCCGAGGAGCTCGGCTTCGAGATCGACGTGGACGAGTCGGTGCAGGCCGAGGAGAAGCCGGCCCGCCGCAAGAAGGCCGACGAGGCTCCTGCCGAGGCCGAGGTCGTCGAGGTGGAGACCACCGACGCCGAGTAGCCTTTGACGCACAAGCGCGAATTTGACGGGCTGTCCTTCGGGGCAGCCCGTTTGTTTTCGTGTATCATGATGCCAGCGAAAACGAACGCCCGAAGGGGAGGTACTGCATGAAGAAGCTGTTTCTGATCGGCGGCATGGGCGCCGGGAAGTCCACGGCACGCAAGGCGCTGACCGACGAGGGTCTGGCTTGGATCGATCTCGACCAGGTGGGGCACGAGGTGCTCACGTGGGATACGGTGAAGGATGACCTGCGCGGTGCCTTCGGCGACGGCATCTTCGATGAGAACGGGGAAGTGGTGCGCGCGGAGCTGGCCGCGGTGGCCTTCGCGAGCCCGGCGGCCACGCGCAAGCTGAACTGCATCACCATGCCGCGCATCGAGGAGCGCTACACCGATCTCATCGACGAGTTCGAGCGCGAGGGGAAGCCGGCTGTGGTGGTGGAGTACTCGGTGTTCCGCAATCGCCAGCAGTCGCTGGCCTATGGGGCGGACGTGGTCATCGCCGTGCTCGCACCGCTGGAGACGCGCATCGAGCGCGCCGTGGCCTCGGGCTTTTCGGAGGAGGACGTGCGCGCCCGCATCGCCCGCCAGATCACCGACGCCGACCGCATCGAGGCGGCCGATGTGGTCTTCAACAACGACGGCACCCCCGAGGAGCTCCGCAACGAGGTGCTCGCCTGGTGGAACGAGTACAAGAAGGAAATCTAGCTCGCACAGAGCTGATCGCAGACCAACGTTTCGGAGGCCGTCTCGCAGAGACGGCCTCTTTGCTACCACAGTCCGAGCATATGCTGCATGGCGAGGCTGGCGGCGGCGATGCAGATCCAGCAGATGAGGCCCATGAGGATGGGCTTGGCGCCGCTTCTCACCAGCTTCACGAGGTCGGTGTTCAGGCCAATGGCGGCCATGGCCATGACGATGAAGAACTTGCTCAAGGTCTTCAGGGGCGCGAAGGCGGCTACGTCGGCGCCAGCGGCGACGGCAACGGTGGTGATGACCGAGGCTGCCAGGAAGAGCAGGATGAAGGTGGGGAAGGCGCGCTTCAGCGAGAAGCCGCCGAGAGGTTTCGCGCTAGGAGCCGCAATGCCCGCTGCCTCGTTCTCTTTGCGCGCCATGACGATAGCCAGCACGAGCGTGATGGGGATGATGGCGAGCGTGCGGGTGAGCTTCACGATGGTGGCGTCGTCGAGGGCGTTCGCGCCCGGGTGCATGCCGTCCCAGGCGGCCGCGGCGGCGGTGACCGACGAAGTGTCGTTCACGGCAGTGCCGGCGAACAGGCCGAAGCCCTCGTTGGACATGCCGAGCGTACTTCCCAGGGTGGGGAAGATGAGCGCCGCGATGACGTTGAACAGGAAGATGACCGAGATGGCCTGAGCCACCTGCTCGTCTTTGGCGCGGATGACCGGTGCCGTGGCCGCGATGGCGCTGCCTCCGCAGATGGAGGACCCCACGGCGATGAGCGTGGCGATGGCCGAGTCCATGCGCAGTACCTTATATAGGATGTAGCCCACGATGAGCGCCGTGGCGATGGTGGAGCAGATAATGGGCAGGCTTTCGGCGCCCACGGCGGCGATTTGGGCCAGGTTCAGCCCGAAGCCGAGCAGGATGACGGCATACTGGAGCACCTTCTTCGCCGTGAAGGCGATGCCGCCCTGTACCGCGCCGCGGCTCGGCTGCTTCCACAAAAGGGCGATGGCCATGCCCAGCAGGATGGCGAACACGGGACCGCCGACGACCGGCAGCGCCTCGCCGAGAAACCAGCACGGCAGCGCGATGGCCGCACAGATCCCGATGCCGGGTGCCACGTTCCTCAGATTCGCCATGAGTGTCTCCTTCTTGCAGGGCTGATCAGCGATTGCGAAGTATAGCACTCATGAATGGAGAGACGCAGGTAATGTAAGCGAACATCTGTTCAATTATCTTGGGCCGTGCTAGACTGGTCTTCTGCTAACGACATTCTGAGAAGGAGACCTGCGTGTCTACTCATCTTTCCAATATCGAGGGCATGGTCATGGAGGGGAAGCTGCCCGAGGTGCGGCTGGCCAATACACCGTTCAAGGTGGTCTCGCCCTTCGAGCCGTCGGGCGACCAGCCCGAGGCCATCGCCGCGCTCGCGAAGGGCGTGGAGGAGGGCCTTCGCTACCAGACGCTTCTGGGCGTCACCGGCTCGGGCAAGACCTTCACCATGGCCAAGACCATCGAGGCGGTGCAGAAGCCCACGCTCGTCATGGCCCCGAACAAGACGCTCGCCGCGCAGCTGGCCGCCGAGCTGAAGGAGTTCTTCCCCGACAACGCCGTGGTGTACTTTGTCAGCTACTACGACTACTACCAGCCCGAGGCCTACGTGCCCGCCTCCGACACCTTCATCGAGAAGGACGCCTCCATCAACGAGGAGGTGGAGAAGCTGCGCCATGCGGCCACGAGCGCGCTTTTGTCGCGGCGCGACGTGATCGTGGTGGCCTCGGTCAGCTGCATCTACGGCATCGGGTCCCCCATGGACTACGCCGGCATGGCCGTGTTCGTGGACAAGCAGAAGGAAATGGACCGCGACGCCGTTATCCACGAGCTCATCGACATCCAGTACGACCGCAACGATTATGAGCAGAAGCGCGGCACCTTCCGCGTGCGGGGCGACGCGCTCGACGTGTTCCCGCCCTACGCCGACCATCCCATCCGCATCGAGTTCTGGGGCGACGAGATCGAGTCCATCGACGAGATCGACCAGGTGACCGGCGAGGTGCTGAACAGCTACGAGGCGCTGCCCATCTGGCCGGCGAGCCACTACGTCACCGCGCGCCCGAAGATGGACAAGGCCCTTGGCACCATCCAAGACGAGCTGCGCGAGCGCCTCATGCAGTTCAAGGAGGAGGGGAAGCTCCTGGAGGCCCAGCGTCTGGAGATGCGCGTGAACTACGACTTGGAGATGCTCGAGACCATGGGCTTCTGCTCCGGCATCGAGAACTACTCGCGCCATCTGGACGGACGGGCGCCGGGCGAGCCGCCCTACACGCTCATCGACTATTTCCCGAAGGACTTCCTCTGCATCATCGACGAGTCCCATGTCACCGTGCCGCAGATCCGCGGCATGCACGAGGGCGATCGCTCCCGCAAGATCACCCTGGCCGAGCACGGCTTCCGCCTGCCCAGCTGCCTGGACAACCGCCCCTTGCGCTTCGACGAGTTCGAGGAGCGCATCCCGCAGTTCATCTATGTGTCGGCCACGCCCGGCGACTACGAGGAGAAGGTGAGCCTCGCCCAGGTGGAGCAGGTCATCCGCCCGACGGGCCTGCTGGACCCGGAAATCGTCGTGCGCACGTCCAAGAGCCAGATCGACGACATCATCGACGAGGCGAAGGAGCGCGCCGGAAGAGACGAGCGCGTGCTCATCACCACGCTCACGAAGAAGATGGCGGAAGATCTGACCGACCACTTGCTCGACCAGGGCGTGAAGGCGCGCTACATGCACTCCGACATCGCTACGCTCGAGCGCACCGAGATCCTGCGCGACCTGCGTCGCGGCGAGTTCGACGTGCTCGTGGGCATCAACCTTCTGCGCGAGGGCCTCGACCTTCCCGAGGTGTCGCTCGTGGCTATTCTGGACGCCGACAAGGAGGGCTTCCTGCGCAACCACCGCTCGCTCATCCAGACCATTGGCCGTGCGGCCCGCAACGTGTCGGGCGAGGTCATCATGTACGCCGACCGCATCACCGACTCCATGCGCCGCGCCATCGACGAGACGCGTCGGCGCCGCGAGATCCAGATGGCCTACAACGAGGAGCACGGCATTGAGCCCCAGACCATCCGCAAGGCCATCAACGACATTATGGGATTCATTACCGAGGACGTGGAGGGCACCACGGCCGAGCAGGTGAACAAGGAGCTCGCCGAGCTGTCCCGCGAGGAGGTGCTGCGGCTCATCTCGTCCATGGAAGACGACATGGCGGCCGCTTCCCGCGACATGGACTTCGAGGAGGCGGCCCGCCTGCGCGACCAGGTGGTGAAGCTGAAGAGCTCGGTGGAGGACAAGTCGGAGGACGACGTGCTGAAGGACTTGCGGAAGAGCGCGCGCAAGGGAAGCGCCTACGGCAACCGCAAGCACGCCGCCTACGGCAGCAGCCGCGCCAGCTAGGCCGCCGCGGGCGGCACCGGGCCTCCGCACGGCCGGGCGGTTTGCGAACTTTACGGGAATGTAAGGCAAAAAGAGGGCCGGAGCGGGGCGCTTGGACGTATAATGCCCCTCGACAACCGTTAGCACCGCCAGAGCGCTTAAGGAAGATATAGATGCCCGACCAGCCCATGACCCCCTCGGGAGGAAGCCAGAACCCGCGGAACAACCCGCGCCAGCACCGCAAGCCCACGCGCCGGCACCCCTCGCAGGGGACCGGCAGCATCCCTGGCGCCCCCTACCTCACCGGCCCGGCGGCCGCCATACCGCCGAGCGAGGAGGCGCCGGAGGCCGCGAAGGCGCCGGCCTACCCGAACGGCCACGACGCCGTCTCCCAGGAGGCCGCCGCGCGCGCCGCCTACGAGCAGTACGCCGCGGCGACGAACCAGCCGCACCCCCAGGCGGCCAACCACCCGCAGTACGGCTCGCGCTACCAGCAGGCGAGCGGGTACGCGGGCTACGCGGCCTCGGCCGCCAACCCCCGCGTCATGCCCGCGCAGAAGACCGAGGGGCAAATGGCCCCCTACGCCGACATGGGGCGCTACAAGAAGAAGGGCAAGAAGAAGGCGGGCATCGTCTCCATCGTCGTGGCCGTCGTCATCCTGGCCGCCATCGGCGTGGGCGCCTACCTGTACCTGAATCCCCCCACCTTCAACGTCACCGTCAACGGCATGACCCGCACGGTCGGCTCGGGCTCCACGGTGCAGGACATGGTGGACGAGGGCATCGTGTCGCCGCACGCCGGCAACCTCCTCGCCGTGGACGGCGAGGTGCTCGAGGAGGGGGGCGGCACGCCCTTCACGGGCACCATCAACGGAGGCGATTTCACCGACCCCGGCACCGTCCTCCACAAGGGCGACTCGGTTCAGATCGAGGACGGGGCCGACGTCACCGAGGAGTACGACGTCGAGACGGTGGAAAGCGAGCCGGGGCACCAGGAGCTCGGCGAGGGCGCCATCCACATCTACGTGCCCGGCAAGACCGGCCAGGTGGAGAAGCGCACGGGCAAGGTGTCGGGCAAGACGGTCGAGGAGACGGTGACCGAGGGCCGCGACAACATCTACCTGAAGTACAACGCCGACACCAAGGGCGAGAAGGTGATCGCGCTCACCTTCGACGACGGGCCCATCGGCACGACCCCCGAGCTGCTCGACGTGCTGAAGGAGTACGGGGTGAAGGCCACGTTCTTCACCATCGGCAACCAGATCTCCGAGAAGACCGACTTCTCCGACGTGGTGAAGCGCGCCGCCGACGAGGGGCACCAGATCGCCACCCACAGCTGGGACCACGCGGAGAGCGGCGGCGGCAACAGCGTGGACATGACGCGCCAGAGCCCCGAGAAGCAGATCGAGGAGGTCCAGATGGGCCAGCAGGCCATCGCCGACGCCACGGGCGAGGAGGCCTCGAAGGTGTTCCGCTCGCCGGGCGGCAACTACCACGGCGATATCATCTGGAACCTCGCGCCCTACGTGACGAGCGAGATCGGCTGGAACATCGACACTGAGGACTGGCGGCGCCCGGGCGCCGAGGCCATCGCCCAGCGGCTGCTGAGCGTGCAGCCCGGTGACATCGTGCTCATGCATGACGGCGGCGGCGATCGCAGCCAGACCATCGAGGCCCTGAAGATCGCGCTGCCCCAGCTCGTGGAGCAGGGCTACAAGTTCGTGACCATCGACGAGCTCATCGCCTACGACGATGTGGAGGCCCTCGCCCAGCAGCTGCAGGACGCGGCGGGCGCGTAAGGAGGCTCCGCCCGCTCTGAACGACCTCCCATTTCTTGAGCGATGAGAAATGGGAGGTTTTCTATGTCCGAAGGCCTAAGGATCAGATACAGCTTTTCCGTAAGGGCTAGGGCGGCGGGTCTGCCTAGCGTCCCGCGGCCTCCAGGAGTTCCCGGGCGTGGGCGAGCGAGGTGTCGGTCGCGCTGCCCGACAGCAGACGCGCCACCTCGGCCACCCGGGCCTCGCCCTCGACGGGGGAGAGCTCGGTCTGCGGAGCATCTCCCTCGGTCTTGACGACGGTGTAGTGGACATCGGCGAGCACGGCCACCTGAGCCAGATGGGTGATGACGATGACCTGGTGGCTCTCGGCCAGCTCGGCGAGCACGGCGGCGAGCGCGTTGGCGGTGTTTCCCCCCACGCCGGCATCGACCTCGTCGAAGATGAGGGTCTCGGCGCCATCCCGCTTGCCGAGCACCACCTTCACTGCCAGAAGCACGCGGCTGATCTCGCCGCCGGAGGCGATGCGCGTGAGGGGGCGCGCCTGCATCGACTTGCCGGGGCGGAACGTGAAGGCCACCGCGCTCGAGCCGTGGCGCGTCCACTGCGCGCGGGGGAGTGCCTCCACGGTGCACTCGAGCGCCGCCCCTCCCATCTCGAGGCGGGCGAGCACGGCGCTCACCGCTTCGGCGAAGCGGGGTGCCGCTTCGGCGCGGGCTGCGTCGTAGGCCGCCGCCGTCTCGGCGAGCGCGCGCTCCGCCGCATCAAGTTCTCGCTCGGCGGTCTCGGTGGCCCCGTCGGCATCGTCGACGGCCCTGACGAGGGCCGCGCACGCATCCCAGTGGCCGAAGACCTCCTCCATAGTGGGGCCGAAGTTGCGCATGAGCCCCATGAGGGTTCCCATGCGCTCCTGGGCCTCGGCGAGCGAGGCGGCGTCGAAGTCGATCCCGTCGCAGTAGGCCGCCATATCGCGCGCGACGTCCTCAACGACGAAGGAGGCCTCCCGCAGCGATTGCGCGTAGGGGGCGAGCTCCTCGTCGGCGCGAGCCGCCTCCTCGATGAGGGCGATGGCGGAGCCGAGTGCGTCGAGCGCGCCGCCATCGCCCGAGAGCGCCTCGGCGGCTCCGTGGGAGTTGCGGGCGAGCGTCTCGGCGTGCTCGGCCCGGGCGAGCCAGTCGCGCACCTCCTCGTATTCGCCTCCCTGGGGGTTGACGGCCTCGATCTGCTGCAGGGCGAAGCGCGCCTCCTCCAACTGGGCCGTGGACGCGCTCGCCTGGGCGCGGACCTCGTCGAGGCGCCGCTGGGCCTCGTTGGCCTCGGCGAGGGCGGCCCGGTAGGCTTCGGCGGCTTCCCGGGCTCCCTCGGCCCAGTCGTCCAGGATACGGCCGTGCTCGGCGGTGCGCAGCAGCGACTGGTACTCGTGCTGGCCGCAGAGCTCGATGAGGGGCCCCGCCGTCTCGGAGAGCTCGGCGACGCTGGCCATAGTTCCGTTGATGGTGGCGCGGGAGCGCCCGTCGGCGCCCACCCGGCGCGTGATGACGAGCTCCTCGTCGCTCTCGCCGGCGAACAGCCGGCCGCTCACTTGCGCCCGCTCGGCGCCCTCGCGGACCACCGAGCTGTCGGCCCGTGCCCCGACGAGGAGCTTGCAGGCCGAGATGAGGGCCGTTTTCCCAGCGCCTGTCTCGCCGGTGAGCACGGTGAGGCGCGCGCTCGGCGTGAGGGACGCCTGGCGGATGA
The DNA here is from genome assembly GCF_958431955.1 of uncultured Adlercreutzia sp. GTDB lineage: Bacteria > Actinomycetota > Coriobacteriia > Coriobacteriales > Eggerthellaceae > Adlercreutzia. Next base: position 8,270 of record NZ_CAUASN010000048.1, on the reverse strand, counting down.
GGGCGATGTCCTGGACCTGGATTTCGTCGATCATGGCGCGCTCCTAGAAGTCGATGAGGTCGAACACCAAGCCCCGCTCCTGCTCGAGCGCCTCGAAGAGCTCTTCGGGACTCACGCGCCGTACGGCGCGCGGGATGTCGGCGGCGCCCGCGTTCGTGATGATGAAGTCGGCGCTGATCTTGCGGGCACATGACTCCGTGAGGGCGGTATGGTAGGGGAGGCTTCCGTGATCCAGCGCGAAGCGGACGTCTGCCCCGTCGACGGAGCAGACCGAGAGGAACCCCATGGTGGAGCGCAGCGCCGATCGCGCCTCGGCGTCGGGAAGGGCCGCGAGCAGGGCGCGGCGCACGTCGTCGAAACTGTCGGCGGCCACCCACAGCTCGGCGGCGCCCGTGAGTTCCAGGGCGTTGAGCTTGTTCCAGGCCTCGCGGGCGTCGGGGCGCTCGGCCACGAAGTCGAGCAGGGTGTCGGTGTCTATGAGCAGTCTCATGGGCCTACGCCTCCTCGTCGGGCGCCGGCATCGCGGCCGCGGCGAGCGCGGCGCCGCGGGGCCCCCAGAACTCGGCCGGGACGCTGCGCGTAGCGTGGCGGAGGCGGAACCTCAGCTCGTTGACCTGCGCGTCGGTGAGCGTGATGCGCATCGGCTGCTCGTCGGAGCGGGGGTCGGGCAGCTCCCCGGTCCTGAGGACGTAGTCGTAGGCTGCGTTCACCAGCTCGGTGGGCGACGAGCCGATGGCGCGCAGCTGCGCGTTGACCTGATCCCGAATCTCCACGGGGACGCGGGCCGTGACCATGGCGTGCATGGGCGCCTCCTTTCCTGTCATGATCGCAGTGTAAGGCGACTGAGGGAAAATTGCAATAGTAATACGAACAAATATTTGCATTATGATCAACAATCTGATAGAGTGAGCAACAGGAGCATCTCCCGATCGTGTCTTTTTCGGCAAGATGCTTGTCAGAGAGCGGCTTATTCGGGAAGATTAGGCGATATGTCTCGAGCCGGCGGCCCCGTTGGGTGCCCGGCGGTCTCGGGAATTGTCAGTATGACGAAAGGGATGCCTTGGTATACCTGCAACGACAAGGACGGCGTCTGATCGCGTGCTTCATGGCGATCCTGCTCGCCCTCTCCGTGGCGGGGCTCGCGCCCGTATCCGCCCTCGCGGATCCGGCCGACGACGCCCAGGCCGCCGTTGACGACGCCCAGGCCACGCTCGATGCCGCCGAGTCGCGCATGGCTGAGATAAACAGCGAGTACGAGCAGCTCACCGCTGAGGTGGAGCGGCTCCAGCAGCAGATAGACGAGACGGCCGCCGCGGCCATGGAGGCGCAGCAGGCCATGCTCGAGGGACGCGCCGCCTTGGAGCAGGTGGCCGTGGGCGAGTACCGCGACGGCAGCTCCATGGGGCTGCTCGGGCTCGTGCTCGATTCCAAGAACTTCGACGACCTTCTCCGCAACATGGAGTACGTCAACCAGATCATGGCCTACCAGGCCGACGAGGTCGCGGCGCAGAAGGAGCGCAAGCAGGCCTTCGACGCGGTGTCCGAGGAGCTGAACGCCCAGAAGAACGAGCAGGAGCAGGCGCTCGCGGCCCAGGAGGAGAAGCGCGCCCAGGCCGAGGCTGTGGTGCAGGGCGCCACTGAGCGTTTGTCCGACGCGAAGGCGGATCAGGCCGCGCGCCTGGCCGAGCTGGCCGCCCAGGCCGAGGCCCTCCGCAAGCAGAAGGAGGAGGCCGAGGCCGCCGCTGCCAACGAGGTGGAGGAGAGCCCCGATGCCAACACGGGCGGCCGCGAGCCGGTGGTTCCCGATGACGAGCCGGTGGCGCCCGATCCGGGCGACTCGTCGGGCGGATCCGACAGCGGCTCGGATTCCTCAGATTCCGGATCGTCGTCGGAAGAGGGCTGGCGCACCGGCACCGCCTCCGCCTACGGCGGCAGCACCGATCCCACCACGCCCAACCCGGGCACCACCTCCACCGGCGCCATCTGCGATGACAACTCCATGGGCGTGGCGGTGCCCAAGTCCATGCCGAACTACCGCAGCTACTTCGGCCGCACGGTGGAGATCCGCTACGGCGGCATGACGGTATACGCCACGGTGAACGACTGCGGTTCCATGGGCGGCGGCAGCCGCGTGCTCGATCTGCAGCCCGGCGTGTGGAAGGCCTTCGGGTTCTCCAGCTGCCGCGACTGGGGCCTGCGCACCGTGCAGTACCGCTTCCTGTAGGCGCGCGCCGCGCAGCGGGAAATCTCCCCGCACGGCCCGGCAAAGTGCGCTATACTTCACAGCTACATGCGACGACGAAGATAAGGCTCGCGCGTTCGCGGTCTCCAGAGAGGGCCCCTCGGCTGAAAGGGCCCGGCCGGCGAGGCGAGTCCGTTCCCTTCCGAGCAGCGCTCCTGAACCCGGACGCGGCACTCCCGCGAGACGGCCAGTAGGGGGCGACGGTTCGCTCCCGTGATCGAGCGCAACGAGCGGGCGGCTTGACGACTGCGCCATGGGCGCGGCGGTCCGTCGCCAACCGAGGTGGTACCGCGAGAGCCCTCTCTCGTCCTTGGGTTTCCGGGCATGGCGCCCGGCCGAGGCGGGAGAGGGCTCTTTTTGTTGGAAGCGAGAGCGAAAGGCGAAGCAGCTATGGCAATTGCAGAGGAACTGGCCGTCCTGCGCGAGCGCACCTTGGCCGAGATCGAGGCGGCCTGCGACTCGACGGCGCTGGAGGCCGTGCGCGTGGCGGTGCTGGGCAAGTCCGGCACCCTGACCGGCTATTTGCGCTCCATGGGATCGGTCCCCCCCGAGGAGCGCGCCGCCGTGGGCAAGGCCGTGAACGCGGCCCGCGGCGAGATCGAGGAGGCGCTCGCGGCCGCCAAGGCGTCCATCGACGCGGCGGAGCTGGCCGCCTCCATCGACGCGGCCGCCGTGGACGTCACGCTGCCCGGCCGCGTGCAGCAGATGGGCACGCGCCACCTCATCAACGGCATCATCGACGAGGTGTCCGATATCTTTTTGGGCCTCGGCTACAAGGTGGTGGAAGGCGCCGAGATCGAGACCGACTACTACAACTTCACGGCCCTGAACGCTCCGGCTGACCACCCGAGCCGTTCCATGCAGGACACCTTCTACGTGCGCGACCTCTCGGGCGACGCCTCGCGGGTGCGCGGCGAGTCCGACGTGCTTCTGCGCACCCAGACCTCCGGCGTGCAGGTGCACGTGATGGAGGACTGGGACCTGCCCATCTATATGATCGCGCCGGGCAAGGTGTATCGCCGCGACGTGGCCGACCCGTCGCACCTTCCGCAGTTCCACCAGATCGAGGGCTTGGTCGTGGATAAGGGCATCACCTTCGGCGATTTGAAGGGCACGCTCGACTACATGTGCAAGCAGATCTTCGGATCCGAGCGAAAGACGCGCTTCCGCGCCCACTACTTCCCGTTCACGGAGCCTTCGGCCGAGGCCGACGTGAGCTGCGGCATCTGCCACGGCGAGGGCTGCCGCATGTGCAAGGGCACGGGCTGGATCGAGATCCTCGGCTGCGGCATGGTGGATCCGAACGTGCTCTCCATGAGCGGCATCGACCCGGAGGAGTACTCCGGCTTCGCCTTCGGCATGGGGGTGGAGCGCATTGCCTGCCTGAAGTACGACGTGCCCGATTTGCGCATGCTGCTTGAGGGCGACATGAGATTCTTGAGGCAATTTTAGCTGTGGCTCTGCCGGAGCGGCGACACTGGGCGTTCCGATTCGCTCAGGCAGTCCTCGCTCGGCGGAAATGCCCACAGGGCATTTCCGTTCGCTGCGGAACTCGCTCGGTCGGAACGCCCAGTGTCGCCTGCGAACGATGGCGCTGCTGCGAACTCGCCTGGTGAGCACCACCTAAAATCCCTCTGGGCGTTGACGTTGTTGAATTCAAGTTGAGGCTTTGGTTCAAGAGAAAGAAAACATCATGAAGGTATCTTTGAAGTGGCTTTCGGAATATACGGACGTTCCCTCTGATTTGAAGGCGTTCTGCGATCGGCTCGATCTGACGGGCACGGGTGTGGAAGGCGTGGAGAAGACCGGCGAGGCCTTCGAGGGCGTCGTCGTGGGGCGCGTGCTCACCTGCGAGCCCCATCCCGATTCCGACCACATGCACGTGGTGACGGTGGATACGGGCGCGGGCGAGCCGGTGCAGATCGTCTGCGGCGCGCCGAACATCGCCGCCGACATCCTCGTGCCCGTGGCGACGGTGGGCGCGGTGCTGCCCGGCGATTTCAAGATCAAGAAGTCGAAGCTGCGCGGCGTGGTCAGCTGCGGTATGTGCTGCTCCCAGCGCGAGCTGGGGCTGGGGTCGGACCACTCGGGCATCTGGATCCTGCCCGAGGGGACGCCCGTGGGCACGCCCATGGCCGAGGTGATCGGCTCGGGCGATACCGTGCTCGATCTGGAGATCACCCCGAACCGCCCCGACTGCCTGTCGGTGGTAGGCATGGCCCGCGAGGTGGGCGCCATGTACCAGCAGCCGGTGACCTACCCGCTCGTCGCCGACGTGGCCAAGCTGGCAGCCGTCACCGCTGGCGCCGATGTGGCCGAAACCGTCGCCGTCACGGTGGCCGAGACCGACCGCTGCCCCCGCTACACCGCCCGCGTCATCGACAACGTGAAGGTTGGCCCCTCGCCTGACTGGCTCGCCGAGCGCGTGAGCGCGGCCGGCGGCCGCCCCATCAACAACGTGGTGGATGTGACCAACTACATCCTATACCTGTACGGCCAGCCCCTGCACGCCTTCGACTTGGATACCCTGGCCGACGCCGAAGGGCATGTGCAGGTAGTGGTGCGCGCCGCCGAGGAGGGGGAGGAGCTTGTTACCCTCGACGGCGAGAAGCGCACGCTCACCGAGGACATGACCGTCATCGCCACGCCGAAGCGCGCCGTGGCGCTCGCCGGCGTGATGGGCGGCCTCGACACCGAGGTGACCGAGGCCACCACTACCGTGCTTCTGGAGTCGGCTGACTTCTGCAACGGGCGCACCTCCCGCACGAGCCGCAACCTCGGGCTCATCTCCGAGGCCTCCATGCGCTACGAGCGCGGGGTGGACGAGAATCTGTGCGAGCTCGTGTCCCAAGCGGCCGCGGCCCTGCTCGCCGAGGTGTCCGGGGGCACCGTGCGCCCCGGCGTGGTGGACGTCTACGGGCGCGAGGCCGCCCCGCGCCCGCTTGCCTTCCGCATCCCGCGCTTCAAGGCCATGATGGGCGCCGATATCCCGGCCGACTTCATCGAGGACATCCTCGTGCGCCTCGGCTGCGCCGTGGAGGCCACCGACGATGCCGACGTGCTCTCGGTGCTCGCCCCCACCTTCCGGCCCGACCTGGAGCGCGAGATCGATCTGTACGAGGAGGTCCTGCGCCTGTGGGGCATGGACCGCATCCCGCCGACGCTGCCCGGCGGCCGCGAGCGCGTGGGCGTGCGCACGCCCGAGCAGCAGGTGGCGCGCCGCGTGAACGACGTGCTGCGCGCTGCGGGCCTGAACGAGACTATGACCTACTCCTTCGCCGAGCCGGGCGATGTGGAGCGCCTGCGCCTGCCCGCCGATGGGCTGGGGCTCGCGGTGGAGCTTCTGAACCCGCTCAACACCGACATGTCCGTCATGCGCCAGTCCATTCTGCCCGGGCTTCTGCGCTCGGTGGCCTACAACCAGGCCCGCGGCGTGAAGAACATCCAGCTCTACGAGATCGGCACGGTGTTCACTGCCCATGAGGGCAAGAAGCGCGCCAAGGAGAAGAAGAAGCTCGTCGGCGTGCTCGCGGGCGCCATGGCCGATACGGCCTGGAACGCGCCGGCGGTGCCCTTCGACTTCTTCGACGGCAAGGGCGTGCTGGAGAGCATCGCCCGCGAGTTGGCGTTGCCCAAGGTGCGCTTCCGGGCCCTTTCCGCCGACGAGGCGCCCCAGCTGCAGCCGGGCCGCGCCGCCGAGATGCTGAGCAACGGCGCCGTGATCGGCTGGGTGGGCGAGGTGCACCCGCTCGTGTGCGACGCCTTCGACGCAGCTGCTCCCGTGGTGGCCTTCGAGCTGGACATGACGGCGCTCATGCGCGCCTCCCGCCCCGCCCGCGACTACGTGGACGTGCCCACCTTCCCCGCTGTGGCCGTGGATCAGGCCTTCGTCGTGGCGGAGGACGTGCCCCACGAGAAGCTCGTGCAGGTGATGACGTCGGCCGGCGGCAAGCTTCTGGAGTCGGTGGCGCTGTTCGACGTGTACCGCGACGAGGAGCGCGTGGGCGCGGGCAAGAAGTCCATGGCCTACAGCCTCACCTACCGCGCTGCCGACCGCACGCTCACGAGCGAGGAAGTGGAGCGGGCCCACGCCAAGCTCGTGGACAAGGTGCAGAAGGCCACCGGCGCGGAAGTGCGGGCGTAACGCCATGGCCCGTTCCAAGAAATCCCAGGCCATTGTGGACGGTGCCCTGTCCATGGCCGTGCCCGACGAGACGGTGGGCCTCGGCGTGGACATCGTGGAGATCGGGCGCATGGAGAAGATCCTGCGTCGCTCGCCCTCCTTCGCCGAGAAGGTGTACTCGGCTGCCGAGCGCGCCTACTGCGACTCCCATGCGCACCCCGAGGTGCACTACGCCACGCGCTTCGCCGCCAAGGAGGCGGTGCTGAAGGCGCTCGGCACGGGTTTTTCCGAGGGCATCGGCTGGCTCGACGTGGAGGTACGCCGCACGGCCAAGGGGCGCCCCTATGTGGTGCTCACGGGCCGTGCCCGGGAGGTGGCGCGCGAGCAGGGCGTGCGCGAGATTCCCATTTCGCTGTCCTACACGCACACCGATGCGGTGGCCTGCGCCATGGCGATCACCGACGAGTCGGTGGCCGCCCAAGAGCGTCGGCGCGATCCCATGGAGGAGCTCACCCGCCAGTTCAAGGAGGCGCGCACCATGCTCGACGAGCTGCCCGCCGGGCCCTCTGCCTAGTTTTTGGCTTGAAAAGCACGGTTTGGGAACTCGAGCGGGTTCCCGCCGTGCTTTCCTGAAGACGCCACCAGGCATAACTCCGCTCGCAGCGCTTCGGCAACTTCCCTGTACGTCCCGCGGGGCCCCTCTCGGTTCCCAAATCGTTCATTCCAAGCCAAAAATGGCCGCGGGCATCGGGCGATTACCTGCGGGCGTTTCGTGAAAGGGGCGACGGGCCGCCGCGTCGGACGCTACAATAGCCCCATCGCTTGAGAGAACCGAGGGCGGCCTGTGCGGTCGCCCCTTTTTGCTAAGGAGCAGAACTATGTGCGGAATCGTCGGGTACACGGGGGCACAGGCCGCCGAGCCTGTTCTGGTGGAGGGCCTCTCCCGCATGGAGTACCGCGGCTACGACTCGGCCGGCGTGGCCATCCAGGAGGGCGACGCCATCCAGGTGGTGTGCCGCAAGGGGAAGGTGAGCGAACTCGCCCACACCCTGGAGCACTTCGACTTCGCGGGCACCTGCGGCATCGGGCATACCCGCTGGGCCACCCACGGCAAGCCGAGCGAGGCCAACGCGCACCCGCACACCTCCTGCGCGGGGGACATCGCCGTGGTGCATAACGGCATCATCGAGAACTTCGCCGAGCTGCGCGAGGAGCTGGTGGGCCGCGGGCACGTGTTCTCCTCCGACACCGACACCGAGGTGGTGGCGCACTTGGTGGAGGAGTCCTACCACCGCATGCGTGAGACCGGCGAGGGCGATCTGCGCGCCGCCGTGGCCGAGGCCGTCTCGCGCCTGGTGGGCGCCTACGGCCTGGCCGTCATGGCCGACGGCGAGCCCGGCACCATCATCGCCTGCCGCAAGGACTCGCCCATCGTGGTGGGCCGCGGGGAGAGCGGCAGCTACGTGGCCAGCGACATCATCGCCATGATCGACGCCACCCGCGACGTGGTGGTGCTCGCCGACAACCAGATGGCGCGCCTTACGGCCGATGCCATCGAGTACTTCGATACGGACGGTGCCTCCATCGAGCCCGAGGTGACCCACGTGGACTGGGACATCGACGTGGCCGAGAAGGGCGGCTACCCCGACTTCATGCTGAAGGAGATCCACGAGCAGCCCCGCGTCATCCGCGACACGCTCGCGGGGCGCCTGTCGGGCGGCGCGCTCTCCATCGACGAGCTCGACATGACCGCCGAGGAGCTGAACCTCATCGACCGCGTCTACGTCATCGCCTGCGGCACCTCCTATCATGCCGGCCTCATCGCCAAGAACCTCATCGAGGCCTGGGCACGCATCCCCTGCGAGGTGGAGGTGGCCAGCGAGTTCCGCTACCGCAACCCCATCA
>NZ_CAUASN010000047.1 GCF_958431955.1 uncultured Adlercreutzia sp. | reverse complement strand
AGAGAAAAGAGGAAAGGAAAGGGGGAGGGAAAGGGGGAGGGAAAAAGAGGGGGCCTATCCCGTCGACTAGCTCGGACTTGCCCTCCCCGGGCAGCCCGGGATTCGCCTCTCCGGCTGGCATGGGCTTCGCCCCTCCGCCGGCTAGCGCGGGCTTGCCTCCCGGGCAGCGCGGGCTTCACCCCGGCTGGCTCAGGCTTCGCCCCTCCGCGGGCTAGCTCGGGCTTGCCCCCGGCAGGGCGGGATTCTCTCTGGCATCGGGTTCTCTCGTGGTCGCCTTCCCGGCCTATGTTCTGTTCCCGATCCGTTTCCCCGCGGTCGCCAAGCAGTCGCCAGAACATCAAATCCAAGGTGCCCGTTCATGGGAGAATAGCGCGGTTGCGTTAACGACCTGCAGCCTTCCGCAGGCATTTCGTCGCGGGCGGCTCGGCGTTGCCCCTGTTGACGGGGCGCCACTTTGTTACCCGCAACCTGAGGCGTAACATTTTCAGGCCGCTGGTGGGTTGTTTTCGCATCTATCCGTATTCCGTGGAGCAAATGTGGCGCGGATAAGGATACTCTACCCAGTGCATGTAAGAGAGACGAGACACCTATGAGGAGGTGTACGCATGGAAAATCAGGCAACGATGTCAGAGTTCGACAGCATCCTTGCCTCGCGTGGCGTGTCCCGCCGCAGCTTCATGAAGCTGTGCGCCGGCATCGCCGCCGCCGCGGGCCTGTCCCCGCTGGCGGTCCCGCGCGTGGCGAGTGCGCTCGAGGAGTCTGTTATCGGCGCGACGTCCGGTGACCTGTACCCGGTCATCTGGATCGAGGGCGCGTCCTGCACGGGCTGCACGGAGTCCTTCGCCCAGGTGGAGACTCCCGATGTGGCGTCCGTGGTGCTCGACTTGATCTCCCTGAACTACTCGGAGACCCTGTCGGCCGCCGCGGGACATTCCGTGGAAGAGGCCAAGGCCCAGACCATTGCGGCCGGCAACTACATCCTTATCTACGAGGGTGCTGTGCTCGAGGCCTTCGACGGCAACGCCCTGCGCGTGGCCGGCGAGACGGGCATCACCGCGCTGGTGGAGGCTGCCGAGAGCGCCAACGCCGTCGTGGCAGTGGGCTCCTGCGCCGTCAACGGCGGCTGGATGGCCGCCGCCCCCAACCCGGCGCAGGCCCTGGGCGTCCAGCAGTACCTCGAGAAGGTCGGCGTGGAAACCCCGGTCGTGAACGTGCCCGGCTGCCCGGTGAACCCCGAGTGGGTCATGTCGGTGCTGGTGGACGTCGTGGTCATGAAGGACATGGACCTGCTGCTCAACCGCCTGAACGACTTCAACATGCCGGGCGATTTGTTCAACCAGACCATCCACGACAACTGCGAGCGCCGCGGCCACTTCGAGAACGGCGAGTTCGTCTACGAGTTCGGCTCCGAGGAGGAGGCGCTCGGCTACTGCCTGTACCCCGTGGGCTGCAAGGGCCCGCAGACCCGCGCCCTGTGCGGCGTCACGCTGTGGAACAACCGCCGCAGCTGGTGCGTGCAGGCCGGCGCGCCCTGCGTGGGCTGCTGCGAGTCGAACCCGCACAACCCCGGCGACAACTGGGTCGAGGTGAACACCCCCTTCTACAAGCGCATGCGCGATCTGCGCGTGGGCCCGCTGAGCCTGCAGCCGACCACCATCGCCGTGGCCGTCACGGGTCTTGTGGCCGCCGCGCTCGTGGTGCACGGCTTCGGCATGAAGGCCTCCGGCCGCATGGACGGCGGCGCGCCCTTCGAGAAGATCCGCAAGTGGGACGCCAAGCACCCCGACCAGGAGATCGGCACCTATGCCGACCCGGTCACCGGCGGCCCTGTGCTGGACGAGGAGCTCGTCCATAAGAACGCCGATCCCCGCAACAACGACTAGAAGGAGGTGAGCTGACTTGACACGTTCCGTTATCGATCCCATTACCCGTATCGAGGGCCATCTCCGCGTCGAGATGGAAGTGGAGAACGGCAAGGTTGCCGACGCCTGGGTCTCCGGCGGCTGCTTCCGCGGCATGGAGCTCGTCGTGCAGAACCGCACGCCCGAGGACGCCGCCCAGATCGTCGAGCGCATCTGCGGCGTGTGCCCCGTGTCCCACGCCCATGCGTCGTCCATCGCCGGCGACAAGGCCTACGGCATCACGATCTCGAACAACGCGCGCATCGTCCGCAACCTGCTGGAGGGCGCGCAGTTCCTCCACAGCCACATCCTGTGGCTGTACAACCTGGCGGCTCTCGACTACGTGAACCCGCTGAACGCGCTGAACGCCAACGTGGACGACGCCTACGCCGTCGCCCTGGAGAACGGCCTGGCGCTGCATTCCGACCTGAACCAGCTCTACGATAAGCTGGGCGCCTTCGCGGCCAACGGCCAGCTGTCCATCTTCTCGGGCAACTGGTTCGACGCCGACGGCGGCGAGGCCTACAAGCTCACCCCCGAGCTCGACCTCATCCTCACCTCCCACTACCTGGAGGCTCTGAAGATGCAGGCCCGCGCCTCCGAGATGGCGGCGCTGCTCGGCGGCAAGATGCCCCACGTCATGACCTCCATCCCCGGCGGCAACATGTGGGTGCCCACCGAGAGCAAGCTCGACGATTTGCTCGCCATGGCCATCGAGGTGCGCGACTGGGTGAACGACACCGTGCTCGCCGACACCGTGGCGCTCGCGGGCCCCTACGCCGAGGCGCTGACCTTCGGCAAGGGCTGCGGCCGCTACATCGCCTGGGGCGTGTTCGAGGGCAACGGCTGGCCCTACGGCGACGACTACATCGAGCAGATGAAGAACCGCTACCTGCCCATGGGCGTGCTCAACGAGAGCTTCGACGTGTCCGACGTGCAGGAGAACCTCATCACCGAGTACATGGGCCATTCCTGGTACGCCGGCGACGAGACCTACACCTCGCCCTACTTCACTACCGACCCGGACTTCACCGACTACAACGTCGACGACCGCTACACCTGGGTCAAGTGCCCCGCCTACGACGGCAAGCCGATGGAGGCGGGCTCCATGTCCCGCATCTTCGCGGCCTACGTGCGCGGCGTGCCCTTCATCAAGGAGAACGTCGACGCGGTGCTCGGTATCCTGGGCGCGAAGCCGGGCGACCTGTCCGCCTTCCAGTCCACCCTCGGCCGCACGGCCATCCGCCAGATCGAGACCATGTACGTGGCCGACCTCATGGTGGAGTGGGTCACCGAGCTCGCCGAGGCCATCAAGGGCGGCGACTCCGAGTACTTCCGCGCTCCCGAGCGCACCACCGGCGAGGGCACCGGCTTCTGGGAGGCCCCCCGCGGCGCCCTCTACCACTCCGAGAAGGTGGTCGACGGCAAGATCGAGGGCTACCAGATCATCATCCCGTCCACGTGGAACCTCGCTCCCATCAACTCCCAGGGCGAGCACGGCCCGCTCGAGCAGGCGCTCATCGGCGTGCCGGTGGCCGACATCGAGAAGCCGATCAACGCCCTGCGCACGGTCCATTCCTTCGATCCCTGCACCGCCTGCGCCGTGCATGTGACCGACCGCGCGACCGGCAAGTCCTTCGAGACCGTCACCAGCCCTTGGGGGGTGAAGTAAGATGGCCCATCTCGCACACTACAAAGAGGCCCATCCTCTCGTATTCGTGGTGACCCACTGGATCAACCTCGTGGCCATGATCATGCTTATCCTGTCGGGCATCATCATCCACTTCCCGGTGCTGCCCTACCTCACGGGCATCTCCCGCGGCTGCCATATCTTCTTCGGCTTCGTGCTGTTCATCAACTGCGTGGCCCGCGTGATCATGGCCTTCTTCGTGAAGACCTCGCCCACCGGCGGCACCCGCCAGCAGGTGACCGACTACAAGACCTGGCTGCCCCAGAAGGACAACCGCCATCAGGCCCTGGAGTGGATCAAGTACTACCTGTTCCTGAAGAAGGACCATCCCCTGGGCGCCAAGCTCGGCGTGCCGCAGAAGATCAGCTATCTGCTGATCCCGATCCTCATCCTGCTGATGTTCTGGACCGGTCTGTGCCTGTGGGGCGTGACCATGAACGTGCCCGTGTTCGCCGCGACGACGAACCTCGTGGGCGGTCTCATGTCCATGCGCATCATCCACTACTTCGGCATGTACGTGTTCATCATCTTCATGTTCATCCACGTGTACCTGGCCAACGTGGAGGGCTTCGCCCCCACCAAGCTCATGTTCATCCACAAGGAGCATGGCGGCCTGGTGTACGACCCCGACCTGCACAACATCGTTGGCGAGGACAACGACGTGCACTAAGGGTTGAGTGAAAACGAGCACTGCCCGAGGCGGCCTCTCCGGAGGCCGCCTTTTTCGTTGGGGTCTCGAGCGGAGGGGCGGGGATGCGTGGTGCCGCCCTGGGCGCCGGGAGGCCCCGCGCCCGCGAGCGGATGCCGCGCGCCTGGAGGCGCATGGGCGGGGAGCCCGCGCCTTCGCCGGCCGTCCGCGCCGGCTGACTGATGGTTCCGATCCGTCAACAAGGCTGAGCGCGCGCCTCAGGGTTGCGCTATGATGGACGATACTGTTTTCCGGCCCAGTTTATGCGGAAAGGACCCGTTTCCGTGAGGAACGTGTTGAAGATACTGAGGCGCGACCTTCTGCGCCTCGTGCATACCCCGGCGGCGCTCGTGGTGGTCGCGGCGCTGCTCGTGCTGCCCTCGGTGTACACCTGGTACAACGTCATCGGCTTCTGGAACCCCTACGACAACACCGGCAACCTCACGGTGTGCGTGGTGAATCAGGACGCCGGCGGCTCGTCCGATCTGACCGGGGATTTGAATGTGGGCGACAGAATCGTCGACCAGCTGCACGAGAACACCCAGCTGAAGTGGGAGTTCACCGACTACGACGCCGCCATGGACGAGGTTCGCTCGGGCGCGGCCTACGCCGCCTTCGTCATCCCCGAGCACTTCACGGCCGACCTGCTCACCCTCACCACGGGCGACTTCACCCAGCCCAAGCTCGAGTACTACGTGAACGAGAAGGCGGGCCCCGTCTCGCCCAAGATCACCGACACGGGCGCCACCACCTTGGACGAGACGGTGAACTCCACCTTCGTGTCCACGGTGACCGACGTGGCCGTCAAGGCCATCGACGAGGCCATCGACGACTCCCGCGCCTCGGCCGACGAGACGCGCTCGCGGGCCGCCGAGAAGCTCTCGGCGGCCATCGGGGCGGTGGGGGATGCGCGCACCACCCTCGCGAAGATCGGCGAGACCGCCAAGGGCGCCCAGGAGAAGGCCGACGAGGCCCGGGAGGCCCTCGGGCGCGCCGGCGAGGGGATCGACGCGGCCGACGGGACTCTCGACGAGCTCAAGGAGACCTCCGCGGGGCTCCAGAAGACCCTGGCCGACTTCTCCGCCTTCGCCGCCCCGGCCTTCGGCAAGAGCCTCACGGCCGCCACGGACGCCTCCTCGCGCGCCCGCAGCGCCGCGGCGGCCCTCGAGGGCGCGGTGGGCCAGGCATCGGGCAGCGTGCAGGCGGCCATCGCCCAGGGCAACGTGGCCGTGGGGGAGAGCCGCGCTCTGGCCGAGGCCGTGCGCTCGGCGGCCGCCTCCCTGCCTGAGGGGGCCGAGCGCGACGCGCTCGCGGCCCTGGCCGACACCCTCGACGAGCGGACCGCGGCGGCGGCCGACACCCTCTCGTCGCTGTCGGGCCTCGCCCAGCGCACCGAGGACACCTCGGGGGCCGTCGGGGACGCTGCGGCCGCCCTCGACGACGCCGTGAGCGGCGCCACCGGTTCCATGGGCTCCTACGCCACGGGCCTGTTCGGCACCACGCTGCCGGCGGTCGACGACGCCCTGGAGGCGCTCTCCTCCACGGCCTCCGCCCTGGACGCGTCCCTCGGCGACCAGCGGCTTCTCGTGGAGCAGACCGGCCTTGTGGTGGACCAGCTGGACGCCACTATGGACACGGCGCGCTCCACCGTCGAGCAGACCGACCAGCTCTTCGAGGGGATAGAGTCGGAGCTGGGCCTTGTGTACAACGATGTGCAGGCCTTCGGCGCCTCCGACGCGCTCGCGCGCCTGTTCGGGGAGGAGGGGCTCGACGCCGGCAAGATCGCCGGCTTCATGGCCTCGCCCACCGAGGTGGTCACCGAGTCGCTCTACCCGCTGAACGCCTACGGCAGCGCCATGGCCCCGCTGTTCATGAACCTCACCTTCTGGATCGGCGCCTTCATGCTGCTCGTCATCATGCGCCAGGAGGCCGACGGCGAGGGCATCGAGAACCTCACGCTCGGCCAGCGCTACTGGGGCCGCTTCCTCCTGCTCGCCGCCATGGCCGCGCTCCAGGCGGTCATCTGCTGCGCCGGCGTGCTCGTCATCGGGGTGCAGGCGGCCAGCGCCCCGGCGCTCTTCGCGGCGGCGGTATGCGCGTCGCTCTCGTATTTGGCCATCATCTACTCCTTCTCGGTCACGCTGCAGCACATCGGGAAGGGCATCTGCATCGTGCTCGTCTTCGCCCAGATACCCGGCGCCACGGGGCTCTATCCCATCGAGATGACCTCCGGCTTCTTCCAGGCCATCTACCCGCTGTTCCCCTTCACCTACGGCATCGGGGCCATGCGCGAGGCCATCTGCGGCTTCTACGGCGCCCAGTACGCCGCCGATCTGGCGGTGCTCGCCCTGTTCTTCGCGCTCTTCACGGCCTCAGGCCTGCTCGTGCGCCCGCTCATGGCGAACGTGAACCGCATGGTGGCGCGCCAGGTGCGCGAGGGCGGCCTGTTCAACGGCGAGGACGTCGACATCCCCGTGCGTCCCTACCGCATCTCCCAGATCTTGCGGGCGCTCGCCGACAAGGACGCCTACGGACGCGCCCTCGACAAGCGCTACGCCCGCTTCTCGCGCTGGTACCCGCGGCTCATGAAGGGGGCCATCATCGCCGGCATCGCGGTGCCGGTGGCCCTGGCGGTGGTGTTCGCGCTCACGCCGGCCGAGAAGGTGTGGCTGCTCACCGGCTGGCTTCTGTGGATGATCCTCCTGTTCGTGGCCCTCGTCGTCGTGGAGAGCCTGCGCTTCAGCTTCGAGCGCCAGATGAGGCTGGAGTCCATGTCGGACGCGAGCCTGCTCGACCTGTACGACGCCTCGGTCACGGTGGCGAGCGCCGCCGACCTCGATGCCCGCACCGGCGGCCCGGTTGGCGGGCGGGATGCGGGCGTCCCCGCGTCGGAGCACGCCGCCGACGCGGACGGGGCCTCGGAGCGGCCGGCACCGGAAGGCGATGCGGACGCGAAGGGGGGTGAGGGCCGTGGATAACATCCTGCGCCTGGCCCGGGCCGACTTCAAGCGGCTCTCGGCCAACGTCATGTCCATCATCATCGCCGTGGGGCTCGTCATCGTGCCCTCGCTGTTCGCCTGGTACAACATCATCGCCTGCTGGAACGTCTTCGAGAACACGGGCAACCTCACCGTGGCCGTGGCCAACACCGACGAGGGCTACAAGAGCGACCTCATACCCATCCGCGTGAACGTGGGCGACCAGGTCGTGAGCGCGCTGCGGGCCAACGACCAGATCGACTGGGTGTTCACCGACGAGGAGGACGCCATCGACGGGGCGCGCTCGGGCCGCTACTACGCCGCCGTGGTCATCCCGAAGAGCTTCAGCCGCGACATGCTCACCTTCTACACCGCCGACGCCCAGCATGCCGACATCGTGTACTACACCAACGAGAAGAAGAGCGCCATCGCCCCCAAGATCACCGATAAGGGCGCCGATTCGGTGTCCTACCAGATAAACTCCGTGTTCGCCGAGACGCTCTCGGAGGTGTCGCTGTCGCTGGCCGAGGCGGTGTCGTCGTTCGCCGACTCGGAGGATTGGGACGGGCGCATCGCCGAGGTGGCCGATCACGTGCGCGACATGGCCGGGGCCGTGGACGACACTGCCTCGGTGCTCTCGCTGTACAGCTCGCTCGCCCAGGCCTGCCAGAGCCTGGCCGACGACTCAGCCGCCCTCGCCCAGAAGGCCGCCTCCACCGTGGACGGCACGCTGGACGCGGCCACCTCCCAGGCCGGCGCGGTGCCGGCCACGGTGGACGCCCTCAAGGGCTCGGCCGCCCAGCTCTCCGATGCCCTCGAGCAGAGCGCCGCCGGCTTCGACGCTGTGGAGGAGAAGGTGGACGCCCTGTTCGCCACCGCCTCCGAGGACGTGGGCGCGGCCGCCGCCGACCTGCGCGAGCACGCCGAGACCCTCGATGCCCAGGCGTCCCTCTACCGCCAGGCCGCCGACTCGCTGACGGGCCTGGCCGAGCGCGTTCCCGAGGCGCTGCGCCCGAACCTGGAGGCCTTCGCGTCGCGGGTGGGGGCCGTGGCCGATACGGCCGCCTCCATGGCCGAGAGCCTGCGGGGCGCCGCGGACAAGCTGGAGTCCGGCGACGCGAACATCGCCGGGGAGCGCGACCAGGCGAAGGCCGACGCGGCGGCCGCCCGCGAGCAGATCCAGTCCCTGCGCGACGACTACGCGGCCAACGTGGCCCCCGGCCTCGCATCGCTGGCCGAGGATGCCGGCGAGGCCGCCGACCGTATGGGCGCCATCGTGGACGACCTGCGCGGCACGGGCGACGAGCTGGCCGGGGCCGCGGGCTCCGCCTCCGAGGCCATGGGGTCCACCTCCGAGAAGATCACCGAGGTGGCAGCCAAGCTCTCCGCGGCCGCCGAGGACCTGCGCACCATGGCCGCCGGCATCGACGAGGCCCTCGCCTCGGGCGACCGCGAGGCCCTGCGCGCCGTGCTGGGGTCGGATGTGGACGTGCTCTCCCGGGCCCTCGCCATGCCCGTGGGCCTCGAGCGCATCGCGGTGTTTCCCGTGGAGAACTTCGGCAGCGCCATGGCGCCGCTCTACACCACCCTCGCGCTGTTCATCGGCTCGCTGCTCATCCTCGTGGTGGTGCGTCCGAAGGTGTCGCCGGCCGAGGCGCGCGCCGCGGGCCTTGCGGACGCGAAGCCCCGCCAGCTCTTCTTGGGGCGCTTCGCCGTCATGGGGGGCATCTCGCTGGCGCAGACCACCCTCATGGGACTCGGGAACTGGCTCTTCCTGCAGGTGCAGGTGGCCGAGCCGGTGCTGTTCATGCTCTGCTTCTGGACGGCGGGTCTCGTGTTCACCTTCCTCATCTACGCGCTCGTGGCCGCCTTCGCCAACCTCGGCAAGGCCATCGCCGTGCTGCTGCTCATCGTTCAGGTCACCGGCTGCGGCGGCTCGTTCCCGCTGCAGATCCTGCCCGGGTTCATCCAGGCTCTGAGCCCCTGGCTTCCCGCCACCCACGTGGTGAACGCCATGCGCGCGGCCATGATGGGCCCCTACGGCAACGACTTCTGGGTGCAGCTCGGCGAGCTCGCGCTGTTCCTCGTCCCCGCCGCCCTTCTGGGCCTCGTTTTGCGCAAACCGCTGGAAAAGTTCATGGAATGGTACGTCGAGCAGGTAGAATCATCCAAACTGGTTGGATGACAAGGAGCGTGCCGTGGCCGGATTGACCGATGAGCAGATTGCCGAGGAGGAGAAGTTTCTGAGGGGGCTTCCCCGGGTGAACCTGGGGGCGTTTCTGCTGGCGCCCGTGTGGGGGCCGGCCCACGGGATGTGGCCGGCGTTTCTGTTCTTCGTGGCGTGGCTGTTCGTGGACAACGCCGTTTATGCGGCCTCCGCGCAGCCGACGGTTATGAACGTGGTCCTGGCGGCGGTCATGCTCGTGGGACTCGTGGGCGCGACCGTGGTGTTCGCCATCGTGGCCCAGCCCTTCGCGGCGCACCGGGCCGAGGCCATGGGGGTGGATCGCGCGACCTACCTGCGCCGCCAGCGGGCGTGGGCGGTGGCCGGCGCGGTGGCGGCCGTGGCCGTGGTGGCGTTCGCCACCTGGTACAACCTGGATATGCGCCCGGCCATGGAGGCCGCCGCGAACCTGCCCGGGAGCGCCCAGTGAGCGCCGAGCGCCGGGCGGCGGTGTTCTTCGTGGGCAACCGGCTCATGATGGACGACGGCGTGGCGCCGGCAGCCTTTGACCTCATGCTCGACACCTTCGAGATTCCCGCCAACGTGCAGCTGCTGGACGTGGGCTGCATGGCGCTCGACATGCTCGGCTACGTGGAGGCGTGCGATCTCATCCTCACGGTGGACGCCGTGGACGGCACGGGGGACGCGCCCGGCACCGTCTACCGCTTCGAGCCCGATGCCATGGCGCGCCATGCCGGGCCGGAGGCCTCGCTGCACGATCTGAAGCTCGTGGACCTCTTCGACGCCGCGTCGCTCATGGGGTATGCGGCCGAGGGCTACTGCCTCGGCATGCAGGTGGAAAACCCGTCGCCCTCCGAGTTCTACGTGGGCCTCTCTCCGGCCTGCGAGGCGGCGCTGCCCCTGCTCGTGGAGACCGTGGCCGCCGAGCTTGACCGCCGCGGCTTCCCGCTTGCGCGAAAGACGGCCTAGCCCCACTGCCCGCGGGTGGGACACAGATCGCCCACGATGCAGTCGGCGCAGCGGGGGTTGCGGGCACGGCAGAACTCGCGGCCGAAGTGCACCCACTGGTGGTTGATGAACAGCCATTGGGGGCGCGGGTACACCTTCAGCAAAATGTCCTCCACCTTCTGCGGCGTGTCGGCCGAGGGGCCGGCCAGCTTCAGGCGGTGGGCGATGCGGTACACGTGCGTGTCCACGGCGATGCCCTGGGGGTCCTTGAACGCCTCGCACATGACGCAGTTCGCCGTCTTGCGGCCCACGCCGGGCAGCTTCTGCAGCGCGTCCACGTCGGCGGGAATCTCGCCGCCGAAATCGGCCATCACCATCTGCGCCAAGGCCACGAGGTTCTTCGCCTTGCTGCGGAAGAAGCCCAGCGAGCGGATGATGGAGGCCACCTCGTCGGGGGAGGCCGCGGCCAGGGCGGCCGGGGTGGGGAAGGCGGCGAAGAGCGCCGGCGTGGTCTTGTTCACGGCCGCGTCGGTGCATTGGGCCGACAGCACCACGGCCACCGTCAGCTCGAAGGGGGTGGTGTAGTCGAGCGACGCCTTGCCCGGCCCGTAGTGGGCGAACATGCGCTCCTCGATGGCCGCCGCGCGCTCCTTCTTGCTCGCCAGGGATTCCCGTGCCATGGTTGCTCCTTGCTAGGGTTGCGGAAAGTGAGACCAGCGGGTTCGGAGGGGAGGCCCCTCGCCGCAGCCCGCTTCGCGCTTGCCCCGCTGTGGGCGCGGGGCATCTTCCATTGTCGCACAGGGCGCCTCGTTGCTCTCCGAGAATTCCTCAGGGCCGCCCCGATTCGTTACAATGCGCGGATGTCCACCAGCCGCTGGCCGAAGGTGCCATCGCCGTAGTCTCCCATGCCGTCTATGTCGATGTCCAGCAGGAGCTTGTCGGCCTCGTCGGCAAGCACGAGCCACAGGTAGCGCACCTCTCTCGTCTCCCCGGGATCCAGGGAGCCCAGGCGCCGGTCCATGTGCCCGATGCTGCCGTTGTCGAGGCGCTCGACGTAGTCGGCGAGGCCCGCGCCCACGCCGAGATCGCATTGCGCCTCGTCAGCCCCGGGGCACTCGTCCACACGACGATATCGCGCCCAGGTACCGTCCTCGTGCACGGCGCTTTCCAGGGAGAGCGCGCACCGGATGTCGTCCTGGGTCTCGGCGCTTTCGTTGGCCAGCGTCACTGACACTTCCAAGAGCTTCAGCGGAATGGCCTCCTCCTTCACCACGGTATCGGTGTCGCTTCGCCCGTCGCCGTAGCTGACGTAGACGAGGGTGCCCTCGGCGAGGGAGCCGTCCTCGTCGATGAGCTTGCGCCAGCTGGCGGGCATCCACGCGCGGTCGACGAGGGATCCGTCGTCGTGGAATTCGACGGAATCTACGGTGACGGCGATCGCCTCGTTGCCGGGCAGCGGGAAGGTCTCGCCGACGGTGCGAAGCGGGCCCATCTGCTCATCGGTCAGCGTGGTGCCGCAGAGGATGCCGAAGCCGTCTTCGGAGCCGTTGCCCCAAGCCCGCATGGCGGCGTCCTCGGCGTCGGCGCGTGCTCCCTCGACGGCCTGGCTCCAGGTAATTTGGAACTCAAGAGGCACCGTGCGACCCGTGGGCTTTAGGCTCATTCCCTCGGCGATGGGCACGAGCTCGTCGGCCAGGTCCGCGCTGCTCGTCTGCAGGTGCACCACGCGCCGCTCGTCGGGGAAGGCGACGTAGAGGCGCGTCTGAGTGCTGCGTTGGGCGTGCCTCATGCCGTAGTCGAATTCCATGAGCACCGCCTCGCGGCCAGCTACTTCGACGACCTCGCCGTTCTCGACGGACGAAAAGACTGCGGCCTCGGTCGTGTCCAGATAGTAGGTGTAGTACTCGATGGAGGGGGCGAACTGAGACCAGCCCGCGAAGCCCTCATTGTTGCTGAAGCCGCCGGAGTCCGTGCCCACGAGGTGGTCGGGCAGACTTGCGGGAATGTAGGAGAATGCCAACTCGTACTCGTCGATGGTCTGGGCATCTGCGGAGCGGTTGTCCTCCTCGGGCATCTGGGGGCTCACCTGCATTTGGTTGGCGTCGGTCTGCTGCAGGGCGAAGCCGAGCTTTTCCGCGGCCCAAGCCGATCCGCCCACTCCTACGATAACGGCGATCGCCACAGCCGCGGCCCGGGGCAGCCCGGCGGGAACGCGGCGCCCGCGGGCCGTCCCGCGGCGGGGGCGATGCGCCGGGAGGCGATTGCCGCCATCGCCGCGGCAAGCTTGGTCGGAAGTGTTGTCCGCGGCAGCCAGCGCGTGGTCTATGGCTGCCTTGAAGGAGGCGCTGGGGCGGGCATCGCTAGCGCGGGAGGTTATGAAGTCGTCAAGGTGTTTCTCGTTCATGGGGACCTCGCTTACGAGATGGAGTGTCGGGGGAGTTGGGCATGCTCGCGGGCCGCTCCCGGCGCCCGGGCGTCGACGGCAAGGTCGGGTTGCGCGCTCCGGGGCCGGGGCGTCGGTTGCGGCGCGGTGGCATCGGGTTCTCCTGCGGCCAAGGCATTCGCGATGGCCCGTCGCCCGCGCGAGAGGCGCTGGCGCACCGCCGCGGGCGATATGCCCAGGATCTCGGCGATCTCATCGGTTCGGTAGCCCTCGCCGTAGTAGAGGGCGATGGCGGCTCCGTTGTCCGCACCCGCCATCTGCACAAGTTCGCGAAAGCCGGCGTCGGCCTCCAGGGCCGCTGCCGGGTGGAGGGCGGGGTCGGCCAGGCTCTCGACTTGCGTGTCCAAGAGATCCGCTTCGCGTCGGCGGCGCACGATATCGGTGCACTCGTTCAGGCAGATGCGGATGAGCCAGGTTTTGAAAAAACGCGGCTCTCTGAGCGATTCCAGGCCTCTCCATGCCGCTGCGAGCGCGTTTTGCGCTGCCTCGGCCGCGTCCGCCTCGCGCCCGCCCGTCGCGCCGAGGCACACGCGATACAGGGTGTCCGAGCAGTCGCGCACTAACGCGCCGAAAGCGGCTCCATCGCCTCGCTGGGCGCGTTTCACCAGATTGCGCCGTTGTCGGTCGGTGAGTGCGTTTTGGTCCATAGCCTCTTCTCCTCGGGTGTCTCTCGCTGACTTCCATTAGACGGCTGTCGCGTTCTGGGTGTGACCGCCCGGCGCAAATAATCGGAGAAAGTCCCGATTCGCCCTCGATTGGCCGCGGTCGTCGCGCGCGGGCGGTTGACCTCTTTGCTACCGTTGGGGGTCAGGGCGGCGGCGTAGGCGCGCCGGTGCGCTACACTGGACGCGGCGCCTTTTCGCGGCGCCCGCCGCCCGCTCGGGCGGCTTTCGTCGTTTGCCGTTGCAGAAAAGAGGCCGCCGTGCTCATCGACTCGCTCGCCTTCACCTTGGAGAAATCCGGCTGCCTGGACGCGTTCTGGGGAAAGCTCGACGCCGGCACCGACGCCACCCTCGGCGTGGCGGCATCGGCCCGGCCCTTCCTCGTGGCGGCCCGCTTCGCCCATGCGCCCCAGGCCACGCTTGTGGTGGTGGCCGGCGAGGATGCGGCGGTCACTTTCGCCCGCCAGGTAGCTGCCTACGTGGGGGAGGAGCGTGTGCTGCGCTTCCCCGAGCGGGCTGACGCGCCCTTCGCGCCCAAGAAGCCCGACGCCCGCGTGATCGCGCAGCGGATGGAGGCGGCCTGGGCGCTGCAGTCGGCGCGGCCGGTCGTGGTGGTGGCGAGCGCGCGGGCCCTTCTGCGCCTCATGGCGCCGCCCTCTGCCATGGCCGCGCGTCCCCTGGCCCTTGCCGCCGGCGCCGAGCTTTCGGACATGGGCATTCCCGGCGTGGAGGAGCTGGACGATCTGCCCCGCGCCTTCGCGGCGGCCGGCTATGCCGACACCGGCGAGCTGGACGGGCCGGGCACTTTCGCCCACCGCGGCGGCACGCTGGACGTATTCCCCGGCAATCTGGACTTTCCGGTGCGGCTCGACTTCTTCGGCGACGAGCTGGAGGAGATCCGCCGCATCGTGCCGGCGACGGGCCAGACCATCTCCTCGCTGCCGAGCGTGGAGGTGTACCCGGTCTCGGAGTTTCCCACGTCCCCGCGCGCCTTGGCCGACGCCCGGCGCGCCCTGGAGAAGCCGGCGCTCACCAACCCGGCCCTGCGCGAGGTGCTGGAGAAGATGGAGGGCGGCCTCGTGTTCGAGGGCGCCGACGTGATTCTGCCCTACCTGTACAAGAACCCGGTGACGCTCGGGGCCTACGCGGGCGCGGGCACGCTCACTACGCTCGTCGAGCCGCGATCGCTCTTCGACGACGCGGCCCATGCCGCCGACGACTTGGCCGAGCGCGCCCGGGGCACGAACATCGCGCTTGCGGGCCTGTACGCGAGCCCGGCGGCCATGGACTTCGGCGGGGCCGTGCGCGCCACCTACGTGTCCATCATGCGCGTGGGCGGCGAGCTGGACGACGAGCTGCCGGTGAAGCGCGTGGACGTGGCCGGCGTGCCCGACAAGATCTTCGGGAAGCTGAAGGGGCTCACCGACGACCGCTACACGGTGGTGTTCTCCGCGCCGAACTACCGCGCGCGCGAGACCATGCGCCACGCCTTCGTGGACCACGGCATCCCCATCCAGATTTTGAAGCCGGAGAATCTTGACAACGGAAATGCCTCCACGGGGGAGGGGCGGAATGCTCCGCGCGCAGATTCCGCAGCGAACGGAACAGCCCCGTGGGCTGTTCCGCCGAGCGAGGACTGCCCGAGCACGGAGTGTTCCGCCCCTCCCGCGCCGAAGGACTCCCGAGTTGCCGCCGACGCCGATACCCCTGCCCAGGCCAAGCGCCGCCTGCGCCGGGGCGTGGTGAACATCGTGGATGTGGACATTCCCCTCGGCATGATCATTCCCAAGGCGCACCTCGCCCTCGTGAGCGCGGCCGATACCCAGGGCTCGCGGGCCGCCAGCCGCGCGGCCCGGGTGTCGGTGGACGTCACGGAGGTCACCTTCCCCTTCAAGCCGGGCGACTACGTGGTGCACGCCGCCCACGGCATCGCCTTTTTCCGCGATCTGGTGCGCCGCGAAGTGGACGGCACCGAGCGCGACTACCTGCAGCTGGAATACGCCGAGGGAGACAAGCTGTTCGTGCCCGTGGAGCAGCTCGACCGCGTGACGCGCTACGTGGGGCCCGAGGGGGCGAGCCCGCGGCTTACGCGCCTGAACACGAGCGACTGGTCGCGGGCGCTTGCGAAGGCTCGCAAGGCCACCAAGAAGCTCGCCTTCGATTTGGTGGACGTGTACGCCCGCCGCGCCGCCACCCAGGGCTTCCGCTTCAGCCCCGACACCCCCTGGCAGCGCGAGATGGAGGAGGCCTTCCCTTACCAGGAGACGCCCGACCAGCTGGCGGCCATCGCCGATGTGAAGGCCGACATGGAATCGGCCCGGCCCATGGACCGCCTCATCTGCGGGGACGTGGGCTTCGGCAAGACCGAGGTGGCCCTGCGCGCCGCCTTCAAGGCCACCCAGGACGGCAAGCAGGTGATGGTGCTGTGCCCCACCACCATTCTGGCCCAGCAGCACTACACCTCCTTCAAGGACCGCTTCGGGCCCTTCGGCGTGACCGTAGAGGTGCTCTCGCGCTTCCGCACGAACGAGCAGCAAGCCCGGGCGCTCGAGGGCTTCGCATCGGGGGAGGTGCAGGTGCTCGTGGGCACCCACCGGCTGCTCTCGCGCGACGTGAACCCGCACGATCTGGGACTCGTCATCATCGACGAGGAGCAGCGCTTCGGCGTGCAGCACAAAGAGCAGCTGAAGAACTTGCGCGAGTCCATCGACGTGCTCACGCTGTCGGCCACGCCCATTCCGCGCACCATGCAGATGTCGTTGTCGGGCGTGCGCGACATGTCGCTCATCCTCACGCCGCCCGACGAGCGGCGCCCGGTGGAGGTGCACGTGGGGGAGTGGGATCCCGACGTGGTGAGCGCGGCCATTCGCTACGAGCTGGCCCGGGGCGGTCAGGTGTACTACGTGAGCAACCGGGTGCGCTCCATCGACGAGGCGGTGGACCGCGTGCACGCCGCGGCCGGCGAGGCGCGGGTGGGCGTGGCCCACGGGCAGATGACCAAAGAGGAGCTGGAGCGCGTGATGGAGGAGTTCGCGGCCGGCGAGCTGGATGTGCTCGTGGCCACCACCATCATCGAGAGCGGCATCGACAACCCGCACACCAACA
>NZ_CAUASN010000046.1 GCF_958431955.1 uncultured Adlercreutzia sp. | reverse complement strand
CTTCCCGAACCGCGTCGAGGATCCCACCCTCGTGCGCCCCGAGATGTGGAAGTAAATTTCGCATTCGACCAACGCGTAAGCGCCTGCAAGGAACCCGCTTCGGCGGGTTCCTTTTTGTGCGCTCGCATAGATGAGTCAGTTACTCATATTTTTGTGCACCTGAGTAATTAGCTATTCTCGACTGCACAAAAGACCTGATGTGGTATGGTGTTAAGTTAAGTCAGGGCATTATTGAAAGGAGAAGCCATGACCGCTATCTTTTTGACACCCGTAGGGGCGGGTGATTCCCATGAGTAACGATACCATGCCGGCGAAGAGCACCACCTACGCTGAGGCAACCGAGGCAGAGAAGCACGCCGTGCTTCGCAAGGTAACCGGATCTTCCTTCCTCGGTAACTTCATCGAATGGTTCGACTACGCGAGCTATTCCTACCTGGCCACGGTCATCGCGCTGGTGTTCTTCCCCTCCGAGGATCGCTTCGTGGGCGTGATGAGCACCTTCGCCGTGTTCGCCCTCTCGTTCCTCGTGCGCCCCGTGGGCGCCATCTTCTGGGGCAACATGGGCGACAAGAAGGGCCGCAAGTGGGCGCTGTCGGTGTCCATCCTCATGATGAGCGGCGCCACCTTCCTCATCGGCTGCTTGCCCGGCTATGCCATGATCGGCATCGGCGCGCCGCTGCTGCTTCTGCTGCTGCGCATGGTGCAGTCGTTCTCCGCCGCAGGCGAGTACGCGGGCGCGGCCACCTTCATCGCCGAGTACGCGCCGCACAACCATCGCGGCTTCTACTGCTCCATGGTGCCGGCCTCCACGGCCACGGGCCTGCTCGTGGGCTCGCTGCTGGCCACTTTCATGTTCAACACCTGGGGCGCCGACTCGGCCTTCGTGGTGGACTGGGGCTGGCGCATCCCGTTCTGGCTGGCGCTGCCCTTGGGCTACATCACCCACTACATTCGTACCCACTTGGAGGATTCCCCGGTGTACGCCCAGATGCAGGATCGCATGAAGGAGATGGGCGAGAAGGTGGAGCATCCCATCCGCACGCTGTTCAAGAAGCACTTCCGCGTGCTCATCATCTCGTTCGGCGCCTGCGTGCTGAACGCCGTGGGCTTCTACGCCGTGCTCACCTACCTGCCGAACTACCTGGAGACGGTGCTCGAGTACAATCCCGGCGATGCATCCACCATCACCACCATCGTGCTCATCGTCTACATCGGCTTCATCTTCCTGTCGGGCCGCATCTCCGACCGCTTCGGCCGTAAGAAGATGCTCATCGGCGCCTGCGTCGGCTTCATCGTGTTCACCGTGCCCGCCTTCATGCTGCTCGGCACGATGAACTTCTGGGTGATTCTCTTGGTCGAGCTGGTGATGTGCCTCATCCTCACCATCAACGACGGCACGCTGGCGAGCTACCTGACCGAGACGTTCCCCACTGACGTGCGCTACTCCGGCTTCGCGCTGTCCTTCAACCTGGCCAACGCAATCTTCGGCGGCTCGGCGTCGTTCATCTCCTTCTGGTTGATCGACATCACGGGCAACGCCATCGCGCCGGCCTGGTACATGGTGGTCATCGCGATCATCGCGCTGGTGGCTATGTTCATGACCCACGATCACTCCGGCAAGAAGCTGGATGACGTGAAGTAGGGCGCGTTCGCTGCCTTTCGACAACAACGCCGCATGAGGCGGCAACGTGAAGAGACCCCCGCAGGTTTGTCTGCGGGGGTCTCTTCGTTGGGAGGAAGGATGGCTGGGTTGCGGGCTACTCGGCAGCTTCGGCGGGGGCCTTCACGCCGGGGAGGTTGTTGGACTCGGCCATGGAAAGCCAGCCCTCGGGCACCTCGGCCTGGGCGTGGCACTGGGTGCAGTACATGACCGAGGCGCGATGGGCCTTGTGGCACGTGGTGCACTCCAGTTCCTCGTGATGGGCCCAGTGGGGGTTGTAGGTGCCCATGTCGGCGGTCTTCTCGTACAGATCGTCGCGGGTGAGGTTGTGGCAGGCCTCGTTCAGGCACAGCTCGTCGGCCTCGCGCCCCGATGCCTCGGTAAGATCGCTGGCGGTGCGCTCGGTCAGAGGGAAGCTGTAGTCGCCGGCAATCCAGGCGGTGCCCTCGCCGATCTGCTCGCTTAAGGTGGGGGTGTGGCAGTCCAGGCAGTCGTTGCCGAGCTTGCCGTGGTAGGCGGCGAGCATGGTGTGCGGGTCTTCCACCTCGTTGCCCCACTTGTCGGTGGCAGGGCTGTTCAGGTCGGCCTCGTAGGTGGCCAGGTAGCTGTCCATGGGGGTGTGGCAGATGGCGCCGCAGAAGCTGGGCTGCTCGTGCCAGACCCACATGCCGGCCCCGGCTACCACGAGGATAGCCGCTACCACGGCCGCCACCACGGCTGCGCGGCGGCCGCGCCGTTTGGGGGAGGGGGCGTCGGCGGCCTCGGACGTGCCGGCGATGACAGGGTCGTGTTCGACGGGAGCCGCCGCGGAATTCTTCTCTTCGCTCATGATATCGCTCCTTTCAGCGGTTGGGCTAGGCGAGGTCGCCGGCCAGCAGGCGGGCCACATGGCGGCCCTCGGTGCAGGTGCGGCCGCAGGCGCAGGCGACGATGTACTCGGGGTAGTTGTCGGAGTAGAAGCAGCCGGACACGTCACCGGCGGCGTAGAGGCCCTCGATCACCGAGCCGTCGGCGGTGAGCACCTGCATGTCCTCGTTGATGCGCAGGCCATCCAGCGTGGTGAGCAGGGCGCCGCCGAACCAGCAGCCGTAGAAGGGCGGCTCGATGATCTTCGAGAGGCGGTGGGGCTCCTTGCCGTAGTCGGTGTCCACGCCCGATTCCACGATGTCGTTGTAGTGGGCGATGGTGTCCATGAGCTGCTGCTTGGCCTCGCCTTCGAAACCGAGCAGGCCGGCCAGCTCGTCCAAGGAATCGGCCTTCTGCATGAGGCCGGTACCGCCGTCCATGGCGATGAAGTCGTCGAGCGGCATGCCCATCTGCATGAAGGCGGTGGTGTAGGCGGCGCACCCCGTGGTGCCGAAGCGCAGGATGTCGTCCACGGCGTTGCCGTCGAAGATCTGGCACCACACGCCGCCGGGCTGATAGCTCGCGGCGTTGCAGAGGGTGTCGTAGGGCAGGCTCTCGTTCACGAAGCGCTCGCCCTTGCGGTTCACCTTCAGGAAGGGCTGGCTGCCGATGTTCAGCTGGTAGTGGGTGGCGGGGAAGTGCTCGCGGCCGTCGGCGTCCACCACGTAGCCGCAGTCCACGCCGGCGGGCACGGCGCCGCGGTCGAAGATGACCGGTGCACCGTTCACGTCCTTCACGCCGCCGGCCCAAAGACCTGCGCGCAGGCCGTAGCCGTCGCAGCGCGGCGAGTAGCTGGCGGCGGTGCAGCAGGCGGGCACGAGCGGCAGGTTCGCGCGGATCATCTCGGGGTTGGCCGCGTAGCCGCCCGTGGCCAGCAGCGTGCCCTTGGCGGCGTTCACGCGCACGAGGCCGTCGGGGGTGGCGAACACGGCGCCGGTGACGCGGTTGCCGTCGTGGTCGAGCTTCACGAGGTCGTAGTTGTAGCTGACCTCATGCCCCGCCTCCTGAATGTGCCACTCCAGAATATCGTTGCGCATGGGGTACTCGTAGGTGGGGTTGAAGAAGTGCTCGATGGTGGGTGCGAAGTAGTAGGTGCCCCCGGCGGGATGGTCGGCTTCCATGGGGGTGACGCCGAGGGTCTTGCCGTTGGCCTCCATGATGGGGGTGATCCACTCGATCGTCTCCTTGCCCTCGTTCAGCCACGTCTTGATGACGCGCTGATCCACGCGGCCCGAGGCGTAGCGCGTCAGCTCGTTGAGCACTTTCATCTCGTCGACGGGGTCGGCGACCTCCAGAGCGTACTTGGAATTGATGGCGCCCACGTACTCGCGGGTATCGCCCACGCTCGTGCCCTTCTCGGCCACGATGAAATCGAGTCCGAGGTCGCTCGCGGTGCCGGCGGCCATCATGCCGGCGTTGCCGGCGCCGATGATGAGGAAATCGGTGTCGCGGGTGGCCACGATGTCGGCATCGGCCACCGTGGGCTCCTCGCCGAGCCAGTAGGTGTGGGCCTCCTGCGAGGCGGTTTCGGGATGCGGGACCTCCTGGGCGCGCGGTGCGCAGCCGGCCAGCGCGCCGGCGGCAAGCGCCCCGGCTCCGGCCAGCATGCCGGCCTGCAGAAAGCCGCGGCGGGAAAGTCCGGACGAATCGGTCATGGTGAACCCTCCTTCTCGAGGAGCCGCCTCTTCTTCGTAAGAACGGCTCCGTGGCGGAAATCTCTCTGCCCGATACCTTAGGACGATGAGCGTTCGGGCGCCCCACATCGTCGGGGCGGTTTTTCGCACGAGGGGAGAAAGCGGGCAGGGTAGGGGGCATCCCACATTCAGAATGTGGGGCGCGGGGGAGGCCTGCGTGGTAGGATTTATCGGATAGAACGCAAGAAGAGGGAGAGGATTTCATGGGAGATGAGGTGCAGCGGGCAGAAGAGCCGCAGGCCCGCGCCCCGGAGGCGGGGAGGGACTCCGGCGTGGGAGCGGTGGCCTCGGTGCGGGTGGCCGTGGCCATCGCCTGCGCGCTATTCAGCTTTCTGGCCACCAACGGCAGCATCTACCCGGGCTTGGTGGCCATCGACCCGTGGGTGCGCGAATGGGCGACGCTGTTCGGCGTCGTGGTGCTCGCGGTCCTTGTGGCGCAGGCGCGCTACTGCCCCGGCTCTCTGCGTCCGCGCCTGTTCAACGGCATAGCCATGGGAGCCGTGGCGGGCTACCTCGTTCTGAGCGTGCTCGGGTTTCGGTGGGCGAGCCCCGGCCTGCTGCTGATAGGCTCGCTTTTGGACTCACTCGCCGAGGCATGGCTGTTCGTGCTGACCTATGTGGCTTTCGCCCAGCTGGAGGCGGCGCGTCGCCCCGTGGTGGCTATGGGGGCGTGCTTGGGCGCTTACCTGCTGCAGCCCTGGGCGAGCGTGCTGGCCCCGACGGCCGCCCTGGCCGCCAACGCCGTCTGCTTCGCGATGCTCTTCCTCTGCGTGCGGCCGCTCGTCGCGCGTCCGCTGCGGGAGGCCCAGCGCTCCGAGCCCCAGGCCGAGATGGCCGTGGCGAATCCCCAGTCGTTCCTGCCGGCAAATCACCTGCTGTTTGTGACCATCTTCGTGTTCAGCGTTGCCCAGGGCCTCGTGATAGCGTTGCCGGGCCCCTTCAACGACGCGCCGGCCCTGCCCGTGGCCTTCATACCGCTTGCGGTGATCCTCGTGGTGTATCTGGCGCGGCGGCGTATGCCGAATGCCGATGGACTGTTCGCCCTGTGCGCGCTGCTCATCATCGCCGGCATGTTCCTGCAGCCGAGCGACCGCTTAGTCTCGGGAGGCGTCGCCTCGGCGTCGAACACGCTCATCGACGCGGGGGCCTCCTGCTTCAACTTGCTGCTCGTGCTGCTTGTGGGCAGTATCGCCGGGCGCAACCGCGTGACGGCGCTGCCCACGGCGGCGCTCATGCTGGCGCTGTACTGGTCGGGCGTGGGCATCGGCGCGGTGCTCGGCAACAGCGCCATGGCGGCCCTCGGCTGGACCGAGGAGGCGCTCGTGTGGACGGGCTTCGCGAGCGCCATGGTGTTCGTCACGTTTTGCTTCCTGGTGCTGAAGAACGTGAGCTTCGCCGAGGCCATCGGGGCCATCCGCACGCCCGAGCCTGCCCGTGCCGCGGCGCCGCCGGAGGAGGGCGCTGTCCCCGACGAGCCGGAATCGCCCTCGGTTGCGGAGCGCTGCGACGCGGCGGCCGCGGCCTTCGGGCTCACGCCGCGCGAGACCGAGGTGTTCGCGCTGCTTGCCCAGGGCCGCACGGTGGGCGTCATTCGCGAGAAGCTGGTCATTTCCCTGAACACGGCGCGCTTCCATACTAAGAACATCTACGCCAAGCTCGGGGTGCATTCCCAGCAGGAGCTCATCGACGTGGTGGAGGCCTTCGAGCCGGCATCGTCCCTCTGAACGCAAGAAACCCCGCTGCTTGTAAGGGCTGCAGCGGGGTTCTCACCTCAGAGGTCTGCGGGTAGGGCTCCCGCAGAGTGGGCGGTTGACGCCCAGAGTGTTTAGCGGATGATGACGGGCCAATCCATTGCGGGCCTCCTTACCGGAACGATCGCTTTCGATGTCCTAACTATACGGCTCGGCTCGGATACTATCAATATCTAAATATCTGATAATAATAAAGTTAGAAATTGATAGTTGATAAGTTAGTTTGTGATATTTACATCGTTACAAATTGATAATAGGATAGGCGCCAGCTGGTATTTTCCCGCGATGGCGGAGGAGGCGACCTATGGCGAAGGGCAAGCGCTTGGCAGTGGACGACCTGGTGGAGTTCATGTGCCACCCCGCATTCTACGAGCTGCGCACCGCGGTGGACGTGGGCATTTTGCTGTTCGACGACCTTGACGGGTTCGCGTTGCCCGAGGGTTATTCCAAAGAGGACATCTGGCGCATCCTCACGGCCATTCGCAAGCAGGCGGCCGTGTTCATTCCGGAAGATCCCGAGCGCGAGGCTGACATGTGGATGGTCACCACGAGCTCGCTGTCGTTCAACACCGAGATGCTGGAAGTGCGCTCGAAGACGGAATCGTCGCTCGGCCGCTCGCTGCGCGAGATGCAGGGGTCGCCCTTCGTGACGCGGTTCATCGAGCGGACGCTCATCGGCGCCCTGCGCGCCGAGGGCATTGCCGCCGACGAGGGCCGGATGCACGAGCTGTTCTCGGGCGCGCAGCCGGCCACCTCGCTCGACCAGCTGGCGACCAACTACTTCCGCCTCTCCAACGAATGCGACAACCTGGCCCGGCGCGAGGTGACCCACGGGCTCATCGAGACGCTGTACTACGAGCTGGTGGAGGGCGTGAACGTGGACGAGTTGCCTGAGCGCGTGCTGGAGCCGCTGGACCCGCGCCTGCCGCCGCCCCATTCCCAGGTGCTCATGGACCTCGTGTGCGCCCGGGCACGCGAGGGTGGCGACGACATGCGCTTCGGGCCGGTGCTGCGCATCCTCAACATCGGCTGGTTCTTCCGCTACTTCAACGTGCTGCCGCGCCTGAACGTGCTCGTGGGGCTCCTGCTGCGCAACATCCTCGCCCTGAAATGGGACTTGCCGGTGCTCTGCTGGCTGCCCGAGGGCTTCGACCCCACGTTGGAGGACGCGCCGGTGGACGAGGCCCGCTACCGGGCGGTGTTCGAGCACTGGTCCACCGACTACGGCTTTGGGTTCGACTTCACGCCCTACTTCGAGCTGAACGT
The DNA here is from genome assembly GCF_958431955.1 of uncultured Adlercreutzia sp. Taxonomy (GTDB): domain Bacteria; phylum Actinomycetota; class Coriobacteriia; order Coriobacteriales; family Eggerthellaceae; genus Adlercreutzia. The sequence continues at coordinate 10,154 of NZ_CAUASN010000046.1, read as the reverse complement.
GCGGCTGTACCTGCGCGAGCTGGAGCGCCTGGCCGTGTCCATCACCTACCTGGAGCGTTTGAACGAGCAGATCGAGTGCATCTTCGAGTCGCACATCAATGCGCGGCAGAAGTCGATTCTGGCGGCGTTGTGCCGCGAGCCCGGTGCCATTTTGCGCATCGCGCCGCACCAGCGCACCTTCCGCATCGCCTACGGCACGGCCCGCGCCGACTTCCTCGGCCTGGAGCGCGAGGGCTATCTCGTGCGCGAGCAGGAGGGTCGTGCCTTCGCCTTCCGGGCCCACCCCGACTTGCGGGAGAAGATCGTCCAGCTGGGGGCCGCTGTGGTCGGTTCGGCGGAAGCGACGCTGGGTGCCTCGGGGGTTGTAGTATCCTGAGGGAAAAACCGACGGGAAGGAAGCTGCCATGATCAACGAGGCCATGTACGCGCTGGGCGACGAGCCGAGCGCCATCCGCGAGCTGTTCGCCTACGGGCTCGCCCGCAAGGCGGAGATCGGCGCGGAGAACGTGTTCGACTTCTCCATCGGCAATCCCTCGGTGCCCGCGCCCGCGCTCGTGGGCGAGACGATGCGCGAGCTTTTGGCGATGGATCCGGTGGCGCTGCACGCCTACTCGCCGGCCGCCGGCCTACCCGAGGTGCGCGAGGCCGTGGCGGCTTCCATCGCCGAGCGCTACGGGGTGCGCGCCACGGCCGCCCATGTGTACCTGACGGCGGGAGCTGCGGCGGCTTTGGCTGCTTCTATTGCGGCGGTGGCCTGCCCGGGCGACGAGGTAGTGGTCATCTCGCCCTACTTCCCCGAGTACCGCACGTGGATCGAGGCGGCGGGCTGCACCATCGTGGAGGTGCCCGCGGCGGTTCCCAGCTTCCAGCCCGACATCGAGGCGCTGGCCGCGGCCATCGGCCCGAAGACGAGCGCGGTTATCATCAACACGCCGAACAATCCGGTGGGCGCTGTGTACACCCGCGAGAGCCTTGAGGCCCTGGCCGACCTGCTGCGGGCGAAGGAGACCGAGCTGGGCCGTCCGTTGTACCTCATCAGCGACGAGCCCTACCGCGAGATCACCTATGGCGCCTGTGTGCCCTGGGTGCCGAGCATCTACGACCGCACCATCGTGTGCTACTCCTATTCCAAGGCACTCTCGCTGCCCGGCGAGCGCATCGGGTGGGTGTACGTATCCGACTCCGCCGAGGACGGCGACGCGGTGGCCGTGGCCGTGGCCGGCGCGGGTCGGGCGCTCGGCTACGTGTGCGCGCCGGTGCTGCTGCAGCGCGTGGCGGCCCGCTGTGTCGCCGAGCCGTCGGATGTGGCGGCCTATGCCGAGAATCGCGCGCTGCTCACCGAGGGGCTTTCCGCCTTGGGCTACGAGTGCGTGGAGCCCGATGGCGCCTTCTATCTGTGGGTGCGCGCGCTGGAGGAGGATGCCCAGGCGTTCTCGGACCGCGCGAAGCAGTTCGAGCTGCTCATCGTGCCCTCGGACAGCTTCGGCGTGGGCGGCTGGGTGCGCCTGTCCTACTGCATCGCCCGCGACACCATCGAGCGCGCCATGCCGGCCTTCAAAGCGCTGAAGGGAAGCTACGAGGGGTAGGGTGCCAATCGCTTAACGAGCGCTGGAATCATTGTCCCGAGGGTCCTGCGTTGCGACTTGGGCCTTACCGTTGGAGATAAACTCGATATTCAGCGGGAGACCGGCAAGATCGTTCCCGTTCCCCGTTTATGGAACATGTGACGAGCGTTCTGAAGAGCTTCTTCGGATAGAAATGTCGCGCGTAGGCGAAACACGGGCTATCTGGCGTTCGGGACTGAAATGAGGTCGATGAGTTCCTGGCGAGTATGGACGTCGAGTTTTTGGTAGATGCGCTTGGAATGGGTGCGCACGGTGTTCTCGGAAAGGTAGAGCGTCTCGGCGATATAGGGGCGCGAACGGCCTTTGCAGAGGTGCTGGAGGATTTCGATTTCGCGATGGGAAAGACCGCGCTCGGCGCCGAGCGCCTCGCAGTGCCGGTTGATCGCATCGCCGTCATCTGAAGGATGGGTCGGAGTTTGGCTCAGATCGGAGAGCAAGTTCATGGCGGCTGGCGAACGCTCTGGCAGGCAGAAGGCGACGATCGCCACGATGCCGAGAAGCAGTCCGGCAACTGTGATGCTGCCCACCGAGGCGAGCGAAAGACCCGATGCCGCAGCGCGACCGAGGCAGTCGGGAGTCGCGTAGAGAAGCTGGCCGAGACAGACGATACGCCAGGGCGGATAGCTACTATGGCGCGCAACATCGACGAGCGCGAGCCAGAGAAACATCTTGGCGATAATAACCGCCGCGCTGGTAAACGCTTGGATTACTTGGGCAGTCCCCAGCAGGGCGAAGAGAAACAGCGCCGCTGCGGCCAGCGTGTAGGACAGCTTCCACACGAAAGTAATGTCAAGAGAGCCCTTCTTGGCGAACACCCACCATGCCAAGGCCAGCACGAATGCCGCAAGCAGTGCTTGGGAGAAGAAGGTGTAGCCAACTGAGGCGCTCGCGCCTGCGCTGTAATGCCCGGTTTGCCGCTTCAGGATGAAGTTGAGGATCGACCACATAAGGAAGAAGGCGCCCATGGCCAGGGCAAGCGGCGTGAAAGATGGCGCCGAGGCGCGGGTGAACCAAAGGCGTGCCGGAGGAGTGGCGTCGCATTGGTGGAAGACGAGCATAGCGGCGGCGAGGAGAGGCACGAGGGCCATCAGGGCCGATCCAATCTCCAGGGGGATGAGGACGAGGGACATCTTCGCAAAAGCCACGATGAGCACAGATGCGAGGAGGGCGGCCACAAGATCGGTTGTTGCGGCGCTGGCGAGACGGTCGCTCCAGCGGGCCATCATCCATATTTGTCCTGCACCAAATCCCACAAGGGCGAGCGCTACGAAGAGGGGGTCCTGGCCGAGAGGGCTTGCGAGGATGGCAATAGAGGCTGCGTACGCGAGCGCAAAGCAGCCGTCGAGTATGCGTATCGCAGGAGAGAGCCGAATACGGTCGAAAAAGGGCACGAGGGCGGCGATGGCGAGGATCTCCGCCCCCGACCGATTGAGCCACCAGTAGTGGCCGGATGCGTCGTAGGTTAAGGTGCTGACCCAATTGGAGCCCAAATACCAGGCGCTGAGGCCGACTGCCATGGCGAGCACGGCCATGGCGCGCTCGCCTTTCCACTGTGCTGTAAGTTTCCCCGCCATGATTTCCTCCCTGATTTGCTTTGCATTATGCCATGGGGTATTGCTTTAGACCAGGACGCTGAACAGGGAAAACGATAATTGACCCGATTCGGGCGACAAGAAAATCGGCTGATTTTGCCCCGATTGGGGCGTTTTGCGGGCTGCTGGAGCGCCGTAAAGTGCACTCCATCGAAGCGCGAACCGAAAGGGGAGCGGAGGAGGGGAGGCCGCGAAGATCAAGGCCTTCCACGATATAGATGAGGAGCCGATTATGAGTGAGAACGACAAGGGCCTGGAAGTATCCCGCCGCAATTTCCTGAAGACAAGTGCGGGCGTGCTCGCTGGAGCTGCTGCGATGGGCCTTGCGGGGTGCGCGCCCCAGACGCCTACGGCCGCGACGGGCGCCAACGCGGCGGCGGCCTCGGTGGAGGACATTCAATGGGATGAGGAGTACGACGTGCTTGTCGTGGGCGCCGGTGCCGCCGGCTTGGCCACGGCGGTGGCCATGGCCAAGGAGGGCAACGGGCTGACCACGCTTCTGCTGGAGAAGGGCTCCATGAACATCGGCGCGGGCAACTCGCCAGTGTGCAGCGGCTCGTTCCATATTACCGAGGATGTTGACGGGTTCAAGCAGTACATGCTCGCTCTGGTGGAAGGCTTCAACTGCACGGACCAGGCGCTCTACGAGGTATATGCGGAAGGCGCGGCCGAAAACTGGGATTGGCTGGTGGGCCTGGGCATGACCGAGGAGGATGTGAAGATCACGCCTCAGGAAGGCAAGGCGGAATGGTACGAGGTGGGACATTCCGAGTCGTTCTCGAAATGCCAGTTCAAAAAGGATAACGCCGACGACAGCCGTACTCACATCAGCAAGTTTCTGAGCGCTGTGCTCGATGAGCACGGTGACACGGTGACCCGAACGGTGAACACGCCGCTAGTCGCTCTTGTGCAGGATCCTTCGACTAAGGCGGTGCTCGGCGGTGTCTACGAGGACGGCTCCAAGGAGGTGTATGTGAAGGCGCGTCGTGGCGTAGTCATGACCTGCGGCGGCTTCGAAAACGACCAGGAAATGCTGCAGGACTACCTGTCCTTCGAGAACATGCACGCGGCGGGCGCCACCATGAACACCGGAGACGGGCATCGCATCTGCGCGAAGTTGGGGGCTAGCATGTGGCACATGAACAGCTTCGCCGGTGCCTGGTCTAACGGCGTGAGCCTGGATGGCGAGACCTACATGCCCTATCGCAGCCTTAAGAAGGCTCAAGGAATCGTGGTGGGCATCAACGGGCGGCGCTTTTACCAGGAATGGGAGGGTACGACCATGTTCGCTCCCAACGAAGAAGGGCCGCTGGACCTGCACTACGGCTGCCGCCACGGGCATCAGAACTTCGGAGGCGATTGGCGTATGCTGCCCCTGCCCCCGCTCACCTGGTTCGTCTTCGATGCCGAGGGCAAGCGCTACGGTGCCTACCAGGGCAAGGACGTGAGCAAGAACACGCTGCAGAGCCAGACGGAGAAGACTGAGATCGACCCCTCTATCGATCCGGTGGCCGAGGGCTACGCGCTGACGGCCGACACCATCGAGGAGCTGGCAGCGCTCATGGAAGTGCCGGTTGACGAACTGGTGAATACGGTGAACGTATGGAACGCGGCGTGCGAGAAGGGCGTTGACGAGCAGTTCCATCGACCCTCCGACCAGCTGACTCCCGTACTGACCCCGCCCTTCTATGCAATCAAGTGCGTGCCTGAGGTGTTGAATACCGATGGCGGTCCGCGTCGCAGCCCCAAGGCTGAGATTCTCGACTGGGATGGCCAGCCCATTCCGAACCTGTACTCCTCGGGCGAGTTCGGCAGTTTGTGGGCATCGAAGTACCAAGGCTCTGGCAACATCACCGAATGTATGGTGTTCGGTCGAATTGCCGCCCGCGAGCTTATTGCGAAAGAGGCGTAAGGATCGCGTAGCTATCTTCGCCCTCCCCTTGGCCCCGTGCTTCGGCGCGGGGCTTTTTGGCGCGTGCGCCGCGCTGTCTATCGGCGCGCCATCCGTTTCGAGAGCCAGAGCAGGGTGGGGGAGGCGATGGCCAGCGCTAGGAAGGTGGCCATGCGGCCGAAGCTGGGGTCTTTGTAGCCGATGATGAACACACCGAGGCAGAAGGCCGCCATGACGGCGCAGAGGATGCCGAGCCAACGCAGGTAGAGGGCGGGGCCTGTCGGGCTGCCGCGGTGCTTGTCTTCGGGGTTGATGCTCATGGGCCTTCGCTTTCAATCGGGACGTGCTGGGGGCATCTGGGCGCCGAGCGGTGTTCCGTGCGGCTGCGCGTCGGGCGGCGTGCGCTGCTCCCAGCGTCGTCAGGCGCCCCAGCTGGCCAGGTACTCGAGGATTTCCTGGCGGGAATGCATGCCGCATTTGCTGTAGATGCGCTTGATGTGGCTGTGAGCCGTGGCCGGGGTGATGGCCAGCTCGTCGGCTACTTTCTTCTGAGTATACCCCAGCGCGTACAGGGTGAGCACGTCCACTTCCCGGTCGGAGAGGAGGAATTGCTCGCCCATGGCCCGCACGCGCTCGCGCAAAGGATCGCTGATGATGGCGTCGGCGGAGGTGGGCATCGCGGTGTCGGCGGCTTCCGCCCCGCGCCGGGTCCGGCCCAAGGGCGAGGCGCCGATGGGGGCGCTCTGCGCGGGGTGCAGGGCCGGCTGCGAGCTCGCGGCTTGCGAACTGGTGCCCCCGCGTGCAGCCGCCGAATGCGAGCCCGCATCCGCATCGTCCGTGCGGGCGAGAGGGTGCTCGGGCGAGCAGCCCTCGGTGCAGTGCACGCAGCGCTGGGCCTGGGCGGCGGTCACGGCCTCGAAGGCGGCCTTCTGCACGGCGGCCACGGCCTCGGCCACATGGGTCGCCTCGTGCTCGGCAGCATCGCGGGCGGCGCTGTCTAAGGCCCGCTCGGCCTCGGCGAGGGCCAGCTGGGTGCGGGCCACCTCGGTCTCGGCGTGCTGCAGGTCGGCTTCCACCTGGGCCTCGCGCTCCTCGGCCGCCACGGCGTTCTCCTTATGCTCGGCGAGGAGGAACTGCACGAGCACCACCTGGGCCGACAGCAGGATGAGTGCTCCGAGCACCGCGTTGATGAGCAGGTCGTTTCCCGTGAGCGGATAGGCGAAGTACAGCACCATGCGGGCGATGGACCGGGCGCCGAAGCAGACAACCCAGCCGCCCATGGCGTAGAAGTACGGGTCGCGGCTGCCGAAGTTCGTGAACGCGATGATGACGTACCAGCAGTAGGCGCAGATGACGATGTTCAGCGTGTTCACGAGCACGGCGCCGATTTCCCACTGGAAGGGGAAGGCCCCGAACAGCACGAGGGCGCCGGCGGCCAGCGCCTGCATGGTGACGAAGATGCCGACGGTCATGACGCGCTCGCGCCGGCGCACTACGAAGATCGCCAGCAGAGCGCAGGTGAGGATGGCCGAGAGGGCATAGGCGAAGCGGGTCGGCGGCGTGAAGGTGATGGGCAGCCCGTCGGGATAGCCGCGCATGAACCCGTCCACGAAGCTCAACAGGCCCATGCCGACGGTGCAGGCCACGAGGAACCGCGCATCCTGGATGTGGCTGCGGGCGAAGGTGAAGAACGTGCGGGCATGGCGATGGGCCCGATCGGCGGCGAGCCCGTCGCGCAGCGAGGCGGGTCCCACCAAGGTCAGCTGGGTGAGGATGAGGACGCAGCCGAGGATGTTCTGGGCGCGCAGGGGCAGAAACGCGATGAAATAGACGAGGGCGACGCTGACGATGAACGCGCAGAACACGAAGAGCGCGGCGGTCACCTCATCGGTGCCGCGCAGGCAGCGCAGCCAGTAGAACATGCACAGCGAAAGCGCCAGTGTGCTGGCGACGCTGAGGGCGAAGGCGATGCCGCCGAGGGTCGGGTCGGTGTCGTCTAGAAAGGAGAGCACGCCCGAGGCGGCGGCCGCCACCGAGGTGCTGCCTACAAGCGCCCACTGCACGACGGTGTCGCTGAGCACGCGGCGCGACGGCGCGAGGGCGATGAGCGCTACGGCGAAGATGATGCAGGTGACGAGCATGGCGCCGTCGGTGAAGATGCCGTCGTCGGTGGCGGTGTAGCTGCCGTAGCAGGCGACGATGAGGGCCGTGCGCGCGCAGACGATGCCGGCCAGCATGGGCCAGAACGTCTTCAAGCGCGAGACGAGGCCCGCGATTAGGGCACCCATGGGACCCTCCTTCTCCTTATGCGAGGCGGCGCATCGCGACTGCGATTCTCCCGGCCGTCCCCCTCCTCAGATGCTCGTGCAGGTGCACAAGCATGACCTATTGACTCCATGATAATCCTTCCCCGCTCATTGTGCGGGCGCGCGGCATCTTGTTACGTATCTGCAAAATGACATCTCCTCAAAGAGGGTAATCTGCGCGAGAAGGTCATGATAGGCTGGATGAAATCGAAAACCACGAGACGCGGCGACGCGCGAGAGACGCCGCCGCGCCGCTTAAACGAGAGGGGTTCCCATGAGCGAGCGCGATATCTACCACGAGCCGCCGACCCGGGTGCTGCTGCGCACGGCCGACGCCTACCAGACCGAATCGATGGACGAGGTGACGGGCTATTCCGACAAGCTGCTGTCCATTGTGGCCGACTACCGTAACGGGGGGCGGCCCGAAGGGGCCAACGCCCAGGCCATGGTGGGCAAGTCGAAGCGCGGGGAGGTGGCCTTCCGCTTGTTCGCGCGCGTCAATCCGGAAACGCGCGTGATCGAGGCGGCGGGCTTCAAGACGCGGGGATGCTTGGCCATGACCGGCTGCGCGAGTGTGACCTGCGCGATGATCGAGGGACGCACGCTTTCGGAGGCCCTGGCACTGACGACCGACGAGGTGCGGGCCGCTGTGGACGGCGTGCCTGCGGGCAAGGCGAACACGCTCACCTTCTCGGTGGAGGCCGTGCGCGCTCTTGTGGGCGACTTCCTTGCGCGGGAGGGCGCCGACCTGGCGGCCCTCGATGCGGTGGTGCCGTGCTCTCCCTACAGCGTGGAGTGCCTCATGTGCGAGCACTGCTCGCTGCGCGATACGCGCAACGATCTGCTGATGAAGTCGCTGGAGGACTAGCCATGCGCGAGGAAGACGAGATTCGGGCGGCGGTGATCGCGCTCGCCGAGGCCCAGGCGGCCGGCGAGGACGTGTCCGATGAGCTGCCCCACGGAGAAGTGGCGGTGGAAGCCGCCGAGGCGTCGCCCTTCAGCGACGATATGAGCGAGGACGAGCAGCGTGATAGGGCCATCGCGCTCGTGCTGGATGCCGTGCGCACCGCGACGCGCGAGGGCCGTCTGGCCCAGCCGGGCGAGTGGGTGGCCGCGGGCCTGGTGCCCCCGGCCATGACGGCCGAGGATGTGGAGATGGCCGTCTACGACGCGCTCATGGAGCACGGAGAGCCCGTGCCCGAGGGGGCCGCAGCGGCGGGGGAGGGCGCGGCGCAGGCGACCCGTCCCGTGAATCGGCACGTGCATTCGGCCTTCTCCTCCTCCAACGGCCGCTGCGTCGGCGCCTCCCCCTTCAAGCACAAGGGTGCTCTCGCGAAGGAAGAGATGTCAGCCGAAGCGGAATCGCCGTCTGACCCTTCAACAGCAGAAGAGCCCAGAGGAGATGCCGGACGTTCCGACCGAGCGAGTTCCGCAGCGACTGGAACAGCCCAGTGGGCTGTTCCACCAAGCGAGGACTGTCCGAGCGAATCGGAATGCCCGGCATCTCCGACCGAGACGAGCCGCGAGAGCGAATCTGAATGCCCACCACCCCTGACCGAGGCGAGCAACGAGGGCGACGGGCCAGCCCCCCTTCCCTATGACTGTACCGGCATCCGCCTGCTCATGGGCAAGGCGAGCTACTACCTCTACGATGCCTCCGCCATGACCGACGCCTATGCGCGCTGGTCGTTTCTGACTGCCGAGGACGATCCGGTGGCCACTTTCGTCGAGTGCGTGCGCGAGGAGTCGTCGGTGTACCCGCGGCCCATGGCCTGCACGAACCTGGCCAACGATCCCTTCCGTATGGATGCCGAGGCCGTGGAAGCCGCTTTCGCCGAGGCGCGCACCCAGGGCCGCGCCGACGACATCGAGCGCGTCGAGGCATCGAACGGGGACGTGTACTTCTATTCCACGACCTATCTGAGCCCGGCTCGCGCCAAGGCGCTGGCCGAGTGGGATGCCGTGGAGCGCAAGCGCAACGTGTAGCCCGCTCTTTCGGGCACAGGCACAAGAAGGCCCCCGCACCGGTGATACGGTGCGGGGGCCTCGTCACGAAGGGGAGCTCTTCGGAGCTCTACTCGGCGTCGGGCAGCAGGCCCAGGGCGGCCAGGTCTTCCTTCACGTCGCCCATCTCGTAGTAGTCGAGGCATTCGGCCGTGGGGCAGCCGAGCTCCGGATCCCAGCCGAAGCACTCGTACATCATGGTCAGGGCCGTCTGGAAGTCGTCCTTGTCCATCTTGTCGGTGCCCTCGGTGAACACCTCGATGTCGGGATCCTTGGTGAAGGGCCACTCGGTCACCACGTCGTGAATGCCGCGGAAGTCGTTGGTGCCCATGTTGCCTGCGGCATCGGTCATGCCGCGGGCCGTGTTGGCGCGCTGCAGGGTGGTGATCTTCGCGCCCATCTTATACAGGTCCTCGGTGGTCACGTCCTCGCCGGTGACGGCCTTCATGAACTTGGCCTCCAGATCCAAGTCGCCGCGGTAGTCGCGGGCGGCCGTGGGGCTCATGGTCATCGGCCACACCCAGTTGCACAGGGTGAGCGAGTCGTGCAGCACGTCGGTGACCACGGACCACCAGGCGAAGTTGGCCTTGTACTCGTTCATGGGGGTGTAGTTCTTGTCCGGGTCGATGGCGCTCGCGTCGCCCCACACCTCGGCGGCGATCTCCTGCTTCAGCTCGAAGGGCAAGCCGCAGCCCTGGAAGTTCACAGCGGAGTGGATCATGTCGTCGCGGTTGAA
>NZ_CAUASN010000045.1 GCF_958431955.1 uncultured Adlercreutzia sp. | reverse complement strand
CGCCTCCCCTCCGGGCCGCCGCCGGCCGGCTGCCGGCCCCGTCGCCGTCCCGCGTCCCTCCCGCGCGCCTGCCGCCCCTCACGCCGCCTGTTCGCCGTTTGTCAACCGTAGGTTCTCTGGGCTTTTCCTGCGGGCGGTCGCCTTCTGGTACACTAGGCGGTGCTTCTTTCGGGTCTGTAGTTGCGGGGGAGCCTTAGGGCGCCTCCAAGTCCATGGCAGATGCGGTCGAAAGGATCCACGTAAGCGCGCGGGCCCGCCCGCCGTGAGCATGGCGTATCCTAGAGGTAAGTCGCACCGTCCGCACCCATTTCGCAGATCAGACTCTGCGACGGACGAGAGGGCGTGTAGCGCAAGCGAAAGCCCCGGTGCGCGAGTGTGGGGTCAAAGACTAGGTCAGTCGGAAGAGGCACCTTGAAACGACGTGTTAGACGGAGGACATTGTGAGAAGACGCCAGTTCGCTTTGGTCGCCCTCGCCGCCGCCCTGGCCTGCATGACGCTCGTGCTGGCCGGCTGCAGCGGCTCGAACGACTACCAGCCCCAGTTGAAGGAGGCCGCCGTGCAGACGCCGACCATCGGCGAGGAGGGCACCCTGCGCGTGGGCGTCAACACCGAGAACCCGCCTCTGGCCGGCATGGGCAGCGGCAAGATCATCGGCATCGACGTGGACATCGCCGCGGCCATCGCCGACGAGCTGGGCCTGAAGGTGTCCATCGTGGAGACCGGCTCCGATCCGGCGGCGGCCCTCGCCAACAACGAGGCCGACGTCATCCTCGGCATCGACAACGCGAGCGCCGAGGGCGACTTCTGGATGTCGCCGTCCTACCTGCCCACGGGCATCGCGCTTTTCGCCCTGAGCCCCGATGCCGGCGTGCCGCAGCCCGGCTCCGGCGCCACCTTCGCGGCGCAGGTGTCCTCGAAGAGCGCCTGGGCCGTCACCAACGAGTTCGGCGAGGACGCCCTCACCTCCACCGACAGCCTCAGCGACGCCTTCCAGGCCCTGAAGGACGGCACGGTGCAGTACGTGGCCGCCGACGCCATCATCGGCCTGTACGCCGCCCACGGGGTGGACGACGGCCTGGACGTGTCCATCGTGGCCATGCTCATGAAGCCGAGCGGCTACTGCATGGCCGTCTCCAGCACCAACACCGATCTGCAGGCCGCCGCGGGCGATGTGCTCGCGAACCTGGTGAGCAACGGCACCATCGGCGTCATCGAGCGCAAGTGGCTCGGCACTGCCGTGAACCTGGACGATCTGACGGTCATCGACGAGACGGTGACCGCCTCGGGCGCGGGCTCGGGCTCGGATGACGGAAGCGACGAGAGCGGCTCCGGCGACGAGGGCGGCTCGGCCGACGACGGCTCCGGAGATGCGGGCGACGACGGCTCGGTTGACGACGGCTCGGGCGACGACGGCTCGGGCGATTCCGCCGGCGACGAGAGCGGCGACGGCACCGAGGAATAGCCGCCACCCCAGCGATACACTGCAACGAGAAAGGGCGCCCGCAGGCGCCCTTTCGCATGTCCGGATGCCGTGTTGCGGCGAGCTTAGCTGAGGAAGTCGTCGAGGATCTCGGCCTCGGCCTCTTCCTCGGTGAGTCCCAGTGTCATGAGCTTCACGATCTGGTCGCCGGCGATCTTGCCGATGGCGGCCTCGTGCACGAGCATAGCGTCCTCGCTGGCCGCCTCGATGCCGGGGATGGCCTTCACCTTGGCGTTGCCCATGATGATGGCGTCGCACTGCACGTGCCCGCGGCAGGCGCACTCGCCGATGACGAGGGGGTTGAACACCTGCACCGAGTCGTCCTGGGCCACCGAGCGGGAGATCACCTGCACCGAAGACCCCTCGCCCTTCAGCTCCACCTTCATGTTGGAGGTGGCGGTCTGGCTGCCGTGGGTCAAAAGCTTCTCGGTGAGCACGAGCTTGGCGCCCGCGCCCAGCTCGGCGTTGGTGTCGCGCACGGTGCTCGTCACGCCGCGCAGCTGCACCATCTCCATCTCGCAGGAGGAGCCATCCTCCATGTACACGTTGGTGGTGGGGTTCAGGATGCGCTCGCCGGTGCCCTCGCCCTCGCCGTAGTGCTTCTCCACGTAGCGCACGCGGCTGTTCTTCCCCAGATAGAAGCTGTGGATGCCGTCGTGCTCGGAGGCGTCGTGGGAATCGTTGTGGATGCCGCAGCCGGCGATGATGGTCACATCGCAGTCCTCGCCGACGTAGAAGGTGTTGTACACGACGTCCTTCAGACCCGACTTCGTCACGATGACGGGGATGTACACCGTCTCGCCCTTGGTGCCCGGCGCGATGCGGATGTCGATGCCGGGGTTGTCGGTCTTGGTGGAAATCTCGATGTAGGCCGACGAGTGGCGCTCCACGAGCTCGCCGTCCTTGCGCACGTTGAAGGCGCCTTTCGGCATGCCGTGCATGTTGGCGATCTCGGCGAGCAGGTTCTCGTCGATGGGGGAAAGGTCTACGGCCATGTCTGTTCTCCTTGGGTTTCGGTAGCGGCTCTCCGCCGGTCGGGAACGTCGCGCACCTCGATTCGCTCAAACAGTCCTCGCTTGGTGGAACAGCCCACAGGGCTGTTCCAGTCGCTGCGGAACTCGCTCGGTCGAGGCGCCCGACGCCCCCTCTACACGTTTACTTCGCTGATCAGGGTGCTAGCAGGTGGTGGGGATCTCGGTCAGGTGCAGCTCGGTGGGGGTCGAAAGCGGGCAGCCGTGGTCGTCCAGGCTGCGGGCCGCGAATCCCAGGCGCGGCATGAGCTCGGCGGGGCTTCCCACCTCGGCCACGCGCCCGGCCTGCAGAAGCACGATCTCGTCCGCCAGCTGGATGATGCGCTCCTGATGCGAGATGATCACGATGGAGCGCCCATCGCGGGCGGCGTGGATGTCGCGGAAGGTCTCGGTGAGGCGGTCGAAGCTCCACAGGTCGATGCCGGCCTCGGGCTCGTCATAGATGGCCAGCTTCGGGTCGCGGGCCAGGATGGTGGCGATCTCGATGCGCTTCACCTCGCCGCCGGACAGCGACTTGTCCACCTCGCGGGTGAGGTAGCTCGCCGAACACAGGCCCACCTTCGAGAGGTACTCGTTGCAGGCGAGCATGGGCAGCTTCTTGCCCGCGGCGATATCCAGGAGCTTCTTCACCTTCATGCCGCGGAAGCGGGCCGGCTGCTGGAAGCCGTAGCCGATGCCGAGGCGGGCGCGCTCGGTGATGGACAGGTTCGTGATGTCCTCGCCGTCGAACAGGATGGTGCCGCTTGTGGGCTCCTCGATGCCCATGATGAGCTTGGCCAGCGTGGACTTGCCGCCGCCGTTGGGGCCGGTGATGACCGTGAAGCGGTCGTCGGGGATGGTAAGCGATAGGTCGTCGATGATGCGTTTGGTGCTGCCGTCGTCGGCCGGCACCTCGAACACGAGGTTCTTCAGCTCAAGCATGCAGTGCTCCTTGGTCTCGTCTCGGGAGTCTGTTTTGGTCTGGGCCGATTATAGCGAATGATTCCCTCCTCGCGGAGAAATAATAACGACACCATGAAGGATGCGGGCAAGGGCGCGCACCTTGGGTAGAATACGGAAAAACACGCTGTCCCCCGGCGCCCCGCGCGCCGGGGCTTTCGGGAAGGGGAATGCCATGACTGATGTGAGCGCGATCGCCGCGGCCCACGGCTTTGAACTTTCAGGCTCGCGGGAGCTGCCCGACATCGAGGGCACGGCCCACGTGATGGTTCACACTACCTCCGGCGCGCGGCTGCTGTACCTGGAGAACGACGACGCGAACAAGGCGTTCTCCATCACCTTCAAGACGCCGGCCGCCGACGACACGGGCGTCTTCCACATCCTGGAGCACTCGGTGCTGTGCGGCTCCGAGAAGTTCCCCGTGAAGGAGCCCTTCGTCAACCTGCTGAAGACCTCCATGCAGACGTTCCTCAACGCCATGACCTTCCCGGACAAGACCATGTACCCGGTGGCCTCCACCAACGAGCGCGACCTTTTGAACCTCATGGACGTGTATCTGGACGCGGTGTTCCATCCCGACATCTACCGTCGGCGCGCCATCTTCGAGCAGGAGGGCTGGCACTGGGAGCTGGAAGGGGAGGGCGATGATCGCGCGCTCGTCTACAACGGCGTGGTGTACAACGAGATGAAGGGCGCGCTGTCCGACCCGGACTCGGTGCTCTTCGACGCGCTCTCGGCGGCGCTGTTCCCCGATACCACCTACCGCTTCGAGTCGGGCGGCACGCCCGCGGCCATCCCCACCCTCACCTACGAGGGCTTCCTGGACAACCACCGCCGCCACTACCGCCCCGACAACAGCTACATCGTGCTGTACGGGAACCTGGATCTGGACCGCTTCCTCGGGTTCATCGACGAGGGCTACCTGACGCCGCTCGCCGCCGAGGAGCGCGGGGCCCTCACGCCGAACCCGCTCGGCTCGCAGGCCCCCGTGGCGCCCGAGCCGCTCGCGGTGCCCATGCGCACGGCCCCCGAGAACGCCTGCGCCGCCGTGGGGTTCGTGGCCGGCCCCGCGGCCGATCGCGAGCGGGTGGTGGCCGCCGACATCCTCATGGACGCCATCATGGGCTCCAACGAGGCACCCCTGAAGCGGGCGCTTCTGGACGCGGGCATCGCCGACGACGCGAGCGGGTACGTGGTGGACGCCGTGGCCCAGCCCTTCGCCATGGTGTCGCTGCGCGGCGCGCGCCCGGGCGCGCTCGCGCGCCTGCGGAAGATCGTGGCCGACGAGGGGGCGCGCCTGGCCGCGGGCGGTCTTGACCGCGAGCTCGTGCGGGCGGCGCTCTCCCATGCCGAGTTCGTGTTCCGCGAGCGCAACTTCGGTTATCCCGACGGGGTGGTGCTCGCCATGTCGGCCATGAACAGCTGGCTGTACGCCGACGACGACCCCACCGCCTACGTGCGGCTCGGCGAGGTGTTCTCCGCCCTGCGCCCGAAGGTGGAGGAGGGCTACTTCGAGGATCTGCTGCGCGAGCTGCTGTTGGAGAACGGCCACCGGGCGGCCGTGGAGGTGGTGCCCGAGGGCGGCTCGGACCTGGACGCGGAGGAGGCTGAGGCGCGCCGGTCGGCCGCGGCCCTGGGGCCTGAGGCCGTGGAGAAGATCGAGGCGGACGTGGCCGCCCTGCGCGCCGCCCAGGAGGCTCCCGACGACCCGGAGGATGTGGCGAAGCTGCCCCAGCTCACCCGTGCCGACATCGGGCCGGCCCCGGCAGAGGCGCCTTGGGAGGTGGGCGAGGCGGCCGGGATGGCCTGCATCCGCCACCAGGTGCCCACCCACGGCATCGCGTACGCCTACCGCTACTTCGACCTAGACGGCGTCTCCTTCGAGGAGCTGCCCTACGTGACGGTGCTCGCCGGGGTGCTCGGGCGCCTGGACACGGCCCGGCACACCGCCGCCGAGCTGGACACCCTCGTCCAGGGCCGTCTGGGATCGCTGCGCTTCTTCGCCGAGGTGCACGAGGCCACCGACGACCCGGAGGCCCTGCGGCCTGTGCTCGTGGTCGGCGCCTCGGCGCTGTCCGAGAACGTGGAGTGGATGGCCGAGCTGGCCCGCGAGGTGCTCGCCGAGACCGACTTCTCCGACATCGACCGCATCCGCGACATATTGGGGCAGCAGCGCATCGGCCTCGAGCAGTCCTTCGCCGCCAACGGCCACAGCTTCGCCATGGCCCGCGCCTCGTCCTACTGCCTGCCGGCCGGCGTGGTGCGCGAGTCGCTCGGGGGCGTTGACTACTATCGCTTCCTGAAGGACCTCCTGGAGCACTTCGACGAGCGCGCCGGGGATCTCGCCGCCACGTTGGAGGCGCTGGCGCGCCGCCTGTTCGTCGACGCCTCCTGCACGCTGTCGTTCACCGGCTCCGACGAGGATCTCGCCCGCTACGAGGCGGCCCTCGAGCCGCTTGCGGGCCCCGCGGCGGCTGCCGCCCTCGTGGTGCCCGAGCCCGTGTGCCGACGGGAGGCTTTTGTCGTGCCCACCGACGTCACCTACACGGCCATGGCCTGGGACCGCCGCCGGCTCGGGCTGCCCTACTCGGGGGTGTGGCTTCTGGCCGCCCGCATCCTGTCCTACGACTACCTCTGGGGCGAGGTGCGCGTGAAGGGCGGCGCCTACGGGGCCGGCTTCCAGACCACCCGCGCCGGGGCGTGCCGCTTCTACTCCTACCGCGACCCGCGCATCGACGAGACCTGCGCGCGCTTTGCCGAGGCCGGTTCCTGGCTCGCCGGCGCGTTCGACCCCACCGAGGCCGAGATGGACGGCTACGTGGTGTCGGCGGCGGCCTCGATGGATGCGCCGGCGAAGGCCCGCGAGCTCATCCGCCGCCAGGATGGCATGCACTTCGCCGGCTACGGCCTGGACGAGCGCGCCCGGGTGCGCGACGAGGTGGTCGCGGCCACGGTGGATGAGGTGCGCGCCCTCGGGCCGGCCGTGGATGCCGTGGCCGGCGCCGGCTGCACCTGCGTGTTCGGCAATGGCGAGGTCATCGGGGCCGCTCGCGGTGAACTTACCGTGATCGACCTACTCAGCCATGAGGGCGATCCGCTATAATTTCCCCGTTACACGGAAAGGACGGTCATGGCCGATACGACGGGATTCTCCCATATCACGGTTTGCGCCGACGATGACGACGATGTGGTCATCCAGGCGGGCATAGCCGAGGCGGCCCCCGAGCCCGACGCCGCGCAGCCGGCCGAGGAGGCGGGGGAGGCGGCCGACGAGCCCGAGGCCGAGCCCGCGTCTGAGGCCGCGCCAGAGTCCGAGGCCGCGGCGGCCGACGAGCCGGCCGATGCCCCGGAGCCGGAGACGCCCCAAAGCCGCGCCGCCCGGGACGACGGCTACCGCGAGACCACGCTGGCCGACATCGAGGGCTCTTCCATGTCGAACACCCAGAAGGCGGTCATCGTCGTGGCGCTCCTCGGCATCATCGCCTTCGTGGCCTGGTACCTTTTCGCACGCTAGGCCCATCGCCCAAACGCAGTATCAACGAACAAGAAGGAACCCCATGGCGAAGCAACCCACTCCCGATCCCACCGAACGCCCCCAGGCGCCGGGCGCGCCCGTGAAGCCTGCCGCCCCCGCCAAGCCCAAGTCGAAGCCGAAGGGCGCCAAGGGCGTCGGGCGCCACGCGCGTCCCAGCGAGCAGCTGGACACGGCCGCCTCGAAGGCCGACATCCCCGAGTACATGCGCAAGTCGCGCCGCATGCGCCGTATCCTCATCGTGGCCATCATCCTTCTGTTCCTCGTGGTGGCGGCCCTGGTCTACTTCGGGGTGCAGCTGTTCAAGGAGGGCAACTCGCTCGCTGTGCAGCAGGCGCTCACCGCCGAGCAGCAGACCGAGGAGATCAAGGCCGACAACGCCCAGGACGCTTCCACCGCCACCGCGAAGGTCACCACGGTGCCCGATCTGGCCAATCTGCTCGGCCTCACCCAGGACGAGGCCGTATCCGCGCTCCAGCACGGCGCCCAGGTGTCCAGCACCCGCGAGGTGAACGAGGAGGGCAATCCCATCAAGGTCGAGGCCCGCGTGGCGCTCACCGCCGAGCCGGCCGACAGCCGCACGGGCACGCCCACGGTGTACCTGGGCCTGAACGAGGAGGGCACCATCATCCAGGCCGGCTACTCGGCCTCCACCTCGGCTCTCGGCTACGGCTCCATCAGCTTCGCCGATGCGGTGCGCAAGGAGAACATCATCGAGAAGACCCTCGCCGAAGCCGGCGTGAACGTGGATCCGGCCGCCGTGGAGCTTCCCGAGGACTCCACCACCTACACCACCTACGACGCCGACGGCAAGACGGTCGCGAAGGAGTACTGCTCGTTCTCCGGCGAGGCGGAGGTGGACGGCGCGCCCCACACCTGGTCGGCGGTGCTGTCCTACGACTACTCCATGGCCAACGCCTCGGGTAATCTGGCCGACACCGTTCGCACCATCTTCGTTTACGTGAACTCGTAGGTCCCGTCGCTGCCGATGCGACAACGGGAGCGCCGACGCTGAGGCTCCGGCAGGCACCTGTCGGAGTCTCGCTGAATTCCTTGGGCGAATCGGGAAATTTTTCTTGCCCTGGTCCTGCAAAAGGGTTATCATAGGCAAGCTGTTAATCAAGCGAGGGTTTTCCCTCCACCTGGTTCGGCGCCTTACGGGCTGCTGATGGGTCTTCCGCAGATTGCTTTTGCTGTGCGAACCCGCCGCGCCCGATGAGGCCCGGCGGGTTTTTATGTGTGAGAACACGAGAAGGAGGTGAGCGCGATAGCTGCTCAAGAGCCGCGGCTCAACGACGAGATCACCACGCGCGAGTGCCGTCTGATCGACTTCGACGGGAACCAGATGGGCGTGTACCCCACCGCCCAGGCCCAGCGAATCGCCGACGACATGGATCTCGACCTGGTGGAGATCGCTCCGAACGCCGATCCGCCCGTATGCCGCATCATGGACTACGGGAAGTTCAAGTACGACCAGGCCATCAAGGCCAAGCAGGCGCGCAAAAACCAGAACAAGATCGAAGTCAAGGAGATGAAGTTCCGCCCGAAGATCGACGTGGGGGACTACACCACCAAGAAGAAGCACGTGCTACGCTTCCTCGACGCCGGCAACAAGGTGAAGATCACCATCATGTTCCGCGGTCGCGAGATGGCTCATCCCGAGCAGGGTCTCTCCATCCTGGAGCGGTTGGCCGACGACCTGAAGGATGTGGCCGTCATCGAGAACCAGCCGAAGATGGAGGGCCGCAACATGCACATGCTCATCGCCCCCCTGCCTGCAACGGCCAAGAAGAAAAAGGAAGCCAAGACTGACGAAGGAAAGGACAACTAATGCCCAAGATGAAGACCCACCGCGGCACCGCCAAGCGCGTCCGCGTGACCGGTTCCGGCAAGCTCATGCGCGCCAAGGCCTACAAGAGCCACATCCTCACCAAGAAGAGCCAGAAGCGCAAGCGCAACTTCCGCCACGAGACCGAGGTCTCCCCGGCCGATGCCAAGGTCGTCAAGCGCCAGCTCGGCCTCCGCTAGTTCCGCTCGTTTCTCTGTATTCTTAGGAGTGATTAAGATATGCCTCGTGTAAAGCGTTCCGTTCATGCCCGCAAGAAGCGTCGTACCGTCCTCAACCGCGCGAAGGGCTACTATGGCGCGAAGTCGCGTTCCTACCGTGCCGCGAAGGAGCAGGTGCAGCACTCGCTCCAGTACATGTACCGCGACCGCCGCAACAAGAAGCGCGAGATCCGTCGTTTGTGGATCACCCGCATCAACGCCGCGGCCCGCATCAACGGCATGAGCTACTCGGTGTTCATGAACGGCCTGAAGAAGGCCGGCGTCGTGCTCGACCGCAAGGTGCTCGCCGACATGGCCGTCAACGACGCCACCGCGTTCGCCGCCCTGGCCGAGATCGCCAAGAAGGCCGTCGCCTAAGCGCCGCCTTTTTCGCGCATCTACGAGAAGAGCCCCTCGACGAGGGGCTCTTCTGCGTTTTAGGCTTCGAAGGTGCTGGCGGGTGCGGAAAACGTGCGACTCATCCCGGGACCCCCGGTGCGCACCGTCTCAGGCGCTCTGGGCGACGAGCTTGTACTCGATGCGGGCGAAGGCATCGTCCAGCTCGTCGAGGGGCTCGCCCGAGGCGCAGGCGTTCGCAAGATCCGTCGCGCCCATGAGGGTGTCGTGCAGGTAGGCGTCGGCGGCCTCCTTGGGGGAGGCGAGCGCCGTCGCGGCCGCCTCGATGCCCGCCGCTTCCAGCGCTGCGGCGGTGTCGGCGTCGAACGAGCCGGCGACGAGCACGTCGGTATCCATCTGGCTCAGCACGTCGATGCTCTCGAAAATGGTGATGCCCATGTTGGGCACGTTGCAGCATCCCGATATGATGCCGTGGTTCACCGAGTAGCAGGTGTAGCTCGCGCAGTCGGCCGCCTGGGCCGCCACGTTCAAGCCATCGCATGCAACAGCGATTCTCATCCAGTGTTCCCTTCCCCGTGTAACGATCTCACGATAGCGGAACTTCGCCGTGACGTTCGTGGAGATGGGGCAAGCGGAGGGAATTGGCCAGGTGAGGGAACGCCGGGCTCCCTAGCTGCGGCGCCCCTTGCCGGAGCGCTTGGCGGCCACGGCGGCGCGGTGGGCGCGGCCCGGGCGCAGGTCGGAGCCGCCCTTGCGCGGAGAGGCGTTCTTGGCTCCCTGGGCGCGGCCCTGGGCCTTGGAGCCGCCGCGCCCAGCACCGGTGCCCGCGGCCTTCTTGGGCGCCCCGCTGCTCTTGCCGCCCTGCTTCTTGCGGGTGCCGCGCTGGCGTGCCTCGGAGGCATTCTCCTCGGCGCGCTCCTTCTCCTTGGCGCGGCGCTTCTCCTTCTTCGAGTGCTCGCGGGCGGCCTGGGCCAGCTCCGGGTCGTGCTTGGCGTTGGCGCGGGTGGCGCGGGCGGCCGCGGCCTCGGCGGCCTCCTCCAGGTTGAAACCGGCCACCTCGATCTCGGGAATGGGGCGGCGGATGAGCTTCTCGATGGCCGCCAGCTCGTCTTTGTTCTCGGGGGAGACGAAGGTGACGGCGAAGCCCTCGGCGCCCGCGCGGCCCGTGCGGCCGATGCGGTGCACGTAGTCCTCGGCTTGGGTGGGCACGTCGTAGTTCACCACGTAGGACACCTCGTCCACGTCGATGCCGCGGGCGAGCACGTCGGTGGCCACGAGGATGTCCGTCTCGCCCGAGGCGAAGTTGTCCAGGGCGCGCTTGCGCTGGTTCTGGGAGCGGTCGGAGTGGATGGCCTCGGCGTGGTAGCCGGCGCGCTTGAGCTTGCGGCAGGCCGCGTCGGCGCGGTGGCGCGTGCGGGCGAACACGATGACGCGGCGGTGGCCCCGCTCCTTCAGCAGCGCGGCCAGAAGGTCGGGCTTCAGGGTGTGGGGCACCCGCGCGATGTACTGCTCCACGGTGTCGGCCGTCTCGCCCTTCGCGGCGATCTGCACGATGGCCGGGTCGTCGAGCATGGCGTCCACCTGGTCGAGCACGCCCTTGTCGATGGTGGCCGAGAACAGCAGCGTCTGGCGCGTGGCGGGCGTGGCCTCCACGATGCGGCGCACGCTCGGCAGAAAGCCCATGTCGAGCATGCGGTCGGCCTCGTCCAGCACGAGGATCTGCACGTCGCCGAGGTTCACCGCCTTCTGGTTCATGAGGTCGATGAGGCGGCCCGGCGTGGCGATGAGCACGTCCACGCCCCGGGCGAGCCGGTCGATCTGCGGCTCGATCTTCACGCCGCCCACCACGTTGGCCACGCGCAGCCCGCGCTGCTTCGCGATGGTGCCGCACACCTCCTGGATCTGCATGGCCAGCTCGCGGGTGGGGGTGATGACGAGCATCACCGGGCTCTTCTTGGCATCCGTGCGCTCGATGCGGTCGAGGGAGGGCAGCGAGAACGCGGCGGTCTTGCCCGTGCCCGTCTTGGCGGCGGCGATCATATCGCGGCCCTCGAGGGCGAGGGGGATGGACTGCTCCTGGACGGGGGTGGGCTCGGTGTAGCCGAGCGCCTCCACGGCGGCCAGCGCGGAGTCGGACAGGCCGAGATCGGCGAAGGTGGTCATAGGTCGGTTCCTTTCAGGGGCTATCGGCGGCGCGGCGTGCCCGCGCAGACGTTCGGGGCTAGCGGGTGTGGGCCGGCTTGCGGCCCCAGTAGAAGTGGAGGAAGTGCTTGGCGCGCAGCTTCGCGTCGTCGGGCGGCTCCTTGGCGATGAGCTCGAAGGTGGCCCGCGCGATGGCCGCGGCGGCGTGGGGCCGCCGCAAAAGCGACGCGTTGATGAGCATGGCGTCGGCCGAGGCGGGGTGCTCGCTGATGTGCCGCAGGGTGTCTAAAAGCTCGCGGGGGGTGGTGGCGGCCATGGCGGCGCCGGCTCCGGTGAGCATGCGCACGTTCGCCTTCTCCTGGCCGTAGGCCCGCCCGAGCAGCACCATGGGGGCCCGGGCGCACAAGCACTCGGTCACCGTGAGGCCGCCCGGCTTGCAGATGACCACGTCGGCCGCCTCCATGAGCTCGGCCATGGTGTTCACGTAGCCGAGCACTGTGGCGTTCTCGAGCCCGTAGTCGGCCACCTCACGGCGCACGCGGCGCTCGTACTCGCCGTCGGCGCCGGCCACGATGACGAGGTGCATGTTGGGCAGCGTGTGCATGAAGGGCAGAAGCTCGTCTAAAGCTTCGCGGAAGTGCACGTAGGGCCGCGGCAGCTTGGCACCGGCCAGGGCGAGCACCACGATCTTGTCCTCGGGCAGCCCGAAGCTGGCCCGGGCGGCGGCGCGGTCGTAGTCGAGGGAGAAGGCGGGGCTGGCGGGGATGCCGGTGATGAGGATGCGGTCGTCGGGCACCCGGCGCGGGCGCAGGGTCTCGGCCATGGCCTCGTTCGCCACGCAGAACAGGTCGGTGTGCAGGTGCGGCCACAGCCCCTCGGCCTCGTAGTCGGTGGGCACGCACAGGATGGGGAAGGGTAGGCCTGTGAGCATGCGGGCGCTCACGGCAACGTTGGCGGCGGTGATGTGGGTGCACACGATGGCCGCCGGGCGCACGCGGCGCACGAACTCCACGAACTTGGGGTACATGACGTGGGCCCAGATGGTCCCGCCGCCCCACAGAAGGCGGCCGGTGAGAGTGTAGCGCCAGGTGAGGTCGTAGAAGGGGCGTGTCCAGCCCGTGAACATGGAGGCCGTGGCGTCGCCGTCGAAGACGATGCGCCCGAAGTCGAGGATGTCGAGCACCTCAACCCGGGCCCGCGCGGCGAGGGATGCCAGCTCAGGCGGCAGATCGCCGGCGCCGTCTTCGGCGGCATCGGGGCGGCCGGGCGTTGTGCGGGCCTGCTCGCCGAGGTTCTCCAGGGCCTCGGCGATGGCGTAGGCGGCGCTGCGGTGGCCGCTGCCCACCGAGGCGTGCATCACGAGGATGACCGGGTCGCCGTCGTCGGTGGCCCGGGCGAGCGAGGCCTGGGCGGCGGCGATGGCGTCGGGAGAGACGATGGCGTCGGGGGAGGCGAGCTCGCCGGGGGCCGGTGCGGCCGCAGGGGCGAGGGCTGCGGCCTCGTCGCCGTCGGGGATGGCTCGTTTCGCGTCAGATGTGTTCATGGGAGACATCATAGCGCATTTGGGCGGTCGCGCTCCCGATTCGACGCATTACCCGCAAACGGCGGTGAGGCGGGGAAGGGGAGGGGCCGCGAGCCGGTACGTTCGGCTCGCAGCCCCTTGGGGCTAGTGAGCGCGGCGGGCGCGCCGGCGGGAGGCGAGCAGCGCCGCGCCGGCCGCCAGGGCGCAGGCCGCGGGCATGAGGGCCGCGGCGAGCAGGGCGTCGCCGGTCTGGGCGAGGCGGTGGCGGATGGTGGCCGTCTCGTCGGGCCGCGCTCCGCTGTCGATGACGCCGCCCCGGTCCGTGACGCCCGCGGGGTACACCGGGTCGGTGCGCACGCGCTGCACGTCGTGGCGCGCCTCGTAGGCGTCCCATCCCTCGGCGGGCGAGAACGGCGCGCCGGGGACGAGCTCGGGGGCGTCGGGGTCGCGCTGGGAGGGCGGCGTGCCGTAGCCGGCGGCCACGTTGCCGATGTCGGCCCCCACCGCGTCGGCGGTCACGAGGGCCTCGAAGGCGAGCCGTGCCTCCTGGCCGCCGTAGAGGCGCCCGACGGCCACGGCCAGGATGCGCGTGGCCGGGTCGTAGGCGGCATCGTCCACCTCGATCGCGGTGCCGTCGGCCAGCGTGAGGACCACGGCGCCGCTCACGGGCTCCACCCCGGCGGGCACGTCGTCGCGGATGACGGCGTCCACCCAGCCGGTGTCCGGGGCGCTGTTCGCGAGCGCTATCTCGTAGCGCAGCGTGTCGCCCACGTGGGTGGTGCCGTCGTCGCGGGTGAGGTTCTCGACGGTCTTGGCGATGGACACGTCGCCCTCGGCCGGGTCGGCGGGGAGCACCTCGGGCGGCGCGGCCGGGTCCGACTCCGCCGCCGGCTTATCGTCGGCCGCCGGGGGCCGCACGGCCTCGCCAGGCTCCGCGCCGGGCTTTTGCGGGTCGCGGCCGGGGTCCTCGGAGGGAGGCGTGCCGTGGGCGAAGGCGATGTTCGCGACATCGGCCCCCACGGCCTCGGCGGTCACCTCGCACTCGAAGGTGAGCGTCCACTTCTGCCCGCCGTAGAGGTCGCCTGCGGTCACCGCCAGGGTGCGGCTCGCCGCGTCGTAGGCGGCATCGGGCACCGGCTTCCCCTCAGCGCCGGACGCGGGCCCCGCGACTTCGATGGCTCCCGGCACCAGCTCGATGCCCGCGGGTAAAGGATCGCTGATCACGGCATCGTACAGGGCGGTGTCGGCGCCTCCCCGGTTCTCGAGCTCCACGGTGTAGCGCAGGCGGTCTCCCACCTCGGTGGCGCCCCCGTCCGGATGCGTCAGGTTCTCCACGGACTTCGCGATGCGCACGTCGCCGTCGGCCGGGTCGGCGGGGGCCACGGTGGCGGGCCCGGGCGGGGTGGCCTCGGGCGAGGGCTCCGGATCCACGGGCCCCACGTCCTCGCCGTCCGGATCGTCGGGGTTCGGGCGGGCGCCCGTGGCCTCGGCGATGTTGCCGAGGGCGAGGTCGTCTGCGCTCGCGGCCGCGAGGTCCAGGCCCTCCTTTACGACGCACTCGAACTCCACCACGGCCGGCGAGAGCGACGACACGGCGCCGGCGGGCACGGTGAGCACCGCGCGCCCGTCCGCGCCTGCTGTGCCGACCGAGAAGCGACCCACGTCGGAGGCCGTCACCGCGGCCGCCTCGGCGAGCGCCTTCGCATCGAGCGCCTCCCAGGCATTGGTGAGCCTCACGGAGTCGGGGTCGAGGTCCAAGCACGCGGGCAGCGGGTCAGTCACGACCACCTGGGTCCACAGCGACCCCGCGGCCGTGTTCGCGGCCTCGATGCGGTAGCGCAGGCGGTCGCCCGGCTGGGTGGGGCCGTCCGGATGCGTCAGGTTCGCCACCGACTTCGCGAGCTCGGGCACCGGCGCGATGGTCGGGTCGGGCTTCACGGCCACCTGGCTCTCGGGGGTTTCCTCCTCCTCGGGGTTGGCGCTCGGCAGGTAGTTCTTCGAGGGCAAATAGCGCGCCGTCAGCGTGTGGCGGGCGCCGGGTGCCATGAGGTCGCCGGCCGGGAACGACCAGGAGACCACCGTGTGCTCGCGCCCGTCGGCGTCGGTCGTGACGCGTGCGTTGGCCGCGGGAGCCTCGGCATCCCCGTCTGAGCCGTCGCCCGCATCGGCCGCAGCGCGGGCGCTTGCGCTGTTGAAGACGATGGCCACCGGCTCGCCGGCCTCCTTCCCGTCCACGTACAGCTGCACCTTGCCTTCGGGGGCCTTGCACGTGGTCGCCGTGGGCGTGCCGTCGGCGAAGATGCCGCTCGTCACGTCCACCTCCACGTCGAGGACCTTGGCCGGGTCCTGCGGGTCGGCCACCTCCGACCCGTCGCCCCACGCCGCCTTCACCGACGTCACCGCCGAGGGCACCACCTTGATCTCGTACCAGCCCACGGCGCGATGCCCCCAGTAGCTGTTCTTGAACAACGCGTAGGCGGGGTCGTCGCTCTTGGAGTACTGGGTGGAGGTGAGGGTGAAGCGCACGGTGCCCGCGTCGGCCGGCAGCTGCTTGATGGGGTTGCCGGCCGCGTCGGCGGTCACCTCCTGGCCGAGCGGCGTTCCGTTGCGCTTGTCGTAGCGCTGGTAGGCGTACTGCACCGCGCTCGCGTCGTTCAGCGTCTTGGGCGGTGTCTCGGCCGTCTGGATGGGGCCGGTGGACAGGTCGTAGGTGTCGAAGGGGAGGCCGTCGTAGTCTTTCACGAGAGAGGAGTTGTAGGAATCGGGAAGCTCGAAGTCGACATAGCGCCGCACTTTGTTGTCGGCCTGGTCGCCGGCGGGGCGGAAGAGGGGCTTGGGCGTGACGGACGTGGGGTTGCCGTCCGCATCGACGTTGTCGGTGTCCTCGTAGGTGAACTCCACGCAGATCTCGTTCTCCATGACGAGCTTATCGGGAAGCCAGAGGTACAGGTGCCCTTTGTCGAACTCGGCGGGGGCGCCGTAGGGGTAGGGGGCATTGCCCACGAGCAGCTCCCATTCAGTCAGCGCGTAGGTGTGTTCGCCCACGTCTCCCGTGAGATCCACCTCCACCATGCGCAGCTTCTCGCCGTCCTCGTTGTGGGCGCTGCCGACGAAGTTGAAGGGCTTGCCCGGCCGTCCGTTGCCCACCGAGCCGCCGGTGATGGTGATGTCCACCCCCGGCGCCCCGATGTCGCCGCAGCCGCTGTACGGCGTCTCGATGGTGGAGGGAATGAGCGTTCCGCCGGTGATGATGATCTGGTAGCCCGTGCTGTCAGCGGCCACGCACCCTGCGCCGAAGCCGCTGCCGTGGCTTCCGCCTGTGGAGATGGTGTAGCCGCCGTTGATGCGGATGTTGCCGGTGTGGGATGCGTTGCCGCCGCCGATGCCGGCGCCATGGCCATAGTTGGTCTTGTACACATCGGCGTCCACGCGGCCGCCATTGATGGTGATCCACTCGTCGATGCTCGTGCCGTCCGCATTCGCGCCGCCACCAATGCCGGCGGCGCAGTTCGAACTGCCTCCAGGGGCGCCCGCGTTGTAGGCCGCGATGATGCCGCCGTTGATTGTGACGGAGCCGCCGGCTTCCCCTGAATGCCCGCCCAATGGCGAGGAGTTCCCGTTTCCCTTCACCAGCGCCAGCAAGTGGCCCGGGTCGTCGCTGTCCATGGTCGAGAGGGGATCGCCCTTCTTGATGGCACGGCCGCCGGCGAGGGTGAGGTCGCGCGGAATCGCGCCGTTCTCGGGGGTGATGAGGTTGCCGTCGGCATCCTTGTTGGCCACCTCGTCGTCGATGGTCAGGGTGGCGCCGGTGGGGTTGTGGATGGCACTCTGGTTGCCCGCGGTGTAGAAGGAGTTGTGGCTTCCGTCCGCCAGCACCAGATGGCAGACGGCGCCCGGCTGGATGTCGAGCGCGTCGTCGGCCGAGATACCCACGCCCGCGAGCGTGATGTTAGCGGTCTGCCCTGCTGGGATTCGCAGGCGCGTGGAACTGGGTTTGGTGTGGCGTCCCGCGTCGTTGCCGGAGTCGTAGAGGCTCTGATCAGCCGTGCGAATGGCGAAGTGCTTGTCGGTGTTCACGACGAGTGTCTTGCCTTCGAGGGAGAAGTCGTCTGCGGTGACGGTGTCCCCGTCGACGCCCCAGATGGTGAAGCCGGATATGGCGAGGGCCCCATCGTCTGGCTGGGCGACCTGCAGGGAGGCGAGCGCCCGCATGAGGGGGTTGCCGACGGATGCGACGACGCTGCCCGCATAGGGCTCGCTTACGTTCTCGGTTGGGTTGTCGGTGTGAGGGGCGGCGGTATCGCCGCTGGAAGAGGAGCCGTCCCCAGATGCGGTCGTGCTGCCGTCGGGGGAGTCGGCCGGGGATTCCGGTGAATCCGCGGTGCCCGAGGGGGCGGAAAGATCGTCGGTGGCGGAAACGTCGCCTACGACTTCAGAAAACTCGATGGGGGGGGGGTCTCTGTGCTTTGGCCCTCCGGGTTGGCGAAGGCCGCCGCGGGCGTCATCCCGCAGGCCAGCACGGCCGCCAAGCCGAGGCGCAGAAGCGAACCCCTTCGCTTCGTTGACATGGCTTCTCCTTCTCTCGTTAATGATAAGCCAGCGCCGAATATACCCCTTCTCCCGCGATTCCGCAACCGTGACCCCGCCACTCGGCAATACGAACCAAGCTCGAGTTCGTGCAGGCGATTTGCGCGAGGGAAACGCGGGGGAAGTCAGATGGCTCGAGAGCGCAAAATATACGTAATATATACTATTCAAAGAAAATCGTATGAATATAATCTCAGTATTTCTCAGAATAAGTCATAGTATATATTGAATGCGATAGCAAGTAATCGCAATATGTATATTCGCCGGTTCGATTGACAATATATGATAAAACAAATATCATGCAAGGAGGCGATCGGACGATGGAGCCCTTCAGCGTGGAATTCTACGAGCTGCCCGACGGCACGTTCCCGGCGGAAGGACTTCAATCAACGGGAAGGGATGCGCTATGACGAGGAGTTTTCGCGATAGCTTGAACGAGCGGCTCCGCGATCCGGAGTTTCGGGCGGAGTGGGACGCGCTGGAGCCTGAATTCCAGATCGCAAAGGCAATGCTCGACGGGCGCACCGCCCGGAACCTCACTCAAAAGGAGCTGGCGGAGATCACCGGCATCACCCAGTCTGATATCAGCAAGCTGGAGAACGGGAATGCCAACCCGTCCCTGCGCACCCTCGAGAGGCTGGCTGCAGGGCTCGGCATGCGGATCAAGCTCGAGTTCGTGCCTGCGTGATGGGGCGGGTGGCAGCGCTCGGTTCGCTTGCAAGGTAACGGGGGTTCCGCAAAGATTTTGAACCCGTGGCCCTCCCGGGCGATTTGCGATACGATTATCCGACCGATCAGCGAACTGCCGAGGAGCCAGAGTTTATGACCGATATCGCTACGACGTCGAACCCCGAGGCCACTGCGGCGGCCGTCGCGGCCGCGCGCCGCGGCGAGGGCGTGGCTGTGCTCATTCCCTGCTACAACGAGGCCGTCACCATCGCGAAGGTGGTGGCCGATTTCCGCGCGGCGCTGCCCGAGGCCGTCGTCTACGTGTACGACAACAACTCCAGCGACGGCACGGCCGCCATCGCCGCCGAGGCCGGCGCGGTGGTGCGCCGCGAGAGCCGCCAGGGCAAGGGCAACGTGGTGCGGTCCATGTTTCGCGACATCGACGCCGACTACTACCTCATGGTGGACGGCGACGACACCTACCCGGCCGAGGCCGCCGGCGACCTTCTGGCGCCCATCGCCGCCGACGAGGCCGACATGACCGTGGGCGACCGCCTCTCCAACGGCAGCTACGGCAAGGAGAACGACCGTCCCTTCCACGGCTTCGGCAACAACCTCGTGCGCCGCCTCATCAAGCTCATTTACGGCTATGCCTTCGAGGACGTCATGACCGGCTACCGCGGCTTCTCGCGCGCTTTCGTGAAGACGATGCCCGTCATGAGCGAGGGCTTCCAGATTGAGACCGAGATATCCATCTGGGCGGTGGACCGCCGCTGGCGCGTGGCCGACGTGCCCATCGTGTACCGCGACCGGCCGGAGGGATCGGAGAGCAAGCTGTCCACCTTCACCGACGGCATGCTCGTCATCGCCGCCATCGCGAGTCTGTTCCGCGACTACCGCCCCATGGCCTTCTTCGGCTGGCTCGGCGTGTTTCTGGCCGTCGTGGGCCTGGGGTTCGGCGTGCCGGTGATAGGGGAGTACCTGGACACCGGCTACGTGTCGAAGCTGCCGAGCTCGGTTCTGGCCGTGGCCCTCATGCTCATCGCCGCGCTGTCGTGGACGGCCGGACTCATCCTGGACACGGTGGCGAAGTCGCACCGCCGCCAGTGGGAGATGAGCGTGTACCGCGTGATGGAGGCCGACGCCTGCCGCTAGGGGGCGGACGCTTCCTGCGGACTCGAGTTGGCGTGCCCGCGTGGCCTTTCCCGTTAAAAAGCACGAACCCGCACTTGGATGGCGGGTTCGTGACGTGTGTTCATGGTGCCCCCAACGGGAATCGAACCCGTGTCTCAGCCTTGAAAGGGCCGCGTCCT
>NZ_CAUASN010000044.1 GCF_958431955.1 uncultured Adlercreutzia sp. | reverse complement strand
TGCGCCAGCCGGTGAGGGCGCGGCCGTCCCAGTCGAAGAAGCTCTTGGTGCCGTTGCCCCAGGTGACCCAGCCCGTCTTCATGGCTCGATCATCGCCGAAGCAGTACCACGATCCGTCGATCTTCTGACGTCCGCCCACAGCCAGACCGTTAGCGCCGAAGTAGTAGCGCTTGCCGCCCTCGGTCACCCACGCGGAGACCGCATAGGTGCCGTCCTCGTAGCGGTAGCGAAACGACGCCCCTTCCGGCTGCAGGCCCACTGCGGGCTCGTCGATATCGCCGTCAACGCCATCCGCATCATCGGTATCGTCGGCGGCATCGGCCGTCGGAACGGCTGCGGGCAGAGCCGGCTCCGACTCGGACGCAGGCCGATCTGCGTCGGGAGCGATCTCTCCGTCGTCGCCATCGGCAGCCGGCGGCTCGGGCACTTCCTCGGCGCCATCGCCGTCCGCGGAATCCTCGGCGACCCCATCGGCGTCGAGCGCCGGGGCGTCCTCGATGGCAACCGGTGCCTGCGATGCGGCATCCGCTCCCCCCTCGGCCTCGGCGGCCTGAGCCGCCGCGGGCACCGACAGGCAGAGCAGGGCGGCCAGAAGAAGGCTCGCGCCCGCTCGCGGCAAGGGCGCCGCGATGCTACGTTCCCGTTTCTCCATACTGATACATCCTCCTGCATCGTCTCTCGATAATGCACCAGTATACCCTTCGGCAGGGGAAATGACACCCCCACAAGGCCAAACGGCTAGCGGTAGCTCGGCATGAGGAAGGTGAGGCCCGATTGCGTCTGCCCCACCCCGGCGTAGGCGTAGATGGCGTTCATCTGCGTGCCAATCTTCGCGGCCCAATCGCGGTCGGTGGCATATTGGTGCGAAACCGATCCATAGCGCGCGTACTCGACGTAGTTCCAGCGCATCTTGTAGAGGGTGTTCTGGCTGAAGACATTGTTGAGGTAATTGGTGGCAATCCAGCGCGCTGCCCCGTCGATGGCCTTCTCGGGGGTGCTCCAGCCGTTCTTGATGGCCAGGGCCCTCCCTCCCGACAGGGGGCTTGAGTCGTAGGCGCCGATTCCGTAGAAGTTGTAGTAGGTTCCCTTCGGCCACACCTTGCCGCCCACCAGCGTCTTGCCATCATAAGCATAGCCCCTGGCGAGCGTCGAGGTGCCCCAGCCGCTCTCGAGAATGGCATGGGCGAGCAGGTACACCTCGTTCACGCCGTAGCGGCGGGCGGCGTCGATGAACGCCTGCCCCTTCCCCGCGAGCGTCCCCGCCCGCCCGTTGGCCGTCGACGCAATGTAGGCATTGAGCTGGGCAGCGGAAACCATGCCGGAATAGCCTCGGTTGAGCTGCGCGAACTGGTAGTAGCTGCTCGAGCCGGCGGCGCAGTTCGCCGGCGACAGGGAGGCGGTCACCTGGGCCTGGGTGTATTTGAGGGAAGCCGGGCACGCCTTGAGCTCCTTAGCTGCCAGAGCCGACAAGGCAATGCCCGTGGATTCGGTCTTCGTCGTCGATGCCGTCCCGACCAGCTCCGACTTGTCGTTGAAGAAGTACGGCTGGCCGTCGATAACCTGCATGCCGCGCAGCGATTGGCCGTTGGCGGGGTTGAAGTAGTACGTCTTGCCGCCGATGGTCTGCCATTCCATGAGCGCGCGCCCCTGAGCGTCGAAGTAGCTCTTCGAGCCGTCGGCCTTCCAAGTCACCCAGCCGGTCACCATCTCCGAATCGGTGTTGAAGTAGTAGAGGAAGCCGCCGATCCACTGGCTCCAGCGCAGGCTCTTGCCGTCGGACCAGTCGAAGTAGTAGCGCTTCCCGTTCACCGTCTGCCAGCCGCCCTGCAGCTTCCCGTCAGAGGCGTAGTAGCTCTTGCGGCCGTCGGCATGCCAGGTGAGCAGCCCCGTGAACATGAAGCTGTCGCTGGCGAAGTAGTACCACGAGCCGTCGATCTTCTGGCTGTAGCGCCGCGAGATGCCGGTGGCCGGGTCGAAGTAGCACTTGCGCCCCTGGAAGCTGCGCCAGCCGAGCAGCGCCTTGCCGTCCCAGTCGAAGAAGCTCTTGGTGCCATCTTTCCAGGTGATCCAGCCGGTCTGCATGACGCTGTCGCCGTTGAAGTAGTACCAGGAGCCGTCGATCTTCTGGCTCCAGCGCTTGGAGATGCCGTTGGCGGGGTTGAAGTAGTACTTCTTGCCGCCGATGGTCTGCCACCCGAGCCACGCGCGCCCGGAGCTGGGGTCGAAGTAGCTCTTCGTGCCATCAGCACTCCAGGTGACCCAGCCGGTCTTCATCTGGGACTCGCCGTTGAAGTAGAACCAGTTCCCGTTGATCTTCTGGCTCCAGCGCAGGCTGATGCCGTTGGAAGGGTTGAAGTAGTACCATTCCCCATCTATCTCGTGCCAGCCGGTAAGCGCCGCGGCCTTGCCGTCCTCGCCCGGCTGGAAGTAGCTCTTGGTGCCGTCGGCGCTCCAGGTGACCCAGCCGGTCCTCATGCGGCACTGCCCGTCGAAGTAGTACCACTTCCCGTTGATCTTCTGGCTCCACTTCACGGCCTTGCCGTCGGAGCCGTAGTAATAGGCGTAGCCGTTCATCCAGGCCCAGGTGTTGGGCGTGCCGGTGAGCACCACGTCTTGGGTCGTCGACGAGAAGGAGGTGAAGGAGAAGTTCACGTCGCAGTACTTGCGGTACTGGCCGTTCACGATGCCGATGGAGGTGAATTGCCACAGATCGGTGTTGGCAACGCCGCTCGACGAGGCGCCGTAAGAGTAGCGAGCCACCCAGCGCGACCACCCGTTGCGCTTCATCACGTCGGCGCTGAACACGTTGGCCGTGAGCACGTTGTTGTACCAGTCCTGATTGGCATAGATGCCCACCTTGTAGCCCGCCGAGCGGATGGCGTTGCAGTAGGAGGTGGCGATCTTACCGAGCATATCGGCGCCCACCTTCTTCTGGGAGGCGTCCTCCATGTCGAGGTACACCGGAAGCGCAAGATCGGAGGGCGAGATGCCAGCGGCCTTCAGCTGGTCGAGGGTGGCTTTCACCTCATTCTCCACCGAGTACGTGGAGCCGGTGAGGTAGCGGGCGCGCGAGTACACGTACACGCCCACCTTGATACCGCTGGCCCGCGCGCCCTTGATGTTGCGCGCGAACCACGGATCGACGAAGAACTTGCCGTTGGAGCCGCCGTCGCCGATGCGGATGATGGCGAAGGTGATGCCGTCGGCTTTCATCTTCGCCCAATCGATGGCCTTGTAGGTGCCGCCGCTCTCGTTGTTGAAGTAGGAAATGTCGACGCCGACTTCCTTGGCGCCGGGCACCTTGATCTTCTGAAAGCTGTCGCTCGGCTTCTCCCGGTAGCTGTACTGTCCCACTCCGTCGCTCTTCGACCAGGTGGAGCGGTAGTCCACAGTCAGATCGGCGAAAGCCGCGAACGGGGTGATGCCGGCCGCCTCGTTCTGCTCGAGGAGCACGTTGTTGGGAACACCGTCGGTGATGCGCCAACTCTGGGCCAGTTCCTCGCCCTCTTCCTGCTCGGACGTCGGCTCCTCGGCGGCTCCTTCCGGGGAAGCAGCCGGTTCGGCGGCGACACGCTCGGCCACATCGGCATCATCGGTCTCCACGGGCGGCGCTCCTGCATCCTCGGGATCGTCAGGCTCGTCCTCCTCGGGCAGAGACGGCTGAGCGGAGACGTCGGGTGCGGACTCGCTCACCTCGGGCGCAACGCTCGCGTCCGGCACATCGGCCGCCGGCTCGTCGGCGCCCACCACCTCGGGCGCGGGAGGCTCGGTCGCCTCGATGTCGCCAATCTCGACATCGAAGTCATCGCCCAGGGCCGGAGATACGGGCACGAGGCTGGCAGCGAGGGCCACCGCGAGAACGGAAGAGCTCGACTTCGCCCAATACCCCTTGCGCACAGCGGGCTTGGCATGCTTTGCGCGCCTAGCGACCGAGCGGTTGATCATATTGAGACCTCCTGGGATGTCGTTCATTTCTCTGCTTCGTTTTCCCAAAATGCGAAAATTCATTTTATCAGGCAATTCATCATATGCACATGCTTCTGACAACTTCCCGTAAAAATTCGGCGAAAATGCACGAGGGTTCTACGGATGCACTGAAGGGGTGGGGCCGTCCCTCCAGAAGGGATGTGACCGTTTTTCCCTGAGGAGAGCACGAAGCCGCAATATCCCTTACACTATAGCGAGACGTCTTTTTGACCAGAAGGAGCCCACCACCATGGCAGACCGTTTCAGCAACATCATCGTTACCGGAGGGGCCGGGTTCATCGGCTCGAACTTCGTGCACTGGGTGCTCGACAACCAGCCCGACACCCGCGTCACGGTGCTCGACGCGCTCACCTACGCGGGCAACCGCGAGAACCTGGCCGGCTGCGACCCCGAGCGCATGACCTTCGTGCACGGGGACATCTGCGATGCCGACCTGGTGGGCCGCCTGTTCGCCGACGCCGACGCCTGCGTGCACTTCGCCGCCGAGAGCCACAACGACAACTCCATCGCCGATCCCACGCCGTTTCTGCGCACCAACGTGGAGGGCACCTTCACGCTGCTGCAGGCCGCCCGCGACCACGGCGTGCGCTTCCACCACATCTCCACCGACGAGGTGTACGGCGATCTGGCCCTCGACGACCCGGCGCGCTTCACCGAGGAGACGCCGTACCGCCCCTCGAGCCCCTACAGCTCCACCAAGGCGGCCTCGGACATGCTCGTGCGCGCATGGCACCGCACCTACGGCGTGCCGGTGACCATCTCCAACTGCTCGAACAACTACGGCCCCTACCAGCACGTCGAGAAGTTTATCCCCCGCCAGATCACGAACATCCTCTGCGGCATCCGCCCCAAGCTGTACGGCGACGGCCTGAACGTGCGCGACTGGATCCACACC
This sequence comes from uncultured Adlercreutzia sp., assembly GCF_958431955.1. Taxonomy (GTDB): domain Bacteria; phylum Actinomycetota; class Coriobacteriia; order Coriobacteriales; family Eggerthellaceae; genus Adlercreutzia. Next base: position 15,015 of record NZ_CAUASN010000044.1, on the reverse strand, counting down.
GAGGATCACTCCTCGGCCGTGTGGGCCATCCTCACCGAGGGGCGCCTCGGCGAGACCTACCTCATCGGCGCCGACGGCGAGCGCAACAACATCGACGTGCTGCGCGCCATCCTGGCGGCCATGGGACGCGACGCCGACGACTTCGACTGGGTGCGCGACCGCCCCGGCCACGACCGCCGCTACGCCATCGACTCCGCGAAGCTGCGGCGCGAGCTGGGCTGGCAGCCCAAGCACACCGACTTCGCCGAGGGGCTGGCCGACACCATCGCCTGGTACACCGCCAACGAGGACTGGTGGCGCCCGGCCAAGGAGGCCACCGAGGCCAAGTACCGCGCCCAGGGCCAATAGGGCCGCCTGCACCGTTCCGAAGGAGATCGCCACCCATGACCACCGACCAGCATCGCCTCGTCATCCTCGGCTCCATGGACGAGTTCGTCGACCTCGTCGAGCGAGCCCGCGCCCGCGGCATCTACACCATCGTCTGCGACGGCTACGAGCACGGCCCCGCCAAGGCCCATGCCGACAAGGCCTACCTCGCCGACATCCGCGACACAGCCGCCGTCGCCGACATCTGTCGCGCCGAAGAGGCCGACGGCATCATCGCGTCGTTTTCCGACCTGCTTGCCGAGTGCATGATCGACATCGCCGACGCGGCCGGCCTTCCCGCCTACCTCAAGCCCGCCCAGGAGCGGTACCTGCGCGAGAAGCCGCTCATGAAGCAGATGTTCGCCGAGCTGGGCATCCCCACGCCCCGCTCGAAGGTGATCCGGCTCGAGACCCTCGAGGAGGACTGCGCCGACCTGGCGTTTCCCTGCGTGGTGAAGCCCTTGAACGGCTACGGGTCCCACGGCGTGTTCGTCGCCCGCAGCGCAGAGGAGGTGCGCGAGCGGTTCGCAGCGGCGGCCGCGCAGTCCACCTTCGACGCCCTCATCTCCGAGGAGTACAACGACGGCCGCGAGTTCAACGCCATGACCTGGGTGGTCGAGGGGCGCGCCCACGTGCTCAGCATCGCCGACCGCGAGAAGGCCCCCTTCGCGGACGGTGAGGTGCCCCAGGTGGTGCGCATCGCCTACCCGAGCACCCTCACCGCCGCCATCGCCGACGACGTGGCCGCCATCGCCACGAAGATCGCCGGCTACGTGGGCCTCGAGAACGGCCCTCTGTGCATCCAGCTGTTCCGCACCCCCGATGGCAGCCTGGCCGTCTGCGAGGCCGCCGGCCGCATCTTTGGCTACGAGCACGAGCTTTTGGAGCTGACGAGCGGCCTGGCCGTGGAGGACCTGTTGCTCGACCTGGTGTACAACCCTAAGGCCGCCGCCGCGCGCGTGCGCGCCCACTCCCCGCTTCTGCCCGGCCATGCCGCCGGCCTCTACTTCCACGGACGCGAGGGCGAAGTGGACGACATGACCGCGATGGACACCCTGGCCCAGCTCGAGGGCGTGACGGAGTACCTCCCGTACTACCGGCGTGGCGACGCCGTCGCCCGCGGGCGCGGCGCAAAGCCCTACGTGGCCCGCTACTACCTTGTCGCCGACAGCCGGCGGGGCGTGGACGCCCTCTCCGACGAGATCTTCTCGCGCGCCTCGGTCCTGGACCCGGCGGGCCGCGAGCTGCTCTTCTCGGCCGACGCGAGGGAACGGCATGAGTAAGGCCGCCCCCAACAAGCGCGCCGTCACGCTCATCGCGCTGCACCTGCTTTTGCTGGTGTACTCGCTCTCGGGCATCTTCAGCAAGAACGCCGCCCACGAGCCCTTCATGAGCCCCATGTTCATCGCGCTGTACGGCGGCATGCTCGCCATCCTGTTCATCTACGCCATCGGCTGGCAGCAGATCCTGAAGCGCCTGTCGCTCTCGCTCGCCTTCGCGAACAAGGCCGTCACGGTGGTATGGGGCATGGTGTGGGGCTTCTTCGTCTTCGGGGAGTCCATCTCGGTCCTGAATCTCATCGGGGCCGCCCTCGTCATCGCGGGCGTGGTGCTCTACGCCCGGGCCGATGCGGAGGAGGAGCGCCCCGGCGACTCCATCGACGGCGACGAGTGGACTGTCACCGGCATCGGCGAGGGGAGGTAGCCCGTGCTCGAGCTCTACATCGGCATCTACCTTCTGGGCGTGCTCATCTCGTCGGTCTCCCAGGTGCTCCTGAAGAAGGCGGCCCTGCGCACCTACGACTCGCCGTTGAAGGAGTACCTGAACCCGCTCGTCATCACCGCCTACGCCTTCTTCTTCGGCGCCACGCTCATGACCATCCTCGCCTACAAAGTGGTGCCGCTGTCCATGGGCGCCATCTTGGAGGCCACGGCCTATCTGTACATTACCTTCTTCGGCGTGACCATCTTCAAGGAGAAGATCGGCAAGAAGAAGGCCTGCGCGCTCGCGCTCATCATCGTCGGAATCGTCGTCTACTCGCTGGGCACCGTCTAGACCCCGGCGACCAAGGAAAGGCACGCTATGCTCGTTTCAGTCGTTATCCCTTGCTACTACTCCGAGAAGATGATCGGCACCGTGGTCGAGCAGACCCGCGCCGAGCTCGTGAAGGCCGGCTACTCCTACGAGTTCGTCCTCGTGAACGACGGCTCCACCGACGGCACCTTCGCCGCCATCTCGGCGCTGTGCGCCGAAGACGACCGCATCGTGGGCATCAACTGCGCCAAGAACTCCGGGCAGCACAACGCCATCATGGCCGGCCTGCGCGAGACGCAAGGCGACCTCATCCTGCTCATGGACGACGACATGCAGACCCACCCCTCCCAATGCGTGAAGCTGCTCGACTCCGTCGGGGACGCCGACGTGGTGTTCGCCAGCTGGCCCGAGCATAAGCAGGCCTGGTGGCGCGAGCTGGGGTCGAAGTTCACGGTGTGGTCCATGCGCGTGCTCACCGACCGGCCGAAGGAGATCTACGCCAGCAACTTCATCGTGCTGCGCCGCCACGTCCGCGATGAGATGGTGCGCTACCACGGCCCCTACGTGTACATCCAGGGGCTCATCTTCCGCGCCACGGCCAACATCAAGAACGTCGAGGTGGTTCACTACGAACGCGCCCAGGGCACGTCGGGATACACGCTCAAGACCCTCATCCGCCTGTGGTCAACGGTGCTGAACTTCTCCATGGTGCCGCTGCGCCTGGCCGCCGTCATCGGCGCGGTGCTCGGCGCCATCGGCCTCGTGGCGGCCCTGGCCATCTTCATCATGCGGCTCCTCGATCCTTCCATGCAGGCCGGCTGGCCCTCGCTCATGGCCACCGTGCTCACCTGCTCGGGCCTCATCATCCTGTTCCTCGGGCTTATCGGCGAGTATCTGGGCCGCGTGTTCATGACCATCAACAACGCGCCCCAGTACGTGCTCAAGCAGACCATCGACAACCGCTAAATTGCAGTACCCAACCCCATCGCAGAACGGAGCGACCATGAGAAAGAGAATCGTCATCTTCGGTGCCGGCGGCACCCTCGGGCTGTACCTGGTGGACCACCTTGCCCACACCCTGTCGCCCGACGAGTGGGAAGTCGTCGCCAGCGGGCGGTCGGACATCGCCTTCTTCGACCGCTACGCCCCACTCGTGCGCTACGTGCGCGCCGACATCACCGACGGGGAGTCGCTGGCGGCCCTCCCCCAGGAGGACGTGTACGCCGTGGTGCACTTCGCCGGGGCGCTGCCGGCCTACATGGAGGGCTACGACCCGCGCCGCTACGTGGACGCCAACGTCATGGGCACCTTGAACGTGCTCGAGTACGCCCGCACCGCAGGGGCCGACCGGGTGCTGTACACCCAGACCATCTCCGACTACACCGGCTACTTCGGCGAGATGACGGAACTGGCCGACGACATGCCGCGCAAGCCCGCCATGACCGGCGACCACGCCGTGTACGCCATCACGAAGATCTGCGCCGAGGAGCTGTGCTGGCACTACCGCGCCGCCTACGACCTGGGATTCTTCGCCTTCCGTCTGCCGAACATCTACTGCTTCATGCACGACAGCAAGACGCTCTACCACGACGGCAAGCCGGCCGTGAGCTCCTACCGCCTCATGATCGACAGGGCGCGGGCCGGCGAGCCGCTCGAGATCTGGGGGGATCCGGCCAAGGGCATGGATCTCATCTACGTGAAGGACTTCTGCCAGATGATCGAGAAGGCCCTCTTCGCGCCCAAGGACGCGAGCGGCACCTACAACGTGGGCACCGGCGTGCTCACCTCCCTGGAGGAGCAGGTGCACAACATCGTGGACGTGTTCTGCGAGCCGGGCGCCGTATCCGAGATCAGCTACCGCCCCGAGAAGCACGACTGCGTGAACTACTGCATGAACGTCGACAAGGCCCGGGCCAACCTCGGCTACGAGCCGGCCTACCCGCCCGTGAAGATGCTCGAGGACTACAAGGCCGAGATGGAGGCCGACCGCTTCGCCGACTTCTTCACCGAGCGCTACGAGGGGCGGTAGCCATGGCGCTCCCCTTCGACTTCACCGCGCTTAAGACCCCCTGCTTCGTCTTCGACGAGGCGGAGCTGCGCGACAACTTCGCCGACTTCCGCCGGGCGCTCGCCGAGCACTGGTCGCCGCGCTCGAACGTGGCCTACTCGGTGAAGACCAACCCCTTTCCGTGGATCCTGGAAGTGGCCCGCGAGGAGGACTGCTATGCCGAGGTGGTCTCCGACGAGGAGTACGCCCGGGCCCTTAAGGCCGGCTTCCCGCCCGAGCAGATCGTGTTCAACGGCCCCATCAAGGGCCGCGAGTGGCTCTTCTTCGCCCTGGACGCCGGGTCGTACGTGAACCTCGACTCGAAGCGCGAGATCGCCTGGGTGCGCGAGTACGCCGAGGCGGGCAAGCGGGCCCGCGTCGGCATTCGCGCGAACATCCTGCTCGAGAAGTACTGCCCCGGCGAGACGCTCTCGGACGACCGCCATGGCCGCTTCGGCTTCTCCTTCGAGGGCGGCGAGCTGGCCCGGGCCATCGAGGAGCTGCGGAGCGTGGAGGGCGTGGAGATCCGCGGGCTGCACATGCACGTGACCACCTTGAGTCGATCGCAGAAGGTCTACCGCACCCTGGCCGACGCCGCGGCCGAGATCATCCGCGCGTTCGACCTGGAGCTGGACTGGTTCGATATCGGCGGCGGCTTCTACGGCGGCGGACCTGCCAACGTGGGCGCCTACGACGACTACGTGCGCACCATCCGCGAGGCCATGGGCGACGCCTGCGATCCCGCGCGCACCGAGCTTTTGGTGGAGCCGGGCGGCGCGGTGGTGTGCACGCCGGGCTACTACGCCGGCCGCGTCATCGACGTGAAGGACATCGTGGACGAGCACTACGTGGTCACCGAGCTGTCGCGCATCAACATCGACCACGAGATGAAGAAGACCTCCTACGTGCACGAGATGATCGCCGAGAGCACCGAGACGCTCCCCCGGCAGATCATCTGCGGCTACACCTGCATGGACAGCGACCGCCTCTTCACGGCCGCAGACGAGCCGGCCCTCGCGCCGGGAGACATGGTGGTCATCCGCTACGCCGGCGCCTACTCCATGAGCTTCACGCCCCAGTTCTTCATCGAGTACCCGCCCGCCGTGTATGCCGCGGCCCCCGACGGCACGGCAACCCTGCTGCGCGAACCCTGGAACGAGCGCCCTCCGCGCCTCTAGCCCGCAGGTGCCCGAAGGCACGCTGAACGAGAACGGCCCCCGCCGATACGCTCGGGCGGGGGCCGTCGTTTTTACGGGGACGAGGCGAGCGCGCCCTAGGCGTTCCCACCCGGCAGCGCCGCGCCTCCGAGCAGGATGCGGTTCTCGGCCACGCGGAACAGGTGCTGGCCGTAGGCGGTTTTCGCGTGGCGCTCGGCGGCCTCGAGCAGCACCTCGCGGGTGATCCAGCCGTTGTTGTAGGCGATCTCCTCCAGCGAGGCGATCTGGAGGCCCTGGTTGTCCTCCACGGCCTTCACGAACTCGGAGGCTTTGTACAAGCTCGGGATGGTGCCCGTGTCGAGCCATGCCGAGCCGCGGTGCAGCACCCTCACCTCCAGGCTGCCGTCCTCCAGGTACTGCCGATTCACGTCGGTGATCTCCAGCTCACCACGATCGGAGGGCACGACGCTCTTGGCGAACTCCACCGCGCGGTTGTCGTAGAAGTACAGGCCCGTCACCGCGTAGTTCGACTTCGGATGCTCCGGCTTCTCCTCGATGGACAGGGCATGGCCCGCCTCGTCGAACTCTACCACGCCGAAGCGCTCCGGGTCGTCCACGTAGTAGCCGAACACCGTGGCGCCGTGCTCGCGGGAGGCGGCCTGGCGCAGCAGGCCCGACAGGCCGCCGCCGTAGAAGATGTTGTCGCCGAGGATGAGGGCGCAGCCGTCGCCGTCGAGGAATTCCTCGCCGATGATGAGCGCCTGGGCGAGGCCGTCGGGGCTGGGCTGCACGGCGTAGGACATGTTCACGCCGAACGACGAGCCGTCCCGCAGCAGCTCCTGGAAGTTCGGCAAGTCGGCCGGGGTGGAGATGAGCAGGATGTCGCGGATGCCCGCCAACATGAGAATGGACAGCGGGTAGTACACCATGGGCTTGTCGTACACGGGAAGCAGCTGCTTCGACGTGACCTTCGTCAGCGGGTACAGGCGGGTACCCGAACCACCAGCCAGGATAATGCCTTTCACGTTAACCTCGATTCTCACCGATCAGACAGGTTCGTTTGATTGGAATCGTATCACAAGAAGCGGGTCGGCGTCTTTCTGTTTCAAGGGAACCTCGTCGACGACCTCGGCCGTCGCGCGAGCGTCGTAGTGCTCCCGCAGGTACGCCTCCACATGCTCAATGGACTGCTTGCGCCGCGTGACGAAGAAGGTGTCCGGGCGATCGACGAGGCTCTTCAGGGGATTCTCGATGCCGAGTTGCGCGTTATGCCCCTTGATGATGGGAGACCCCTGGGTCCAGCCACCCACGAGCACCGTGGAGTCCATGAGCTTCTTCGGCGGCAGATGACGGTACTTGAGCTCCTTTTCCACCTGGGTGAAGGTGGTCGTGTCCCACACGTACACCACGCCCGGCTCCGAGAAGCGGTCGATGAGGGCATTCTGCTCCACGAAGGGGCTCTCCTTGAGGAACTGGTCGGCCCGCTCCACATTGAAGGCGGGAGCCCATTTCACGACGAGGCCCACCGCGCAGAGCAGCGCAAAGGCAACGCCCACCACGGCCGAGGCCAAGCGCCTCCGCTCGGACACCGCCGGCCGGAACCGCGCCAAGGCGACGCATTGCAGGCAGGTCGCGGCGCAGGGAAGGAGCGAGAACAGCCAAACGGAGTACTCCACGCGCGCGGGCAGGCGCCCCGTGTAGCGGAACAACACGCAGGCCGCGAAAGCCCCCAGAAGAGACGCCGCAACCACAACGAGCGTGCGCCTGCGGCCGAGCAGCAGGGCTGCGGCGGCCACGCAGGCAAGCGAGACGGTGAGCAACGGGGATTTCACCATGTGCTTTGCTTGGGAAAGGAAGGCGGCGCCCATGCTGCGATCCTCGGGCGGTTTGCGCGCTATATCTGCGACCTGCTGCAGCCTCTCGGCGGTTATGTAATCGGGATCGGCCGTGATCCAATTCCGCATGAGCCAGTAATCGTCCTCCGAAACGCCGATGGCGTCGAGCTCGGCCTTGATGTCCTGGTAATCTTGCGTGGGATAGTCAACCAGGCTGTAGCGCGCGTCGTTGTAGGTCTGCCAGGGCTCCCACTTCGGATCGGCCCATACTGCCTTGTCGTAGGCCAGGGCGCCGCCCACGGCAAGGCCCACGGCGAGCGCCGCCGCAAGCGCCCACCCCACGAGGCTGCGGATGCGCGGGCCCTCCCCCTTGCGGCATTGGAGCAGAAGCCCGGCGAAGGCCACGGCCAGAAAGGGGGCGGAGAGCAGGAGCACCAGGGCGCGCCACATGAACCCCACGACGACGAGCGCCACACCCGCGAGGCAGCAGGATACCTGACGGCGCGCAATGCCCGTGCAGCAGCAGAACTCCCCCGCCATCACGCACAGGGCGGCCACTACCGTGAAGTTACCGCCGAGCGTGCACTTCGGCATGATGAAGTAGGCCACGAATCCCAAGCATGTCAGCCCAACGCCGAGGGGCGCATGGCGGAAGAGCAGGTAGGCCAGGGCGAAGAAAGCCGCCGTGGCAGCCGAGCGCTCCACGATGAGGAACCAGTTGAGATCGGGGATGGCCATGTTCAGCTGGTAGATCAGCCCGTTGAGCACGGCGTTGGTGAACAGGCACTGGCCGCCGTCGGGATACAGGCCCGACAGAGCAATGGAGATGCCCAGATCATCGTCGGGACCGCGCCAATCGTCGTTCAAGATGAGCAGGCCGCAGACAAGCACGGTCACCGCCAACGCCGCCGCCAGGCACGGCCACGCCGGCCGGCTCGTCTTGAAATCACTTCGGAGGGAAGACAGGGCGCGCTCAGCGCACCCCTTGACGGTATCTAGCATAGGCTCGTTTCACTCGTATATCGCGACAGTGGTTTGCATCTCCCCTATTCTACTCCAACCCACGGCGCCTGGCGAAACTTTAGGGGCGGAGGAGTTTGCGGGCCAAGGCGGCGGCGCGTCGCTTCGTGGAGCCAGGCGCCGCGGCGGGCGCCGCAATGGCGAAGCGGCACTTCCCCTCCGCTGCGTAGGCCTCGCGCACCAGGTCGAGCCGATCTGCGGGGTCGGACGTGCGGGCCAGCCGCTCGGCCAGCACCACCAACCCGGAACGCGACCGCTCGGGCGCGTCCTGGTAGATCCATTTGTCGCCCGCGAACGTCGCAGACGCATCGGTCTGCTCCGGCGTCCAGCCGTGAACGCAGGCGCCGTCGAAGAACACCCCGCTTGCGATCTGGCGGGCGGGGTTGCCCGCCCAGCTCGTGTTCGAGGGGATGACCTTGCCCGCCACCACCGCCGCGCCGCCGACGATGCTGCCCGAGCCGACGGTCGTGCCCTTCAGTAGCATGCACGATTGCCCGAGCCACACATGGTCGCCGATCACCACGTCGCGGCTGGGGTTGATGCGCCGGCGTCCCTCCACGGCGTACACCAGGTGCGGAGCGGCCGTGCGTATCCACACGTCGAAGGAGATGAGGCCGCGGTCGCCGATGAGGACGCTGCGCCGCTCCGACACGATGAGGTGGACAGGCCCGTTGGTGTAGGTGCCCGTACCGACGGCGAAGGTGCAACCGGCGTGCACGGTGGCGTCCAGGCGCAGGGCGCTGTTGCCGCCCGCGAGGTAGACGACTGCGCCCGGGCCGGCGAAGACGAGCTTCGCGCTCGTCAACGTCACATCATCGCCGCAAAAGAGGAAGCACCCCCCCCCGAGCGCCTTATCAGTGAAGGTGACTTGGGAGTTCACCAAATTCGGCACCGAGCCCACCAGCACATGGTCCGACTCGGCGAAGAAGCGCTCGAGCTCCTCCTTGGTTCGCAGCACCACGCTCATCGGCGCCCCTCCTTTCCCGCCGGGCGCGCACCGGCGCCCCGACGATTTCCTCCGCCCCGTCCGCAGGGCGGCGCCCGACCGCCCTGCGGACGGCCTATTCCAAAACGCGCTCGGTGGCGCTCGCCAGAAGATTCGGCGAGCGCATGATGAACAGCACATCGCCCACTTCCGGATGCTCCTCGAGAAAGCCGTCGAGGGTGCCGTCGTAGTGACGCGGATCCAGCACGTAGGTCGTGGCGTAGTGAACCGCCAGGAAGCGCTCCATGCAATTGGAGTAGGAGTCAGCCACGATGAGCAGGGCACGATCGGAGGCCGCCTCTTCATTCTCGATCTCGATCAGGGCGTAATCGGTGTGGAAGTACTCGGCGTAGCGGCTCGAGAACGCGTTGGCAGCCCAAGTGCCGCCCTCGTAGTTCTTCCGGTGGACGAGGGCGTCCATGGAGGCCTCGGCGCCGTCGATGGTCACCGACAGTTGCGGGAAGTCGGCGAACTCGTAATCGACGATGCGGTCCTCGTAGTCGGCGTCCAGACCGCGGCGGGCGAAGGTGCCGCGGAACGCCGGCTCGTCATAGGAAACGAGGGATGCCGGCTCGAGCGCCTCGTCGCCGAAACCGAGGGCGGCGGCCATGCGCTCGTAGGCGGCGAAGGCCCCTTGGATATTCCAATGATGGTCGGTCTTGTTCCACTGATCGGCGAACTCGTCGTAGGTGACGTTGCCGCTCACCCATCGGAACTTCCCGTCGTTGTCCTCGAAGATGGACTCCATCGAGCCGTAGGTGAGGGGATTTGAGATAAGGGCCGCCGTGGGAGAGCCCTGCACGTTCATGGAGTCGGGCCCGAGGTAGACGAAGACGCGCTCGTCGGGATGGCGCTCGCTGAAGGCGCCGATCTCGTCGCGCACGCGCTCGGCGGTGCCGAGTACCTTCTCGGTGGCCTTCTCGGCCGTCTCCAAGAGCCGGCCCTCGGAGGGGGCCACCACGATGGCCGAGCCGTAGAACGCCGGGTAGCATTCCCAATGGAAGAGCGCGTTGGAGGCCGCGATGGCCGTGCGCTGCAGCGCCCCGTTGACGAGCAGTGCCGTGGCCTTGGCGGGAACGCAGTTGCCCACCGCGTCCTCGGCCGCCTCCTGGAACGCACCGGAGGCGAACCCCTCCACGGTGGCGACGGCGGCCGGGTCGGCTTCGGTTATGCCGCCCGAGAGATAGGCCGCATCAGCGGCCGTGAGCCACGAGGGAAGCGCTACCCCCCCCCATGAGGCTAATCCGATCAGGGCCGGGCCGCACAGCAGCAGGCAGAGCGCGCCCGAGAGCAGGATGTTTCTCACCTTCACGACGCCCTCCCTAGAACTGGAAGTAGATGAACGGGTTGTAGGAGCTGGACACCACCGACATGGCCGAGAGCACGAACACGCCCACGAGCGCCACGTCCACGGCGATATTCACCGCCGCGAGCACCCGGGCGCGCCCTGGCGCCACCGCGGCGCCCTCGCAGATCGCCTGGCAGGGCGGCACGGCGGCGTTGCCCTTGGCCGGCGCGGCGACGACGGGGCGGCGCGGATCGCCCTCGGCCCAGGCCTGAAGCTTCTTGCGCAGGTACGGTGCCCAGGGCAGCGAGCCTACGATGAAAACGGGCACGAGGCTCACATAGCTCCACGACTGCAGCTCCCACAGCGTGGAGGTGCCGAGCCAGCCGTAGGCGCCGAACATGGCGCAGAACCACTCGCCCACGTTCGTAAGCCCTGTCACGGCGAAGAGCAGCCAGCCGAAGAAGAACAGCACCGCGCACCAGATGTGGCTCACGAAGCCCGGCAGCCGGTCGAGCAGCCTCATGACGAAGAACTTCTCCAAGAGGATGAGCACGCCCCAGTACAGGCCCCACAGAAGGAAGTTCCATGCGGCCCCGTGCCAGATGCCCGTCAGCCCCCACACGATCATGGTGTTAACCACGAAGCGCGGCGTGCTCACGCGGTTGCCGCCGAGCGGGATGTATACGTAGTCGCGGAAAAAGCCGCCCAGGGACATGTGCCAGCGGCGCCAGAACTCCGTGGCCGATTTGGAGGTGTAGGGGTAGTTGAAGTTGCGCGGATAGTCGAAGCCCATCATCTTGCCCATGCCGATGGCCATGTCCGAATAACCGGAGAAGTCGAAGTAGATCTGGAAGGTGTAGGCGGCAACGCCCGAGAAGCAGCCCACGAACCCGATCTCGGCGGCCTCGCGGGGCAGAAGCGAGTCGGCCAGCACGCCGGCGGTGTTGGCGAGGAGCACCTTCTTGCCGAGGCCCACGCAGAACAGGCGCAGCCCCTGGGCGAAGCCCGCGAGCGTGGCGCGGCGGTGGTCGATCTCGTACTCGATGTCGGCGTAGCGCACGATGGGGCCGGCCACCAGCTGGGGGAACATGGCGATGTACATGCCCAAATACAGCGGATTGCGCTGCACCTTTACCTCGCCGCGGTACACGTCCACCACGTAGGTGATGGCCTGCAGCGTGAAGAACGAGATGCCGATGGGAAGCGCCAGGTTCAGCTCCGCGATGAACTCCTCGCCGAGCGCCCGGTTCACGTTCTCGGCTAAAAAGCCCTGGTACTTGTAGAACCCGAGCACGAGCAGGTTGGCCGCGAGCGCCAGCACGAGCCACAGGCGCTTAGACGCCGTCCTGCCCTCACCGCACTTGCCGATGATGAAGGCGAACAGCCAGTTGAAGCCGATGGAGGCCACCATGAGCCACACGTACACCGGCTCGCCCCAGGCGTAGAACACCAGCGAGAACGCCAGCAGCACGACGTTTCGCGCCGGGCGCCAGGGCAGCGCGAAGTACACCGCCAAAAACAGCGGCAGAAACGCGAACAGGAAGATGGTGCTCGAGAAGACCACGGGCGGGCTCCTTCTGGAACGTCGTGTCGATAGGCCTCGGAAATGATACCTTACATTTTCCTTAAGAACGCGCTCGACCCGAGAAAACAGAGGGCCGAAGCCCGCAGGCGACGGGGAAGGGGGCGTCCCTACTGCGCGTCGTAGCGAATCTGCACCTGGTAGATGATCTTGTTCACGGAGTTCATCTCCTCGCGCTCCACGGCGGTGGGCGCGATGGTCACGCCGAACTCCGTCTCGATGGCCACGAGCAGCTCGATGGCGGCCATGGAGTCCAAAAGCCCCTCCTCGAACAGATCGACGTCCCGCTCCTCGCGGATGACCTCGTCGTCGCAGATCTCCTCGATCAACTCGAGCATGCGCTCCTCGACGGAATTCTCAGCCATTGGGCAAACCTCCTATAACCGTGTGCATCTGACCCGAGAAAATGGCCATGCCCAGCATGACCAGGTTAATGGTAACAAACCATTGGACGGCCTTGTACCAGTTCTTCTTCTTGTGCTTCTTGTGGAAGGACGATTTCTTCTGGTACACGTCGGTGGCGCCCATGAGCACGCCGTAGTAGGCGCCGTATACCAGGTAGTCCACCGTCAGTCCGTGCCAGGCGCCCATGAGCATGAAGTTCGCTAGGTAGCCGGCGCAGGCCGTGTGCAGACGGTCCTTGAAGAGCTTGCGGCGCGTGGCCGACTTCACCGCCCGCATGAACACGAAGTCGCGCAGCCAGGTGGAGAGCGTCATATGCCAGCGGTCCCAGAAATCGCGCACGTCGAGCGCCAGGAAGGGGGCGCGGAAGTTGCGCGGCGTCTTGATGCCGAAGCAGTAGCTCGCCCCCATGGCCATGAGCGAGTAGCCCGCGAAGTCGAAGAACAGGTAGAAGCCGTACATGTAGGCGTCCTTCACCTGGGCGCCCAGCTCCTGCCACCAGGGCCCGTCGCCCCAGGGCGCGGGCGTGAAGTAGTGGTGGAACACCGTGCCGAGCACCTTCTGGTACACCGCGCCCACCAGCAAGAGCATGATGCCGCGGGCTAGCAGGTCGGCGTACTGGGAGGCCGTGTAGGTGCGGTTCGCGTCCTCGGTGAAGCGGCGGCTGCGGTCGATGGGCCCGGAGGTGAAGGGCGTGAAGAACACGAGGAAGTACAGGTAGTCGGCGAAGTTCATGTCCTCGATGAGGTCGTCGCGGATCTCGATGATCACCTGCACGGCCTTGAAGGTGATGTACGAGATGCCGATGAAGCCCATGAGGTTCTGGTCGAACACCGCGGCGATCTTGTAGACGACGAGCGGCGCTATGACAAGCACGAGGGCTGTGCGGAACTTCCAGAGCGCCTTCTGCCCCGTCTTCCAGCTATGCAGCTCCCAGAAAGTGGCGGCGCAGGCAATGGCGAGGAAGGCTCCGAAGGCCGCCATGCCCTCCAGGTTCTCGCCGAACAGCAGGAGGAGGAAGGCAAGGGACGCGGCCAGGCCGTAGTACTTGATGCGGTGGCCCGAGAAGCCGAGGATGGCCGCGGGCACGATGGCCACGGCCAGAAAAACGTAGAATGCCGGGTCGATGTAGAAGTTCATACTCGCTGCCACCTCGCCCTAGGCCAGTGCCTTGCGGTCGATCTTGCCGTTCACGTTCAGGGCGAACTCGTCATGGTAGACGATCTTCTTCGGCACCATGTACTCCGGAACCAGCTCCTTGAGGGCGGACTTGATCTCGCGCGACATGGCGAAGTCGCAGGGCGCCTCCGGGTCGGCGGGGCGCACATGGGCCACCAAGTGCGTCACCTTGCCGTCGCGCTCGGCGGCGAGCACCACCGCCTCGGCCACCGCCGGCACGCGCACGAGGGCCTGCTCCACGTCGGCCAGCTCCACGCGGAAGCCGTTGAGCTTCACCTGGAAGTCCAGCCGCCCCAGGCAGAATAGGCGCCCCTTATCGTCGAGATAGCCCTTGTCGCCGGTCTTGTAGCAGCCGACGAGCTTGCCGTCGGCGCTCTCGATCTGTGAGAAGACGGCACCGGTCAGGTCGGGACGGCCGTAATAGCCCGCCGACACGGTGTTTCCGGCCAGGTAGATCTCCCCCACCTGCCCGCGCGGCAGCTCCTCGCCCGTCTCGGGGTCGCGGACGATCGCCTCCATACCCGGGCTCAGGTAGCCCACGGGGAGCGGGTTCACCTCCCGTGCCAGCCCCTCGTCTACCGCGATATCGGTCACAGCCTGGGTCTCGGTGGGCCCGTAGGTGTTCAGCACCCGCGCCCCCGGAAAGCGCTCGAGCAGCTTGAGGGCCGTGGCGTTGCGGAGCACCTCCCCGCACAAGATGACGTTCTCCAAACGCGGCAGCAGCTCTGCGCCGAAGGACGGGTCGGCCAGGCACATCTCGACGAAGGAGGGGGTGGATATCCAGGTGGTCAGCCCGCTTTCCGCCAGGGCATCGAAGGTGGCGCGCATGGACTGCTCCGCTTCCGACTCCAGGGCGAAGAGCGTATAGCCCGAGGCCAGGCCCGCGATGATGTCGAACAGGCTCACGTCGAAGGTGTAGGGCACCCGGTTGAAGCTCACGCCGTCGGAGCGCTCGGGGAACAGGGTGCGGAAATAGTCCATGAAGGCGTCGACGCACCGGGAGGGCATCTGCACGCCCTTGGGACGGCCGGTGCTTCCCGAGGTGAACAGCAGGTAGAAGGGGGTGTCGCCGGAAATCCAGCGGGAGCGGTCGACGCGCTCGCCCGCCCGGCCCCAGGCC
>NZ_CAUASN010000043.1 GCF_958431955.1 uncultured Adlercreutzia sp. | reverse complement strand
CCCGAGACCCCCGAGGTGCCCGATGCGCCCGAGGGGCCGGACACCCCGTCCGACCCGGCTCCCCCGACCGAGCCGGACGAGCCCGCGGCGCCGGACGCGCCGGACAGCCCCACGACGCCGGACGAGCCGGAAGATGCGGAAGACCCCAAGCAGCCGAGCGACGGGGAGGGCGCGGGTGCACCGGGCGGAACCGGTGGCGAGGAGAGCCCCGGCGCACCGAGCACCGGCGGAAGCGCGGGCGCGTCGGACGGCTCCGACCGGCCCTCGGCGCCGCAGGCCCCGACTGCCGGAGGGACGGGCGGCGCAACCACGGGCAGCGCAACCGCGGGCGGCGCGGCCCCGACGGTCAGGCTTCCCCAGCTGAGCTCTGCGGCCGTGCCGTCCCCCGGCGGCAATGCGCCCGGCACGATCACCGCGGCCCTCGCCGGCGAGCGCTCCACGCAGCGCCTCTTCGCAACCGATGGCCGCACGGCAGCCTCGACGCCGGCCGCCTCCCGCACCGCGGCCGCCGACGGGCAGACCGCCGCCGGCGACACGAGAGGCGCAGCGACCTCGCAGAACGCCAACGCGGCCGCAGGCACCGAGCCGAGCCGCTCGCGTATCGACGACGATGCCACAGCCCTCGCCTCGGCTCCCGGCGACGAGGCCTCGCAGCCCAGCCTCTGGCAGTGGCCCCTCGCCGCAGCAGCCCTCGCGGCCGCGGCCGGCGGCGCTGTGTTCGCCCTGCTGCGCCGTCGCCGCCCGGAAGACGAGACGCAGCAGCCGTCTCGCCGCTAGGCAAGCAGCATCGGGGGCCATGGCGGCCCCACAGGTGAAGAACGCGGAAGGCCGGCCCTCTCAAGCCGGCCTTCCGCATGAGAGAGCCGTGGAGGCGCGACGGCGCAGTTACTCCCCACGCGCGAGGGCATCGAAGTCGATAGCGGTGTAGTTGCCTGTGGCGCCGACACCGCATCCCAAGACAGCTCGACCGCCAGCGCAACATGGGTGCACGGCCTGGGCTTTTAAGCCCTCTTCCCCACGTAGCGGGCCATGTGCGGAATAGCGAACTTCACATAACCGAAGTCGTCCGGCACAATAACCTTCTCGGCGATGAGCACTTCTCGATACTTGTTGGCCCAGCTGCGGCTCTTCCCCAGTCGATCAGCGATGTCGGCCACCTTCGTCGGAGCCGGATCGTCGGCAGCCATGGCGCAGACGAACTTGCGAGCCGCGGGGCTGAGGGCTTCGAAGGCCGGTGCGCAGACCGCATCGCCGAAGGCCAGCAGCGCGTCTTCGAAGCCGCGCTCGACATCTCGGTTATCAACCACGCTGCGACCCCCGCGCTCTGCAGACTGCCAGACGTAGTAGCCCACCAGCTGAATCATGTACGGATACCCCGCCGTCAGCTCCGCGCACCGCAGGGCCAGCTCGCTATCCAGCTGCTTCCCCGATTCCGCGAACGACAGCTCGTAAGCACCACGCACATCAGGCAGGGGCACATCCCCCAACTCCCGTTTCAGCGAGCGCCGCAGAAACGTGAGCACCTTATGGTTGACCAACTCGTCCACAAGCGAGGGCAGTCCCGCGAAGGCGAAGGCCACGCCCTTCTTCTGGGAATCGGGTAATGGCGAAAGATCCTGGTCGGCGATAACGTGCTGCACCGCCGTTGCGATGGCAACCAAGTCGTCGTGGCTGGCAGCCTGGGTCTCGTCGATGGTGAAGAGGATCCCCTTTCCCTTCTTGACCCGCCGGCTTTCAAGCATCTCGTTGATGGCATTGCGCAGCGTAAGAGCAGCTGTGTCGTCAAAAGAGATTGAAGTACTGCCCAGGCTCGCCGAAGCCACACCGGGAATGCCAATGGAAGGACTTAGCGTCGCGCTTTCCACACGCCAGCTCTTAGGACTCAAGGCGCGCACCAGGCGAGCAGTCAACCCTTCCGAAGCCGTCTCGGAGAGGCTCACCCAGCCCGCTTCTTCAGCAAGACGCCGGAGCTCAGTGAGCATGACGGTCTTTCCGTAGCCACGCTGACCCATGATGAGCATGAGCCGCCCCGGCGCACCAGCTCCGTTGACAAGGGCCTCCTGGAAATCGTCGATGATGTTCTGCCGCCCGATAAGAATCGGAGGCATCTTGCCCGCTGTCGGTTTGAAAGGGTTGGCGGTCATGGCGTCTCCTCACATTGCACTATTTGCACCGAGTTTACACTATTTGCACCGACTTTACACCACTTGCACCGAGTTTGTATTGCGTGCGTCATTCCACCGCCGCATTTTCTCGCCGGCCTCAGAAAAGGCCGCAGGCCCCGGGGCCGACGGTCTTAAACCTCACGAGGGGCAGCCCTTCCCCGCTAGCACAAAAATAGCTTGCGCCAACCTCTACTCCACCCGGCACACGAGGCAGGTGGCGTAGGCGGTGATGCCCTCCTCGCGGCCCTCGGGGCCCAAGTGCTCGGTGGTGGTGGCCTTCACGCCCACGTTCTCCACGGGAAGGCCCATGGCGGCGGCCAGGTTCTCGCGCATGGCCTCGCGGTAGGGGGAGAGCTTCGGCGCTTGGGCGGCGATGACGCTGTCCACGTCGATGATCTCGAAGCCCCGGTCGCGCACGAAGCGGGCCACCTCGGCCAAAAGCTTCAGCGAGTCGGCGTCCTTGTAGGCCGGGTCGGTGTCGGGGAAAAGCTTGCCGATGTCGCCCCCGCGCACCGCGCCCAAGAGCGCGTCGGAGACGGCGTGGGCCAGCACATCGGCATCAGAATGCCCGTCGAGACCCTGATAATGGGGAATGTCCACCCCGCCCAAGATGAGCTTGCGCCCCGCGGCGAACGCATGCACGTCCATCCCAAGGCCCGTGCGCAGATTGCGCAAGTCGTTCATGGAGGCTCCTTCCATCCCTCTTCCCCTTTCGGTCGTTGAAAGGGGCCTATTTTGCAGCAAATCGGGAGTTATGAGCGTCAAACAGCAACGTTCGCGTCCCTCCCGCCATCGTCTTTTCACAAAACCCCAGGTCGCATTCCTGCAGTTTTTGGGTGGAGCGGAAGGAGCCCTCTGCAGACGCTCATAACTCCCGATTTGCTGCAGAGAGGGCCCTTCCCACCGACCGATCCGCCTGCTCCGGCAGAGCGAGCGGTGCTTTACCGATGCTCGGAGTTCAGGAGCATGGTGCGCACGGCGCTGGCTAGAAGGACGTAGTCCTCGGGCACCGTGAGCTTGATGTTGTCGCGCTTGCCCTCCACCACGAGCACGCGGCCGCCCAAGCGCTCGATGAGCGACGAGTCGTCGGTGCCCACGAAGCCGTCGGAGAGTGCGCTCGCATGGGCGCGGCGATAGATGCCCGCGCGGAACACCTGGGGCGTTTGCGCGTTCCAGAACACGCTGCGGTCGGGGGTGCCCACGATGACGCCGTCTTCCACCACCTTCAGCGTGTCCACCGCTGGATGCGCCACCACGGCACCGTCGGCATCGAAGTTGCCCTTCACCGTGTTGATGGTGTGCTCGATCAGCTCAGGCGACACGAGCGGACGGGCGCCATCGTGCAGCACCACGTACTCGTACTCGTCGCCCACCATCTCCAGCCCCGAGAAGGCCGATTCCTGGCGGATGGAACCCGAGGGCGCCAGCACCACCGGGGTGACGAAGGGGAACGGGTCAATGGCTCGCGACAGATATTCCCGCATGCGCTCCTCGGGGCACACGATGACGATGAGACCCACATCGCCCACGGCGTCGAAGGCCTCGGCCGACCAGGTGAGGATGGGCTTGCCGGCGATTTCCACCAGCTGCTTGCCCCCCTCCTTGCCGAAGCGCTCGCCCGTGCCGCCGGCCAGGATGATGGCCGCCGTCTGCGGGTTCTTGTCCACCTTGCCCTGCAGCTGCAAAAGCGGACAGGTGAGCGCGTCGAAATCGAAGTCGTCGCCCATGAGCGTGGGCTCCTGCAAAACGGACGCCTCGAAAATCGGATCGACGATCTTGGTCATAACATCCCCCTTGGGGCGCGGTGTCGTACGTGTCGTTCCCTAGTATAGTGCAAAGGCGCGAAGGCGCAGGCCCTCAGCCGAAGAACGCCGTGGCGATGCGGGCCGATTCGGCGGCGTCCTTCGCGTAGAAGTCGGCGCCGATGGATGCCGCGAACTCGGCGGTGACCACCGCGCCGCCCACCATGAGCCGCGCCTCGGGGCACTCCTCGTGCACGAGCGCGATGGTGCGCTCCATGGCGCCGACGGTGGTAGTCATGAGCGCCGAGAGCCCCACGAGACGCGCGCCGGTGTCCTGCACGGCGGCGAGCACCGCCTCGGGCGCCACATCGCGGCCGAGGTCGATGACGGGAAAGCCGTAGTTCTCCAGGAGCATCTTCACGATGTTCTTGCCGATGTCGTGGATGTCGCCCTCCACCGTGGCCACGATGATGGCGCGCTCGGCGTCGGGCGCGGCGGGTGCGCCAGCGGAGGCTGCGTCGGCCGTCTGGGCACGGATGACGTCGAAGCCGGCCTTTACCGCCTCGGCAGCGGCCATGAGCTGGGGCAGGAAGAAAGCTCCCGCGTCGTAGCGGCGCCCCACCTCGTCGAGCACGGGCACGAACACGTCGTTGATGATGGCGATGCCGTCGTGGCGCTCAAGCAGATCGGCGGTGGCGGCGGCCATGGGCGCGTCGCGGCCCTGCAGCACGTAGGACACCATGGCCCGCACGGCCTCGGCGTCGTCGGCAAAGGCATCGGTCACGGACACGGGGCACTCCTCGGCAGCGGCGGCGGAGGCGGCCGGGCCGGGCGTGGGGGCACCCTCCGGAGCCGCCGCGGGCCCGTCGTAGGGGTCGGCCGCGTGCGCGTAGTCATCCAGGAAGCGCGCCGCCCCCGCGTCCTGGCCGTTCAGCACGCGGAAGGCATTCACCGTATCGGCGTAGCGGGCCGACAGCGGGTTCAGAATGGGCATATCGAGCCCGGCCCCGAAGGCCGCGGCCAAAAAGACGGAGTTCACAAGCGGGCGTGCGGGCAGGCCGAAGCTCACGTTGGACACGCCGAGCACCGTGCGCACGCCGAGCTCCTGCTTGCAGAGCGTGACGGCCCGCAGGATCTCGCGCACCTCGTCCTGGTTGGTGGCGGCGGCCATGACCAGGCAGTCGATGGCCACATCCTCCCGCGGAATGCCATGCTCCTCGGCGGCCGCCACGATGCGCCGTGCGATGGCGAGGCGCCCCTCGGCCGTGGGCGGGATGCCGTCCTCGTCCAGGGTGAGTCCCACCACCGTGCAGCCGTAGCGGGCCACCACGGGCAGCACCGCCGCCAGGTTCGCCGCCTTCCCGTTCACGGAGTTCACCATGGGCCGCCCCGCATAGCCGCGCGCCGCCGCGTTTATGGCCGCAGGGTCGGCCGAATCCAGCTGCAAGGGAGCCGGACAGGTAGCCTGCAGCGTGCGCACCGCGCGGGCGAGCACCGCCGGCTCGTCGATGCCGGGCACGCCCACGTTCACATCCAGAATGTCGACCCCGGCCCGCACCTGGGCCACAGCCTCGCCCACCAGGTAGTCGAAGTCGCCCGCCTGAATGGCCGCGCGCAGCTTCTTCTTCCCCGTGGGGTTGATGCGCTCGCCGATGACCGCCACCTGGGCGGCGCCGGCAGGCAGGCTCGTCATCTCCTGGGCGCTCGTCACCGTAAAGGCGGCCCGGTAGGTGGGCGCGGCGGGACGCCGGTCGCCCAGCAGGCGCGCCAGAGCGGCGATGTGCGCCGGCGTGGTGCCGCAGCAGCCGCCCACCACGGTAGCGCCCGCGTCCAGAATGGGCGCCATGGCACGCGCGAAGTCCTCGGGCCCCACGTCGAACACCGTGCGCCCGTCCACCACGCGCGGCAGCCCCGCATTGGGCTGGGCCATGAGCAGGCCGCGGGCATGGGGCGCGGCCTCGGCCGCCAGGGGCGCCAGCTCGTCGGGGCCGAGCGAGCAGTTGAGGCCCACTGCCGCAGCTCCCAGCGCCGACAGCGTGGACGCCGCGATGGCCGGCGTAGTGCCGAGGAAGGTGCGGCCGTCTTCCCCGAAGCTCATGGTGGAAAACACGGGCAGCGCGGTCTGCTCCACGGCGGCGAGCACGGCCGCCTTCGCCTCCAGAAGATCGGTCATGGTCTCCACCACAATGAGGTCGCAGCCGGCCGCCTCGGCTGCGCGGGCCTGTTCGGCGAAGATGTCGTAGGCCTCGTCGAAGGCGAGGCTGCCCAAAGGCTCGAGCAAGCTGCCCGTGGGGCCGATGTCCCCGGCCACGAGCGGCGCGCCGGCCGCGCGGGCCACCTCGGCCGCCGCCGCGTACACCTCGGCCACCGTCGCCCCCGTGCCAGCCAACTTCAGCCGGTTCGAGCCGAAGGTGTTGGTGGTGATGCACTGGGCGCCCGCTTCCACGTACTGGCGCTGGATGGCAGCGATATCGTCGGGGTGGGTCAGGTTCAAGAGATCGGGATTCTCGTGCACCTTCGCCAGCCCCGCCTGCTGCACGAGCGTGCCCATGCCGCCGTCGAAGAGCAGGAAGTCCTCGCGGTCGAGCGCCCGTCGCAGCAGGTCGCTTTCCACCCGCACCTCGCGCATGAGTCCCATAGCTTTCTCCCTTTCACTCGCCCCGCAGATCGGGGTCGCGGAATCCGACAATGGCCGTGATGCTCTTGGAGGGCACGAGCATGTTCGCCGCCGTGAGCGTAACGCCCAGGGCGCGGCCCGCGTCGAGCGCCTCCAGAAACGGCCCCTGCACGCTGAGGGGCAGATCACCATAGCCCGGGCTGAAGCGCCAGGTGGGCGCGCACCCGCGCCGGGCGGCCGCCTCGTCCACGAACCCGTTGAGCACGCCGGCCGCCTGCTCCACGAGCGAGGAGGCGCAGGCGTCGGCAAGCATGCCGCCCGTGGCGCTCACGGCCGCCTCGCGGCGCAGCACCATCTCGCTTGACGGCCCCAGCGTAACGGCCATGAGGGCCGCCTGCGCGCAGCCCCGCAGATGCCGCGCGATGGATTCGCCGGGCAGCACCAGGTTCGTGCCCGTAACGGCAATGCCGCCTTCGGTCGCGCACACGGGGAACACCCGGAAGACGCCCCGGGGCGCGAGCTCCCGCTCGCAGAGCACGGCGGCCTCTTCCAGCCGCGACGCAAGCTCGTCGTCCACCGACTGGCCGCGATGGCCGAGGAAGGCCCACGCCTCGCGGCGCTTCACCGATGCCGTAAGTACGCAGGGGCGCCCCTCGCCCGTCGCGGGCGCCGGCGCCGCGCTCGACGCAGCCGGCGCAGCCGGCGAGACAGCTGCAGCAGTCCCAGCCGCACTCCCGGCCTCCTCACGTCCCGCACCGCACGCCTCCGCCACGACTGCCCCCGCCCTAGGCGCGGAAGCCCGCGTCGGCCAGGGCCGTGGCGGCGGCCTGGGCGATATCGGGATGGTTCATCGAGTACACGTGCACGCCGTCCACCTGGTTGCGGGCCAAGTCCACCAGCTGGTGGCAGGCGTATTCCACACCGGCCTCGCGCAGGGCGGCCGGATCGTCCTCGTGCTTCGCCAGCAGCTTCACGATGGGCGACGGCAGCGAGCTGCCGCACAGGAACACCATGCGCTGGATCTGCGACTTCCCTAGAAACGGCATGACGCCGCAGGTGATGGGCCGCGTGACGCCCGCCGCCAGGGCGCGCTCGCGGAAACGGTAGAAATCGGCGTTGTCGAAGAACAGCTGGGTGACGAAGAAATCGGCCCCGGCGTCTTGCTTCTCCTTCAAGTGGCGCAGGTCCTCATCCAAATCGAGGCAGTCGATGTGCCCTTCGGGATAGGCCGCCGCACCTACGCAGAAGCCGGCATCCTTCAGAAGCGGGATGAGGTCGGCCCCGTGGCGGAAATCGCCCGGCTGGGCATCGCCCACCAAGTCGCCCCGCAGCGCGAGCACCGTGGTAATGCCCGCGGCCTTCAAGTCAGAGATGGCGGTCTCAATGGTCTCGCGCGTGGAGTTCACACAGGTCAGGTGGGCCACAGCGGGAATGTGCGCCTCGTTCTGGATGAGCGAGGCCACTTCAATGGTCTGACCCCCGTTGCCCGAGCCGCCGGCCGAGCACGTGACCGAGATGAAATCGGGCCGCGCGAGCGCCATGCCGCCCACCACCTTGCGCGCCGCATCCAAGGTCAGCGAGCCCTTCGGCGGGAACATCTCCACCGAGAAGGGAATCGAACGCGGGGCGAACAGCGAGGCAACGGGCTCCATGGGGCTTTACTCCTTCATCTCCTTACAGGTGGCTCCTATTATACGGCCACACCGACCGCCCCTTCGACCCCCATCGCCCGACGGTCATCCCCGAAACCGTCCTCGCGGTTGCCGTATAATGGGGCAACGCCGTGAAAGGAGGTGCGCTGTGCTGTACCAGCTGATGAACAAAGACGTGGTGGTAGCCACTTACGAGGAGGAGCGCCGCCTCGACGACTATCGGTACAATGAGGTTGAACGCTTCGGCAGGTATCTGCCCTATGGATTCGTCAATATCAACGACTGGATCGACGGGCGTCAAATCGCCAAGCACCGCACGTCCATCGAGAAGCTCATGCGCGAGCTGGGCCTTACCACGCGCCACGACTTCATCGCCATGGCGCGCTGCCTCGCGCTGACCGACACGTTTTGGATGAAACGTGCCGAAGAGGACATCTCCTGGAACGACGTGTCGCTCTACCGTAATCCCTTTGACGACGTGATCGCTCGCATCGCCTTCGATGGCACCGGCATGTATGGGCGGCAGAACTCTCCCACCTCCCCCGAATTCGCCACCTCTGGTTCGTTTGCAAAGTGCTGGGTACGCGAGGGCAATGACATCTCGCTGCTCAAGCGCGGCTCGACCGGCTACGCCAACGCCGGCTTCGAGCCCTATTCGGAGGCGCTCGCATCCGACTTGCTGGATGCGGCTGGCATCGACCATGTGCCTTACACCATCGAAAACTACCACGGCAAGCTGGCGAGCAAATGCCCTCTGTTTACTTCAGAGGAGGTCGGCTTCGTCTCCGCCCATCGCTTCTTCGAAGGCCCCTTCGATGTCGAAGACATGCTCGCTTTCTGCAATGCCCACGGAGCCGAAGAGTCTTTCCGCGAAATGGTGGTCATGGATGCTCTCATGGCCAATGTGGATCGCCATGCGGGCAACTACGGCTTTCTCGTAGACAACGCCACCGGCGAGGTGCTGCGCATGGCGCCGCTATTCGATCAGAACATGGCATGCCTGCCCATGATGATGGAGCACGACGACTTCGACACCTACCTGAGCATGATCGGGCCGAAGATCGGCGCCTCGTTCACGACCATCGCGCGTGAGCTTATCACCTCCGACATCCGTGCCAAGCTGGTGACTCTGAAGGACTTCGAGTACACCGACCCGGGCTTTGACTACCCCGCCTGGAAGCTCGACGCCGTGCAGCGCTGCAAGGACCGCATGATCGCCGACATCCTGGCATAGGCGCAGGCGCGCTCTACCCCAACCCAGTTGTTAGCGGTGCGCGAGCCAGAAATCCAGCGCGCCCTGCATCCAGCCCTCGGCGGCAGTGCCCTCCCCGGTGCCGAAGCCATGGGGCATTCCGGGATACACCACGATATCGGCCGCCACGCCCGCACTCTGCAGGTTGCGGATACGCCGCTCCATGACCGAAGCGTTGGCGATGCCATCGCGATCGCCCACCACCGCGTAGGTGGCAGGATCGTGAGCCGTGTACTCGCTCTGGCCGGTATAGGCCATGACCACCGCCGCAGGCCGCGGCAGATCGGCCCCGCCGAAGGCCGCCGTACCGTAGGATCCTATGGCCGCCGCCATGCGCGCCCCGGCCGAAGAGCCCCACAGCGAATAGCCCTCCGTGGAAAGGCCCAGCTCGTCGGCGTGGTCGAAGATGAAAGTGAGAGCCTGGGCCAGATCCTCTACAGCCCACTGACCCGAGCCCTCCCGATAGGAGAGCGAAAATGCGTTGATGCCCCGCTCGGACAGCCACTGCGCATGGGGCAGGCTCTCATGGAGCGAACCCACATAGGAAAAGCCACCACCTGGGTTCACCACGGCGAAGGGCGCGCCTGGCCGGCCACGGAAGTAGAACAGCACGGCGTCGGCCTTAGCGGGATCGGCCGCAATGGCCGCCTCGTCGTAGACCGGATAGGCAACGACTTCGCCCGCGTTCGCATCGTCAATCAGACGGTTGAGCGCTGCTACGGCCTGCGAGGGCCGGACATTGGAGTGATAGGGCAAAAGGGCGTCTTCGCCGCCAATGGTAGCACCCTGCTCACGAACCCCGTGCCAGGGCAGAAGGGCGTTGCCCCAACCGCCGAAGGCAGAGTTGCCCGCCACATCCATCAGAGGCGTGTTCTCAGTTACCGCCATAGCGGCACCATCTTCTTTCTGGGACGGTTTTCCGTCATCATCCGAAACAGAAGGGCTCTCGGCTTCCGAAGGGCCATCGATACCCGCATCGGCAGCGTTCTCGTCAACTGCTTCTTCCAAGGCCCCGGAAATCGAGATCTCGTTATCCCGATCATCCCGATCCTCAGCGCAGCCGGCCAGGCTCGCCGCCGTCAGAACCGTCAGCATCAAGGCGAGCAGCGTTCTCGCAACACCCATCGGCACTACAGACGCTCCCCCATTTTGCGCGCCTCGGCATCGCTGGTCGCCATGCCCATGTATTCCATACCGTACAGGTTCGCGAAGCGGTTCATGGTGTACTCGCCCCATTTCAGCATGTCCGGTGTGGGAGCGGCACCCTGGAAGATGAAGAAGAGCCGACGGCCGCTCAGGCTCTTTTCGGGCACGGGGCCGTAGAAGCGGTCGAGCAGGTTGCGCATCATGCCCGAAAGGTTGTGCCAGTAGACCGGTGAACCCATGACGATGGTGTCAGCAGCACGCACTGCCTCGATAACCTCGTCGAACTGGTCGTCATCGTCGAAAACCTGGCCGTAGTCGTACACCTTGGTATCCGCAAGGTCGATCTCGACGTAATCGCGCTCGCCGATGAGCTCGCGCCCCATGCGGGCGGTGTTGCCGTCCTTCTCGCCGCCGTTGATGAACAAAATGCTCATGTCAGTACCTCATTTCTCGTAGATAGCGCGGTATCAGGCCCTCGAAGGCGCGCGCACCGCCGTGCTGCACTCGGAAGTGGGTGCAGTTGTCCGCACCCCATCATGGACTCTTCCCTTGAGCTAAGGAAGTCTCGATACGTTGAGCAGTTTGAACCCCGGGGTTGCAGCTGACACACGGTGCCGCACAGCCTCGCAAAGACCCCACGATCGTCGGCATTCTGGCATAAAGAGAAGGCCCCGCGGGGCCTTCTCTCGTAGGTGCTTGTCCGATGCCGCGGCCTTGTAAGGCCCGCGTCTGCGGGCTACTCTCCGCCGGCGATGGAGCCAGCCGGCGTCCCGGCACCGCGGCCGCTGCCCGCTCCGGCGTGACCCAAATCGTAGTTCGTGAGCAGCAGCTCGGCATCGCGGGCGATGGAGTCGCGCTTGCGGGGCGCGGGGATGCTGCCGGTACCCTCGTTGAACACGAGCTCCTCGCCGTCCTCGCCGACGGTGACGTCCACCACACTGCCGCTCGTCCAGCGGCCCTCGAGAATCTGCTCGGAGAGCGGGTCCTCCAGCAGGCGCTGGATGGCACGGCGCAGAGGACGGGCGCCGAAGGCGGTGTCGGTGCCTTCGCGGGCCACGAGGCGCTTGGCGGCGTCGTCCAGGTTGATGGTCATGTTCTGGGCGATCATGCGCTCGCGCAGCTCGGCCACCATGAGGTCGACGATTTGCACGATCTCATCCTCGGTCAGGCTCTTGAACACAATGATCTCGTCGATGCGGTTCAAGAACTCGGGGCGGAAGGCGTTCTTCAGCTCGTGCATCACGCGGCTCTTGATCTCCTTGTCGGAAAGCCCGTTCTGGCCCGAGTTGGAGAAGCCGAGCGTGGTCGTGGTGGTGATGTCGCGGGCGCCCACGTTCGACGTCATGATGATGACCGTGTTGCGGAAGTCCACCGTGCGGCCCTGGGCGTCGGTGAGACGGCCCTCCTCCAGGATCTGCAGCAAGATGTTGAACACGTCCGGGTGCGCCTTCTCGATCTCATCGAAGAGCACCACCGAGTAGGGGCGCTGGCGCACGGCCTTGGTGAGCTGGCCGCCCTCGTCGAAGCCCACGTAGCCCGGAGGCGAGCCCACCAAACGCGACACCGTGTGCTTCTCCATGTACTCGGACATGTCGAAGGACAAAAGCGCGTCCTCGGAGTTGAAGAGGAACTCGGCCAGCGACTTCGCCAGCTCGGTCTTGCCCACGCCCGACGGCCCCAGGAAGATGAACGAGCCGGCGGGACGCTTCGGATCCTTCAGGCCGGAACGGCTGCGGCGGATGGCCTTGGAAAGCGCGGTCACGGCCTCGTCCTGGCCCACGATGCGCTCATGGAGCACGCCCTCCATGCGCAGCAGCTTCTCGGTCTCGGCCTCGGTGAGGCTGGAGACCGGCACGCCCGTGGACATGGACACCACGTCGGCGATGTCCTCCACGGTCACGTTCTGCACCGTCTTGGAGGTGTCCTCCTCCCACTGCTTCTCGGCCTCTTCGCGCTCCTTCTTCACCTTTTCTTCCTCGTCGCGCAGCTCGGCGGCGCGCTCGAAGTTCTGATCGCCAATGGCCTTATCCTTCTCGGAGCGAATCTTGCGCAGCTTCTCGTCAAGGTCGCGCAGCTCCTTGGGCAGGGTCATGTTGCGGATGCGCATGCGGGCACCGGCCTCGTCCATCACGTCGATGGCCTTGTCGGGCAGGTAGCGGTCCTGGATGTAGCGGTTCGCCAGCTGCACGGCAGCGGTGAGCGCCTCGTCGGTGAAGTGCACGTTGTGATGCGCCTCGTACTTGTCGCGCAGGCCCTCCATGATGCGCACGGCCTGTTCCTCGTTGGGCTCGTTGATGGTGAGCGGCTGGAAGCGGCGCTCCAGGGCCGAGTCTTTCTCGAGGTGCTTGCGGAACTCCTCCAGCGTGGTGGCGCCGATGATCTGGATCTCGCCGCGGGACAGCGGCGGCTTCAGGATGGCGGCCGCGTCGATGGAGCCCTCGGCGGAACCGGCGCCGATGATGGTGTGGATTTCGTCGATGAACAGCAGCACGTCGCCCGCGTCCATGACTTCCTTGATGACCTTCTTCAGGCGCTCCTCGAACTCGCCGCGGTACTTCGAGCCGGCCACGAGCGCCGACACGTCCAGCGTGATGAGACGCTTGTTGCGCAGGATGTCGGGCACCTGGTTCGCCACGATGAGCTGCGCGAGCCCCTCGGCGATGGCGGTCTTGCCCACGCCGGGCTCACCCAGGATGAGCGGGTTGTTCTTCTGGCGGCGCGAGAGGATCTGCATGACGCGCTCGATCTCCGAGGCGCGGCCGATGACCGGATCGAGCTTGCCCTCGCGGGCCTTCTTCGTGAGATCGGTGCCGAACTCGGTGAGCATGGAGTCCGACGAGGCCGGCCCATCAAAACCGCTGCGGCCGGCATACACGGGCGATTGGCCCACCAGATCGTTCAGGGCGCCGCGCACATCATCGCCGGTGACGCCGAGCCGTCCCAGCACCTCGAGCGCGGTGCCTTCGCCCTCGCGCACGATGCCGAGCAGCAAATGCTCGGTGGAGATGTAGGACTGCCCCATCTGCATGGCCTCGCGCAGGGAGTTCTCCAGCACGCGCTTCACGCGCGGCGTGAACGACAGGTGGCCGGACACGTCGGCGTCCTCGTCGATGGTGACCACCTGACGGATGGCCTGCACCACGCCGTCGTAGGTGACGTTCAGGCGGTCGAGCGCCTGGGCGGCCAGACCGTCCTTCTCCTGGATGAGGCCGAGCAGGATGTGCTCGGTGCCCACGTAGGGCTGATGGAGCGCGCGCGCCTCATCCTGAGCCAGGACAAGCACCTTGCGCGCTTTGTCCGTGAATTTCTCGAATGACATGGCTTCCTCGTTCCTTGGTTGGTGCCCGCCTCAGATGCTTCTCTCTCGTTTTCCAACACGCCGGGCACGGAATATAGTTCCCGAGCAGTTTAGCACTCACGCGCCCGAATTGCTAAATCCCGTGCTCGGGAAGGCCCTATTTGTGGTCACGTTGTGTGGGGGCGGCCCCCTGCAACGCAGCGTCATCCTGGCCGCGCTCTTCCGCAGGCTGATCCTCCCGCGCCTGCTTCGCCGCGGCCTGCTCCTCCTCGTCGCGGTCGTCCTGGCGAGCGTCCTCGCGGCGCACGTCGCGCTCGATCTTGCGCAGGTTCGCGTTCTGGAACTCGGCCACGAAGCCGGCTGAGAAGATGCCGCCCGGAATGGCCACGAGCGCCACCGAGAGGATCATGATGATGGAGCCCACGATGCGGCCGGCCGGCGTGATGGGCACCAAGTCGCCGTAGCCGGTGCCGGTGACGGTGGTCACAGCCCAATAGACCCCCGATAGGAGGTTGTTGAACTTGTCGGGCTGAGCCGGGTGCTCGATCTGGTACATGACCACGCTTGAGACCACCACGAGCATGGCGATGACGAAGAAGGCGGCGGCAATCTCGCGGTAGTGCTTCGCGACCACCCGGCCGATAGTGCGCAGGCCTCGCATGTAGCGCGAGATCTTCACGAGGCGCACGAGGCGCACCACGGCCATGATCTGCACCACGGCTGCCGTCATCGGCACGAACCACGCCACCATGTTCGGCGCGAAGGACAGAAAGTCGATGATGCCCCAGGCCGACACTGCATAACGCAGCCGCGCCTGCGCCGGCGTGCAGTCGCCGTAGGCCAGGTCGGCGACCCATAAGCGGCCGAGGTACTCCACGAAGAAGCAGACGGTCGAGAACTTGTAGAAGGCCTGGATGACGTTCGAAGCGACCGGGTCGAGCCCCGGCTGGGCGGAGACGAACACCACCACGGCGTTCAGCACGATGAGCACGAACAGGGCGCCGCCCACGATGCGCGCCGGCCAATTCGCCCGCTTCAGGTTCTCCAAGGCGTAGAAGGTCTCGCGCTTGAACTGGGATGAATCGCCCAGCTTCAGGCGCAGCTCCTCGCGGCGCGTGCGCTCGCGACGGCGCGCGCGTCCCTTGCGGCGCTCGGAGGCGTCGGGGCGGCTGAGTGGGCTGCGATGGGCGGTCGGGTGGCCCGCGGAGGCGTCGGGCGCGCGCTCCTCGGAGGTGTCAGCCGACTGCCCCTTCCCGCGCTCGGCGTCGGTGCGTCTCTCGGGTTCTGCCATCGGTTAGACCTCCTCTCGCCCCTCGCGCTTCGTGCAGGTTACCTTCTCATTCTAAAAACGGATGGGCCCGCACCTCTCGATGCGGGCCCATCCGTAAGTAAGTTGGTAACTGTTCGCCCTAGCGCCGGCGGCGAGCCGTCAGCACCGCTCCAGCCGCAGCAGCCGCCAGCGCGGCCATGGCCGCGACCGCGGCGAGCACGACAGCCGCCGAGGTGTCGCCGGTGGCGGCCAGGCGCGTCACCTTCGTGCCGTCGGCTGCCAGAACCCCGTCGCGCGCATCGTCGGGGTGCGGGTACACCGGGTCGGTGCGGGTGGCCCCGTCGGGAATGACCACGCGCCCGGGATGGTACGGGTCGCCCTCGCGGTACGGGCCTCCCTCGATCCACTCGTTGCCGGGAACCTCGGTGCCTCCGTGGGCAGCGCCCACGTTGCCGATATCGGCCCCCGCGGCGTTCTCTGCGACCACCGCGTCAAAGGAGAGCACTGCCTGCTGGCCGGCCGCCAAACTGCCCGCGTACACGGCAATGGTACGCGTCGAGGCATCGTAGGCATCCTTGGCGACGGAAATCTCCGCCCCGTCGGCCCCCACGAGCTTCAGCGTGGCCAGATCGGGCACAACCCCCTCGGGCAGCTGGTCGTAGACCACCACGTCCGTCCAGAGAGACCCCGCCTTCGGGTTCGCCACCGTCACGTCGTAGTGGACGCGGTCGCCCGCCCGGGTCTGCTCGTCGGTGCCGCGCGTGAGGTTCTTCGCAGTCTTCACCACCGAGCGCTCGGGATCGCCCCAGTACACGTTCTTGTCGCCATCCGAGACCGTGGGATAGGTCGGCTCTCCGGACGTGGCGTTCGCCTCGTCGCCATGGGGCGTGTCGCCCTCGGCGGTAGCGGTCGACCCGATATCCCCGCCATGAGCGCCCTCGCCCACCAGCTCCTCGTAGACGAGTTGGTACACCTCCCCGCCGCCGATGGAGCCGGGCCTGAAGGTGATCTCGCCCGTCTCGGGGTTGTAGGCGTCATCGGGCAGCGGCGTCGTGCTGCCATCGGGATGCACCACCATAATGGAGCCGGGCACCACCGTCACCCCGTCGGGCACCTTATCGGTCACCGTCACATCGCCCCACACCGAATCGGGCTCGGTGTTGGCAATGGTCACCGTGACCTTCAGCGTGTCCCCCACCTGCACGGGAGCATCGGGGTCGGTCACGTTGACCACGTCCTTCTCCACCGAGGGCTTCGGATCGAAGGGGGTGACCGGCCAGCTTCCCGGCCTGTCGCTCGCCGTGCCGTCGCCGTCGGGACGCGGATTGGGCGTGGCCGGATCGGTCGTCTTCGGATCCATGGCGGCTCCGTTGGAATTCTTGCCCGACGCCACGGCCACATTGCCGATGTCGCGGTTGGACGCGCCCTCCTCGGTATCGGCCGCATCGATGGCCTTCGAGTTGATCGTCGCCTCGAAGGTCAGGCGGTACGTCTCGCCACCCTTGATAGCCGGGACGGTGCAGGACAGGGTGCCCGTAGCGGCATCGAAGCCCTCGGCATCGGAAACCGGCGTCGAGGAGCCATCGGGGGCCACCAGCTTCAAGGTGCCCGGCACGAAGGTGATGCCGGCGGGCAGCGCGTCGGTTATCGCCACGTCGCGCCAGCTGGAATTCGCCGGGCCCTGGTTCGCCGCCTCGATCGTATAGGAGAGGCGGTCGCCCACGTTGTTCTCGCCCGTCAGATGCGTGAGGTTCTGCACCGTCTTGGAAGTGGCGGGCTTCGCCGCGCGCACGGGATAGAGCGACACGTCCTCATCGGGCATCGTGGTCTCCGGAGTCACCTCGGCCACCGAGCCGCCCGGTGTGAACGTCCAGCCGACGATGCCGTCGGGATCGTCGATCTTGTCGGTCGCGCCCAGCTTATCGAGCACATCGAGCACCGGCTCGTCGTAGGGCACGTCGGGCTCAGTTGCCACCGGGTTGCCCTCGTCGTCGCGCACGGTGAAGCTGTGCTTGTTGGCGATCCAGACCGCGTACACGTCGTTGCGCCCCGCATGGAGCGAGGTCTCGCCCGTGAACTGGTTGCCCGGAGCCGCCAGGGGCATGATGTCCGCATCGGCCGAAGCCAGGCGGGCGGCCGCCTTGGCCACGACGCCGAAATCACCCTCGGGCGCCGTCGCCCAATAGCGCTCGTCGTAGCCCTCGCGGTCGGGTACGCCGGGCAGCTTCCCGCCCACCGAGGCGCCCACGAGGTAGCATCCCGGATCCACCTGGTACACCTCGTACAAGTCGCTTTCCTCGGCCTCGTCCACGTGCACGCCGTCGTTCCAGTGGTACACCACGTAGGCCGCCTCGCCGATGGTGACGACCTTCGACCCCTGGGCCTTCAGCACCGAACCGTCCTCATTCACCCACTCGTAGCCGAGCTGGTACACCCCGCAGTCCTCGGGCTTGGCGGTGCGGCCGCCGGAGAGCATCGCCTCCAAGTCGTCGGTCCAGGGAATCGGCTCGAACTCGCCCTGGTCGTTCTGCTTGTACAGAACGACGTTCAGCTTGTCGTCGTTCATGGTGTCGCCCAAGTCGTAGGAGAGCGTGCCGTCCCCGTTGATGGTGGACTGCGCATCCTTCGGGAAGTCGACGGAGGTGATCTTGTACTTCTCCAGCTTGTCTTCCTTGCTGTCGTTGCTCTCGTCGAGCAGGAAGCTGTTGAGGGCCGTGGAGGTGGTGGTCACGAAGTTGATGGTGTCGCGGTGATCGTAGAGGATGGACTGGTTGTCGGGCACCTTCATGCCATCCAGGTTCACGCTGGGCAGCGAGGTGACCACATCTCCGCTATCGAGGCCAGAGGCGCCGAAGGACGCCATGGCGATGGCGGTGGTGGGGACGAGGCGCAAGCGCCGCATGCCCACTACCCCGCTCGACTTTTCGGTGGCGTTTACCTGGAGCCAGCCGATGCCCGGGGCTACCGAGGAGACGTTGTCGGAGGTGCCCACGTCGGACAGCGAGACGATGGGGATGTCGCCGTCGAGAATGGGGCTGATGTTGGGATAGAGGGGGTTTTCGGGATCCTCGCCCACGTAGTTGGCCCAGGCGATGCTGTAGCCGCCCTTGCCGGAGTTGGCGTTGTTGGTGAGCGGGAAGGTGTAGCGGATGCGGCGCACGGTGTCGTAGGCCGACCCGTCCTCGGAGGCGTAGAGGTGCACCGTGCTCGTGGAGGCCACCGACGAGGCGCGCACCGATGCGTCCTCCGATTCCACGAAGACCCGCAGCTCCGGATAGCCGCCGGTCGAGGTGACCCAAACGGAGTCGCCGTCGGCGTCCGTCAGGCCCTTCAGGCCGTCGCCTGCAATGAGCTCGCGGGTGAGCAGGCCCCCCACCTTCCCGGCCACGGCACCCAGGTCGCACATGGCCGTGGTCTGCTTGTCGTAGTAGCAGTTCACGAGCGTGCCGCTGTCGTCGCCGGCAAAACCCGTGACCCTCTTGTTGGTAAGGCGATTCCCGTTCTCGTCGAGCGGAGTGCCGTCCTCGTCGGAGCGCAACGTGCCAACCTCGCCGGCAGCATAGCAGTTGGTGAAGGACATACCGGCGCCTAAACCCGCAAAGCCGCCCATATTCTGGCCTCCGGAGGCCATGCCCACCATAGATGTGGAATAGCAGTTAGTGAAGGTGGTCGTCGCCGACCCTCCCGAGGAGGAATCCCACTTGCCAATAAAGCCACCGATGGTGTCAGTTCCCTCGATCTTGCCAGCCGCATAGCAGTTCTCGAAAACATGGGAACCGCCATGGGTCACACCTTGGAACACGCCCGTCTGGTTATTGCCGTACACGTCGATATTGGTAAAGCAGTTGCGATATACGTTCGGGCCTGTATCGCAGGAGGAAAAACCGCCCGAATGGCCTGCCGGCACAATAAGCGTTCCATTGATGGCGTAGCAGTTTTCAATAAGGGTATTGATGTAGGGGGCTTCGATGAAACCCGCGCTGCACGCACCGCCGTACACATGAACACCATCGGCATAGGTATCTCTGACGATCTTCTTGCCCGCTGCTAGGTTCAAACCGCCCTGAGCGGCATTGTAGCCGCCAAAGCCGATGGCCCCAGCCATAACCGCCCAGGAGCCTCCCTTCGCATTGTCCTGCCACACCAGCGCCTCCTCGACACCACAGCCGAGTACCTGGCCGGCGGCGTACTGGCCCACAAGCGGTGCACCGTAGGCCTTGGCACTGTTGATCTGGGCATTCGACACCGTTATGTTCTTGAGGATAAACTCCTCATTGGCAGTTGAGGCAATCAGGCCCGTTCGCGCTGTGGCCTTTGAGTACAAGTTGTAGACCGTATGCCCATTGCCGTCGAGCACCCAGGCGCTGTTGACATCGGGACCCACCCAATTCCTGCCGCTCTTGCCGCCCAGATCGAGATCGTTTTGCAGCTGGCAGCTCTTCTGGTTCTGAAGGCACCAGCGGAACTGCTCGGCCGTCGTCACCCGATAGGGGTCATCGACCGTTCCCGAGCCTGCCGTCGGCTGTTCAGCGGTGCCGTCCCATTCGGGCAGGCCGGTATCGGCCCACGAGAACTTCGCGACGCACTCGTCCCAGCGGGCCTCATAATAGGCAGGCTGTCCCGGCTGCGGGCCCGTTGCCGCGAAGGCGAGACCCCCTCCCATGAGCGAAATGGCGAGAGCC
The DNA here is from genome assembly GCF_958431955.1 of uncultured Adlercreutzia sp. Classification (GTDB taxonomy): domain Bacteria; phylum Actinomycetota; class Coriobacteriia; order Coriobacteriales; family Eggerthellaceae; genus Adlercreutzia. Next base: position 631 of record NZ_CAUASN010000043.1, on the reverse strand, counting down.
GCCAGAAGAGCTCCGAGCGCTGCCGCAGCATGGCGGCGCACCATGTACATGGCATGTACCATATTCAACACCCCGAATCACCGTTACCAAATAGATGGGTAACCGTTTCCTAACGGTTGACTATGATACTCCTTGCCGTGCAATTCGGGGGAAACTGTTATCCGAAAAGGCAATTCCCGCCGCCGAGAAGCAAGCGCTCAGCGCCGTCGACGCCTACTTCTAGAAGCAGATGGGCCCGCGCTCCTCAGCGCGGGCCCATCCATAAGTAAGTGGGTAGCCGATCGCCTAGTACAGCTTGGCGCCGGCAGGAATGCGGTCATCCACCATGAGCAGGTTCAGGCGCTCCTCCGGCTCACCGTCCTCGCCCGGCACCTCGTGCACGGCGCTGATGATCATGCCGCAGGAGTTAATGCCCATCATCTTGCGCGGCGGCAGGTTGGTGATGGCGATGAGGGTGCGGCCCACCAGCTCCTCCGGCTCGTAGTAGGCGTGGATGCCCGACAAGATGGTGCGGTCTTCGCCCGTGCCGTCGTCGAGCGTGAACTGCAGCAGCTTCTTGCTCTTCGGCACGGCGATGCACTCCTTCACCTTCACGGCACGGAAGTCCGACTTGCTGAAGGTGTCGAAGTCC
>NZ_CAUASN010000042.1 GCF_958431955.1 uncultured Adlercreutzia sp. | reverse complement strand
GAGGGGGAGGGCGGAATCGGAGGGGGCGATTCTGGAAGGCCCGAAGGGGAATGCGTCCTCCCCGAGAGGGGTTCCCGCAAGACCGGCAAAAGGGGACTGGATGCCGGCCGGGTTGCACAACGAGGCGGTTGTGAGTGCGTTACGGCCAAGCCGGAGAGGATTACTTGGTCACCGTAACGTAGATGCCGTCGCCGGATTCCAAGGCGGTGCCGGCATCGCTGCCAGCGCTCGCGCTCGTGTAGGCGAATCCGTCGGTGCCGGGCGCTTGGGCGCCGGCCTTGTACACGGCGATGGTGTACTCCCTACCCGATAGGTAGTCTGCCATGGATTCCATGGCGTAGTCTTCGTGGGCGAAGCGATCGCTCTTGTCCTCGCTCGCGTTCAGAAACTCGTTCATCACGGCCTCGACGGTTGCATCGTCGGCGTTCACGGGCAGCCAGACCGCTTTGGTCGGACCGCCGACGGCCGAGGAGTCCAGGGTCACCGCAACGTGGATGACGCCATGGCCCGCGTCGGCCTCCTCCTCGCTGTGGGTATAGGGCAACCCGAAGGCGAGGGGGACGAACAATGCAGCGGAGCAGAGGAGCGCGATGAAAGCTGTGACCAGATAGGTCCGTTTTGAAGCAGCTTTGATCATGGGTGTTCCTTTCCGATTGTGCCTCTCGTATCAACCCGAGGCCAGTCTAGGCGCGCACAGGCGGCCCTCCCTCCCATGAAACGGTGGATTCCCGCCGCCCGCACCGCGCATGAGTCGCCCATCTACTCCTTTTCGGCCCTCCCGTCTCCTCCAAAAAGGATGAGGGGGAGCGCAGGCGCGCTCCTATACTGGGGAAAACCGCAAGAGAGAAGGAGGTTTCCCGTGAAGGAGGAACATCCAGGCGCCCCGCTCGATCTGATGGATCGGGAAGAGGAGATCGCCTACAACCCCCTCGAGTTCATCGAGGGCGACGAGGAGGACGACCCGGATCTGGCGGGCCTCATCACCGACGATGCCGTGCTGCTGCCCCATCCGCTCGGACAGACGCCGGCGCGCCTGAAGCGGGCGACGGTGTTCACGCCCGAGGGTGCCGGCAGCGCTGAGGCGGCGGTGATCGACCTGGCCCGCACCAACGCCGGGCGCCGTCCCATTCTGCTGGGCATCCTGGCATGGGCCCGCGACGGCATCGGCAGCGACGAGCTGTTCGAGCGCATCGAGGAGGCGGAGACCTACAACAAGTCGGTGTACGCGCCGGTGTCCTACTGCCGCATGCTGGAGCGGGCCGGGGGCCTTGCCATGGAGCGGCCCGATAAGCCCGCCACGGCTGACGATGAGGCGGCGCAGGCGGCTTCGCCGGAGGCGGAGGCGGTCGTGCCGGAAGCGGCGGCCCTGTCGGCGGAAGACGAGGAGGCCGTGGGCTACCTCTCCCTGGAAGAGGCGCCCGAGCCGCGCTGGCGCACGACCGAGGCGGGGCTTGCGGCTCTGGCGAAGCTCACCGACGGCGAGGCGTTCCGCAGCCGGGTGCTCGATGAGGACGCGCGCTACGCCGAGGTGTACCGGGCCGTGATGGAGGCCATGGGCACTGCCGGTGCCCCGCGCGAGGAACTCTGCGCCCTGGCCGAGACCTTCCCGGTCACCCGCGAGCCCCGCAAGATGGGCAGCTACTTCTTAGATGTGCTGGAATCGGTGGACGCGGCCCGGTGGGCCGACGGGCGCTGGGCCCTCACCGATTTGGGAGCGTCGCTCTTCGCCGAGGTGGCGGCGCTCACCTGCGCCGACGGCGCGGGCGCCGAGATGGAAAGGATGGCATCATGAGCGAGCAGGCAGCCGAGCGCGAGGCGCTCACCACCGAGGAGTTGGCCGGCTTCTTCGCCGACCGTGCAGCCATGTACGGAGTTTTGGCCACGCTCTTCCGCCAGGAGCTGACCTGGGAGCAGATCAAGGATCTGCGGCAGATGAAGTTTCCCCAGAACAGCGGCAACGCCACGCTGGACGCGGGTTTCCGCGAGGTGCGCGACTACCTGGCGAGCGCCTGGCGCGGCAGCGAGAGCGATTTGGCCGTGGACTACTCGCGGACGTTCATCGGCAGCGGCACGAGCGGGTACTCGGCCGCCTACCTCTACGAGAGCGTCTACACCTCCGACCGGCGGCTTTTGGCCCGCGAGGCCCGCGGGGAGGTGCTCCAGTACTTCCGCAACAACGGCCTGAAGAAGGGCGCGTGGAACGACTTGGAAGACCACATCGCACTCGAGCTCGAGTTCATGCAGATCCTGAGCCTGCGCATCGCCGAGGCGCTGCGGGAGGGGGATGAGGCGCGGGCCTTGAACGACATCCGCTGCTCCTACGATTTTGTGCGCAACCATCTGAACAACTGGGTGCCGATGCTGGCCGGCGACATGCTCAAGTTCGCCGAGACCGGGCTGTACCGGGGCCTCGCGCACCTTGTGCTGGGCTACGGCGAGCAGGACGAGGCGCTTTTGGCCGAGCTTCTGGAAGGTGCGCCGGACGCTCCCGTGGAAGTGACCATGGAAGTGGCCTAGCGGCGGGAAGCCCGCTTGCGGGTGGCGCGCGCTCCAAGGAAGACGGAAGGTCCCCGACGGTTGCAGTCGTCGGGGACCTTCTCTGTTCGGGGCTCGGGAACGGCGAGCGCGGGCCTACTCGTAGTCGTCGATCTCCTCGAGCAGGCGCAGAAGGTCGCTGCGCTTGTGGATGTCGAGCTTGCGGTAGATGTTGCGGATGTGGGTCTTCACCGTGCTGGCCGAGATGTAGTACTTCTCCTGGATGTAGGAGGCCGAGCCGCCCTTGGCCAGCTCGAAGAGGATATCGGTCTCGCGCTCGGTGAGCAGGTAGAGGGAGGCCACCTTCTTCACCTTGGCCGAGAAGCGGCCGCCGGTGCGCTCGGCGGCATCGGGCGTGCGTTCCATGGCCGCCCGGGCCGCGCTCGTCGGAGCAGCCGTGGGGGAGGTACCCTGCGCGACGGTGGGGCGCCTGCCGGCCTCGCACGCTGCCTCGCTGTCGGGGAGGCAGCCTTCCGCGGGAGCCGCCTGGGGGCTGGAAGGGGAGTCTTCCGCTGCCGGCGCGCTCTGCCCCAACAGCCCCAGGCCCTCTTCCAGCTCGAGGGAGACGAGGCGCACGGCCGGGCACTCCACGATGGAGTGCAGGATGTCGGTCTCGCGCGGCATGAGGGCGAAGCCGAGGGCGATGAGCACGAGCGAGATGAGGATGGCTGCCACATCTCCCACCGGCGTGGCCTCCAGATAGGGGTTGCACCAGGCCGCGGCGATGGCGCCGAGCAGCATGAACAAGGTGATGATGCCGCGGGACAACCCGAAGATGAAGATGGGGGACAGGCGCATCTTGTGGGCGAGGTAGGCGTAGTAGACCCACACCACCGTCTCGATGAAGATATAGGCGATGAGCAGGAACAGGTCCGATAGCATGCGGTCGGCGAAGACGAGCATGGCGAAGAGGAACGAGACGCACGAGATGAGGGGCACCACCACACGCAGGAGGGTGTCCCAGCGGCCCTGGGGGTACAGGCGCGGGAAGAGCACGAACAGCGACACGGTGAGGCTGCCGGCCAGAAGCAGGGTGACGCAGGACTCGGGGGTAAGGGCGCCGCCGAGAGTCGTCTGCACCGAGATGTGCTTGAGAATGCCCAGGGTGAAGCCGGCGAATGCCATGGGGGCGAACAGCTTGAGCGCCATGCGGGCCTTGCTTGTGGGCAGGCTGTTGAAGGGGCGGTGCGGCCGGGCCTCATCGGCGCTGACGACGCGGTTGAGCGCGACGAGCTCGCCGACGGGCAGCAGGGCCGCCGCGATGCCCCCGATGGGGAAGGGCAGCGACTGCAGCACGAGCGTGTTGAGTGCGAAGCCGCCGACGACGGCCGTGGCCCCGCAGGTGGCGATGGTCCGCACGTCGGCGCGGGCGAAGGACGTGCCCCAGAACAGCAAGAGCACGGCCGAGCCGATGCCGGTGAGAATGCCCGAGCAGCAGTCGAAGGGCAGCGTGGCCGCCGTGTTGCCCAGAGGTGCGAAGGCGATGAGCGTGCCTACGCCCGTGAGCGCCGCGGCCGCGGTCATGACGGCGCGGTAATGCGCGAACCGCACAAGGCGCTGGTCGAAGGCTGCGGCGAGAAAGCAGGTGAGGCTGAGGGCGAGAATGGACACGAGGTAGAGGAAGGCCACCGAGCCGCCGCCGAGGCCCGCAATGACGAAGGGGGCGTCGAACAGCGTTCGCGTGGAGTACATGGAAGCGCATACCCAGGCGTTGTGCAGTCCAAAGCCGACCGTGAGCGTTACTGCTTGCGATGATGGTTTGCCGAAGCCCGCGAGTTGCTGTCGTGTCGTGCCCAATCGTCCCTCCCTCATAGATGGGGCGCCTCAGGGGCGCCCGATTCCCCATTATACCCCACGGTTGTGCGGGGCCCTGCGCTCCTTCTACCGGTCGGCGGAATCCAACTGGCCTGCGTGCCGATCTCCTATCAAGCGATTGACCGCTTCGTTGAAAGCTGCCGGCGATGCCAGAGGCAAGTCCTCCGCGAGCATGGCCTGGCCGAGCAGCACCTGGGTCACATCCCCCAGTGCACCGCCGTTGTCGGATTGGTCGGCCGCGCGCGCCCGGGCGAACAGCGGATGCGCCGTGTTTACCTCCAGCACGAGGGGGAGCGCCGGGCGCGGGCCGCCCTTGGCGCGGGTGAGCGCGTAGCGGGCCACGGCCAGGGTGACGGTGCCCTCGGTGGTCAGGCGCGCCGCCGCATCGTGCGCGCCGGTCAGCAGCGGCGAGGGAACGATGCGGGAAAGCGGCTCGGGGCTGTGGTAGAGCATGCGCTCGCATAGCCGCCGGTCGGCGTCGGTCGCCTCGCGCGCCGTGGCGGTATCCTCGTCGCCCACGGAGAAGTTCGCGCTCGTGACGCTGTGGAAGGGCAGCCCCTTGTAGGTGCCCATGAGCATGAGGCACAGCTCGTCGCGGGCGCCCTCGGTGCACAGCAGCACGTCGAGGCCGGTCCGCAGCGCTGCCTGCACGGCAGCCGAGGAGCGGAGGCGCTCCCGGTCGGTGCCCACGATGTAGCACACCTCCGTCCGTCCTGCCTCCTCGGCGTGGCGGGCGTACTCGGCGAGGGTGACAAGGCGCTCCTCGCGGGCCGAGTAGTACAGCAGAAGGTCGGCCAGGGGCGCGGCCATATCGCCGTGGCTCGCCGCGATGGAGAACTTGATGCCCGTGCCGAAGGCGGCGAAGAAGCGCTCGTAGGTGGCACGGTCCTCGGCCGCCATGGTGCGCAGCCGATCCATGAGGCAGCGCTCGATCTGGCGGCCGATGAGCTGGACGCGCCCGTCCTCGCGGATGGCCTCGCGGGAGACGGTGAGGTTGAGCTGGGCGGTGTCCACCACGCCGCGCACGAAGCGCAGATGATCGGGTAGAAGCGCCTCGCAGGCCTCCTCGATGAGCACGCCGGCGCTGTAGAGGCGCAGGCCCCGCTCAAAGCTTTTGTCCCACAGGCCCTCGGGGGCCTCGGCGGGCACGAAGAGCAGGGCGTCGAAGGGCAGAGGGGGCCGTCCGTGCAGGGCGACGGCCAGCAGGGGATCCTCACCATCGCGGAACTCGTCGCGGTAGAAGGCGGCGAGCGCCTCGTCGGAGACGGCCTCTTCGGGCAGCGTCCACAAAGGCGCCTCGGCGTTGACGCGCGTGAGCGTGCGCTTCGCCTCGTCGCGCACGAGGGCGCCGGTGTCCGCGTCGAAGTGCTCCTCGGCCAGATCCATGAGAATGGGATGGGCCACGTAGTTGCTGTGCTTGCGGATCAGGGCCACAAGCGAGCTCTGGTCGAGGTAGCGCTCCAGGTTCTCGTCGGGGGTGCTCTCGCGGATGTGCAGGACAACATCGGTGCCCGCGCGCTCCCGCTCGGCCGGCTCGATAGCGTAGCCGCTCACGCCGTCGCTCGTCCAGCGGTAGGCGCGCGCATCGCCCAGGGCACGCGAGGTAACGGTTACCTCGTCGGCTACCATGAAGGCCGAGTAGAAGCCCACGCCGAACTGGCCGATGAGGTCGGCGCTGCCGTCCGCGAGGCCCTCGCGCACCTGGCGGCTGTCGGAATGCGCGATGGTGCCCAGGCATTCCTCCAGGGCCGCCGCGTCCATGCCGATGCCGTCGTCGGAGACGGTCAAGGTGCGCGTCGCGGCGTCGAAGGCCACGGTGATGGCGCCCTCTTCGGCGGGAAGGCCTTGCTCGGCCCGCGCGAGGGCCGCCTTGTCCAGCGCGTCCGACGCGTTGGAGACAAGCTCGCGCAGGAACACCTCGTGGTTGGTGTAGATGGAGTTGATGACGAGGTCGAGCAGGCGCGCCGACTCCGTTTCGAACTGCTTCACGTTCCCTCCTCCGTTGCTGCTAGCAGGTGGCGAAAAGCGCCTCGACGGCCCCTGCGGATCCCGGCTGGGCATCGGCGGCAAGCCCCGCCGTGCCGGCAATGCACGAGGGGGCAAGGCGCGCCATGCGCCGTCCGTCCTGGGAGCTGATGCGCTCCACGCGCAGCTTCGCGCGCTCGGCCACCTCCACATCGGCCTGCGTGAACGACGAGGCCACGCGTACGCGACCCACGTCGGCGGCCGCGTGCAGGCGCGCCGTCTCCTCGGCGAGGAGGGCGGCGCGGCGGTCGGGATCCTTCACGATGTCGAAGGCGTCGCGGTGGGGAACAAGGCCGTTCACGAGGCCCGGCATCAGCACGCAGGGGGCATCGAGCCCGGCCGCATGCTCGTAGAGGGCCACGCGCACCGCGCTCCCGTCGCCGGCGAAGCGCGGCATCACGAGGGCGTTGCGCACGCGGTCGCGCAGGGCCGCCGCATCGTCGTCGGCGCCGACGGGCGCGGCCAAGGCGGCGACGGGGCTGTCGGCGGCGATGCCGAGGGCTGCGAGCAGCGCCGGGCCCGCAAGACCCCGCGACTGCTCGATGACGGCCTGCCCGCTTTGCCAGATCGTCGCCACGTCTCGGGCGAAGGGCACCGGCTCGCCGGCCAGCGCCGCCTCGGCCAGGGCGCGGAAGGCCTCGTAGGAGTTCGTCTCGTCCTGCTCGGCGCGGCGGCGCACCTCGAGCCACAGGTCGCTGTGGGTGAGCGCGTGGTCCATGCCGCCCCAGATGCGCCACGAGAGCGCACCCTCGGGCTCGGCAGCCAGGAGGAGCTTCGCGTGGGCGGTGAGGTTCTCATGGCAGCCCGGGCAGCGCGGGTCACCGCCGAGGGCCGCGCCTAAGCCCGCATCGTCGACGGGCAGCCCGGCCGCTGTGAGCGCGCCCACCACCTGGCGGCCCCAGAAGCGCGTAGGCACGGCCACGACCACCTCGTCGGCACGGGCTTCGGGCGCGCTTCGCTCCCAGGCCCGCACGAGGCCGGCGAGGCTGCCGAGCTCCTGCTCGGGCGCCTCCCACGTCACGTGCCGCGTCTGCTGCTCAGCTGCGCCCTCATCGGCGAGGTTGACGAGCGCCGCCCCGCGGCGCACGCGCTCGAAGTCCGCGAAGCCCCGGGGGTGGGGGTAGGCCGTGGCGCCCTTGGACGCCTGGCTCTCGTCGCCGGCCACCATGAGCTGCTTGACGCAGCAGAGGGAGAGCGCGGCCTGCTCGGCATGGGACAGGTTCTGGAAATCGTCGCAGAGCACGTAGTCGTAATCGGCGCCGAGTATCGCGCGCCCTGCCTCTTCCAGCAGGCGCGCGGCCAAGGCGGGCACCTCGTCGCGCAGGCCGCCCCTGTACTGGGCGAGAAGCTGGCGCAAAAGCGCGATGACGGTGGACTCCTCGCCGGCGATGACCCACTCGCCCTCGGGGGCCAGGTTGCTCCACTGGGCGCGGAAGAAGGCGAGCATGTTGTGCAGCCGCTGGTTCTTCTGGCCGAGGGTCTTCAGGTCCTCCAGGACGAACAGGTGCTCCTCGGCGGGCAGCACGCGTCCGAAGCGCTCGGTGAGGCCGAGGGCACGGGCCTGCTCCACCACGGCGGAGCAGAGCGCGAGCACCGGCTTCACGGCGACGGCCTTCGCGCGCTCGTCGCTATCCAACGCGGCGGCGAGCTTTCGCGCAAGCTCGTCGGCGCCGATGGCGGAAGGAGCTGCAAGCAGGATGCGCGCCGGATCGACGCCCTCCTTCACGAGGGAGGCCGCGCGCTCCACGAGCAGGGCCGTGCGCGCCCGGTGGGTGCCCCCGCAGACCTTGACGAGGGGGCGGCCGAGCAGCTCGGGATCTACCGCGCTCATGCCGCCACCGCCTCGCCGGTGGCCACCACGAAGGCGCGGCTCGCGCCGTCGGCGTCGATGGCCTCGCCGATGGCGTAGTCCACCTCGAAGTCCACCGCCGGGGTACCGTAGACGGCTTCCCACTCCTCTTCAGTCAGCGGCGCCACTTCCAGGGGGCTCACGGCCTCCGCTGCCCCCTCGCCCTGCGCCTCGGCCTCGGCCAGCAGTGCCGGGTCCTCGGTGAAGACGACCTCTTCGGCCGCCTCCTCGCCACCCGCAGCTTCTTCCTCGGCCGCAGCCTTACGCTCGGCCTCCTCGGCGGCGGCCTGTTCGGCGGCCTCAGCAGCCTGGGCCGCGTAGCTTGCCGCCGCGGGCACCCGCACCCGCACCGCCTCGCCGATGGCGCCCCGGTTCAGGGCGGCGCGCACCTGGGTGGCCACCACGGCGCACTCCTCGGGCACCGCCCCGTTGGAGTCGGTCAGAAGCTCCAGGGTGAGCGCGCCGTTCTCGAAGGAGAACTCGATGTAGTCGAGGGAGAGCTCCGGCTTGCCGTCGCGGCGCTGGTTGCGGTTGAAGGCGATGAGGTTCGCGCTCACCTTGCGCAGGGTGGCCCGCACATGCTGCTCCATGCGCTCGCTCCAGTTCGCATCGGCCTCCTCGCCGGCGCCCAGATAGGGGCGGCAGCCGAACTTCACCATAACATGGAGGTAGTTCGACGGCGCCTCGCCCTCGCCCGCGTGCCCGCGCACGAGCAAGTCGCCCACGTGGGTCCACGACCGCTTCAGGGCGAGCTTCAGCGGCTCGTCGAGCACGCGGTCGTCGATGTTGAAGATAAGGGTGTTCGTCGGGTAGGGCAGCATGGCCATGGCGCATCACCGGACCTTTCCTTCTCGTCTCCCGCCTCCTGCCGCCAGGGGCCGGGCGCGCCCCGTACGCTTCGGGGCTTCCAACTTCTCGGCTCCTACGATAACCCCGCGTGAGAGGGTCATCTACTCCTTTTCGGACGATATGGTTCAACCTCGATCTCGTCCTTTTCACTCTAAGGGGGAGGGCGCGGCCGCTCCTACAATGCCAAGCGAACCCGTGGTCGGCACGACCCGGCGTTCGGCGGACTTCGGCAAGGGACTGGAACGGAAATCCGCCGCGCACCGCGCATCCGCGCTACGGGGCTTGCGGGCAATGAGAGGTGCCGGCAAGCGCACAAGACCAATTCCTAGGAGAAGGAAGGAAGGTATGGAAAAGCTAACGCTCACCCGACGCAGCTTTATGAAGGCCTCGGCCGTGGCTGCGGCCGCCTCAGCGATTTCGTTCGCCTCTGTACCCTCACAGGCCCTTGCCGTCGGCGAGGACACCTCATCGAGCTCGGACGTCCAGCACATCCGCTCGTGCTGCCGCGCCTGCGGTAAGAACGAGTGCGGCGTGTGGGTCACCGTCACCGACGGTATCGTCACGCGCGTCGAGGGCGACGAGCAGTGCGCCCATTCCCGCGGCCACTGCTGCAGCAAGTCGCAGTCGTCCATGCTGGCGCTGTACCACCCCGACCGTCTGCGCTACTGCCAGAAGCGCACCAACCCCAAGGGCGAGGCCGATCCCGGTTGGCAGCGCGTGAGCTTGGCCGAGGCCTTCGACGAGGCCGGTGCCAAGTTCAACGAGATCGTGGAGAAGTACGGCGGAAAGTCCGTCTTCGCCGCCGGCGGCACCTCGCGCATCTACTGCATGGCGCCCTACGCCTCGTTCAAGAACCTCTTCGGCACCCCGAACTCCATTACCGCCCAGCAGATCTGCAAGGGCCCGCGCCACTTCGCCACCATCATGACCGACGAGAACGCCGCGTCGTGGATGGAAGTGGAGCAGCAGCCCATCGTGTACGTGCAGTGGGGCACCGCCGTGGAGTACTCCAACTACGACTCCTCCTGCCGCGGCGTCGTGGACATCGCCCAGCGCGCCTACAAGCACATCCTGGTGGACCCGCGCATGACGCCCTTGGGCAAGGAGGCCGATATCTGGCTGCCTTTGCGCGTCGGCACCGACATGGCGCTTCTGTGCGGCATGATCCGCTGGGTCATCGACAACGAGGCCTACGACGACCTGTTTGTGCGCCGCTGGACCAACGCGCCCTTCCTGTGGAACCCCGAGGAGGACGGCCGTACCAAAAAGGGCTGGATGTGGGAGTCCACCGGCGGCATCGATCTGGAGAGCCGCCTGATCACCGAGGCCGACCTGGACCCGGAGTGGGTGAACCAGTACTGGCCCTACGAGGGGCGCTACCAGCGCTTTATCGTGTGGGACGAGAACAACAACCGCCCCACCTACTGGGACGCCGAGCAGTGCGTGTGGGAGGGCGAGCGCCATCGCATCCCCACCACCGGCACCTGGATCGAGCACCCCTACAAGCCGGTCATCGCCGACGCGTGGCTGCCCGACCCCTCGGTGTTTGCCGATCCGGCCGACCCCGAGTTCGACGCCTACTGGCATGAGGGCAACGAGGGCGGCAAGCGCTCGAACCCCGCGGGCCTTCCCAAGAGCCCGTCGCTCACGCCGGGCGGCGTGCAGGTGAAGCTGAAGGACGGCCGCACCATCACCGCCGGCACCGCCTGGGAGTCGTTCATCGAGAGCTTGGAGGAGAACACGCTCGAGTACACCGCCGAGGTGACCGAGGTTCCCGCCGAGAAGATCGAGGAGGCGTGCATCGCCTACACGACCCGCATGAACCCCCTCTACGGCAACGGCGGCATCCATTACCAGCTGGCCATCGACCACAACGGCCACGGCGTGCAGAACTCCCGCGCGCTGCAGATCCTGTCCACCATTACCGGCAACGGCGACGGCCCGGCGGGCAACCGCGGCGCCACCAAGCACGAGCTGTCCACCCAGCCCGGTTGGGACAACTTCATGCTGAACCGCCCCGAGAACCCCAAGACCTGGGGCATGGAGGACTCGGTCGTGGGCCCGCTCGCCTTGGGCAACACGCCGCGCAACCTCACCATCGAGCAGCAGGTCCCGCTCATCCAGGAATGGGTGGCCGGCCTCATCGAGTCCGGATCGCCTCTGGCCGAGCGCTACGGCAATCGCGTGCCCACCGACGAGGAGGCCTACTGGATCGCCGACCGCAAGGGCGGCAACTACCAGCCCAACACCGAGTGGCCCGCCGACAAGACCGTGGTGGAGCGCAACATGGAGATGATCGGCTCCGACCGCTTCCCGCTCACGCGTTACTGGAGCAACTGGTCCGATGCCACGGCCACCTACGACGCCTGCCGCAACATCAACTCGATGTACCAGCTCCACGGCGAGGTGTGCATGTCCGGCGACTTCATGCACTCCTCCAACCTCATCGAGGCCTGGGAGGCCCACAAGGCGCTCGACTTCTACCTCGACTTCAACCTGTGGAGCTGCCCGAACAACGGCAACGCCGACATCATCATCCCGTGCACCCACTGGCTTGAGACCAACACCCCGCGCGGCTCCCAGGGCGCCGGCGGCGTGTTCGGCATCGCCCAGCGCTGCGTGTACCCCATCGGCGACCAGATCGCCGACTTCATCAGCGCGCTGTGCCTGTACAAGGCCATGGGCGTGGAGTTCAACAACACCGTCGAGGGGCTCGATCCCTGGTTCGATCTGGACTACAACGACTTCATCCAGATGGGCGGAGATGTGGACTACGACGCCCAGGAGGTGCAGTACCTCACGGCGAACGTGCGCTACTGGGCCATGCCCGAGTTCCCCGAGGGCATCGATTGGGACACCTACCGCGCCAAGTTCCAGGAAGAGGGCTGGTTCGACTGCCGCACCTACTATCCCGAGCGCTGGGGCACCTACCGCCGCGCCGAGATGGGCCTGCGCCGTCACTCGAAGAACCGCGAGCTGCGCCCGCTGTTCGACGAGAAGCCGGGTTTCTCCACCCCCACGGGCAAGACCGAGATCTGGTCCACCGTCTGCGAGAGCTACATCGGCGACGGGTCGGACAACTTCTACGCCACCTGCATGCCCGACCGCGCCGCGTGGGACGGCCATATTCCCGACATCGAGAAGTTCCCGCACTGGTTCGAGCCGAAGAACTCCCGCATCTCCAACCCCGAGCTCTACGATGCCTCGCGGGTCGATGAGATCAAGAACAACTCGGAGGACTACCGCAACCAGTCCTTCGGCGGCTATGCCGAGTGCGACATCACCGCGGCGGGCGAGGACAACCTCCTCGAGCGCTACAAGGAGGAGCTCGTCGCCCATCCGGACGCGGCCTTCTGGGCCACTTCCGGTTCGCGCCAGCCGGTGTACTTCCACTCCGAGCACCGTCAGCTGCCCTGGTGTCGCGAGCTGTGGCCCTCGCCGCGCGTCGAGGTGAACCCCGAGGACGCCGAGCGACTCGGTCTCCAGCAGGGCGACTGGGTGTGGCTGCGCAGCCCCTGGGGCGCCATCCGCGAGGTGGTGGACCTGTACTACGGCATCACGCCGGGCACCATCAACTGCAACCACGGCTGGTGGTACCCCGAGTTCGACACCGCCTCCCACGGCTTCGACCAGGTGAACTTCAACTGCACCCTGGACAAGTACGCCCAGGACCCGGTGGGCGGCTCCTCGCAGATGCGCGGCGTGCCCATGATCATGTACAAGGCCACCGAGGAGAACACCCCCAACGGCACCATCGTGCCCTCCTACAAGGCCGCCGACGGCACCGTCGTGCGCGCCATCACCGATGCCAACGACGAGCGCTTGAAGGAATGGCTCGCCAACGACCCGCGCATCAACGACGCCACCATCGAGCTGACGTTCGCGAGCGCCACGGCCGGCGGCCTGAACACCTTGAGCGTTATCAAAGACTAGAAAGGAGGTTTCCCCATGGCTAATTACGCGATTGTCACCGACCTGAACCGCTGCGTGGGCTGCCTTGCCTGCACTGTGGCGTGCAAGGCCATCAACGGCGTGCCGGTCGGCAACTTCTGGATCAAGACCTTGAGAATCGGGCCCCATCCCACCCAGGCCGGCTCGGGGCACTTCCCCGACGTGGAGATGTACTTTCTGCCGGTGCAGTGCCAGCACTGCGAGAACCCCGAGTGCGTGAAGGTGTGCCCTACGGGCGCCTCCCACGTGCGCGAGGACGGCACCGTGCAGATCGACAAGTCGAAGTGCATCGGCTGCCAGTTCTGCGCCATGGCCTGCCCCTACGGCGTGCGCTACCTCAACGAGGAGGAGCGCGTCGTGGAGAAGTGCACCCTGTGTGAGCAGAAGATCGCCCAGGGCGAGCTGCCCCAGTGCGTGAGCCAGTGCGCCGCCCGCGCCCGTTTCTTCGGCGACTTGGATGGCGGCGTGGACAACTTCGAGGCGCTGGCCGCCCCGTCCGACCCGAAGAAGGTCGGCTATGACGACATGATGTCTTCCCGCGTGAAGATGAAGGACTACGTGGAGGCCTACAAGGATTCCGAGATTCACCACCTGGTGGATGCCGGCAACGGTCCCAAGCTCATGTACCTTCTGCGCGAGCCCCGGACCTGGAGGGAGTAGAACATGGAACTGCAATGGCCCCTTATCCTCTTCACGTTCTTCCTCTGCTGGTGCGGTGGCACCATGGCGGTTCAGGGCGTGCTCACCCTGCTGGGGAAGGGCAAGTCCCTCCAGCTGCCGGCGCTGGCCGTCTCGGCGGTGACGCTCGTTGTCGGCGGTGTTGCGGTGTTCATGCACCTGGAGCACTGGGAGCGCATCTTCAACGCCTTCGGCGCCCTGCTCGGCGGCAACGGCATGGGCGTGTCCGGCATCACCCTCGAGCTGTGGGGGTGCGTGGCCTTCGCCATCGTGCTGGTGCTGTACTTCCTGTTCATGCGCCGCGCCGCTGACGGGGTCGCTCCCAAGTGGTGCGCCGTGCTCGCCCTCGTGGTGGGCCTGGCGCTGCCGGCGGTGACCGGCGAGTCCTACACCATGCCCTCCATCCCGGCATGGAACACCCCGCTGCTCGTGGTGTACTACGTGTGCAACGCCGTGCTTCTGGGCAGCCTGACCATGGGCATCATCGCCTACGCCAAGAAGGACGCCGACGCCGGCGCGCTGGCGGTGAAGGTGAGCCTCGTGGGTGCCGCGGCGTCGCTCGTGGTGGTCATCGTGGCCGCGCTCATGATCAACTCCTTCGGCCAGTTCGGCACGGTGCAGTACTACTTCGACCCGACCCTGCCCGATACCCCCATGGCCGACTCGGCGGCGCTGAACGCCTCCATCCTCACCGGCTCTTTGGCCGGCTGGTTCTGGGGGCTCGCTATCGCCGTGGGCCTGGCGGTGCCGGTGGTGTGCGCCATTTTGGCTGCCCGCCGCGACGAGAAGACGGCGCTGCCCCTCATGGTAGCCGCGGCCGTGTGCGCGGTGATCGGCTCGTTCGCCTGGCGCTGCATCCTGTATGTGGTGGCTATGAGCGTGTTCGCCCTGTTCTAGGGTTTTCCGCAGTGCCGGGTCCCGAGCGGGGCCCGGCACTTTTTCATTGAAAGGAAAGGGACTATGACCGTAGATGAACCCCAGGCGCGTCGTCCCGTTATCACGCGCCGCTCGCTTCTGGTGGGCGGGGTGGCCACGGCGACGCTTATCGCCGCAGGCGGGGTGACCCTTACGGGCCGCAACCCGCTCGTGCGGCCGCCCGGCGGCCAGGACGAGGTGCGCCTTGCGGCCGCCTGCGTCCGCTGCCAGAAGTGCTACGAGGCCTGTCCCCGCCAGGTGATCGTGCCGGCCCATCTGGAGGACGGCCTGGCCGGCTTCCGCACGCCGCGTTTGAGCTTCGCCGACGACTACTGCGATTTCTGCGCCGAGGAGAACGGGGGTGTTCCCCTGTGCGTGGCCACCTGTCCCACCGAGGCTTTGAGCCTGGAGCCGGGTGCCGTGGCCGAGGAGGTTATCGTGGGCGTGGCGGTTATCAACAGCCACGACTGCTTGGCCTACCGCAACACCGGCTGCCGCTTCTGCTTCGACGCATGCCCCTACGAGGCCATCGAGATGACCGAGGACGGCAAGAACGCCCGGCCCGTGGTCATCGAGGACAAGTGCAACGGCTGTGGCGCCTGCGAGAGCGTGTGCGTATCGCTGGAGTCCGGCTCCATTGCCGGAGGCGCCACGGAGCGCGCCATCGTGGTGGTGCCGCTGGAGGCGGCGGAAGGAGGGGTGTCCCGATGAAATCCGACAAGCTGCGCCTGATTGCCGCCGGCGCCATTCTGATTGTGGTGGCCGTGGGCCTTGTAGTCGGGGCCAACGTGGGCACCTTGTCCGGTTTCGGCTTCGACTCCATCGCCCTGCTGTGCCCGGTGGGCGCGCTCCTTTCCATGGTGGCGTCACACACGCTCATACCGCGGGCGGTGCTGTCGCTTGTGGTTATGGCGGCGGTGGTGCTCGTGGTGGGCCGGGCGTTCTGCGCCTGGGTGTGCCCGGCACCGCTCCTCGAGCGGTTGCGCGGGTTCTTCCGCACGCCGGCCAAGCGCAAGCAGATCGCCGACGAGCGCGCCGCCCAGGTGCGCGCCGTAGCCGAGGCCGATCTGGCGGCTGCGAGCGCCGGGACGGCCCCGGGAGCGGGCGCTGGTGCTGGGATGTCCCCGGGAGCGGGCGCGGGCTGCGCCTCGTGCGGCGCATGCGGCAAGCGGCCCGCACTGGACTCGCGCCATGTGGTGCTCGGCGGGGCGGTGCTCTCCACGGCGGTGTTCGGGTTTCCCGTCTTCTGCCTGGTGTGCCCCATCGGGCTTACCTTCGCCACGGTGCTTCTGGTGTGGCGCCTGTTCTTCGCCGGCGACTTGACCGTGGCCATCGTGCTCGCGCCCGTGCTGCTCGCAGTGGAGCTCGTGTTTCTGCGCAAGTGGTGCGCGCGCATCTGCCCCATCTCGGCCATCATGAACCTGGTGGCCCGGGGCAACCGCACCTTCCGGCCACGCATCAACGATGCGGTGTGCCTGGAGACGGCCAAGGGTGTGGCCTGCAGCAAGTGCGCCGAGGTATGCGATTTCGGCATCAACCTGCGCCATCCCGAGGCCGGCGAGCTGGGGCTGGTGGACTGCACCCGCTGTCGCGCCTGCGTCGACGCGTGCCCCACCCACGCGGTGTCCCTGCCGTTCTCGGCGCGTTTAGGCGTCAAGGCGGGTAGCGAGGCGCCTGCGGCCGGCGATGCCATCGGAGCTGCCGGAGCCGCGGCGACGGCCGGGGAGGGGACTGCTGCCCCCATCCAGGCCTCTGTTGCCGATGCCGACCTCGCCGAGGAAGCCGCGCTCGCCGATTAGCTCATTCGAGCTGATTACCTGAAGCGGCCTGCCGACGCTGTGCGTGTTGGCAGGCCGCTTGCTTTTCGGTTGCGGGCTCTCTCGGCCCGGATCGAGACTACGTTCCCGACCGTTCCCTACTTCAGCTTCTTTTCCATGATGTAGTCGTCCATGACGAAGCCCTCGCCGATGTCGGTCTCCACGGCGTCGATGACCTCGAAGCCGTGCTTTTTGTAGGCGCGGATGGCCATCTCGTTGTGCTTGTTCACGGTCAGGTACATCGCGTCCAGCCCGCGCTCGCGGCACAGCCGCTCGTAGAAGCGCACGACGCTGGCGATAAGCCCGCGGCCGCGATGCTCCTTCAACAGGTACACCTTCGAGATGAAAAAGCGGTTCGTGTCCGCCTCCACATGCCCGCCCGTGTAGCCGATGATGCGCGGCTTGGCAGCCTCATGGGCGAAGTCCTCGGCATCGTGGGCCAGCTCGCCGTCGCGGTCGGACTCCACGGCGTCGCCGGCGCCGGCCGGCGCCGGCCGGCCCTCGTCGTGGATGTCGGCGCCGTGGACGGCCTGATCGAGCTCGCGCGGGGTGGCGTTCTCTCGGTCCATGATGAAGAAGTACTCGTAGCCGTTGTCGGCGATGTCGGCGCGGAAGGCGTTCAGGCTCTGGAACTTCTCCACCATGTAGTCGGTCTGCTCCTGGCCGATGAGTGCTGGCCAGTACTCGTTCCAGATATGGTGGGCCATGTGAGCCAGCGCCTCGACCTCTTCGTCTCGCTCGACCTGACGGAATGACACGCTCATGGGGGTTC
Organism: uncultured Adlercreutzia sp.; assembly: GCF_958431955.1. Taxonomy (GTDB): domain Bacteria; phylum Actinomycetota; class Coriobacteriia; order Coriobacteriales; family Eggerthellaceae; genus Adlercreutzia. Next base: position 3,999 of record NZ_CAUASN010000042.1, on the reverse strand, counting down.
CTTCCCGGTAGACGTCGGTTAATGCAAGCCGTTTGGGATTTTTGGTCAAAAACCATGCCGAGTGCGCTGTCTGAGCCGCGAAATCAAGCTCCGAGCACCCCAATTTGAGCGAATCGAGGGGATTTCGGATAAATTCGGGGTGTTTCGGGGCGGGTTCCTTCCGGTTTGAGCGCACTCGAGGCCCTTTTTGGCCAAAAATCCCAAATGACTTGCGTTGCAGCTCTATTGTAGGCGTTTCGAGCCCAACGGGCGCCCGCGCGACCAAATGTTTCCCGCCAGTAACAGGGAGTGGTCGAAGGCGTTAACACTTCTTTTTGAGGGGATTAACAATCATCGATGACTCCGCTGGTAAACGGAGCGCGTGGAACAATCGGATCGTTCCCGATACCCCAAGGAGGTTGATTGCCATGCTTGATACCGGATCGACGGCGTTCATGCTCGTATGTACCATGCTGGTGCTGCTCATGACGCCCGGGCTCGCGTTCTTCTATGGAGGGCTCTCGCGCCGCAAGAACGTGGTGAATACTATGGTTATGATCTTCGCGGTGCTTGGCATCGTGGGGGTGGCGTGGGTGGCGTGCGGCTGGTCGTTCGCCTACGGCGGCGACGGCTCCATCCCCGTTTTCGGCGGCCTGGACCAGCTGGGCTGCTTGAGCGCGGTGAACGACATGATGGCCGAGGCTACGGGCACGCCCGATGCCTTCGCGATTCTTTCAGGCCAGGGAGCGCTGGCCGATGATCCGGAGCTGGCGGCGGCCTACCCGGCCATCGTAGACATCGTGTTCCAGATGGCCTTTGCGATGATCACCTGCGCCATTATCACCGGCGCGGTGGCCGGGCGCATGAAGTTCGGCGCGGTGTGCGCTTTCGTGGCAGTGTGGGTGCTTGTGGTATACGCGCCGCTCGCCCATATGGTGTGGGGCGGGGATGGGTCGCTCATCGGCGAGATGATCGGCGCCCTCGACTTCGCCGGGGGTGACGTGGTGCATATCTCCTCGGGGCTTACGGGCCTGGTCCTTTGCATTATGCTCGGACGCCGCAAGGGCTTTGCCGTGCTGTCCTACCGGCCCCACAACGTGCCCTTCGTGGCCCTCGGCGCGGCGCTTCTGTGGTTCGGGTGGTTCGGCTTCAACGCGGGCAGCGAGTTCGCCGCCGACGGGGTGGCGGCCCTGGCGCTGCTGAACACCGTGACGGCCAGCGCCGCTGGGGTGCTGTCGTGGCTTATGGCCGAACGGGTGCATGTGGGGAAGTGCACGCTCGTGGGCGCGGCCACGGGGCTCGTAGCGGGACTGGTGGCCATCACGCCGGCGGCGGGGTTCGTGGAGCCGTGGGCGGCGCTTGTCATGGGCGCGGTGGTGAGCCCGGTGGTGTATGCGGCCATCTCCCAAGCCAAGCGCCGCATCGGCTACGATGACGCTCTCGACGCCTTCGGCTGCCACTGCGTCGGCGGCATCGTCGGCGGCGTCCTGACGGGACTCTTCTGCGTGCCGGAACTCTCGTGGACCGGTGCGGGCGGCCTTCTGTACACGGGTGACTGGTCGCTTCTGGGCGCCCAGGTGCTCGGCATCGTGGTGACGGTGGTGTTCGTGGTGGCGGCCGATGTGGCGCTCGGGCTCATCGTGCGGGCCTGCTTCGGCGGCAGCCTGCGCGTCTCGGCCGAAGACGAGGCGGCCGGTCTCGATGTGGCCATCCACGGAGAATCGGCCTACCCGGCCCATCTGGGCCTGGACTAGCGCCGCAGCGTGCGACAAGTAACAAGCAACGAGTAAGGAGCTGAGACCTATGAAGCGAGTGACGGCCATTGTGCGGCCCGAGAAGATGGAGCCGCTGAAGGACGCGCTGTTCGCGGCGGATGTGAGCGGCATGACCATATCCCAGGTGCACGGCTGCGGCGCCCAGCACGGCTGGAGCGAGTACGTGCGCGGCACCGAGGTTATGCTGAATATGGTGCCGAAGGTGAAGTTCGAGATCGTCGTGGATGACGGGGCGGTCGATGCCCTCGTGGACATCATCGTGGCGGCCGCGCGCACCGGGGAGGTGGGCGATGGGAAGATCTTCGTGGCGCCTATCGAGGAGGTCGTGCGCATCCGCACCGGCGAGCGCGGGGCGGCGGCGGTGTAAGGTGGTACAATCTCTCGCGAGAAGACGAGAGAAAGGAACCCCATGCACAGCTATACCCCCCGCGGCGTGTGCTCCCGCCAGATCGACGTGGAAGTGAACGGCGACACCGTGGAGAGCGTCCAGTTCACCGGCGGCTGCGACGGCAACCTGAAGGCCATCTCCAAGCTGGTGGCCGGTATGAAGGTGGACGACGTGGCCGCGCTTCTGGAAGGCAACACCTGCGGCCGGCGCTCCACCTCCTGCGCCGACCAGCTGGTAAGCGCCCTGCGCGAGGCCCAGGCCGCCCAGTAGGCGCTTCGGGGCCCGGGCAAGCTCCGGGCCTTGCGCGACGCTGCGAAGGCGCGCGCCCTCCCGCTTCGGGCAGGAAGGGCGCGCGTTTTTTATCGGAGGTGGGTCGGTGCCGCGATATTTTGTCGGGGGATGCGGGGAACCGAGCGCGCCTAGAACATCATGAACAGCTTGGCGAGGGCCCAGCCGATGAAGCCGCAGCAGGGGAAGGTGAGCACCCAGGCCCACACCATGCGCCGGGCCACGCCCCAGTTCACGCGGCGGAAGCTCCTCGAGGCGCCCACGCCCATGATGGAGGCGGTGGAGCAGTGCGAGGTGGACACGGGCATGCCGGTCATAGAGGCCACGAACAGCGTGATCACCGTGGAGGCGGAGGCGGCCACGCCCTGGTACTTCTCGAGCGAGACCATGTCCATGGCTACCGACTTGATGATGCGCTTGCCGCCGAGCAGGGTGCCGAGCGACATGGCCAGCGAGCAGATGACCATGAGCCACAGGGGGAAGTCGGTGGCGCCGCTCGTCTCCATGCCGAAGGCGAGCGCTATGCCCAAAAGCCCGATGGACATGAACTTCTGGCCGTCCTGGGCGCCGTGGAGAAACGACAGCGCGCAGGCGCAGATGTCCTGCAGCACCACGCATACCTTATCACCGCGCCGACGGTCGACGCAGGAGAAGAAGAACTCGATGATCTTGGTGGTCGTCATGCCGAGGATGAAGCCTCCCACCAGCGAGAACACCATGCCGTAGATGACGAGCATCCACTCGGAGAGCACCACGCCCGCCAGGCCGTTGAGCGCGATGGCGCCTCCCGTGACCCCGGCGATGAGCGAGTGGGACTTACTTGCGGGAATGCCCCAGAACCAGCAGAACACGCCCCAGCCGATGGAGCCTATCATGGCCGCGATGAGCGCGAGGAGCGCCTGGTGGGTGTTGCCCGAGAAGTCCACCATGTTGAACATGGTGTGGGCCACGGCGGTGGAGATGTAGGTCATACCCACGAGCCCCACGAAGTTGAACACGGCGGCCAAGATGAGCGCCGCGGTAGGGGAAAGGCAGCGGGTGGATACCGCCGAGGCGATGGCGTTGGGGGCGTCGGTGGCCCCCGAGATGATCGTCACGCCGATGACGAGCACCAAAATGCCGAGCAGGACAGGGTGGTCGCCTGCCTGCGCGAGAAACATCGAAAGCGTCAATTCCATGCAGAGCCTTATCTCGATGAAACCGATCCAACGAAACGCACGGCTTTCTATTCTAGCGCAAGAGCTGAGCGGGAAGGTCGGAGAAGGGCAATCCGAGAAAACGGCTCGGAAACGAGGGGCCCAATGTGGGCCCTGCAGCATTTCTAGCCGCGGGCGCGGGCGCCGTGCCCGGGCCTACCCGGCGTGTTCCACCATGTCGATGAGCTCTTGCTGGGAGTGGACGCCCAGCTTGGCGTAGATGTGCTTGATGTGGCTTTTCACCGTGTTGCGGGAGACGACGTAGTGCTCCATGAGGAAGCGCCCGTTGCGTCCCCGCGCCAGAAACGCGAAGATCTCGATCTCGCGGGCCGTCAGGCCCCGCTCGCCCCCGTTGGCGCACGATCGCCAACCC
>NZ_CAUASN010000041.1 GCF_958431955.1 uncultured Adlercreutzia sp. | reverse complement strand
CGCATCCCCTGCGAGGTGGAGGTGGCCAGCGAGTTCCGCTACCGCAACCCCATCATCACGCCGACCACGCTCGTGGTGGCCGTGTCCCAGTCCGGTGAGACGGCCGACACTCTGGCCGCCATCCGCGATGCCCGCGTGCGCGGCGCGAAGGTCTTCGGCATCACCAACGTGGTGGGAAGCCCCGTGGCCCGCGAGTCCGACGGCGTCATCTACACCAAGGCCAACAAGGAGATCGCCGTGGCCTCCACGAAGAGCTTCCTGGGCCAGGTGGCCTCCCTCACGCTTCTGGCCATGCTCTTGGGTCAGTCCCAAGGCCAGCTCACCGGCGGCCAGATCAAGCTTCTGTTCAGCGAGCTGGCCGACACCGCCGAGCAGGTGGAGCGCATCCTCGCCGAGTGCGGCCCGGCGGTGGAAGAGGCCGCCCGCGCCATGGTGGATGCCCAAAGCGCGCTCTTCATCGGCCGCGGCATGGGCGCCGCCACCTCCTACGAGGGGGCGCTCAAGCTCAAGGAGATCAGCTACCTGCACGCCGAGGCTTACGCCGCCGGCGAGATGAAGCACGGGCCCATCGCCCTTATCGACGAGAACTTCCCGGTCATCGCCATCGCCACGAACAGCCCGGTCTACGACAAGGTGGTGTCGAACCTGCAGGAGTCCCGCGCGCGCGGGGCCTGCATCATCGCCGTGGCCACCGAGGGCGACGAGGAGATCTTGAAGCACGCCGACCACGTCATCTACATTCCGAAGGTGCGCGACGCCTTCAGCCCCATCACGGCCAGCGTGCCTTTGCAGCTGCTCGCCCGCGAGGTGGCCGTGCTGCGCGGGTGCGACGTGGACCAGCCGCGCAACCTGGCGAAGTCCGTCACCGTGGAATAGACCGGAGGGAATCCGGCGGCTATGAGGCAGAGGTTCGACTCGCGCTATATCTTCGCGGCCGTCGCGGCGGTCGTGGTCGTGCTCGCCGTGGTCATCGCCGCCACGAGCCTGTACTACTTCTCCGCCATTCACGGCCTGGTGGTGCAGGCCGACTCCATCATGCCCAACGACCAGGCCGAGGGCGCCGCCATCGTCGGCATGACTGCGCGCATGGTCATCATCGTCGTGGGGGCCACGCTTCTGGCCGTGGCCGCCATCGGCGCGCTGCTCATCTACCGCAACCGCCGCGAGCTGCGCGGCGAGCGCCACGTGCAGAGCATCTACCAGGCCATCGGCGAGAACATCGACACGGCCATCTTCATCGTGGATTGTGAGGATCAGGCGGTGGAGGCCGTCTTCGAGAACGTGCAGGACATACTGGGCGTGCCCGCATCGAAGTTCTTCGTCATGGACCGCCTCTCGTCCAACGAGGCTTACGCGAAGGTGGCGGCTATCGTGCACTCGGGCGCGCCCTGCGAGCGGCGCACCTGGGAGTTCCAGTGCTTCAACGCCGCCTTCGGCCGCGACATGTGGCTGCGCATCACGAGCTGCCCGGTCACCCTCGGCGGCGACGCGAAGGTCATCTACTCGCTCACCGACATGACCGACGAGCACGACATCCGCCAGCGCCTCATGGACTCGGTGGCCGCCGCCGAGGATGCCAACCGCGCCAAGAGCAACTTCCTCGCCTCCATGAGCCACGACATCCGCACGCCCATGAACGCCATCCTCGGCTTCTCGGAGCTCATCGACCGCGAGGCCGGCCACGAGGAGGCGGTGCGCGAGTACAACCACAAGATCGCCCTGTCGGGAAGGCATCTGCTCGGGCTCATCAACGACGTGCTCGACATGTCGAAGATCGAGTCGGGCAAGACGGAGCTCGCCGCGGAGCCGTTCTCGCTGGCCGATACCGTGGCCGCGGTAGAGGCCATGATGCGCCCCCAGACCGATGCCAAGAACCAGACCTTCACCGTAGAGGTGACGGGCGTCTCCCACGACCGGCTCGTGGGAGACGAGGGGCGCCTGCGCCAGATTCTCATGAACGTGCTGTCGAACGCCATGAAGTACACCGATGCCGGGGGCAAGATCCTCTTGCGCATCGACGGGTCACTCGCCCGCCACGGTACCCTGCAGCACGTGCGCATCCTCGTGCGCGACAACGGCATCGGCATGTCGGAAGACTACCTGACCACCATCTTCGACTCGTTCTCGCGGGAGGAATCCACGCTCACGAACAAGATCCAGGGTACCGGGCTCGGCATGGCCATCACGAAGAACCTCGTCGATCTCATGGGCGGCGCCATTTCCGTGCGCAGCAAGCTGGATGTGGGATCGGTCTTCATCATCGATCTGGAGTTCCCGCCGGCTGAGGCGGGGCCGGAGGAGTGCGAGGAGCCCGCTTCCGCCCCGGCGGTGGATGTGGATGAGGCCCTCGGCGGCAAGCACTTCCTCGTGGCTGAGGACAACGACCTGAACGCCGAGATCATCGCCGCCATCCTCACCATTCACGGCGCTACCTGCGAAGTGGCCGAGAACGGCCAGGTGGCGGTGGAGAAGTTCGGCCGAAGCGAGGCGGGCGCCTACGACATGATCTTCATGGATGTGCAGATGCCGGTGATGAACGGGCACGAGGCCGCCCGGGCCATCCGCGCCCTCGACCGCGCCGACGCCCGGGAGATTCCCATTATCGCCATGACGGCCAACGCCTTCGCCGAGGACGAGCGGGAGGCTCTGGCCGCGGGCATGAACGCACACGTGGCCAAGCCCATCGACGTGGCCACTCTCGCGCGCACCGTGGCGAACCTGGCCCGCTAGCGGGCGTTGGCGATAGCGCGGATGGCCTGGGGCAGGTAGGCTATCACGTCCTCGGCGGCCACGCAGATCTCGGTGATCTTTTCGGCGGCGGCCCGGCCGGCCTCGGCGTGCAGCGCGCAGCCGAGGGCCGCAGCGTCGCGCGGGGCGAGCCCCTGGGCCAGAAGCGCCCCTACGATGCCCGCGAGCACGTCTCCCGTCCCCGCCTTGGCGAGCGCCGCCGTGCCGCGGTCCATGACCTCCACCGCGCCCTCGGCATCGGCGATGTAGGTGGCCGGCCCCTTGAGGACGACGAGCGCGCAATAGGCCTGGGCGAGGGCGCACGCGAGCTCGGGCCCCTCGGGCACTCCTTCCAGCCCCGCGCCCCGGGCGAGACGTGCCGCCTCGCCGCCGTGGGGCGTGAGCACGAGCGCTCCCGTGCCGCGCTCGGCCCGCTCGCGCGCCAGGCGCTGCCCCGTCTCATCGGCGATGAGACCGAGGCCTCCGCCGTCTACGAGCACCGGGCCTGCGGCTGCCCGCACCGTCTCCGCCACCAGCTCGCGCTGGGGCGCGCTTCCGTCGAAGCCGCAGCCGATGACGCAGGCGGCCGGGTGGCCGGCGCGCGGGGTTTCCTGTCGTGCAGGATGCCACTCGCGCCAGTCGCGGGCCACGAGGGAGGGGCGGAAGGCCCGCACCGCAAGGAGCGACTTGCCGGCGCAGAACACCTCGGTGTAGCCTGCGCCCGCCCGTTCGGCGGCCGTGCCGGCCAGGCAGGCGGCACCCGGGTAGGCGGCGGCACCCGCCACGAGGGAGAGCTTGCCCCGCGTGTACTTGTTCGCCCGGGCATCGGGCCAGGGCAGAAGCGCTGCCAGCGCGGCATTGTCGCGCGAGGGAACAGGGGTGGCAGAAGAGTTCGGCGCGGGGGAGAAATCGGCGGGGGCGTTCATGGAGACTCCTCGGATGATCGGGTCGTTTCTTCCCATAACAGCGCGTCAACACGGAGCATTCCCGTCGTCAACGGGTGGGTTGCGCGCCCGGGCGGCGCCCGGCGCCGCTCCTAGAATGGTACTCGTTACAGTATACCTTCGGGGCGTAAGGAGCGTGGTGACGTATGGATATCAAAGTAGGACGCAACTGGGGGCTGTTCGCCGCCGGAATCGCGCTGATCCTCATCGGGTTCGTGCTGCTCATGGTGCCGGGGCTGACGCTCGTGAGCATCGCCATCATCGCCGGATGCATGTTTTTGGCCGCCGGCATCGTGGATGCGTGGGCGTACTTCAAGTACCGCCGTGCGGAGGGGCTTTCGGCCTGGGCGCTCGCCTATGCGGTGTGCGACATCGTCTTGGGCGTGCTCTTCATCGTGCATCCCGTGGCCTCGGCCGTGGTGATCCCCTGGGTGATGGGCATCTTCGTCATCGCCTATGGCATCTTCGAAGTCGTGGCCGCCGTGCGGTTCCACCGCGAGATGCCCGGCTGGGGCTGGGTGCTGTTCTCCGGCATCGTGAGTTTGCTCTGCGGCATCGCGTTCATCGTGGCGCCGGGCACCTTCGCGTTGTTCCTGGGCTTCTTCCTCATGGCCCGCGGTGTGCAGATGGCCGTCTTCGGCGTGTCGCTGCCCCAGGCGCGGGTGACGGTTGCCCACAACCACTAGGCCCCTGCCGGCCGAGCTCGGCGGTGCGGGTGCGGGGCGGCAGGCTCGCTCGGTCTTGGCCGCCGCCTTTGGTCGGCGACCCTTTTGGGCGGCGTTGCGAACGTGAAGCGGTGGTATCATAGCCGCTGCGAATGAACCGAGGGCCCGGATTCGTCCGGGCCCTCTTTTGCGGAAGGGACAGGGCTATGGCCGAAGATCAGGAAGCGCTCTTCAGCGGAGCGGACATGGCGCACACGGCGAGCGATCCGGCGGCGCGGGCCGCGGCGCTCCGGCGCGAGATCGAGCACCACAGCTACCAGTACTACGCGCTCGATGCCCCCACCATATCGGACGCGGCCTTCGACTCGCTTATGCGCGAGCTGCGCGAGATCGAGGCGGCCCATCCCGAACTTGTTACCCCCGCCTCGCCCACCCAGCGCGTGGGCGGATATGTGGGCGAGCAGTTCGCGCCGGTAGTGCACGAGCAGCGCATGTACTCGCTCGACAACGCCATGGACTTGGGCGAGCTGGACGCGTGGATGGAGCGGGTGCGCGAGGCCTGCGGGGGCGCGCTCCCGCCGCTTTGCTGCGAGCTGAAGATCGACGGCAGCTCCATCGCCCTTACCTATGAGGACGGCGTGCTCGTGCGGGCGGCCACCCGCGGCGACGGCACCACTGGCGAGGACGTGACCGTGAACATGCGCACCGTCCGCGACGTGCCCCTGCGCCTGCGCGAGGGGGCCCTTGCCGCCATCACGCCCGGCACCGACGCGCTCGAGCTGCGCGGCGAGGTGTACATGCCCAAGAAGAGCTTCGAGGTGCTGAACGCCGCCGCCATCACCGAGGGGCGGGCCCCTTTCGCGAACCCGCGCAACGCCGCTGCCGGATCGCTGCGCCAGAAGGACGCGCGCATCACCCAGGGGCGCGATCTGTCCACCTTCATGTACGCCATCGCCGACGAGGGGGCCCTCGCCGCCACCGGTCAGTGGGAGCTGCTCCAGTGGCTGCGCGAGGCCGGCTTCCACGTGAACCCCGACGTGAAGCTGTGCGAGAGCGAGGGCGAGGTGCGCGATTTCTGCCGCGCGGCCATCGAGCGGCGCGACGCGCTGCCCTACGAGATCGACGGCGTGGTGGTGAAGGTGAACTCCTTCGCGCGCCAGGCGGCTATGGGATTCACCGCCCGCGCCCCGCGTTGGGCCATCGCCTTCAAGTTCCCGCCCGAGGAGAAGACCACCCTTCTGCGCGACATCACCGTGCAGGTGGGCCGCACCGGCGTGCTCACGCCCGTGGCCGAGCTGGAGCCGGTGGTGGTGGCCGGGTCCACCGTGGCCCGGGCCACCCTGCACAACTTGGACGAGGTGCACCGCAAGGACGTGCGCGTGGGCGACACGGTCATCGTGCGGAAGGCGGGGGATGTGATTCCCGAGGTGCTGGGGCCGGTGGAAAGCCTGCGCAGCCCCGAGGCCCGTATCTGGGAGATGCCGAGCGTATGCCCCAGCTGCGGAAGCCCCGTGGTGCGCGACGAGGGCGAGGTGGCCTTCCGCTGCATTTCCATCGACTGCCCGGCCCAGGCCTTGGAGCGTTTGCTGCACTGGGCGAGCCGCGGCGCGCTCGACATCGACGGCATGGGCGAGGAGATCGTAAGCCGGCTCGTGGAAAGCGGGCGTGTGGCCGATGTGGCCGACTACTACTCGCTCACCGAGGACGAGCTAGCCGCCACGAGCACCGGGCGTGTGAACAAGGACGGCGAGATCATCCGCCTCGGCCACACCATCGCGGCGAAGCTGGTGGCGGCCATCGAGGCCTCGAAGTCCCGCTCGTTCGCGCGGGTGCTCTTCGGTTTGGGCATCCGGCATGTGGGCAAGACCACGGCCGAGCTTCTGGCCGATGCCTTCCCCTCTATGGAGGCGCTCGCGGCAGCGGGGGGGGACGAGCTGGCGGAAGTGAACGGCATCGGGCCGAAGGTGGCCCACGGGGTGTGGCTCTTCTTCCGCACGCCCGACAACGTGTCGGTCATCGAGCGGCTGCGCGCGGCCGGCGTGACCATGGCCGCCGAGGCCATGGCGCCGGGCAAGGAAGTGCCCCAGGTGCTCTCGGGGCTCACCTTCGTGCTCACCGGCACCTTGGCCGCTTCGGGTATGACCCGCGACGAGGCCGGCGCTCGTCTGAAGGCCATGGGAGCGAAGGTGTCGGGGTCGGTGTCGAAGAAAACGAGCTTCGTGGTGGCCGGCGAGGCGGCGGGCTCCAAGTACGACAAGGCGGTCTCGCTCGGCGTGCCCGTGCTCGATGAGGCGGCGCTCTTACATATATTGGAGACGGGCGAGGTGCCGCGGGATATCTGAGCGGGCCTATCGGGAATGGAGGTCCTGCGGAGCGGTTGCGCAGGGCCTGCGAAGTGAACGTGGGCGCCCTGTCGGCATCTCGCGCGGGACTTGTGGAGGGCCTTGGCACGTCTCGGCGCGCCTTATAGACTCGCCGTCATGCTTATTCACAGAACATTTTCCCAGCGGGCTCGCACGCTTGTGCTCGCCTGCGCCCTTTCCGCGACCATGGTCGCGATGAGCGCTCCGGAGGCCTCGGCCGACGAGGGCGTGATCGAGAGCCCCTTCACGAAGGTGGAGGGCTTCGCCAGCGATATCAAGGACTACGTCGGCAGCGTGGCCGACGAGGCCGCCGAGCGCGCGGCCGAGGAGGAGCGCGCCGGTCGCCGTCAATCGGTGGTGGACGCGGCCGACGGCCAGCTCGGGGTGCCCTACGTCTACGGCGGCACCACGCCCGCCGGCTTCGACTGCTCCGGCTTCACGCGCTGGGTCTTCGCCGAGGCGCTCGGCATGGAGCTCCCGCGCACCGCCGCCGAGCAGAGCGCGCTCGGCGAGGCGGTGTCCCTCGACGATTTGCTCCCCGGCGACCTTCTGTTCTGGGGCAGCGGCAGCGGCGTGTACCACGTGGGCATCTACGCCGGCGACGGGGAGTACATCCACGCCTCCACTGGCGGCGGCCGGGTGATGCGCGCCACCTTCGACTACTTCGTCCCCACCTTCGCCAAGCGCCTCGTCGCCTAGCGGGGAAGGGGAGCGCCTCGTCCGCATCCAGCGCCTCGCCCCGAGCGGCTCGCGGCGGGTCGCCCGGGGCGCATCCCCGGACGCCCGCGGCCTCTTCGGCGCTCATTCGCAACCGTGACCCCGTTCATCAGCGAAAAAAGTCGCCTACGGAAAAAATATTCACAGGGTGTCCACGGCCCCGTTTGGAGCCGAATGGGAAGAAGCTTTCCGTAAAATGCCAGTTCAGTAACAATTTTGCGTCAATTCGGCTCAATTTCTCATTGATTTCATCACCGAAACACTGCTCCAACGAGACGTTTTCGCAGGTTGGACAGCGCGGAAAGTCGCGCTATAATGCATGCTTCGAGGCAAGGATTTGCCTTGGGTTCGCATACCCCGCAACCTGCGGGGCGCGGGCTTCGTGGGAGATGATGAACAAAGAGGAGGCGTGATGACCGCACCCAAGAACGCAGTTTCGCTGTTCACAGCTGCTGCCCTGGTCGTTGCCCCTGTGGGCGGCGTTGCCGCGAACTACAAGACCGCCCATGCCGACGAGGGCGACGGCGATCCGAACGTCCGCGAGGCCGACGAGACCCAGGAGGGCTCCTCCGTCGCCGACGTGGAGGTCAAGAAGGCCAACGGCGGCTATGAATCTGAGAGCGATTACCAGAAGGATCTGAACGACGCGCTCGAGGGGGATTCCGCTCCCTCCGAGCCGGCGGCGCCCGAGGAGAGCGGCGACAGCTCGGATACCGCGACCGATACCGACGCCGAGGGCGGCTCCGACGAGGGCGCGGGCGATGCCGGCACCGAGGGCGGCGCCGACGAGGGCGACGGCTCCGGTGAGGGCTCCGGTGACGGCTCCGTCCCCGGCGGCGATGGCACCGAGGGCGTGCTCCCTGAGAACCCGTCGGCACCCGGCGAGGGCGACGGCGAGGGCACGAGCAAGCCCGTCGTGCCCACCTTCGGCGCCTCCACCTTGGAGAAGGACGCCGTAGCCGCGCTCGAGGCCGCGGGCCTTACGGCCGCGGTCGAGTACCAGTACAGCGACTCGGTGGCCAAGGGTTGCGTCATCGCCACGAACCCCGAGGGGGGCACTGCCGTGGAGCCCGGCTCCACGGTGACCGTGTTCATCTCCCAGGGCAAGCAGGCTGATGCGGAGAAGCCCGGCGAGGACGGCGGCAACGACGGCGAGCAGAAGCCCGGCGACGGCAACGAGGGAGGCGACGCCGAGAAGCCCTCGACGCCCGACACCCCCGAGCCCCCGGCGCTCGACCCGAGCAACCCGGTGGACGACAACGTGCAGAAGCCCAAGCCCGACGGCGCCGGCGGCACGACCGATGCGAGCCACACCGCCGCGGTGAACAAGGCCCAGGCCCAGACGCCGCTCAAGCAGGTGGCCGTCACGGTGCCCTCCATCTCGTTCACCCATATGGACAACTCCTCCTACGTGGCGCGCCACTACAGCGAGGATCTCACCACCGAGAAGTTCATCTCGCTGGTGGGCGAGTCGGCCCGCACCATCGCGGCCGAGAACGACCTGTACGCCTCGGTCATGATCGCCCAGGCCATCCTGGAGTCTGCTTCGGGCAACTCCCAGCTGGCCCAGGCGCCCAACAACAACCTGTTCGGCATCAAGGGCACCTACAAGGGCAACTCCGTGGCCCTGGCCACCCGCGAGGACGACGGCTCCGGCTCCACCTACACCATCACGGCCGACTTCCGTCAGTACGATACCGTGGACGAGTCGCTGTCCGACTACGCCGACCTCCTGTCCAACTCCATGGGCGACTTCTACGCCGGCGCGCGCAAGTCGAACACCGACACCTTCGTGGACGCCTGCGACTTCCTCGTGGGCCGCTACGCCACCGACATCTTCTATTCGGAGAAACTGCAGGACCTCATCGAGACCTACGACCTTACCCGCTTCGACGTGCCGCTCACCTACGAGCTCACCGAGACCTTCGTGCTGCCGGTGAAGGACGAGGTGACGGGGCTGGATCTCTATCTCGATCCCGTGGCCGACAAGGAGGCCTACGACGAGCTTGTGGCCGAGTACTACGACTACGTGGACGCCACGAGCGAGTACCAGCAGGCGCTCGCCACCTGGGAAGAGCAGATGGCCCGCGCCGAGGAGCTCTACCATGTGCCGGTGTATCTGGAGAAGCCCTCCATGCCGGCCGCCGACACGGCCATGCAGCAGCATCAGAACGCCATCGATGCCGAGCGCTTCGAGGGCTTCGACAAGCTCATCGCCGCCGGCGCCCCGCTGCCGGTGCGCGAGGCCCGCACGCTGAACGACCTCACGTCGCTGGCGAACTCCTTCCTCGGCGTGCCCTACCTGTGGGGCGGCACCACGCCGGCCGGCTTCGACTGCTCGGGCCTGGTGCAGTACTGCTACCGCGAGGTGTTCAACATCGAGCTGCCGCGCACCACGTACTACCAGTGCGAGGTGGGCGTGGAGGTTCCCTTCGCGGAGCTTCTGCCGGGCGACCTGCTGTTCTTCGCCGACGGGGGAGATGTCCACCACGTGGCCATGTACCTGGGCGACGGCTACTACGTGGAGGCGCCGCACACGGGCGATGTGGTGAAGATCACCGCCATGAACGACAAGCTGCCCGACTTCGCCAAGCGCGTGGTCGATGTGCGCGATGTGGCGCTGTCCGAGTACAGCGACGCGCAGCTGGCCATGTTCGTGGAGCGTGAGAAGTACCTCCAGGAGCGCGAGCAGCGCATGGGTGTTTCCGACGAGGCGCTCGAGGAGCTGACTGAGTGGCTGCAGGGCCTCGAGTTCTAGCCAGCCGGCCTGCGTGGGAGTAACACTGCGACATTTTCTGGTGCTGGGCCTGATTGCCTTCGCCGTGACGTACATCTGCGTCCCGTTGGCAAGAAGGCTCGCACTGCGTTTGGATGCCGTCGACTATCCGAGCGAGCGCCGGGTGAACAAGCGCCCGGTGCCGCGGATGGGCGGCGTCGCCATGGCCTGCGGCATCGCCGCGGCCATCATCGTGGAGGTGAGCGGCGAGTTCTTCCTCGGCTGGGCCGGCATCTACGTCCACCCCGCCCACGGGAGCATCAACCACGTGGGCGTCATGTGCGGCCTTCTGGTCGTGGTGATCACCGGCGCCCTGGACGACGTGTACTCCCTCGCACCGCGGGTGAAACTCGCCGGCCAGGTGCTCGGCGCCGCCATCATCGCCGCGTCCGGGCTTCTGCTCTCCAGCATCGCGAACCCCTTCGGCGCCGGCTTCATCAGCTTCGGGTGGCTCGCCTACCCGCTCACGGTGCTCTACCTCGTGTGCTTCATGAACGTCATCAACCTCATCGACGGTTTGGACGGCCTGGCCGCGGGTATCGCGGCCATCGCGTCGTTCTTCCTGTTCCTCATCGCGTTCGGGCGTGGCATGGAGGAGACGGCCATGCTCTCCATCATGCTGCTCGGCGTAACGCTGGCCTTCCTGCGCTACAACTTCGCGCCGGCGAGCATCTTCATGGGCGATTCGGGCTCGCTGCTCCTCGGCGCCATGATCGGCGTCATCTCGCTCATGGGCGTCATGCGCTCGCCGACCCTCATCGTGCTGGCGGTGCCCGTGGTGATCGCCGCGGTGCCCATCGCCGATACGGCGGCGGCCATCGCGCGGCGGCTATACCACCACAAGCCCATCCAGCAGGCCGATCGGAAGCACCTGCACCATATGCTTCTGCGCAAGGGCTACGGCGTGCGCAAGTCGGTGGTCATCGTGTACGCGTGGACGACGCTGCTCGGTATCGGCGCCTGGGTGATGTCGTCCACCCACGGCATCGCCGTGTGGGCCATGATGGCCGTCATGCTCGTCGGCTCGTTCTACATCCTGTGGAAGATCGGCATCTTCGACCAGGTGCTGCGCCACCACTACCACGGCCGCCACACCCGCCAGGAGGACAAGCCCCGCTGGTACGGCAAGCACGGGCGGTAGGCGCCTCGGGACGATCGCTCCGATCGAGGTTGCGGGCAAGCTCGTTCCCGGGCCGCGTCGTCGGCGAGCCCTCCATCCGTTCCGAGAAAGATCCGGGGAAGCGTGGCCGCCAAGTCCCTGCGGTCGATGAATCGCATATGGGTAATGTGATGGCTCCGAAGCAATGGTAGAATGGAACCTCGCCGTTATTGGTTGCGAGAAACGAGGATCGTGAGCACACTCTCTGAGATACTCAAGGAACAGTGGGATTGGCGCAAGCAGATTCTGAGCCTCGGCCTGTTCGATTTGAAGAAGGTGTCTGCCGGCGCGGTGCTCGGGCCCTTGTGGTTCTTCGCGAAGCCGGCGGTGTACATCTTGGTGTTCTGGTTCGCCCTGGAGGTGGGCTTGCGCAGCGCCGACCAGACGGGGTCGGATGTGCCCTACATCCTCTGGCTCATGGGCGGCCTCGTGCCGTGGTTCTACATCCAGGAGATCCTCGGTACGGGCATCAACATCTTCAAGCGCTACTCGTACCTGGTGACCAAGATCAAGTTCCCGCTCTCGGGCATTCCCACCATCTTCAGCATCTCGACGTTCATCATCCAGCTGGGACTCGTGGCGGCGCTTCTGGTAGTGTACTTCTTGTGCGGCCAGCCGGTGGATCTGTACCTGCTGCAGCTGCCGGTGGCCCTGGTGCTTATGTTCGTGTTCTTCAACATGTTCTCTCTGGTGACGAGCTTGCTCTCGGCCATCAGCAAGGACTTCATGAACCTGATGAAGACGCTCTCGACGCCGCTGTTCTGGCTGTCGGGCATCATCTTCAACGTGTTCAAGCTGAACGTGCCGGTGATAGAGTTCATTCTGATGTTCAACCCCATCACGTTCATCGTGACCATGTACCGCTGCGCGGTGTACGACAAGATGTGGATCTGGGAGAAGCCCGAGGCGCTCGTCGGATTCGTGGTGGTGTTCGCGGTCACGCTGGTGGTCACGCTCGTCATCTACCGCCGCACCCACGAGGAGGTGGCCGATGTCCTCTAGCGAGCAGGCGCCCGTCGCCATCAAATTCGACCATGTGACTAAGACCTACAAGCTCTACGAGAACGATCGCCAGCGCTTCCTCAGCGTGTTCCGCGGCAAGGACAAGCGCAAGCTCGTCACCAAGGTGAACGCGAGCAACGATCTGTCCTTCGAGATCCGCAAGGGCGAGGCCGTGGCGTTTCTGGGGCACAACGGGGCGGGGAAGTCGACGGCCCTGAAGATGATCACCGGCGTGACGTTCCCCACTACCGGCGAGGTGACGGTCAACGGCACGGTGAGCGCGCTTCTGGAGCTGACGGCCGGTTTCGACATGGCGCTCACGGGCCGCGAGAACATCCATCTGCGCGGACACGCCATGGGCCTCGATGCCGACGAGATCGCCGCGCTGGAGCCCAAGGTGGTGGAATTCGCCGAGCTGGGCGTGTACATCGACCAGCCGGTGCGCACGTATTCGTCGGGCATGAAGTCGCGCCTGGGCTTCGCCTTCGCCGTGTCGAGCGATCCGGAGATCCTCGTGGTGGACGAGGCGCTGTCGGTGGGCGATAAGAAGTTCCAGCAGAAGTGCTTCGCCCGGGTGCGCGAGATCATGGAGGACGAGAACGTGACGGTGCTGTTCGTCACCCACTCCTCGTCGGCGGCCCAGGAGTTCTGCACTCGCGGCATCGTGCTGGACAAGGGCACGAAGAAGTTCGACGGGAGCATCCAGGACGCCATCGCGTTCTACGAGGGCCACGAGTAGGGCTTCCGATTCAGCGACCGTGCCGGAGGGTTGCGGCTCGGTGTCGTGTCCTTGCCCCGGGGTCTTCTGGGCCCGCTTGTTCCGCCGAGCCCGGATGCGTGCCGTCTCGTAGCCGCTGGGCTCAGTTGTCGCGCCGCTTCTCCATCCCGATGATCGCCTCGCAGATGCGTTCGGTGCACGAGCCTTCGGCAGGGAGCGCCACGTTGGCGGCGGTGAAGGCGGCGTAGGCCGCATGGTCGAAGGAGCCGGCCTCGATGGCGGCTGCAATCGCGTGCGGGTCGGCAGTGAAGAGCGCGGGCATGTCGTTCTCGAAATCGATGGTGAGGCCGCGCTTCTCGCGATAGCTGTCCCAGTCGTAGGCATACAGGTAGATGGGCAGGCCCAAAAGCCCCGCCTCGTAGATGACCGTGGAGTAGTCGCTGATGACGTAGTCGGCTACGAAGAGGGCGTCGAAGGCGCTGCCGGGGATGGTGACGACGCGGGGGTCGTCGATGACCTGCTTGCTCACGGGATGGGGCTTGTAGACGACGTTGAAGCGGTCGAAGTCGACGGCGTCGAGGAGAGCCAGGGTGGCAGCCTCCTCGTTGGCGGCCGGTTGCTTGCGGAAGGTGGGGCAGTAGACGATGGTCTCGCGGCCGCGCAGCTGGGGGTAGGCGGCGAGGATCGCCTCGCGTTGGCAGGCGCGGTGCTCGGCGCTGAGGAGGAGGTCCACGTGGGGGAGGGGCGCCTCGAAGAGCCATGCGGGCGCGGCGTTGAAGGCCGCGGCGAAGGGCTCGGTGAAGCTCAAGGACGAGATGGCGATGGCGTCATAGCCCTCGTGCATGTGCATGAGACGCGCCGTCGCCTCGGAGTGCCCCTCGTCGGTGCCGAAGGCGGTGTATCCGAACCGCTTCATGTTGCCGAGCGAGTGCCAGATCTGCACGACGGGCACGCGGATGCGGTCGTGCAGAAGCCCCACGACGATGCAGTAGGAATCGAGCACCACCGCTCGGCTCGTGGCGATGTAGAAGACCTGCCGCACCATTTCGGCGAGGTAGGCCACGGGGTTGCACAGCTGCTTTGCGAGGATGACGACCTTCCACGGCGGATCGCGCCGCTCGCAGTAGTCGCGGATAAGCCGGAAGTCGACCGGCTCGCCATCGCTCTGCCGACTGATGCACACGATACGCCGCT
Organism: uncultured Adlercreutzia sp.; assembly: GCF_958431955.1. Taxonomy (GTDB): domain Bacteria; phylum Actinomycetota; class Coriobacteriia; order Coriobacteriales; family Eggerthellaceae; genus Adlercreutzia. The sequence goes on along the minus strand of NZ_CAUASN010000041.1, from coordinate 8,177 downwards.
TCTGCGGCAACAGCGAACAGAGCGCATAGAGCGCTCCCAGGAGGGCAGTTGCTATGCCGACGGCGATCTTGCGCATGCGGAACCTTTCGTATGAAATGGACGGTGCTATGGTAGCACGACCGACGCTGCGCAGGCCGATGTCTGATTCTCGCGCTGGCAATAGGCTGCATCAGCGGGAGGCAACGTCCGTCCTCCCCTGTGCTCCTTGTGCATCTGGCAGGCACGCGGAGGGCGTTGCCCTTGTCGGTGGTAAAATGCAAAGGATACAAGCAACGTCGTCCTTATAAAGGAGCCTCTATGCAGTTTGCTGCTATTCTTGCCGGTGGGTCGGGGGTTCGGATGGGGAATCCGGACAAGCCGAAGCAGTTCTTCTTCTTGGGCGAGAAGCCCATTCTGGTGCACACGCTGGAGAAGTTCTGCGCCGCGGGCTGCTTCGACAAGGTGCTCGTGCTCACGCCGGCCACCTGGGTGCAGCAGACGCGTGACATTATCGAGAAGCACTGCCCGCAGTACGCTGGCGCCGTGGCGGTGGCGGCCGGGGGCGCCGCGCGCAACGACACCATCATGAACGCCGTCCGCTACTTCGAGGGCGAATGCGGCGCGACGGCCGATGACGTCATCGTCACCCACGACGCCGTGCGTCCCTTCGTGTCGCTGCGCATGATCGAGGAGAACATCGAGGCCGCGCGCCGTTGCGGCGCCTGCGACACCGTGGTGCCGGCCACCGACACCATCGTGGAGAGCCTGGACGGCGAGACGATCTCCTCCATCCCGAACCGTAGCGTGCTCTACCAGGGGCAGACGCCCCAAAGCTTCAACCTGGGGGCGCTCAAGGAGATGCTCGAGTCACTCACCGACGAGGAGCGGGACATCCTCACCGACGCCTGCAAGGCCTTCGTGCTGCGCGGCCGCGAGGTGGCCCTCGTGCGCGGCGATGTGTCGAACATCAAGATCACCTACCCTCAGGACCTCCGCGTTGCCGAGGCCATGCTGGAGGCGTAGGCCATGCTGAACACCGTCTACCGTCTGGTCGCCCCGCGCACCTTCGAGCCCGTGGTCGTGTCGCAGGATACCACGGGCAAGGTGGTCGTGCGGCCCACGCACCTCTCCATCTGCAACGCCGACCAGCGCTACTACCAGGGCACGCGCAGCAAGGAAGTGCTCGACCGCAAGCTGCCCATGGCGCTCATCCACGAGGGCATAGGCCGCGTGGTGAGCGACGACACCGGCACTTTCCAGCCGGGCGACGCCGTGGTCATGCTGCCGAACGCGCCGGTGGAGGAGGATGCCTTCATCGCCGAGAACTACCTGCGATCGAGCCGGTTCTGCGGCAGCGGCTTCGACGGCTTCATGCAGGAGGCCATGGTACTGCCGCCCGAGCGCGTGGTGGGCCTGCCCCAGGATGTGAACCGGGAGGTGGCCGCCTTCACCGAGCTCGTGAGCGTGGCCACCCACGCTATCTCGCGATTCGACGCCATCGCCCACGGGCGCCGCGAGCGCATCGGCGTGTGGGGCGATGGCAACATGGGCTTCATCGTGTCGCTGCTGCTGCACCTGCGCTATCCCGAGGCGAGTATCGTCGTGTTCGGCCGCAACGAGTCGAAGCTGCACGACTTCACCTTCGCCGACGAGACGCATCTTGTGGGCGATGTGGAGGGTGTGGCCCTGGTCGATCATGCCTTCGAGTGCGCGGGAGGGGAGGGCTCGGTGGCCGCCATCGAGCAGATCATCGACCTCATCAACCCCGAGGGCACGGTGTCGCTGCTCGGCGTCTCCGAGAACAACGTGCCCATCAACACGCGCATGGTGCTGGAGAAGGGCCTGCGCCTGTTCGGCAGCAGCCGCAGCGGCCGCGAGGACTTCGAGGCCACGGTGCAGCTGTACCGCGACCATCCCGAGGTGCTCGACTACCTGGCCTCGCTCGTGTGCAGCGTGAACGAGGCGACGCAGATCGCCGACATCGCCGCTGCCTTCGAGTCGGACATCCGCAAGCCCATGGGCAAGACCGTCATTCGGTGGAACATGTAGGGAAGAGGGAGCGTTCGTGAGCGACCAAGAGAAGGACGAGAAGCCGTTGCCCCAGCGCGTGAGGGGGGCGGTGCTGAGACGCGTTCGGCGTTTGGCAAAGGACATCCTGCTGTTCTGGGTGCTCCCGGCCGCCTACCGCCGGGCCGCCCGGCAGCCGGTGGAGGCGGGCAAGGTCATCTTCCTGGACAACAAGGAACCGGAGTTGCCGGAGAGCTTCGAGGTGCTCTACGAGCGCCTCGGCTGCGTGCCCTCCTTGTCGCTCGAGTTCGTCTCGCTCGGCGAGACGCGGGTGCGCTTGCGCCAGTACTACCGGAACTGCCTCGCCTTCGTGAGGGACATGGCCACTGCCCAGTACGTGTTCCTCAACGATGCGTCCAACGTGGTCAGCTGCGTGCTGCTGCGCCCCGAGACCACGGTGGTGCAGCTGTGGCACGCGTGCGGCGCCTTCAAGAAGTGGGGCATGAGTACGGCTGACCTCATCTTCGGGGGCTCGCGCGAGGACATCCTGCGCCATCCCTTCTACAAGAACCTGTCGCTGGTGACGGTGAGCAGCCCCGAGGTGGCATGGGCCTACGAGGAGGCCATGGTGCTGCAGGACGAGCCGGGCGTGGTGCGCCCGGTGGGCGTGAGCCGCACGGACGTGTTCTTCGACGAGGGGTATCTGGCCGAAAGCCGGCGCAAGCTGCTCGAGATGGTGCCGGCGGCCGAGGGGAAGCGCGTCGTGCTGTACGCCCCGACGTTCCGCGGGCGCGTGGCCCATGCGGAGGGCCCGGCAGCCCTCGACATCGCGGCCATGAAGGAGGCGCTCGGCGCCGATACCGTGCTCCTCATCAAGCACCACCCCTTCGTGCGCGAGCTGCCCCCCATTCCCGAGGACTGCCGCGACTTCGCCTTCGATGTTACGCGCGAGGCCGCCATCAACGAGCTCATCTGTTGCGCCGACGCGGTCGTCTCCGACTACTCGTCGCTCGTGTTCGAGTACTCGCTGTTCGGCCGTCCCATGGTGTTCTTCGCCTATGATAGGGACGACTACGCCGACTGGCGCGGTTTCTACTACGATTACGAGGCGCTCACCCCCGGCCCGGTGTGCGCGACGACCGAGGAGGTCATCGGTGCCTTGCAGGCCGCGGCCGAGGGTTTCGACCCCTCCGAGGTGGAGGCGTTCCGCGACCGGTTCATGAGCGCCTGCGACGGCCATGCGACCGATCGCATCATCGGCGAGGTGTTCGGCGAGGACGTGCTGCGCGCATCCGCGCGCGGCTAGGATGGATGCCGTAAGGCGGCCGGCGGCCAAGAACGAGAGGGCGGCGAACGTGGAGAAAACGAGCAGGGAGAAGCAGGGCGCGGTGGGCGCGGCGGAGACGACCGGAGCGCCGAGGGACGCGGAGGCGCCCCTGCGGGTGTCGCTGGTGATTCCCGTGTACAACAAGGCGACGCATCTGGAGTCGTGCTTCGCGTGCCTGGACGGCCAGACGATCGACAAGGAATCCCTGGAGGTGCTCTTCGTCGATGACGGGTCGACAGACGAGTCGGCGCAGCTGTGCCGCGCGTTCGCCGCGAGCCGTCCGTGGGCACGCGTCATCTCTCAGGAGAACGGCGGCGTGTCGGCGGCCCGCAACGCGGGCATCAGGGCGGCGCGCGGGCGCTACTTATTTTTCCTCGACCCCGACGATACGCTGAGCCCCGAGACCCTGGCCAACGTCGCGGACTTCTTCGACACGTGCGCCGACGAGGTTGATCTGGTCACGTACCCCATCGTCTCCATCCGCGACGGCAAGCGCCAGCGGCCCCACCACCGCTACGGGGTGCTGCGCGAGACGGGCGTATACGACCTGACGCGGCCGGAGAACGCCACCGTCGCCCAGGCGACCATGAACGTGGCCGTGCGCAACCGCCTCGGCGACAACGTACTGTTCGACTTCGCGCCGGCCAACGGTGTTGTCGTGCACGAGGACGAGAAGTACTGCACCGACGTGCTGGAGCGCAGCATGAAGCTCGGGTTCTGCGCCGATGCCGAGTACCGCTGGATGCGCAGCGACGAGGGCGCCTCCACCGCCCTGCGGCAGCCGGAGAGCCTCTACGACAACAACATCGCCCTGTTCGAGGACTTCTTCGGACGTTACGAGGGCGAGGTGCCCCCCTACATCCAGGGGCTGCTCGTGAACGACCTTTCGTGGAAGCTGAAGGCGGGCATCGCCCTTCCGTCCCATCGAGAGGGCGCGGCCTACGACGAGGCGCTCGGCCGTCTGGGCGCGCTTCTGGAGCGCGTGGACGACGAGCTGATCCTGCGCCATCCCAACCTGCGCGAGGACCATCGGCTGCTCGTGCTCGGCCTGAAGCGCCGCGAGCCCCTGAGCTGGCATGCGGCGCCGGGCGCGCTCGCGATCACGCGGGGCGAGGGACTCCTGTTCGCCGCAGGCAGCGCGAAGGTGGTGCTGACGCGCGTGGCGGTGCGCGACGGGGTGCTGTCGGTCGCAGGCAGGCTGGAGTCGCTCTTCTTCGTTAGATGGGAGGGGAGTGTGGAGCTGCTGCTGCGCCGGCGCCTGAAAGGCGACGAGTGGGAGGGGGAGGCCCTGCCTCTCGCGCTGGAGGAGACGGTGGAATACTGCCAGACGCCCGCAGCGCCCACGAGGCGCACCTTCGCGTTCTCGCTCGCCTGCGATCTGGGGGAGAGCGAGGATATCCGGCTCGACCTGCGCCTCGACGGCGCGAGCATCCCCCTGACCTGGTCGGCGAGGGAGCTGGCCCGCTCGGCTTACGCGCTGCGCCATACGCGCATTGTGGGGGAGTGGCGGGTAAGGCTCGATCTGGATGGGGCCAAAATCGTCGTGGACCGCCTGGAGGGCAAGGCGCGGGATGCGGCGGTGAAGCAGATGGAGGGCCGCGTGCCGCGTTGGAAGACGCGTCTCGATCGCCGTCTGATACGCCGTCTGGCCGAAGGGAAGGATATCTGGCTGTACGCCGACGAGCCCGGCGACCGGGGCGAGGCGTGGGCGCGCTTCGAGCGCGACAGCCGGCGAAACGACGGCATCGCGCGCTACTACGCCGCGCGCTCGGGCCAGAAGCCCCCGCGACCCGGCGCGCATGGCAAGATCGTTGACTTCGGCTCCCGCCGCCACAAGATGCTCTTCTGCGCCGCCAAGAAGATCGTCGCCCCCACCGACGATTTCGCCACCTACAGCCCCATGCCCGAGAAGAGCCTGCTTGATTTCGCTGATTTGTTCAATGGGGAAGCGGAAGCGGTATGCGCGAGCTCGACACAATAGGTGTTTCATTTGCAGTTATGTCGAAGAGCAAGATGGTTCGATACCGTCTAGGCCTTGCGCAAATTCCAGATGGTGCCCGAGCCGTAGCCAGAATTGACGCAGAGCATCTCTTCGATGGCAATCTTGCTCGCCGTGTCTTGGGTATCAGGCAGCGTCGCTCTTCAAAGGCGAAGTTCGTTCGGGATGGATTGACGGTGTGCCCTCCTTTCACCGTTCTGCCGCTCCCGCTTTTCGGATCGGTGGGTTTTGCGGCATATGATCTCTTCTGTTTTCGGCCAGATCTATTTTACTGAGTGGATGACTGCAATGGCGGTGATGACGGCGCTCCACCTCTTCCGCACGCCGAAGGGCCGCTTCAGCTGTTCGCCATCGCCGTGGTTGCGTTCATGCTCGTTTGCGGACTTTCACGCAGTGATTCCATGACTGGGGCTTTGTTGCGGTGGCGGTGCTGCGGATGCCCTCCGCAAGCCATGTTGAACTGGGGAGGATGCGCGAGTTGCTGTGGACGGTCACGATTGTAACGAGTGTGTTTTCGATGCTCAACGCTGTATCGGTGCTGGTGTGGCTGTAAGTTACCGATCCCTCGGCCCGCCAATCTCTGAATTTTTACGATCACAAGAATTCGTCTATCCACATTGCCTGCCTTCAGCGAGAGCATCGCTGGTGCTTGACACGATTGTGCGGAGGGGCTGCGCGGTGCGAAACGCCTCGCTGTATTGTGTCGGTATCCTTCAGTGTCTCTTCTTGTATTCAGCAACGTCGACGATGGCGCTGATACTTGTTTTTGGCTTTGCTCAACTGCGCAGAGTTCGCTAGCTCTTTAATGGTTTCATCTGTTTGGTGGGCCATGCCGTAACGCTGCTGTTTGCAATTGCCGTTCTCGTTGCGTGGGTTCTTCCCTCCCCTATCGAAGGAGCACTGGGAGGGGCTATTGCCTTCACGGGCGCGATGCGCATTTGGACAGCGATTTGCGTTGACAACGGATTGGTATACACTCATCGGCTATGGCGCATCCATCAGGTTTAACATTTCAACGATGGGCGATCACCTCAATGATTTGCACAATTTTGCGCTGCATCTTTGGGCTACCAGCGCCACCATAAGGCGTGTACTCTATGATGCGCTTATTTTAATGGCAATGCGTCTGTTGTATTAATATCGTCGCAACTGCCCAACGGTAGTACCGAAGGCTGTCGGCGGCCCCATCGCCATCGGTTCCATGGGGGTTCCTCATAACTATCAGCTGGTTCCTCGTGCTGATCTGGCGCGCTATTGGAGGTCGGAGGTGGTGGAGGTTTGCAGCGACCAAAGAGGTGGATGTTTGCAGTAAGGTTCCAGAAACAAAAAAAGTATCGTGGGCGGCGATGAGCGGCTGTCCATTGCCTCAAAAAGATAGTTATTCCCGGACAGGGCGAACGTCAGTCAGATAATCTGTTTTAAACTCGTAAATGGACGAGGTTTGTACCTTGCGGAAGCGAAAACCCTTGAGCGAATTCAAACCAAATCCAACAATTTCTTATGTGCTCTACCCCTGGAGTTTTGAGGTGATTGCGTCCGGGGCTTCCGTGGAAGATGCACTCACGCTGCCTGTAGGGTTGCCGCCATCTCTCTCTGGATTGTGGACGAGTGTGAGGTCGATCATTTGTCGAACTTTGCGCTTAGTTTAAGATCTTTCAGCTCGGTCAGCAATAGTGAAGAGCGGTACGCTTTTTTGGTCATGGCATTGATGGGTGTCATGACCTGATCGAATGGCACCGAGGACTCTCCTACTGTATTTTCACAACGCAGAGTATCAGGGTGAACCTCTACTGGCTCAAAGTCCTGTCCGTCATGAACGAGAGAGGAAGGAGTAGCTGAAAATGGTTAAAAGTATACTGGTGTATGTAATTAACAGAAGAGCATTGGCGTATCTGATTGGAATAGATTGGCGAAACTGGTAGAAACTATATTGGCGCTAAGAGCTACTGAATAATACGAAGAACGTTTCACACGATTCTCGAGAATTGAGGGATACTGGAGCAAAATCGTCCCTTTGGGGTAGTTCATGATTCTTGGGTTTACCCGAACGTGCGTCGGTCGAGTCTGGGAAATTTTCGCCGTGCAAATAAACCTATCGTCTAATCGTTGGATCGCCAAGGGCGACCATTGATCCAGCATTTAACGCTGATTAAACGTTTTTGTCGATCGAAATGATAAACTTATATTTCGATGCTGCTTAGGTTGTAGATAATGCTGCTTTGCGTAAACGATTGGAGCGAGATAAGATGCCTTCAAGGTCTGAAGGATATTTTCAAACTAAAATTCGTAACACGCTCAGAGTGGTTCGGGACAATTTGGGTACTACCTGCCTTATCTCTATCGTCCTGCTCTTTCTCATTTTCGTCCTTCGGCTGAGTTTTGGAAGCGTAATCAAGCCACAATCCTTCTTGGACGAACTGCTGATTTTCTTGAGCACAATTCTCTCGAGTCTGCTCTGTGCTTGTTTTGTTGCATATGTGTTTGACCTTAGCTCCTATAAAAGGGATTTAACCCAGAATAACGCGGCCGAGGTTCTTGAGGTGCTTTTTCATGACGAAGGCTTAGTTTTATCAAATATTCCTGCGGAAGTTTTGCAATCTGTCGCGCAAAAGGCAATGCGATCGACTATGGATATCGAGCCTCAAAGTGTCGGTGATAATCTAATAAGAGTTTGTCTTGATGAGGTGCGAGATACCGTAAATGGTCCTTACGCTGATTTAACTGTGCAGAGAGAGTATTCGTTCGACTCAAGAAATTCATGCGCCGTGTATGTGAAGGAGCATTTGATCTACAAATTCTATAGCTTGTCTGATGAAAAGATTGAGAAGAGCATTTGGCGCAATTTAACCTCTGGAATAATCGACG
>NZ_CAUASN010000040.1 GCF_958431955.1 uncultured Adlercreutzia sp. | reverse complement strand
TACTGCGGCGCAAGGCCGCGGGAGGACAGGTCGTTCCGCTCGCAGGGGGCGCTTTTTCATTTATAATTGAAGACACCTATAGGGTGTCTTTTTTTGTTTGAGGAGGAGTGCATGATCGAGTTGAGCGATGAGAAGGTGCTCTACGCCTTCGATAAGAATCTGGAGCCGGCGCTGACGGTGCCGAGCGGGGAGACGGTGCGTATCCGCACGAAGGACTGCTTCGGCAACCAGGTGCAGAAGCCTACCGACGAGCTCGACGAGATCGACTGGGATCACATCAACCCCGCCACCGGCCCGATCTATGTGGAGGGCGCCGTCGCGGGCGGAGCGCTCAAGGTGAGCATCGATGCCATCGAGTTCGACGGGCAGAGCGCCTCCTGCACGGGAGAGGGCGAGGGGGTCTGCGGAGATCGCTTCAATGCGTGGAGCACCCATCTGTGCGCCATTGATGGCGATGGGCTGGTATGGGACGAGAGCCTGCGCATCTCGCTGAACCCCATGATCGGCGTCATCGGCGTGGCTCCGGCGGGCGATGCGGTGAACTGCGGCACGCCGGGCAGCCATGGCGGCAATATGGACAACACCGCCATCACCACGGGTGCCACCCTGTACTTTCCCGTCTCGGTGGACGGGGCGCTCTTCGGCTGCGGCGATATGCACGCGGCCATGGGGGATGGCGAGATCAGCGTGTCGGGCGCCGAGGCCGCCGGTTGGGCGACGGTGACGCTCACGGCGCTTCCCGAGCTCACGCTACCCGATCCGGTTATCGAGAACGCGACGCATCTGGGCATCATCGCCTCGGCGGAGAGCCTGGACGCTGCCGCCGACCGCGCGGTGCACGAGATAGTCGACCTCATCTGCGACCGCACGGGAAAGCCTGCCGATGAGGTGGTCATGCTGCTGTCGCTCGTGGCCGACGTGCAGGTGTGCCAGATGGTGGATCCCGAGAAGACCGTGCGCTTCATGGTGCCGAAGTACGTGCTGGATTCCCTCGGATTCTCCCTGTAGCCCTTTGCACTTGTAACGTGGCCCGGATTTCGATCCGGGCCATTCTTTACAGGAAATTTATCCTCCTTTGTGAATAATAACTCTTGCGGTCATTGATGGGGAACGCTACTATGGTAGCGTGCATTATTCACGCACAAGGATAAATGTATCGGAGGAACCATGAAGAAAATGACCCGGAGGATGTTCGCCGCCCTGTCGGCGACGATGATGGTGGCCGCTCTCGGCCTCGGCGGCTGCGCGGGCGGCGATGGAGCGCAGGAGAGCGGCGGCGCGTCCGATGCCGGAGCGACCGAGGAGCCGACGGCTGCGAAGACGCAGGAGACCGAGCCTGCGGGCGAGCCGGTCGAGCTGCAGATCTTCGCCGCCAACTCGCTGACGAAGGCCATGGCCGAGGCCCAGGAGCTCTACACCCAGCAGAACCCCAACGTCACCTTCGGCGACACTCAGTACGAGGCCTCGGGCACGCTGAACGAGATGCTCGGCGCCGGTCAGTACGCCGACATCCTCATCACGGCCTCCAAGGGCACGATGGACGATGCCGTTGAGGCTGGCTATGTGGACGAGGCCACGCGCAACACCATGTTCACCAACCAGCTCGTGTTCGTGACCAAGGAGGGCGGCGAGCTGGCCGACACCGACGTGACGCTGGAGGACGTGGCCGCCGGCACCTACACGCTTTCCGTGGGCGACGAGAACGTGCCGGCCGGCAACTACGCCTGCCAGGCTCTCAGCACCGTGGGCGCCTACATCGAGCCCGATGGCGCGACCGGCGCCGATGCGACCGGCAAGGGCGGCGAGTTCTCCGATACGCTGAAGGACAAGGTGACCCTCGGCGGCAAGGTGGGCGACGTGTGCAAGTACGCCGAGACGGGCGATGTGGACCTGGCCATGGTGTACACCTCGGACGTGTACCGCATGGGCGGCGTGTCCATCTGCTCGGTGGTGCCGGACGACACCCATAAGGCGATCACCTATCCGGGCGCCGTGACGGCCCAGAGCGAGAACGCCGAGGCGGCCAAGGCTTTCTTGGAGTGGTGCATGACCGACGAGGACTGCGCCAAGATCTGGCAGGAGTGGGGCTTCGACATGGCGACGGAATAGCCGCTTTTGTGAGACAATAGCATTGCGAGTGCGAACGGGGCCAAAGCGCCCCGTTCGCCATGTGAGGAGGGCGCCCGGCGAGGCCGTGCTGCCCGAGGAGACGTTTCGAGGCGCCCGGGTACAGCCCGGGGCCGATGGAGGAGGAGCGGTATGCTGCGACGCTGCTTGCTCGCCGTGGCTATGGCGTGCGCGTGCCTGTTCGGCACGGCGACGGCGTGGGCCGACGAGGTGCCGGAGGTGGATGTCTCCGCCGACGGCGATGCTGCCCGCATCGAGGGCGCGGCCTATGCCGTGGAGGGCTTCCAGCGCTCCCAGGTGGGATCGAACCGCGCCATCGACGAGGTGTACTACGGCTACACCTACCGGCTCGACGGGCCCGAGATGCTGGTTGCCGTGAACACGGCGGACTACGCGGTGGTCTACGTGCCGCAGGCGTGGTGCGAGCGGTTCAGCATCGACCTTTCGGATGCGGCGGCCCAGGAGCAGCTGAGGGCCTATCTGGAGCCTCTGGATGCGGGCCTTTCCAAGGGCAACCTCACCCTGGCGCGCCAGGAGACGTGGCACTTCACGAGCGAGACGAGCTTCGTGGTGGGGGAGGCGACCTTCGAGTTCGGGCGCGAGCTGAAGGAGGGCTACTACTACGTGGTGATCGCCGGTCCCGATGATGCCTTCGATGTGAAGGCGGAAGTGCAGCCGGCCCAGATGGACTCCTGCGTGCTCGTGGCCGCCGACGATGCCGTCATCACGAGCGCGGGTGGCCCCCTTGAGCAGCTGGGGGACTTCTTGGCCACCATGGACTACTCGCCTTTGTGGGTGACGCTCAAGACCTGCGGCGTGGCCATCGTGTTCGTGTTCTTCCTGGGGCTTGCGGCGGCGTACTTCACCCTGCGCATCTCCAAGCGCGCCCAGGACATCTTCGACACCATCTTCACCATCCCTATGGTGCTGCCGCCCACGGTGTGCGGCTTTCTGCTGCTCATGCTGCTGGGCCGCAACACCGCCTTCGGCCGCTTCTTCCAGGACGTGGGGTTCCCCTTGGCCTTCAGCTGGCAGGCCACGGTGATCGCCGCGGTTGTGGTGGCCTTCCCGCTCATGTACCGCAGCGCGCGCGGCGCCTTCGAGAGCCTGGATCCGAACATGTTGGATGCCGCCCGCACCCTCGGGTGGTCCAACGGGCGCATCTTCGTGCGGCTCATGCTGCCGCTCGCGTGGTCGTCCATCGCCTCGGGCACGGTGCTCGCCTTCGCCCGCGCCCTGGGCGAGTTCGGCTGCACGCTGTTTCTGGCCGGCAACCAGCTGGGTAGCACGCGCACCATCCCCATCGCCATCTACTTCGAGTGGATGAACGGCAACCAGGCGGCCACGTGGTTCTGGACCATCGTGCTCATCGTGTTCAGCTTCATGGTCATCCTGTTCATCAACTTGTGGAGCCGGCACACGACGCGCTACCGCGAGAAGGCGCCGGCCGACGGGTGCTCGCCGAAGCCCCCGCGCGAGGGGCGCCGCGGCGGTCGGGGACGCAGGCGCGATGATGCGGCCCGCAGGGCGGAGGCGCCGGCAGCGGGGACGGCTCTTGGCGAGGGCGCGGTCGAGCGCTTGGAAGACACGGTTTGGGGCGTGGAAGGAGGCGCGCGATGAGCCTTCTCGTGGATATTCGCAAGAGCTACGGCTCGTTCACGCTGGACGTGGCCTTCGAGGCCGGCGACGAGACCCTGGGCTTTCTGGGGGCCTCCGGGTGCGGCAAGAGCCTCACCTTGCGCTGCATCGCCGGCATCGAGACGCCCGATGAGGGGCGCATCGTCGTGAACGACCGGGTGTTCTTCGACTCGGCGGCGGGGGTGAACCTCACGCCCCAGCAGCGCAAGACGGCGCTGCTGTTCCAGAACTACATGCTCTTCCCGAACCTCACCGTGGCCGACAACATCGGCGCCGGCATCGGGCGCGAGGCGAGCAAGGAGGAGCGGGCGCGGATCATCTCCGAGGAGCTGGAGCGCTTCGGCCTGCGCGGCTTCGGCCAGCGCTATCCCGCGCAGCTCTCGGGCGGCCAGCAGCAGCGCGTGGCGCTCGCGCGCATGCTGGCGGCCCGGCCCGGCATCCTCATGCTGGATGAGCCCTTCAGCGCCCTGGACGCGCACTTGAAGGGCGTGCTCGAGCAGAACCTCGTGAGCCTGTTCGACGCCTACGAGGGGACGATCCTCTACGTGAGCCACGACATTGACGAGTCGCTGCGCTTCTGCGACCGCATCGCGGTGGTGGAGGCGGGACATATCGTGGAGATGGGCTCGGGCGACGATCTGGTGAATCGTCCCCAATCGGTGGCGGGCCTGAAGCTGTCGGGCTGCAAGAACGCCGTGCCCGTTGAGCGCACGGGCCCCCATTGCGTGCACGCGCCCCGGTGGGGAGTGGGCGTGCGCTGCGCGCCGGAGGTGGCCGCCGACGTGACGTGCCTCGGCGTGCGCGCCTTCTACCTGGAGCGCGCGGAGGGCCCCGGCGAGAACTGCTACCGCATGCGGGTGGACCGCACGAGCGACTCGCGCTTCGAGCGCACGGTGCTTTTGGCCTTCCTCGACCGCGATCCGAAAGACGCGGCCGTGAGCTTCGACGACAACGAGATGAGCTACCTGCACCAGCATCTGTTCTGGCGCGTGAGCAAGCGCGATGCGGAACAGGTGCTTCCCGAGGTGGGCGACGAGCTGTGGATCCGCATCCCGCCCGACAAGGTGTACCTGGTCAACCGCTAGGGGGTGCGGTATACCCTCGCGGCCAGGCCGCCCTTTCTGACCCCTCCCGTCGCCATGCCGCCCCTGTCGCCAGTAGCGCGCGGCGCCTCAGCACTCGTAGACGATGGCCCCGGCGCTGCCGACGTCCCCGTGTCCGACGGCGCCGAGATCGCGCCGAAAGCCGCCCTCCTCGATGAGGGCCTTGCAGCAGCGCACGAGGTTGCGGGTGCTCGGCCGCTTGGCGATGACGAGGTCGAGCCATTCGTGCTGGAGGGGGACGAAATCGAGCCCGGGAACCGTGCGGGCGATATGCTCTTGCACGATGGCCACGTCAGCTGCGCCTGCCGCCACCGTCTCGGCTGCCGCGAGCGCACTCGGCGCCTCGCGGCCGTAGCCGGGAATCTGGGCCGGCACCGCCTCGATGGCGAGCAGCTTCTCGTCGAGCAGGATGCGCGCCGCCGTGCCGCGCCGCCGGTTCGCAACGCGCACATCGGTCCGTAGCAGCGCGCCCCAGGAGGCAATGGCCTTGGGGTTTCCCGCTGCCACGGCGAACCCCTGGGGGCGGCGGGACAGGTGCATCACCACCACGGGCGCGCCTGGCGCGAGCCGCTGCACATAGGGGACGTTGTAGCTGTTGCTGCGCTGGTCGTAGAGGTGCACGAGCGCCGCATCGGCGCGCTCCTCGTACAGGCTCACCAGGCTCTGGTAGCTGCCCTCCCACTGGCGGCGCACCGGTACGCCTGCCGCGTTCAGGTAGTTGGCGAGCACGTCGGCCGCCATATCGGAGCCGGCGATGACCGCCGCGCCCTCGCCGCTGCCGCCTGGGAGGCTTGCGGGCACCGTCGCTGCCGGGCGCCCCTTCGGCGCGCCGGCATCGCCCTGCTTGGCCGCTGCCAGATAGGCGGCCACGTCGTCTCGGCTGAACAGCAGCTTGCGGCCGAGGCGGTACGAGGGCAGCTCCCCGGCCTTGGCCAGCGCGTAGACGGCGTTCTTCCCGATATGGAGCATGGTGGCCACGTCCTGGGCGCGGAGGGCTTCCTCGTTGATCATCGTACTCCTCGGGTCGGGGGCTCGTGTTCCTGACAGCTATTATAGTTCAGTAAGAATAATATAACAACGGAGCGGGACGGCATGATGGCGGGACGAAGGGGGACGGCGCGGGACGAGAGTTGTGGGCGCCCTTTGGCGAGCGGCCGCCGGCGCGTTCACAGTCGCATACTGGGCGATGTCAACAAGGCGCCTTGAGGCGCCGGAGCAACCGGCGGCGCTCGTGCCGCCATGATCGAACGAGAACGTTCGGGAAAAGGATAGGACTCATGAAGATTTCCGCGCGCAACATGCTCAAGGGCACTGTCGAGAACGTGACCGAGGGCGCCGTCAACGGTGTCGTCGCCATCAAGGTCGGCGACGACGTGGTGAAGGCCGACATCACCATGGACGCCATTCGCGACCTGGGCCTGGCCGCCGGCAAGGAGTGCGTTGCCATTATCAAGGCGAGCAGCGTGATGTTCGCCGCCGGCTCCGAGCGCATCGCGCAGCTCTCGGCCCGCAACCAGCTGGCCGGCACCATCGTGGAGGTGAAGGAGGGGGCTGTGAACGGGCATGTGACCGTGGAGCTGCCCGGCGGTGCCCGCGTCAAGGGCTCCATCACCAACGAGGCCATCGACGCGCTCGGCCTCAAGGTGGGCGAGAAGGCCCTCGCCGTCATCAAGTCCACCGACGTGATGGTGGGCGTGGAGTAGACCTCTATCTCTTTTCGGCTTTGCGGGAGGGACGGTCGCGGTGGCGGCTGTCCTTTTCTGTTTCCGGGATAAATCGAAACGGACTCGCGAGGGGGGAAGCGAGTCCGTTTCATAAGAGAAGAGGAGGAGAGAGGCGAGTGAGGGGGAGTTACCGACCTCTCTCAACAACGCTTAGTATAGCGGTTAATTATACTCAGTCAAGAATAATATTGGAAAAGTTGGAAACTGTGCCCGATTGCGGGCGCGGCGCGGCCTCTCTCGCGAAAGGGGCCGCCTCGTACTAGGGAGGCGGCGCTGTGCGGCGATTGGCGTAGGCTCCCTAAAAAGTGCGATGAGTTTTCCCTGATCAACAGTATCACTCACCCATGCTGCGTGAGGAATTTCGCAACGATTTCGCCAATTTCAGACAGTCTGCGGGTGGTCTTGCCGGGAACCGTGCGCCTATAGTAGGGGCCATGACGAGGGTCGCCTCGGGGGAGCGCTCCGCAAGATTGCGGAGGCTGCGAGGCGGCGGTATGAGGAGAGTCGCATAAAGAGGGGAGGGGCGCATCGGCTCGATGCGCGCACATTATGACTGATGTTCGATTTGATTCCGAGGCATTGACGGTTTCCAGAGATTTCGACGAGTCCTCTGATGCCGAGGAGACGCCCGTCGACGACCGCTCGATCAGCGCCGAGGACTTGCCGGCCGCCGCTGAGCTCACCTTCGAGGAAAAGCTCGCCGCGCTCAACCGCACGGTGATGCGGCATCCTTTGAACCGCGAGATTCTCTACAAGACGCTCGCCTTCTGCGCCGAGGAGCGCCCTCTGCGCGAGGCGGAGGACTTCATCGCGGGCCTTCCCCAGTTCAACTTGGCCACGCAGAACCAGTACTACCTGATCACCTCGCTCGCGAAGGCCTACGGCCTGGAGCTTATCGAGCGCGACGAGGCCGGCGAGCGCGTGACGGCGGCGCAGAAAGAGGGCCTCACCGAGGACGAGGTCGACGATTTGGTGGCCGCCCTCTCCTTCAAGACCACTGAGGTGGGCGCCTATTTCGTCGAGTACAACAAGCCCTCCGCCCGCCTGGTGGACTTGCTGAGCCTGGATCCCACCCGGGCGGACACCTACCGCGACCTTTTGGAATTCGTGGCCGCCGAGGCGCGGCCCTACCGCGACATAGAGGTGTTTCTGGACGGGCGTCCCGCGCTGCAGACCGTCATCGACGGACGCGCGGAGGTAATGCAGCCCTCAGTTTTCGTAGACAAGCTCGAGCGCGCAGGCGCTCTGGTTTGGAAAGATGGTTGGACGTTGACCGAGGAGGGAAGGGAGTTTCTGGAAGATCTGAAGGTACACGGACAAGCAGAGCAACTAAAGTAAGAGGAGAGGAAATTCTATGTCAAAGACCAGTTTGACACGGCGCAGCTTCGTCAAGGTGTCCGCGCTGGCGGGCGCTGCGGCCGCAGTGGGCGCCTCCATGGCCGGCTGCATGCAGGACGCCGCCCCCGAGGAGGATCTCGCCGGCACCGGCGAGGCGGTATCGAGCACCGAGGGGCTCACGCGCGTGCGCACGAGCTGCCACGGCTGCATCCAGATGTGCCCGGCCATCGCCTACATGAAGGACGGCGTGGTGGTGAAGCTCGAGGGCGATCCCGAGGCTCCGGTCTCGCGCGGCTCGCTCTGCATCAAGGGCCTGAACCAGCTGCACACCATGTACAGCCCCCGCCGCATCCTGCACCCGCTGCGCCGAGCCGGCGAGCGCGGTGAGAACAAGTGGGAGGTCATCTCCTGGGACGAGGCCATCACCGAGGCGGCCACCCACATCAAGGAGGCCATCGACCAGTACGGCAACTACGCCTTCTTCGCCAGCGTGGGCGGCGGCGGGTCCTACTCGTTCATGGAGGCCATGACGCTTCCCATGGCCTTCGGCAGCCCCACGGTGTTCGAGCCGGGCTGCGCCCAGTGCTACCTGCCCCGTTGGTCCATGTCGAAGCTCTTCTACGGCGGCGACGATCAGTCCATCGCCGATAACGCCGTGCAGGAGATCTTCAAGGTGGAGGACAATAAGACCGAGATCGTGGTCATCTGGGGCGCCCAGCCCTCGGTGTCCGAGACGGCCGAGTCGGGCCGCGGCATGGCGGAGCTTCGCGCCGCCGGCGTGAAGACCGTGGTCGTGGACCCGAACTTCTCGCCCGATGCCGTGAAGGCCGACGTGTGGCTGCCCGTGCGCCCCGGCACCGACACGAAGCTTCTGCTGAGCTGGTTCCGCTACATCTTCGAGAACAAGCTCTACGACGAGGAGTTCACGAAGTACTGGACGAACCTGCCCTTCCTCATCGATCCGGACACCAAGCTGCCGGTAAAGGCCCAGGAGTTGTTCCCCGATTTCCAGCAGACGACGCCCGAGAACACCCCGGCCTACGTGTGCTTCGATCTGAATACGAACGCCGTGGCTCCCTTCGAGTACTCCGCGCCGGCCGACTCCGCCGTCGACCCGGAGATCTTCTGGACCGGCGACTTCAACGGCAAGACCTACAAGACCGCCGGCCAGATCTACAAGGAGGAGGCCGAGCCCTGGACGCTCGAGCGCACCGCCGAGGAATGCTGGCTCCAGGCCGATAAGATCGAGGCGGCCATCAAGCTGTACGTGGAGAACAACGGCGGCATCGCCAACGGCGTGGCCTCCGACATGACCGAGTCGGCCTCCCAGGTGCCGCTCGGCTGCATGGGCCTGGACTCCATCATGGGCCGCATCAACAAGCCCGGCGTGACCATGACCAAGAAGGCCTCCGGCGTCTTCGGCCCCACCGGCGAGGTCGCTGCGCCAACGCGCCCGCTCACCTACAACAACGGCTTCGACGGCATGTTCTCCGACATGTACGGCGTGGGCGCGGTCATCGGCATGTCCGACGCCGAGAACGAGGCGCGCATCAAGGAGTTGGGCGAGGCGATGCCCGAGTCGCAGAAGACGCTGAACAAGCTTCTGCAGGACCGCCTGGGCATGAAGGATCACAAGGGCCTCTACGCCTGGTGCCACTCCCACATCCCCACGGTGCGCAACGCCATCGCCACCGGCGAGCCCTACAAGCCCCGCGTGTGGTTCGACATGTCCGGCAACAAGCTGGCCATGCTCGGCAACGCGAAGTCGTGGTACGAGGTGTTCCCCGAGGTGGACTACATCATCGGCCAGTACCCGCACCTCACTTCCTTCCACATCGAGGCGGCCGACCTGGTCTTCCCGCTGCGCGAGTGGCTGGAGGAGCCCATGGTGAACATGAGCCAGCTCGACACCCAGTGGCTGCAGAACGAGTGCGTGCACATCGGCGAGACGGTGTCCCACTCCATTCCGGCCGCCCAGGTGGTCGAGAAGTGCCGCGAGATGTGGGGCGGCCACATTCCCGGCGGTCTGGAGCTCGGCGAGGGCACGGCCTATCTGGGCAGCCCCACCGAGGCAGCGGTCAAGCAGGGCGTGGCCGACACGCTCGGCGCCCCCGACTGGGAGACGCTGCAGGCCAACGTGGACGAGTACGTGCCGCATATCACTCCCGACTACTGGAAGTACAACCAGCACGAGGAGATTGCCGACGACGGTCTGCCCGCGGGCTTCGGCACCGAATCGCGCAAGGTGGAGACCTACTGCCAGATCCTGCTGAAGCTGGCGCGTAACGGGTACCCGTTCTGCTATCCCGAGCCGCAGGAGGCCTGCGACGACTACAGCCCCATCTGCGTGCCCATCGAGCCGGTGGAGAGCCCGTACGAGGGCATGCCGGGCTACGACGCCGAGTACCCCTTCGTGCTCACGAGCGGCCGCGTGCCCTACTTCCACCACGGCACCATGCGCCATGCGCCGTTCAGCCGCGAGCTGTTCCCCTGCGCCGAGATCCGCATCAACCCGGCCAGCGCCGCCGAGCTCGGCATCGAGCACATGGACTGGGTGAAGGTGACGAGCCGTCGCGGCGAGGTGCACGCCCGCGCCTACCTGACCGAGGGCGTCCACCCCAAGACCGTGTGGATGGAGCGCTTCTGGAACCCCGAGTGCTACGACGCCTCCCAGGCCAACCCCACCGGCGGCTGGCGCGAGTGCAACGTGAACGTGCTCACCAAGAACGACGCCCCCTTCAACGAGGTGTACGGCTCCTACACCAACCGCGGCTTCACGGTGAAGATCGAGAAGTCCACGCGCCCGGAGAACATCTGGGTGGAGGCCGAGGAGTTCGAGCCCTTCATGCCCACCCAGGAGATGTACGCTGAAGCTCAGACGAAGGATGTGTTCTAATGAAAAATACGCTTGTCATCGATTTGGACCGCTGCTCGGGCTGCGACTCCTGCGTGGCCGCCTGCAAGCACGAGAACCAGATGGGCCTCGGCGTGATGCGCAACCACGTGTCGGCCGTGGGGCCCGTGGGCACCTTCCCCGACATCGAGATGTACTGGCTGCCCATGCAGTGCCAGCAGTGCGAGAACCCCGGCTGCATCGAGGTGTGCCCCACCGGCGCCTCCTACCGCGACGAGGAGACCGGCGTGGTGCTCGTGAACGCCGAGGACTGCATCGGCTGCGAGAGCTGCCTCACAGGCTGCCCCTACGGCGTGCGCCACATGGACCCGAAGACCAACACCATCGAGAAGTGCACGCTGTGCTACCAGCGCCGCAACGATGAGAACTGGGAGCCGGCCTGCGTGCACAACTGCTGCTGCGGCGCCCGCATCTTCGGCGACTTGGATGACCCGGAGAGTGCGGCGAGCAAGGCCGTGGCCGCTGCCGGCGAGAACACCCATTACCTGTGGGATCCCGCGAGCCTCGCTCCCACGACGGTCTACATCCTCTCGGAGAAGACCGCCGCGTGGCAGGAGGAGCCCGTGGAGGTCACCCGCTACGAGAAGCAGTAGCCTGCCTACCGCGCGAGGGGCGCGCCGCATCCAGCCTGCGGGCGCCCCTCATGTTCCGTGCTTCCCGGCCGCCCCCCTCCCTCCCATTCGGCGGCCGGGAGCCCTTCGGGGCGCAGGCGGGGGCCGCAGCGGCGAGCGCGCGGTCCCGTGCAGGGCAAAGGCGCCGCCCTTGATCGCCTTCAGGCGGCCCGGCCACAGCCGGGCGGGCGAGGACGGCGCCTTTGCGCTACAGCTATAATGGGAGCAACCGACGACGTGAGGAGAGGGATCGATGGAGGAGCAGCTGAAAGAGGGCCAGGCGCCCGACGCCGAGATCACCGAGGAGATGATCGCGGCCTGCCGGGGGCGGGCGGCTTTCTACGATATGCTGGCGGCCATTTACTTCCGGCCGCTTTCCGCCGAGCAGATCGAGAACATCGCCGAGACCGATTGGTCGGAGTATGCCGATGTGAACGAGCTGTTCGCCGACGGGCTGAACGACATGAGCCGCTACCTGCGCAAGCGCAACTCCGGCACCCGCCAGGAGCTGGCCGTGGATTTCACGAGCGCGTTCGCGGGCACCTCGTCGTGGAAGGGCCGCTACGCGGTGCCCTACGAGAGCGTGCACACGAGCGACGAGGGGCTCATGTTCCAGGACGCCTACCATGAGGTGTTCCAGCTGTACAAGGCCAACCATGTGGCCAAGGCCGAGGGCTACGATTTCCCCCACGACCACCTGTCGTTCATGTGCGAGTTCCTCGTGGTGGTCTCCGACCGCATCGCGGCGGCGCTCGAGGCCGGCGACGACGCCGAGGCCCTGCGCCAGGTGCGCCTGTCCCGAGCGTTTCTGGCCGACCACATCCTGTCGTGGTTCGACACGTTCCAAGATCTGGCCCTGCTGCTTTTGGAGACGCGCTTCTACCGCGGCGTGCTGAAGGTGTCCAAGGGCTTCTTCCTGGAAGACGCCGAGCTTTTGGACTCCATGGCCGTGGAGCTCGAGCAGCGCTTGGGAGAAAGGTAGCGTCATGGACTTCGCCCTCATTCTCGCCGTGTCGGCGGCAGCGTGCTTCGCGCTGCGCAATCCCCTGAAGGCGTGCCCGCTCGCCTTCTACCTGGCGGCCATCGCCGTGGACGTGCTGTACGTGTACGGCGTGTTCTTCGGGCTGCCGCGCGCGGTGTGGAGCCCGCTGTTCGTGCTCGTCCAGAAATGCGAGCTGGCGCTCGCGCTGTTCACGGTGGTCATGTTCATCGGCTGCCTGTCCCGGGAGGGGCGCGCCTGCAAGTGGCTCAAGCCGGTGCGCAGCGAGCTGTCCATCGTGGCGTGGTTCCTCTCGCTCGGGCACATGGCGGTGTACCTGGAAAGCTACCTGCCGCGTCTTCTGGGCTCTGGCGCGGTGAGCGGCAACGTGGTGGCCTCCTTCGCTCTGGCCGTGGTGCTGCTCGTGCTGCTCGTGGTGCTCGGCGTGACGTCGTTCGCCTTCGTGAAGAAGCGCATGCGCACCGATACCTGGAAGCGGGTGCAGAAGCTGGCCTATCCCTTCTTCGCGCTCGTGTACGTGCACCTGCTGCTGATGCTTCTGCCCTCCGCCCTGCACGGCGGCGCGGCCTCCTCGGCGTCGGTGGCGGTGTACTCGGTGGTGTTCGTCGCCTACGGCCTCACCCGCGTGGGGCGGGCCTTGGCCGATCGGCGCGAGGCCGAGGAGCAAGTCCGCGCCAAGGCGGTCTTCGCCGATGAGCTCGAACCGGTGGCGTAGCGAGACGATACGACGGGAGGTGCTCTGCGACGGCGGGGCCCTCTGCCGCTAAGGGGGAGGAATATGACCGCGACTCGGGTGTTTCTGGCGAAGCTCGTCCGCGCTTGGCCGGCGCTGCCGTATATGTCGCTGGGGGCGTGGCTCGCCTCCATCTACATCGCCAGCTCGGGAACGGCATGGCTTTCGGACACCGAGGTTGACGGCGCGAATTTGTCGTCGCTCTACATTTACGCCTCCCTGGCCGCCGGGGTCGTTCTGCTGGCCGCCACGTTCGCGGCTCCCCGTGTGAGGGAGGCGCTGCGCCGACCTCGGGCGGCGATTGCGGCCGGCGTGCTGGCCGCGGCGGGCAACGCTCTGATCATCGCCATCGGGCCCTACTACCTGATGGCCCTCCTCCCCTCGGGATCCATCTATGTGCTCTTCCGCATCGGCGGTTTCTGCCTCGGCGCGGGACTGGGCGTCATCGCTCTGCGCTGCGCCCAGATCTACGGCGCGTTGCCGCCGCGTCAGGTGATCGCCTACGTCGCCTTCTCCCAGGTGCTCGTGGCCTGCGCGTTCTTCATCGTCGTGGGGTCGCCCTCCTGGGGGCCGGCGGCCGGCGGCCCGGCCCTGGCCGGTATCGTGGCCTTCGTGGGGCTGCCCCTGCTGGCGGGCTGCATGGCCTCGCTCTCGCGCTACAGCGAAGAGGCTGTTCCCGCGGGCGGCCGCGTCGTCTCCCGGTCGGCCCTTCCGCGGTCGTTCTGGAAGCTTCTGGCCGTGGTGTTCGTGTTCTCGTGCATCGTGTCGTCGGTGTACGCCTCGGTGGTGGCCGTGTCTCCCATCGGCACCACGCTGGACGGCTCGAGGTTCGTCATGCTCGTGCGCATGGTTTTGGCGGCGGCGCTTGCCTGCGCCGCCGTGGGGACCGAGGGCGACAAGCTGAATTTCGGGAAGGCCTATTCCGTCGTGATGGTGGCATCGGTGGCGCTGGTGGCCTGCCTTCCGCTCGTGACCGTGGTGCACACGGTGCTGGCCCAGGTGGTGTCTCTGGCGAGCGTGGTGTTCGAGCTGTTTTTGTGGTGCACGCTCGCCTTCATCGTGTACCAGCGCCGCATCTCGGCCGTGGTCGTGTTCGGCTACGGCTACGGCGCCTATCTGCTCGGTAGCGGTCTGGGGTGGCTGTTCGGCGTGCAGGCGCTCGGCTCCCTGTTCGGGGCCATCGGGGAGTCGTTCGCCTATATGGCCATGGCCCTCGTGGTGCTCGCCTGCGCCTTCATCATCTTCTCCGAGCGCGAGTTCGATCAGCTGTTCGCCCCCATAGAGGAGGGCGCGCCCTCGCTCGGCGAC
The DNA here is from genome assembly GCF_958431955.1 of uncultured Adlercreutzia sp. GTDB lineage: Bacteria > Actinomycetota > Coriobacteriia > Coriobacteriales > Eggerthellaceae > Adlercreutzia. The sequence continues at coordinate 7,979 of NZ_CAUASN010000040.1, read as the reverse complement.
TTGCTGCGGCAGGACCTGGCCGCGGGCGATGAGGCCGACGGCTCTGCGGAGGAGCCGGTGCGCAAGGGCCGCTTCGGGGCGGCTATCGACCAGCTGGCGGAAACCCACCAGCTCTCGCCGCGCGAGACCGACGTGCTGCGCTGTCTGGCCATGGGCTACAACTCGTCCACGACGGCGAGCAAGCTTCACATCTCGTGGAACACCGTGCGCACGCACACGCGCAACATTTACGGGAAACTGGGCGTGCACTCCCACCAGGAACTGATCGGACTCGTGGACGAGGCCACGGCAGGGGAATAGCGCGGGCTTTTTCGGGACGGCCAGCTGCGTGGGCGGCGCACGGCCGTGCGCGGGCGCGCGGCGTTCCCGGTTGCGCTTTATTCGCGCTCGTCTATAATGATGCGCCAAGAGAAGAGACGGGGGAGAGCCTTGAAAGATTCCCACGGGCGCGTGATCGACTATCTGCGCCTTTCGCTGACCGACCGCTGCAATTTCCGCTGTGTGTACTGCATGCCTGAAGACGGCGTGTGCCAGATGGGCCACGACGAGATCCTGCGCATCGAGGAGATCGAGCGCTTGGTGCACGTGGCCGCCGGCCTCGGCATTAGGAGCGTGCGCCTCACGGGCGGCGAGCCTTTGGTGCGCAAGGGCGTGGTCGATCTGGTGCGCGCCATCACCGATATTCCCGGCATCGAGAACGTGTCCATGACCACCAACGGCGTGCTCCTGCCCGCCATGGTGGACGATCTGAAAGCCGCGGGCCTTTCGCGGGTGAACATCTCGCTGGACACGCTGGATGCCGAGCAGTTCCGCGCCATCACGCGGGTGGGGCGGCTGGAGGACACCCTTGCGGGCATCGACGCGGCCCTCGCGGCGGGGCTTTCCCCGGTGAAGGTGAACGCCGTTACCGTGCGCAGCCTGAACCAGGACTTCCTCGCTTTCGCGAAGCTCTCGCTGGATCGCCCCCTGCACGTGCGCTTCATCGAGTACATGCCCGTCGGCAACGCCGAGGGCGAGGGCGGCACGGGCTGGGGTGCCGCCGACGTGATTCCCTCCGAGGAGCTCATCGAGCGCATCAGCGCCGAGGCCGCCGCAGCCGGGCTGCCGGCGCTCGTGCCCGCGTCGCGCTCGAGCAAGCCCGTGGGCTGGGGGCCGGCGCGCTACTTCGAGTTCCCGGGGGCGGCGGGCACCGTGGGCTTCATCAGCCCGCTCTCGCGCCACTTCTGCGGCGAGTGCAACCGCCTGCGCGTGACCGCCGACGGAAAGGTGCGGCCGTGCCTGTTCTCCGACGACGAGTACGACGTGCGTGCCGCCCTGCGTGCCGGCGACGACGCGGCGGCGCGGGACGTGCTGCTGACGGCCCTCGGCGCCAAGCCCGACGAGCACCACGACAAGGTAGGCACCGAGCGGAATATGAGCCAAATAGGAGGATAGCAATGACCGATCAGTTGACCCATATCGACGAGAACGGCGACGTGCGCATGGTGGACGTGTCGCAGAAGGCCGACACCGAGCGCGTGGCCGTGGCCGAGGGCTTCATCTCCATGAAACCGGAGACGCTCGCGCTCATCGTGGAGGGCAAGGCCGCCAAGGGCGACGTGCTCGCCTGCGCGCGCGTGGCCGGCGTTATGGCCGCGAAGAAGACGAGCGAGCTTATTCCCATGTGCCACCCGCTGAACATCACGAAGGCCAAGGTGGAGTGCGCGCCGGTGCGCGAGGGTGCGCGCGCCGACGGGCGCGTGGGCATTCACGTGACCACGACGTGCGGCGTCACGGGTAAGACCGGTATCGAGATGGAGGCGCTCACGGCGGCAAGTGTGGCGTGCCTCACCGTGTACGACATGTGCAAGGCGGTGGACCGCGGCATGGAGATAACCGACGTGCGCCTGCTGAAGAAGGACGGCGGCAAGACGGGCCTCTGGCTCCGCGAGGAGTAGGGGCGCCGCTAATCTGGATAGCTGGCGAGCCAAAAACGGCCCTAATGTATGGGTATGTTAGGGCAAACTTTTGCGTGGAGTTGCAAAATGCCTGATCATAGGTGTGCGGGATAAAAGCTAGAAGGAACTTACCCATACAAAGGCCCCTATTTTGGCTCCGCGAGAGGCGGCCGATCGAGTGCGGTCGTGATATTCGTAGAAGAAAAGCCCCCGGCCGGGGAGGGACGGCCGGGGGCTTTGTTGGTTATCTGCGGGTCCGGGAGGGAGAAGGTCCCGCAGCGGGAATGGCGTATCGGGCGGGCCGGGGCGCGGCTGGTATCGGCGACGCCCCGGCCCACTGGCATTACTAGCCGAGGAACTTCGCCACGGACTTGCCGCACTCGCGGCCGAGCACCAGCGCGAAGGCCAGGGACACGCCCGGAATGGGGGTGATGTACTCGGTGCCGAAGCGGCGGCCGCAGTCGTTGCCGGCCATGTACAAGCCCGGAATCGGCTCGTAGTTGGCGTCGAGGGCGTTCTGCTCGCCGTCGGTGATGATGCCGCCCATGGTGACCATGGTCTCGCCGAGCACCGGGTCGAAGGTGCAGGCGTAGAAGGGGCCGTCCTTCACCGGGAAGAGCACCTCGGTGGCGCGGCCGAACTCCTCGTCGACGCCGGCCTCGCAGTAGCCGTTGTAGCGCTCGACCTGCTCGATGAACGCGGTGGCGGCGTCGCCCTCGAGTCCCATCTGGGCAGCGAGGCCCTCAAGGGTGTCGTCGGCGATCCACTCGACCTGGGTCATGGGGCCACCGCCGCCGGGGCCGCCCTGACCCTCTTCCTGCTCCGGCTCCTCATAGGTGCCCTGGAACTTGGCGTAGGCGGTATCCATCGACTCGCGCAGCGACTGGATGTTCGCCTCGGTGGCGTCGAAGCCGGCGTGCTGGGGCAGGGTGTACTGGCGGTACTCGGTGAAGTTGTTGTCCACCACCGCGTACTTCGTCTTGCGGCTCATGAACGTGGTCTGGTATCCGCGCTGCTCGCTGGTGGGGTAGAACTCGTTGGTGAAGCGCTTGCCAGACTCGTCCACCCACAAGGCCTGGGGCAGGCAGTTCATCTTGCCGGGGACCGACAGGCCCTTCATGTTCATGCCGGGGATGGGCGTCGTCTCCAGGTGCGCGCCGGCCCAGTAGGCCATCTGCACGCCGCGGCCGTCGTTGGCCGACATGGAGTTCAGCTCCTCGCCCTCTACCAGGGCCTGGGCCATGTCGGGCATAAAGTAGGCCATCATGTCGGGGTTGCCGCCCATACCGCCGCAGGCGCAGACCACGGCCTTGCAGTTGATCTTCACGTAGCCGTCGGCGTCGGAGGCCACAAGTCCCGCCACGGCGCCGTCCTGCATGATGATGTACTCGGCGGTGGTACCGAAGAAGAACTGGGCGCCCTTCTCCTCAGCTGCGGCCTGGTTGTACATCTGGATCTTGGTCTGGTTGCACTCGCCGTAGAAGGAGCACACGCTCGGCCAGAACTTGATGCCCGACAGCTCGGAGAGCTGGTGCTCGGTGGGCGGGAAGAAGGCCGTCGTCATGGTGGCGAAGTCCTCCTCGGTCAGGCGGTCGAGGTACCAGTTAGAGTTGGCCTCGGAGTTCTGGGCGAACTTCATCACCAGAGACGGGTTCGGCATGTTCGAGGTGATCTTCATGAAGTTCTGGTAGAACTCCACCGGATCGATATGCGGCACGCCGCGCTCCTGCAGGATAGCCGCGTTCAGGGCGGCGAACTCGTTGCCCACGGCGGCGTAGGTATCCTCGGGCTGCTTCTCGATGAGGATGACGTTCTTGCCCTGCTCGGCCAGCTCGCGGCAGGCGGTGATGCCGGCGAAGCCGTGGCCGCAGACGACCACTTCGCAGTCCATCTCCTTGGCGAAGTCGGTCACCTCGGCCGGCGGGGTCATCCAGCTGGTGTCCTTCACGTTGTGGATGTGCACGTCGCTCGCGCCGGCGCCCTGGGCCTCGGCCTCGCCGGCCGTGCTGGCGCCGCCCTCGGCGCTGCCGCTGTTGGCGGCCGGCGAGCAGCCGGCCAGACCGGCGACGCCGGCGGCCGCGGCGGCCACCGCGCCCATGCCGATGAACGAGCGGCGGGACATGCCCTTCAGATTCTCCTTGCTCATTTCCCTTGTCCTCCCTTAGGTGTCGGGGATGTTGCCTCGCGGTGCCTCTTGCCCCGCGATGGCCCCATGGTGGCACGGTGTCGGGGGCGCGGGGAATCGTCGAATCGGGGTATTTGGAGGAAAACGTCCCTCGCGGAATTGGGGTAGATACGACTAAACCCCAGATCACAGGCGATTTGAAAAGATAACGGAACGGTTACGTCCCATATCGGAAACTTTGGGTATACTAGGCAGCGATCTGCTGCGACGTGAACCGGGGAGGGTTGTGCCGTTGCATCTCAGCTCGTCATTCAAATTGGAAACGCTCATGCTGGCGGCCTTCTTGGTCACCTTGCCTGTCTACGCCCCGAACCATCTGCTCTTCGAGACCGGGGTGTACGATGCGGCCGCCTATATGGCGCCCTTCGCCAACACCCTGCTTGGCGGCTCGGTCGTTGCCGGCGTCCTCGCCGCATGGCTCTCCGCCCGGCCCGCCGGCCGCGCCCAGATGCTCGGACAGGGGTGGGTGTTTGCGGGGTCGGTGTGCTACCTGGCCGGCTACGGGCTGTTTATTCTGGCCGCTGCGGTACCCGGCTTCGCTGCCTTCGGGGCCGCTGTGGCCGCGGGCGCCCTTCTGGCTGTGGGCACGGTGGAGCTCGCCGTGGCCTGGGGCGCCTACATGGCCCAGTACAACCTGCGCCAGGCGCTTTTATGGGTGGCGGTCATGGTGGGGCTCTCCTCGCTTTTGGAGATGCTGCTCTCGTCGGTGACCTTCGCCGTGGGCCTGCTCGTGTTCTGCGTGCTTTTGCCTTTGAGCTGCTTTCTGCCCTGCTGGAAGGCTCGTCGCGGGGAGCTTGCGTGGCGCGGGGGCGCCGCTGGGCCGGCCGAGGGGCGCGCCTTTGATGCGGCGCCCGCCGGGCTCACGATGCGCCGGGGGCTTGCCACCATGGCGCAGCTTCTGGCCATGCCCTTCGCGGGCCTTATGGTGTTCGCCTTTCTCATGGGCGCGCGCAAGTTCATCCTGTTCGACGTAATGCACATGGAGGTGCTCGGGTGCGTGCTGGGGGCGCTTGTGGTGGTGCCGCTGTGCTTCGTGCGCTCGACCCGGCCGCTGCTTCCAGTCATCTACCGGCTCGTGCTGCCGACCTTCGCGCTCGTACTCATCTTCCTGAACAGCTTCCCCGGCGGCACGGTTCCGCTGTGGTTCGCCGCGTGGCTGACCTACGTGTTCTTCGGCATGCTGGCCATCCTGGCCCTGGCGAGCCTGGTGGCGCTCGCCCACGGCGGCGAGCTGCCCTGCGGGTTCGTCTACGGCGTGGCCGTGGCGGGTTTCGCCGCCTGTTCCATCCTGGGCGTTGCCGCCGCGGCCACCCCTCCCTTCCAGGAGCAGGAGGGCGGCCCGGCGCTTTTAGTAGTGAGTACGCTGTTCTTCGTGGCGCTCATCGGCGAGGCGCTGGTGTCGCTGTGGCGCGCCTCGCGGGCGGCGGCTGGCGAGGAGGGGGCCGCTGCGGATGCGGCCGGCCATGGCGCCGACGAGCTGCCGGGCCGTCCGGCGCCCCGGCGCGTGCCCGATGTGGCCGCCCGCTGCGAGGCGCTCGCCGACGAGGCATCGCTCACCCCGCGCGAGCGGGAGATCCTGGGGTATCTGGGCCGAGGCCACGGCATCGCCTTCATCGCCGGCACGCTCGTCATCTCCGAGAGCACGGTGCGCACCCACGTGAAGGCCATCTACCGCAAGATCGGCGTGAGCTCCCGCGAGGAGCTGCTGGAGCGCGTGGACGAGGGATAGGGCTCCGCAGCGCGCGAAGCCGGCCTCCTGCGGTCGGCTGGTGAGCCGTAGAAAATCCGTGCAGCGCGGTGCGGGTGTTTCCAGGGGTGCGCCCCTTGTGGTACCATGAGCCGCTGTTGTATTCGTGTTTTGAAGGGACGTATCCATGTCAGGGCATTCTAAGTGGGCAACCACCAAACACCGCAAGGCCGCGCAGGACGCGAAGCGCTCGGCCTTGTTCTCCAAGCTGGCTCGTAACATCACCGTAGCGGCCAAGGAGGGTGGCGACCCGAACCCCGACAACAACGCGTCGCTGGCCGCCGCTATCGAGAAGGCCAAGGGCTATTCCATGCCCAAGGACAAGATCAAGACCGCCATCGACAAGGCTTTCGGTTCCGGCAAGGACGCCGCCAGCTACGAGACCGTGGTCTACGAGGGCTACGGCCCGGCCGGCGTGGCCGTGCTCTGCGAGGCCCTGACCGACAACCGCAACCGCACCGCCGCCGATGTGCGCGCGGCGTTCTCCCATTCCGGCGGCAACCTGGGCACCTCGGGTTCGGTGGCGTTCCAGTTCGACCGCAAGGGCCAGATCATCGTGTCCAAGGAAGTGGAGACCGGCGACAAGAAGAACCCCATCGCCCCCAACGGCGCCGCCGCTGACGAGGAGGAGTTCATGCTCGCCGTGGCCGAGGCCGGCGGCGACGATTACGAGGACGCCGACGAGGAGTGGATCGTCTACACCGCGCCGAGCGACCTCATGGCCGTGGTGAAGGAGCTGGAGGCTCAGGGCGTGGCTGTGAAGGGCGCCGAGATGACCATGATCGCCAACACGCCCTCGGCGGTGTCGGTGGCCGACGCGAAGAAGGTCATGCGCCTCATCGACAAGCTGGAGGAGTTGGAAGACCTGCAGGCGGTGTACCACACCATGGACATCACCGACGAGATTGCCGAGGCGCTGGACGAGTAAAGCGCACGACCTCGTACAACGTGCACCTGCAAGGGGCGTCGGGCTCAGGCTCGGCGCCCCTTTTGTCGTGGTGCCTTTCGGGGGCGCGGACAGCCCGCGCAACATTCCGGAAACATCGGCGCGGGGAAATCTGGTAGGGTGAGGACACGTAAGCGCGCGAGCGGCATGTCGCCGGGGGCGCGCCCCGCCATTCGACAAGGGAGGCTCCATGGGTTTTCTCGAAGATAAGACCGCCATCATCACCGGCGCCGGCTTCGCGGCGCTGAAGGACGGGTCCGCCGGCTCTATCGGCTACGGCATTGCCACCGCCTATGCCAAGGAGGGCGCGAACCTGGTCATCACCGGCCGCAACGTGCAGAAGCTAGAGACGGCCAAGGAGAAGCTGGAGGCCGAGTTCGGCATCCAGGTGCTCGTGGTGCCCGCCGACGTGAACGCCGGCGCCGACAATGCCGCCGTGGTGCAGAACGTGGTGGATTTGGCCATCGAGAAGTTCGGCCGCATCGACGTGCTGGTGAACAACGCCCAGGCCTCCGCTTCCGGCGTTACCCTGGCCGACCACACTACCGATCAGTTCGACCTGGCCATTTACTCGGGTCTGTACGCCACCTTCTACTACATGCAGGCGTGCTACCCGCACCTGAAGGAGACGAAGGGCTCGGTCATCAACTTCGCCAGCGGCGCGGGGCTGTTCGGCAACTATGGTCAGTGCGCCTACGCGGCGGCCAAGGAGGGCATCCGCGGCCTGACCCGCGTGGCCGCCACCGAGTGGGGCCCCGACGGCATCAACGTGAACGTGGTGTGCCCGCTGGCCTGGACTGCAGCGCTCGAGAACTTCCAGGAGGCCTATCCCGACGCCTTCGAGGCCAACGTGCACATGCCCCCCATGGGCCACTACGGCAACGTGGAGACCGAGATCGGCCGCGTGGTGGTGCAGCTTGCCAACCCCGACTTCAAGTTCATGAGCGGCGAGACCCTCACCCTGGAAGGTGGCATGGGCTTGCGCCCGTAAGCGAGCTCCTGGGAGACCTTGCAGCACCTTTCCGTGGAATGCTGCGACGGTTTTCGGAAACACCCTTGATTTCTCGCTTGTAATACAGCACACTGGCGTCATTCAAGGTGTTCCGCCGCCGATAAGAGCGGCTGGTTTATGCAAGGTGTTCCGCCACCGATAAGAGCGGCTGG
>NZ_CAUASN010000039.1 GCF_958431955.1 uncultured Adlercreutzia sp. | reverse complement strand
GGGAGCCTCCTTCTTTGTCGCATCTCCCCGAGATCGGGCCGCGGGGTGGTGCTCAGTCGCTCAAACAGTCCTCGCTCGGCAGAACAGGACGTTTAGTCCTGTTCTGTTCGCTGCGGAACTCGCTTGGTGAGCACCACCCCGCGGCCCTCTACGCTCAACCTTGGCCGAGCAGGGCGCGGATGCGGGGCGAGGGTCCGCGCGCAGTTCCGCAGCGACGAGAACAGCCCAGCGGGCTGTTCTCCAAAGCGAGGACTGTCTGAGCACGGCGCCCTTGCCCCGCAGCCGTGCCCGGACGACCTCGTCGGACAGACCTACTTCACCACGGCGCGAACGGCGTCGGCGCAGACGACGGCGGCCACGATCTTGCAGAGGTCCACCACGATGAAGGGTGCGCACGCCGTGAGGAAGGCCGTGGCCAGATCCACCTGGCCCACCGCCATGTACTGGACGCAGCCGCACACGTAGGCGATGGCCGTGAAGATGATGCCGGCGGCTATATCCACGCCGAAGTTGCGCACGAACAGCACCGCGCGGCGACCTGGCGAGAGCGCGGCGGCCTCGGCCCGCGTCAGCTTGGGCGCGCCCTTGCCCCCGGCCACGCCGAGCTTCGTGCGCACCACGTACAGAAACAGCGCCGCCGCGGCCACCCCGAACAGGTAGCCCCACAAAAAGCCGCCCGTCGGACCGGCCAAAACGCCGATGCCCCCGCGCATACCCGAGAACACCGGCACACCCACGGCCCCCAGAAGCAGGTAGCCCGCAATGGCGGCGATGGCCTCCTTCGGCGGAAGCACCACGATGGCGAAGGTGACGGCGAACATCTGAAGCGTGAAGGGTATCGGCCCCAAGGGCACCGTCACCCAAGCCGAGACGGCGATGATGGCGATCGCGAGGCCCACGAAGGCCACCGAGCGCGTGCGCGCCGAAGCGCTTGTTTTCGTGCGTACCGTTTCCATGGTCATTTCTCCTTTCGACGAAGGAGATACTACGGCACGGAAAATTCCACCCCTTCCCCTGTTCCGCCCAAAGCGGCCAACGGGAAGCGATTCCACCATTTTTGTGCAAGTGCATAAAAATGGTGGAAAGACATCACCCCTCGGTCTGCCTCGCCGGCGTCTCCCCTACTGCGCGTACGCGCGGGCGAGCCTGCGCAGGCGCACCATCTCCCAGCCGATGAACAGGGCCGTCGTGAAGATGGAGAGGAAGTCGGCGATGGGCATGGCGAACAGAAGCGCGTCCAGCCCGTTGTACTGGGGCGCCACCGCGGTCAGCCACAGCGGCATGGCGTACAGAAGCGGCAGCAGGAACAGGATCTGGCGCGTCAGCGTGAGGAAGATGGACTTCACCGGCTGGCCGGTGGCCTGGAAGTAGTTCGCGCTCACGATCTGGAAGCCGACGAAGGGCAGCATGAGGAACTGCAAGTGTATGGCGAAGGCCGTGAAGTCCACCAGGCCGTCGTGCTTGATGCCGAAGGCGTGCGCGATGGGCGCGGCGAACAGCTGCACGAGGGCGAACATGAGCAGCGAGATGGTCGTGGCCGCCCCGATGCCGTACCACAGCGTCTTGCGCACGCGATCCACCTTGTGGGCGCCGTAGTTGAAGCCGAGCAGCGGCTGCAGGGCGATGGAAATGCCCACGAGCGGCATGATGGAGAACTGCGCGATGCGCTGCACCACGCCGATGGTGGCGAGCGCGTCGTCGGCACCGATGGGCGAGAGCGCGCCATATTTCACCAGCTGGAAATTCAGCACGAAGTTCACCGCCGCCATGCCGGCCTGCACGCAGAAGCTCGGGAAGCCGTAGGCCACGATGGCGCCGTCCATGCGCGGGCGCAGCCCCATGGTGGACAGGCGCAGGCGCATAGGCACGTCAGCCCGCCCGCAGAAGTACCACAGCACCGCCACGCAGGAGCAACCCCAGCCGAGCACGGTGGCAAGGCCGCTGCCGGCCACGCCCCACCCCAGCACGATGACGAACAGGAAGTTGAAGGCCACCGAGCTCACCAGGCCGATGACCATGGTGCCGAGCGCCCGGTTGGGCGCCCCGCAGGTGCGGATGAAGTTGTTCACACCCAGGCCGATGCACTGCAGGATGAAGCCCGTGCAGATGATCTGGATGAACACCGTGGCGTGCGGACGCACCTCGTCGGTAGCACTCGACAGGCTGAGCAGCCAGTCGGTGGAGGCGGGGAACCACCCCAGAAACGCCACGATCACGGCCATAACGAGGCTTAAGGACACCACGTTGCCGAGCACGCGCTCGGCCTCCTCGCGCTTGCCCTCGCCCAAACGCAGAGCCGCCAGCGCGTTGCCGCCGTTGCCCACGAGCATGGCGATGGCCATGAACACCACCATGATGGGGTTGGCCACCGTCATGGCCGACAGGCCGATCTCGCCTACGGCGTGGCCCAGAAACACCGAGTCGATGATGGCATAGGAGCCGTTGATGAGCATACCCACCACCGACGGGATGGCGAACTCCAGAATAAGCTTCGGGATGGAAGCGGTGCCCATGCGCAGCACCTTGTCATCGCCCGCCGAACGGGCGTGCAGCTCCTCGCCGCGCGGGTCGGAGGCGGCCGCAGCCGGCGCGCCGTGCGGCGCACGCATCTTGTCGTCAGTCATATTCACGTACCTTTCTCAATGCATGACCATTGTAGTACGCGAAAAGAACCCCTCAAGACCCAAGCGGCCAAAAGCCCCTTCCAGCCGTTTACGGCAGGGGGACGACGTGGGCCTCGCCGGAGGATACGGGCACGATGCGGTCGGCGGCGCGCACGAGCAGACGGCCGCGCTCGTCCACGCCGGCGCCCTCGCCTTCTACCACGGTCTCGCCCGAGGCGTTCTCGATGCGCAGACAGCGGCCATCGAGGAACGACGCGGCCCCGTAGAGCGGCATCGACGGGGCGAACCCGAGCTCGCGCCAGCGGCCGTAGGCCACGAGCACGCGGGCGAGCACCTCGCGCTGCACGTCGGTGATGACCTCCTCGCGCCGAGCGGCGCGCTCGTCCTCGGGCAGGGCCGCGACCGCCTGGGTCAGCGTGGTGCCCGGGGCGGCACCGGGAGCGACCATGAGGTCTGTCAGGTAAGCGGGAACGTTGCGGCCTTCCACGGGCTGGGCGATGGCAGGCGGGAACACGTTGATGCCGATGCCCACGCACACCCCTCCCCCGCAGGCCTCGAGCGAAATGCCGCAGAGCTTGCGGTACTCGTCGGCCCGCTCGCACTCGGCCGGCATATACACCACGTCGTTGGGCCATTTCAGCTGGATGCCGTCCTCGAAGGCGGGGGAGGCCATCGCGGCGAGCGAGCGCTGCACCGACAGGCCCACCACCAGGCTCAGCGTGGCCAGACCCGCCCCGGCCACATCGGGCCGCAGCAGAAGCGACATGTACAGGCCGCCCTCGGGACTGTCCCAGAAACGGCCCTGGCGCCCGTAGCCGCCGCTCTGGCGGCGCGCCCGCACCACCAGGCCCTCGGCCTTGCCCTCGCGCAGGGCGTTCTTCACGACCTCGTTGGTCGAGGCGACCTCGTCGACGACGGTGAGCTTCACTACAATCGCCTCGCTTTCCCCACGCGCGCATCTTCCGGCACCGAGGCTGCCGGCGTGCCGTCGGCCAGATCCCATCCAGGCAGAATGTCCAGCAGGGGCCTCACGACGAAGTCGCGCTCGACTGCGCGCGGATGCGGCAGCGTGAGCTCGTCGTCGCAGGCCACGTACATCTGGTAGTCCACGATATCGATGTCCAGGGTACGCGGGCCGTTCTCGCGCTCGCGCACGCGCCCGAGCGAGTTCTCGATGCCGTGCAGGTAGCCGAGCAGCTCCTTGGGCGGCAGCCCGCTGCGCAGGAGCACCACGGTGTTCACGAAGGCATCCTGGTCCTCGAAGTAGGCCGGCTCGCTCTCGTAGAAGGGGGCCATATCGATGATCTGGGTATCGGGCAGGCTGCACAGCTGCCCGACGGCAAGGTTGATCTGGGCGATCTTCGCCTCGGTCTCCTCGCCGGGCTCGGCCACGAGGGCCACGTTGGAGCCGATTCCCAAAATGACGGCGGGGCGCAGATCCTTCAGCGCCGCGGCAGTCATGGCCACGTTGTGCGTGCGCACCACCGAGGCCCCCAGCTCGCAGGCGAGCAGCGCCTCGGCGGCCGAGGCCACGTCCCGCTCGCGGGGCTCGTCGATCTTGTAGGCGTAGCCCACGTAGCTCTTGCGCGAGGCGGCCACCATCACCGGGTAGCCCACATGCACGAGCTCGTGCAAGTTGCGCATGAGCTCGATGGTCTGCTTGGGGGTCTTCCCGAAGCCGGGGCCCGGGTCGATGCAGATGCGCGAGTGGTCGACGCCGGCTGCCTCCAGGGCGCGGGCCTGCTCGTCCAGGTAATCGCGCACCTCGGCCACCACGTCGTCGTAGACGGGATCATCCTGCATAGTCTTCGGCTCGCCGGCCATGTGCATCACCACGCACCCGCAGCCGCTCTTCGCCACCACGTCCACCATGGCCGCATCGCGGAAGCCCGACACGTCGTTCACGATGGAGGCGCCGGCGGCCAGGGCGCGCTTTGCCACCTCGGCATGGCGGGTGTCCACCGACACGCATAGCTCCCGCTTGGCGAGCTCGGCGATGACGCCGCCGATGCGCTCCCATTCCGTCTCGGGATCCACCGGATCGGAGCCGGGCCGCGTGGACTCGCCGCCCACGTCGATGATGGCCGCCCCCTCGCCCACCATCTCAAGGGCGCGCTCGACGGCCGCCGCGTCGTCGGCGAACTGGCCGCCGTCGGAGAACGAATCGGGCGTCATATTCAAAATGCCCATGATGATGGGCGTTGAGGTATCGAAGTCGAAGCGACCGCAGTGCCAAATCATGTAGGGGGAATGCCTTTCCTCTCGCCAGCCTAAGCGACCAGTGTAATGCCGACCCCGCCGCCTCGCGCTGGGATTCGGGCGAAAGGCCCGCGTGCAAGGCCCTGCGTCGCTCGGGCACGAAAAAAGAAGCGGCCCGGCGGAGGGGGCCGCCGGGCCAGAAGGAGGGGGGATGCGACTCTCGCAAGAGCCGCGTTCTGCTTTTCAGAGACAAAGCAGGCAAGTGATCGGAGGGGGATGTCTCACTTGCTGGCGTCAGTATAACAACCACCCTTGAATTCCCTATGACGTGAAGGTGGGGAACTTGTGGATTCAAAGGGTCATCTTTAAGCTATTCTTCAGAAATGAGGCGCATTCCCATCAGCGGGAACACAGCGGCAATTCCTCATAATAGCACCGCTGCTGACATGTTGTCGAACCTGCATCCAAAGCCCATCACGGCAGAAAAACAACCCCGCCCCGCGACCGCGACGCAGCCGGAGGGAACGGGGCCGAAACGGAACAGAGTCGCCTAGCCGTTCTTGCGCTGGAACAAGATGTTGTTCGTCTCGAGCCAGCTTTCCACAGTACCGGTATCGAAGCCGTCGGCCGGATCCACGATGAGCGCGTACATCTCCTCCTCGGCGAGCACCGCATCGAGCGCGTCGGTGAGCTGGATCTCGCCGCCCACGCCGGGCTGAATGTCGGCCAGAAGCTCCATCACGCGCGGCGAGAGCAGGTAGCGCCCGAACACCGCCAGGTTGCTGGGAGCGTCCTTGAGCGCCGGCTTCTCCACGAGCGCGTCCACCTTCCACACGTCGTCGGCCACCGGGGCGCCGGCGATGACGCCGAAGCGGCTCACCTGGTCATCGGGCACGGGCATGACCGCGATGACACTCGCCCCGTTATGAGCATCGGAGACCGCCTGCATGGCCGGCAGCATCTGGTTGTCGGGCACGAGCACGTCGCCGAGCAGCACGTAGAAGGGCTCGCCGGCCGTCTTCTCGGCCGCGCAGCGCACCGCATGCCCCAGCCCGAGCGCCTCTTCCTGGTACACGTAGCTCACCGGGTAGTTGCCCACGGCCTCCACGGCCTCGGCATAGGCGTCCTTGCCGCGCTCGCGCAGAAGCGCCACCAACTCGGGGTTGGGCGCGAAGTGGTCCTCGATGGCCTTCTTCTCGCGGCTGTTGATGATCACGACCTCGTCGGCCGCCGACGCGAGCCCTTCCTCCACCACGTACTGGATAGCCGGGCGGTCCACCACCAGCAGCATCTCCTTGGGCTGGGCCTTGGTAGCCGGCAAAAAGCGGGTGCCGAGCCCCGCCGCGGGAATGAGAGCCTTCACGTGAGCGCCTTTCTCTCTGTCGGGGAGGGCGGCGGCCGCCCCCGTCGTTCGTGTGCGTCGGCCCATGATACTACAGGATGTGCGCTATACTGGGCCCATGGAAACCAGCAGCGGACAATTAACGGAGGAGGCGTCGCCGATGCGCACGACCGGGCACGAGGGCGCCTGCGACCCCATTCCCGACGAGGACTTCGCCCAGTGGCACGAGGCGGAAGGCGGCAAGCCCGCGGGCGTGCGGTTCCTCGCGTTCAACACCGTCATCGACATCGAGGCCTACGGGGAAGCGGAAGCGTGCCGGGCGGCCTTCGAGGAGGCTCGCTCGCTCTGCCGCATCTACGAGCGGCTGTTCAGCCGCACGCTGCCCCATTCCGACATCGCGCGCATCAACGGCGCTAAGGGCGCGGCCGTGACCATCGACCCGCTCACGTTCGACCTGCTCTCCCGCGCGCTCGCCTACTGCGAGGCCAGCGAGGGCGCCTTCGACATCACCGTCGGGCCGGGCGTGCGCCTGTGGAACTTCCACGAGGGCACCGTGCCCGACCCCGCCGCCTTGGCCGAGGCGGTGCGCCACGTGGATTGGCGCCAGCTGAGGCTGTGGCGGGAGGACGGCCGCTGCTTCGCCCAGCTGGCCGATCCGGCGGCGGCCGTGGACGCGGGCGGCATCGCCAAGGGATGGATCGCCGACGCGCTCGTGGCGGCCATGGAGGCCCATGGGCTTTCGGGCATCATCGTGAACCTCGGGGGCAATGTGGCCGTGAGCGGCGCCAAGCCGAACGGCCAGCCGTGGAACGTCGGCGTGCGCAACCCCGCCGAGCCGGAGAAGCTCATCGGGGCCGTGCCCCTCGCGCGCGGCTCGGCTGTGACGAGCGGCATCTACGAGCGCTGCTTCACCGCGCCCGACGGCACCTTCTACCACCATATCCTCGACCCGCGCACAGGCATGCCCGCCGAAACCGACGTGGCCGGCGTCACCGTCATCTGCGAGAAGTCCATCGACGCCGAGGGCTTCTCCACCACGCTTTTGGCCCTCGGGCTGGAACGGGGCCTCGCGTTGGCGCGGCGGCACCCCGAGATCGAGCAGGCCTTCTTCATCGACCGCGCGGGCACGATCACCCCGGCACGCGGCTAAAAGCGCCCAGAGCCCGCAACCGCCACGTTCGCCGCTGCAACTGTTGCACCAAAAACGGCTTTTCTGGCCAAATTATGGCTGTTTGCCCTGCAAGCCTCCGTCGCATGCACTCTGCGCAGTATAATTATTACAGTAGTGAACTATCTGACGCTCGCCGGCTCGACGGCGGCGATAAGCGAGGATTTCCATGACCGAGACGCGCCCCACCCCCTCCAAGGACAAGTTCAACCTGGACTCCACCTACTTCGTGGCCTTCGAGATGGCCCACGAGACGCTGCGCCAGGGGCTGGCCGCCGCCAGCGAGCTGAACATCACCCAGTACCGGGTGCTCACGAAGCTTCTGCAGGCCAACGGGGCCATCAGCCAGGGCGAGCTGGGGAAGCTTCTGGGCATGAAGCCCAACGTGATCACCCAGGCGGTGGACGCGCTGGAATCGCGCGGGTACGCCACCCGCGATGCGGGCAAATCCGACGGGCGCACGCGCTTTCTCGCCATTACCGAGGCGGGGCGCGCCCATATCGCCACGGTGAACGAGTCGCTCGTCGCGAGCCTGTACGCGAACTTCCCCACCGACAACCCCACCTACCGCACCATCCTGGAGGCCGCGGTGGCCGCCGGCGCCGCCATCGAGCCACCGCTCAATGCCGAGGTGGCCAGCCGCTTCCCCGCCTCGCGCTCGCTCGTGTCGGTGGAGCTCATCCGCGCGGAGACCGAGCGTACCCTGCGCGAGGCCACGGGCGCCTCGTTCAACGAGTGCCGCATCGTGCAGCGCCTCGGCGAGACCGACCGCCCCGAGCGCGTGGGCGCGCTCGCCGAGGCGCTCCGCATGTCGCCGGTGAACGCCGCCCGGGCCATCGAGCGGCTCGTGCAGCGCGGCTGGGCCCGACGGCTGAAGTCGCCCGCGGACAAGAAGGCCGTCTACGTGGCGCTCACCGACGAGGGCGTCTACGAGGGCTTCCTCATCGGCGCCACGGTGAACGAGCTGGCGGCCACGAAGCTGTGGGCCAACCTCACGGCCGGCCAGCGCGAGGCCATCGAGCAGGTGGGGCATGTCGTCGTGGCTGACCTGGACGCCCAGCGCCAAGCAAAGGAGCAGGCCGCCTACGACCTGCTCCAGGAAATCTAGGGTATTTCGCCTCGCGCTACGGCCGTGGCTGCCGCCGGTTTCGCGGCCCCCTTCGGCGCGGAGGCGCCTTCCAGCTTGCCGATGTAGGCCGCGGCGCCGAAGAGCAGGGCCAGGTTCGCGACCAGGTCGGCCGCCACCCAGCCGCCGAGCGCCGGCAGGCTCACCGCCGCCACGTTCAGGGCCGAGAAGGTGCCCACTGTGAGCACCATGACCACCGCGCCGCAGGCCGCGCAGGCCACGATGAGCCCCACCGCCAGGGAGTGCCCGGCGCGAGCGCGGGCCACGCAAGCGCACACCACCATCGACGCCGCGCCGAGCAGCGTGCCCAGGAAGGCCGCAAAGGCGATAACGCCCAGCACGATGGTGGGCAGCCCCGGCAGCTTCGAGCTCATAGAGCCCACCTGCACGGCCGACAGGATGCCGAGCACCACCACGACCAGGCACACGATGGCCACAAGCGCCGTGGCCCAGCCCCACAGAAACGCAGTCGCGGGGCGCGCCCGCCCGTCGCCGCGAGCCGCGAGGACCGCGTAGAGCACCGCGCCGGCCGTGGACACAACGAGCGCCAGCCCCGCCGCGAACAGGAAGGCCACGAAGGCCGAGCCCGTGAGGATGGAGCAGATCACATCCAGGATGGGCACGCCCGAAGCAGAGATGTAATCGAAGGCGAGCACGCCGGTGCCCCCGGCCACGGTAAGCCCGATGCGGGCCAGAATCGCTATCACGAGCGCCATGGCGTACAGCGTGAGAAACGGCCGCGCCATTGCTTTTATATCGTTCATAGTCAGCTCCTTCCGAAGCAATCCCGCGGGACGTCCTGCCCCGCGCGTTCCCAGAGCGCCCTTAGGCCTCGCCCATCTCGTTTTCCACCGCCGAGGTGCCGCAGAGATACCCGCCGCAGAAGGCGAGCCCCACGTCCCCCATGAGCGAACCCAGGATGGGATCGCCGATGTAGCTGTTCTCGCCGCAGGCGCCGCCGGCGGTGTGCCAGCCGGCGTACAGACCCGGGATGACGCGCCCGCTCACGCCCATCACCTGCATCTGGTCGTTGATGAGCAGGCCGGCCTTGGTGCCGTACAGGTTGCCGCCGATGCGGCAGCCGTAGAAGGGCGGTGTGGTGATGCTGTGCAGCCACTCGGGCGGCATGGGGTACATGAAGTCGTCCTCGCCGCGCTCGCACGCCTCGTTCCACTTCGCCACAGCCTCGGTGAGCACGCCCTCGGCCAGGCCCAGATCGGCCTCGAGCTCCTCCAGGGTGTCGCGGCGCTTCAGCACGTCGGCGTCGATGGCGTCCTGCACGCCGTGGTGCCAGTCGCGATAGTGCTCGGGCACCTTCTCAATCTGCTCGAGGTCGGGGGTGATGAGCTTGCGGCAGTGCTCCTGGGCGAACCCGGCCAGATGGTCCTCGTAGTTCGCGTCGAAGATAATGTAGGAGCGGTGGCCGGGAGGGGTCATCTGGATGGTGGCCAGATCTCCCAGGGCGTAGATGGCGTTCGCGCCGTCCTCGCCCACGCGCGAGTCCATGTAGCGCAGGCGGTTGCCGCAGCGGTCGATGGTCAGCCACGGCTGGCGCGAGAGCTGGGTCATGCCGTCGTAGAGGAAGCGCGCCCAGGTGCCGCCCTCGGCCTGCCAGTCCACGCCGCCGTCGAAGGAGGCCGAGCTGTTGAAGCCGGACACGTCGGCGCCCACGCCGAGGCCCATACGGAAGCACTCGCCGGTCTCGCCGGCGGTGAGGTAGCTGGAGGCGCAGCCCATGGCCGCCGTGGGGATGTACTTGTCCAGCAGCGCCTTGTTGTTGCAGAAGCCGCCGGCCGTGAGGATGACGGCGCGCTTGGCGTGGATGTACTTCTCGTCGCCGTAGTCCTCGTTCACCACGACGCCCACGATGCGCCCGTCGTCATCCTGCACAAGCGCCGCCGCGGGGCTCTGGAAGTGGAAGTCCACGCCGTGCTGGTTGGCGTAGTTGTACATGGCGTCGGTGGCGTCCTTCATCTTCAGCACGTGGTGGTCGAGCGTCGAGCGCTTCGGCGCCACATACACGGGCACCTCGCCCAGACGCCAGTGCACGCCGCAGTCGGCCATCCAGTCGAGGCTCTTGCCGCCCTCCGAGGCGATCTTGTAGATGAGCTTCGGATCGGCCGCGTAGTGGTACTCGTCCATGGCCCAGTCGGTGAGAGCCTGGGGCGAGAAGGGATAGCTCGGGAAGGCGAACTTCTTCTCCTCCTGGCCGGAGTAGCCGCCCAAGATGCCGCACATGCCCGCCTCCTGGGCGTTGCCGCCGGGAAGGCCCATGGCCTCCACGCAGATGGTGTCGGCTCCCAGCTCGACGGCGCGGGCCGCGGCGTTCAGGCCGCCGCCCCCGGCGCCTACCACGCAGATGTCGC
Source organism: uncultured Adlercreutzia sp. (assembly GCF_958431955.1). GTDB lineage: Bacteria > Actinomycetota > Coriobacteriia > Coriobacteriales > Eggerthellaceae > Adlercreutzia. Next base: position 11,942 of record NZ_CAUASN010000039.1, on the reverse strand, counting down.
ACTCGTAGTCCCACGTATCGGGCACGGCGCGAGGCGGAATGGGCGTGGCGTCGTTGGCGGGGAAGCTCGCGGCGTCGTGCTCGCGGTAGGTGCCGTCGGCGGCGCCCGCGTTGGTGACGTCACTCGGATCGGAAGCGGCCACGGGATCGCCCTCGCGCGTCCAGTCGCCGCGGCGCTCGGCGCTCGCGGCAAGGGCAGCCTCGGGGGCGAGAAGCCCCGCCGCGGCCGCACCAGCGGCGGCCAGGGCCGAGCCGGTCAGAAAGTCGCGGCGCGAGAGGCCCGCGCCCTGGTTGAGCTTACTCATGGCTACCAGCCTCCTTCTCGGCGGTCGTGGCATCGGCCGCGGCAGCCACCGCATCCTCGGCGGCGGCCTGGGCCAGCGCGTCCTCCACGGCCTGCTTCACGCCGGCCGTGGTGATGGTGGCCCCGGCCACCGCATCGATGTCGGGGCCTTGGGCCGCCTCGATCATCTCGGCGTACACGCCGTCGCGGATGGCCTCGTAGCCGCCGCGGCTCTGGCTCTCGCCGTCCTGGGCGGTCTCCAGGCACGTCAGGCGCCCGTCGTCCACCAGCAGCGTCACGCTGATCCACCCCTCCATGCCGCGGCCGTAGCCGGTGTACACGCCGTCGCGCAGGTTGCCCTCGGCCCGAGCCGCACCATCGGCCACCACCTCGGCCGCCCACGGGTCCTCGGTGCGCTGGGCCAGCTGCTCGGCCGAGGCCGCGTCCTTCGACCCCGATCCTTCGAACGAGGCGCCGCAGCCGGCCAGCCCGAAGGTGAGCACCGTGGCGCACCCGAGGGCCGCTGTGGTTTTCACTCCGTTCATAATCCCTCCGATCATTCCGACTTGTTTGACTGATATTTCTTCATGAAAGTTTTCTTTTACTTTCATTCATGAAATTATTTGATCGGAGCATATCAGCATTTTCCCTGTGTATCAAGGTTATATTGACACAGTTTTTCATTCCGTCAATTACTACCAAACTGATAATTTATGGATATTGACTGAAGATAGCAGGACGAGTATGGTAGTCACCAGCGATTGCAAGGTCTCTTGCGAAGCCACCGCGGCTGGACTGGACACTGCGGGTCTCCGGTCCAGGCGCGGCGAGCTTGCCCGATCGGTATCTATTAAGGAGGGATACCCATGCTATTCGATGTGTACGGTCCCAATGCGCTCTACCAATGGCTCGGTCTGGCCATGGTGCTCGTCCTGCTCATTCTGCTGAACGAGTTCGCTCGCCGCACCAAGTTCGGCGGCTGCTTCATGTTCTTCGGCGTGTGCGGCGTCATGACCGTCTACTGCCTCGCCGTGGAGATCGGCGCGGCCATGGGCGCCGAGTGGGCGCTGACCAACCCCACCCACACCGACATGAACAGCTGGTTCCACTACGCCAAGGTGTACGCCGCCACCGCCGGCTGCATCGGCTTCATGATGCTCAAGTTCTCCTGGGGCAAGATCGGGCGGGCCCATTGGTTCAAGGCCTTCCCCTTCATCATCGTGGCCATCAACATCCTCATCGCCGTGGTGAGCGACTTCGAGAGCGCCTTCCGCGCCTTCGGCACCACCTGGGTGTCCTCCGAGGGCGTCACGTTGTACGGCGGCTGGCACAACGTGTTCAACGGCATTGCCGGCATCATCAACATCGCGTGCATGACCGGCTGGTTCGGCATCTACATCTCCAAGAAGCGCCAGGATATGCTGTGGCCCGATATGACCTGGGTGTTCATCATCGCCTACGACCTGTGGAACTTCTGCTACACCTACAACAACCTGCCGACCCACTCCTGGTACTGCGGCGTGGCCCTGCTGCTCGCCCCGACCATCGCCGGCCTTATCTGGAACAAGGGCGGCTGGATCCAGAACCGTGCCTTCACGCTGTCCATGTGGTGCATGTTCTGCCAGATGGTGCCGATGTTCGCCAACGACTCCATCTTCGCCGCCGACTCGGTGAACAACCCCAACGTGAACCTGGTCGTGTCGCTTTTGGCCCTCGGCGCCAACATCGCCGCCTTCGCCTACATCATGTACCGCGCCAAGAAGCTCGGCGTGAACCCCTACAAGCAGGAAGTGTTCGTGGGCACCAAGGACTTCCGCGAGGCCATGGAGCGCCGCGCCGACACCGCCTACCTGCTTGAGACCGAGCCCGCGAGCGCCACGCCGGCCGAGATCGCCGAGATGGTGGCCTACAACGACCTGCCCGCCGACGGCAAGCCCGGCTTCGTGTACGTGGCCGTGGAGAAGGACATCGAGACCCCGCAGCGCAAGTAGCACTGCCTGCAGGCAAGCCTCCCCTGAGAGCGGGCCCCGCAAGGGACCCGCTCTTTCTTTTGCAGGGAGCAAAAAACACCCGGCGCCCACAGCGCACGGGAAAGCGGAAGGAGACTGCGCCGCGATCAGCCGCGGGGCGCGAAGACCGCGCCCGACGAGGAACGCACAGTCCCGTCGGCCAGCACGAACACCGCCTCTATTTCCGGGCGCTCCTCGACGAAGGCAGCCGCCCGCTCGAAGCCCATGCACAGCAGGGCCGTCGAGAACCCGTCGCCGTCGCTCGAGCGTCCCGATATCACCGTCACGCTGGCCACGTCGCTTTCGGCGGGACGGCCCGTTCGGCAGTCGAGGATATGGTGGTAGCGGCGTCCGCCTTGCGTGAAATACCGCTCGTCCACCCCGCTTGTCACCAGGGAACCGGCCGTCAGCGGCACCGTGCCCACCACGCCCGGGCCGGCGGGGTTGCGCACGCCGATGTTCCAGGGGCGCCCCCGCTCGTTCGTCCCGCGCACCGCCACGTTCCCGCCGAGGCTCAAATAGACGTTTCGCGCGCCGGCCCGGGCAAGGAGCTCCATGAGCCGGTCGGCGATGTATCCCTTGGCGCAGCCGCCCACATCGACGAGCAGCTCGGGATCGATCTTGCGGACGAGGTAGCAGCCGTCGGCATCCAGAAACTCCAGCTGCCCCCAGCCGACATGGCCGAGCGCCTGCGCAACCGCCCGCTCATCGGGCACGGTCTTTCGGCGGAAGTCCCACAATTGCGTCAGCGCGCCCATGGTGATGTCGAAATAGCCCGCGCTCTGGGCACTGTAGAAGCAGCCCAGTTGCAGCGCCTCCCAGGTGGCGCGCTCTATGCGCACGAAATCACCCCTGCTCCGGTTCAGCCGCGCCACATCGCTTGTCGGACGGGTGCGCGAGAGCAGCGACTCGTAGCGCTCGCATTCGGCGCGCAGCTGCTCAACGAGAAGGGCCGCCTCCGCGGCATCCAACCCGTCGTCGAGCACGATCTTCGTCTCGATGACGGTGTTGAACGCGAGGAAGCGGCCCTCTACCGTTCCCGAACATGAGGAGGGAGGAATCGAAATCACCGGAGAGGAGGGGAGATCGTTCATGTTCGGGAACCCAACGGAAGGAAGCGTCTTACTTCTGGCCCGCATCGGCGCCGGCCGACGAGCCCTGGGCATCGGCGGCCTGGTCCAGTGCGTCCTGCACCGCCTCTTTCACGCCGTCGGTGGTCAGCGTCGACCCGGAAACGCCGTCGATATCGGCGGATTGGGCCTCCATGATCTGCTCGGCGAAAGTGCCGTCCTCGATGGGCACCTGGCCGTGGTTGGGGGATTCCTTTTCGCCGATAATCTCATCGACGCTCACGATGCGGCCGTTGTCGACGGTCAGGGTCACCTCGATGGTGCCGCCCTTCCCCTCGCCCTTACCGGTAAACGCCGCGCCCGCATCGGCTGCGCCGTCTCCTGCGGCAGACGTGCCGGAGCATCCGAGCATCGCCACCGACGGGACCATCATCAGCATAAGCGCCCCGGACGCCGCGCCGCGCATCAACTGTTTCCTCACATGAGCTCCTTACTCTTTGCCTGCGGTTCCTAAGCGACGGACAGGGGGATGACGGCGGGCTCGGGGCTCGCCTCGCCGCGGTCGTTCACCGATCGCACGAGCATCCGGTATGCCCCGGCGCGCTCGGGCGTGTAGGTGAAGGACCAGTAGGTGTTCAGACCCGGCTCCTGCTCCTCGACGGCGTAGCGCGTCCAGTGCGCCCCGTCGTCGAGGCTGAACTCGACGGCGCTGATCGCGCGCCCGTAGTCGCCGGCAACGCCCTTGATGGATACCGGCGCTCCAACCTCGCCGAAGATCGTCCCGATCATAGCCTCATCCTTTCCGATCCGTCTGCGCCCGCGGCGAGCGCCGTTCCTTCGGCGCTCCCCTTCTGGGCGCGCAAGGTCGCAGGGCTTTAAGGGGAGACGCCCTGCGGCCTTGCGCGCCCACCCTCCGAGCCGGGACGACCCGGAGGATGGGAAGCGGGCTCTTACGCGGCTTCCAGCACCGTCACGTTGGGACTGTTCTGGAAGGCATCGGACTCACTGGGGTCATCGGGGGTCTCGGGCAAGGAGACCAGCTCGATGGACGTGACGTTGGACACGTAGTAGTTGGCCGAAGCCCCGTGGATCCACAGCTGCACCACGCCGCCCATGGAGTCCGCCACGGGCTCGCCGGCAACCTCGTATGCCAGCACCACGTTGTGGGAGAGCAGGTAGTACAAAGGCACGGTCTGGCTGTAGCCGTCGGAGGACGTGAACACCACGGCGTTGGCATCGGCCGTGGGGGCGGCGGCCATGAGAAGCGCCTGGAGCTTCAACCCCGTCACCTCCGCGTTGGCGATGGCGCGCCCGTCGGAGGGGTTGCCCATGCACGTGCAGCCCATGATCTTCTGCTGCACGCCGTCCTCGTCGTCCACCAGATCCCCGATCACGGCATGGTAGGGATTGCGCACCTCGCCGGAAACGGAGAACTCCCATTCCATGGCGTCCGTGGGCACCTCGGCCGCCGACGCCGCCTCCTCGTGCAGGCTCGTATTGCAGAGCATGGCGGATACGTTGCGGAAGAGGTTCTTCATCACCTCGGCCGTGGCCGTCTGGGTCTGGGTGGCCGTGAACGTGCCGCGCACCACCGAGTCTTGCACCATCTGGGTGCCTGCATCGGCCTGAACCGCCTCTCGGGCCGTCGCGTCGCCGTCTGCGGCAAGCGCCTGCTGCACGGGAGCCACGGCGGTCGTGCCGAGGGAGCCCAGCACGAGCATGGTGCCGGCGGCGGTGCCGATGATCTTCTTACTTGTCGCCTGCATTTTCGACGACACCTCCTTCAACAGCGTTGATCATGACGCTCAGCGAGTCGACCGTCTCGGACCCGTCCTTCAGGAAGGGCTTCACGTCGAGCACGTAGGCCGCGTTACCCTCGGGAACCTCCCAGGTGAAGTCCCAGGTGACCCAACGCTGGGGGTCGTCGTTGGGAGTCTCGAACGTGGTCCAGGTCTGGCCGCCGTCCATGGACACCTTGATGCCGCCGACCGTCTCGTACCAGCCGTCCAGATAGCCGTGGAACGTGTAGGGCTTGCCCGCCTCGACCACCTGGCCGTCGTAGGTGTTCAGGATGGCTGCGTTGGCCTTCACACCGCCGTAGCCGGGATACTGGATGGGGCCCATGCACATGGCCTTCTCGGTAGTATCGGTGCCCATGCGGGTCTCGTCGTTGGTGATGTCGATGCTCACGAGCTGCTTCATGTACGCATCGGCCGCCGCAGCGCCGACCCACAGCTGGAGCGGGAAGCCCTGGGCCCAGTCGAGGCGCTCGCCGTTGATCTCCCAGATCACCATGACGTCGTAGTTCCAGTCGATGGGGGTCGATCCGATGAACCGGCCCATGTTCAGGCCGTCGATCTCGGAGGAGTCGAGGCTCTCGCCATCGATCCACTTGGCGTCGGGGGTGTAGCCGCCGGCCTGCTCCACGAGCCAGGACACCGGCACGCCCGTCACCTCGACCTGGCCGATCTGCCAGCCGCCAAGCTTGGTGATGCCGCAGTGCTCCTTCATGGTGACCGTCTTCACCACACCCGCGTCAGTGGCCTGCTGGATGAGATCCTTCAGCTTCCACTGCTGGGGGTTGTTCACGCAGCCCTTGATGCCGAAATCCCAGTTGTCGAAGATCTCGTTGCGCAGCTGCTCATTCTTCTCCTCGTCGATGGAGTTGAAGGCCTCGCCCAGATCGCCCACCGGCTGACCGGCCACCTCGGCCATCTCGGCGCTCGAGTAGGCCAGCCACGTCTCGTTGAACAGCTGGTCGCGCGGGGTGATCTCGTCCTGGCTGTAGGAGAACTCGCCCGTGGCGTTGGGGATGTTGGCGATGCCGTGCATCTGGTCGTACTTCACATGCTCCCACAGCTCCCACTCCGTCGGGGCGCTCACGTGGTCCTGGCCGAGCATGTTCTTCACGCCCTGGTACTTTTCCTCGTCATAGCCGTGCTTGACGGTCGCGTGGCACTGGAAGCACGTGGCCTTCTCCTCGCCCGCCACCGTGCCGTGCATGGTGTGGATCATCTCACCGAAATCGGGGATGTTCTGCGCGAACTCGATCGAGTTGGTATGGCAGGCGATGCACACGTCCACAGTCATGGCCTTCACATCGAGCCACGCGTCGCCCGTCGAGATGCCCGAGTGCTCCGGATCGAACTCGTTGAGGGCATCCAGCAGGCTCACATGGCAGGCGTTGCAGCCGCGCTCGTCGGCGTGCAGCACGTCCACGTTGTAGTCAACCTCGCTAAAGCCCGTGCCGGCAATGGCCAGCTCGTCGTTGCGCTCGCTCGCGTTGCCCTCGGCACCCTCGCCGCTCTCGTAATGCTGGCCGAACATGCCCTTCTGCTTGATGTACTCGGGGGCCAGCATGATCTGGGTTCCGTCCTCGAGCTGCTGGACAATGCCCGAATGCTCGCTGTGAATGATCTTCACTCCCTGGGATTCCAGCATGTCCTCCTGCGGCGTGAGCGCGCGTGCCTGCTCTTGGGTCGCCTTTCCCTCATCGCCGGGAGAGGCGTCGCCCGCACCCTCTTGGGTGCTGCAGGCGGCCATGGTTCCCAAAGCGAGCACCGAGGCGATAGCCAGCGTGAGAACCTTTTTTGACCTCTCATCTTCATCCTCCTTCTCTTCTTCTCGATCTCGACCTTCGGCGCGCACATTCGCGCCCGTGGCCTTAGTATGAAAAAGATGAGGAGGAAGCGCAGCAAAGGCACCGACTGCTTTTTTCTCACCGGGCGACACTTCTGCCGTCCCTTACGCGACAGCGCCCTTGTCGTCTACGCGACAAGGGCGCCGTGCTCGGTGGGAGAAGTGCGCCGCCCCTAGGCGATGCAGTCGTAGAGGCGGGAGTTCTCCCGCAAAAGCTCCCCCAGGGTCTTCGTCACCGTCTGGCGGCTCAAGTTGCACGCCAGGGCTATCTGCTCGTGGGTGAAGCGGGGGAAGTCGTTCCGGGCGCAGAATTTCAGGAACAGCTCGATTTTCCTCGCGGCCGTATCGGCCACCAGATGCGCCTCGGCGAGCCCCCAGCCCCTCGTAACAGTCCTCATCACTTGATGGCAGAAATCGATGTCGGTCCGGTACAACTCGTCGAAATCAGCGCTGTCGAACAGGGCGAGCTGACAATCGGTCATGCACAGCATCGAGTTGATCTGGGGGTAGTCGTGCGCCGGGATGACCACGTCGCCGAGCGTCACGAACCCGCCCGGCTCGGCGTACTCGCGCGAGCGGAACGTCTCGTCCGACGGCGAGAGGTCGTTGCCCATGAGCAGGAGGCCGTCGACGAGCAGCACCGGCCCCTTCGTCCAATAGGCCGTGTCGTACTGCTGGCGAGCCGTGTACTTGCGCACATGACACCGCCGGCAGAGCACAGCCCGCTGCTCGCCGGATAGGCCGGCGCAAAAGGCGTTGTCGGCATAAGGGCACTGGTGTTCCATGATCTCCTCCAAAGTCACTCCCCCGTAAACCCAACGCCATCATAGCCCATTTCGGCCCCTCGGCGCAAAGGCGCCGAGGAGAGCGGGTTTCTCAGCGCCCACGCGCCGGGGCGCCTAGGATGCCTCCTTTACCGGCTCCACATCGTAGGGCAGCCCGGCGGGCATGTCGTGGATTACCAGGTTGCCCGCCGATTGGCAGCCGAGATACCAGTTGCTGAAGGCCTCCTGCTCCTTCTGGTCGCGCAGATCCTGTGCGAAGGCATCGAGGAACTCCTGGGGAACATCCTTAGTTGAGGTCACTTCCTCGGGCGCCTCGTAGGCATCCGTGCACTGGATGATGTGGATCCCGTAATCGCTCTCGACCAGGTCGCTCAGGTCGCCGACCGCCAGCTCCTTCAGCGGCTCGGCATACTCGTCCACGAAATCGACCAGGCAGTCCCAGCCCACATCGCCGCCCGCCTCGGCCGTGCCGTCGACGGAGTACTCCCGCGCCGCGTCGGCGAAATCCAACGTGCCGACCTTGAGCTTTTCCAGCACCTCCTGGGCGAGCTCCTTGTCCTCGAGCTTGAAGAGGATCTGCGAGGAGCGGCGAGCCCCGTTGAAACCGGGCAGCTGGAGCTGGGCGTAGGCGAGCAGCTCCTCGTCGGTCGGCGGCGCATCATCGGCGAAGGTCTCGCGCAGGGCCTTGTTCTCCAAGGACAGGCGAATCTCGTTGCGGTACCGCTCGCGCGTCATACCGAGCGCATCGAGGGCGGCCTGAAGCCCCTCCTCCGATCCGTAGCGCGCCTTCGCCTGCTCCCACTCCTCGTCGACGGCTGACTCATCGATCTCGATCCCCCTCTCGTGGGCGCCGTGCTCGATGATCATGTCGCCGACAATCGCGTTGATCGCCTGCTGGCGAATAACCGATGCGTCGTAGTCGTTCGCACCGAGCCAGCGGGCCCAGGCCTCGTCGTCCTCGAGGTTCTGGCTGATGCGCGCAACGCGGACCTCCTCGGTGATATCCCGCTCGTAGATGGCCTCGCCATCGAACGTCGCCGCCACCGCATCCTCGTCGACCGCCTCGAGGGCGGTGCATCCCGCGATAGTCCCCAAGCCCAGCATTCCGCAGAGCAGGCACGACCCCATTTTCACAGCCGTCCTTCTCGTCATCACGTGCCTCATGGCCATCCCTTCACTCAATGCAGGGCTCCCGCCTTGCAGGGGCCCGACCCTCCGGGCCCGCACCCGAAGAGCGCGGCCCGCATACCCGATCTCGCATTGTGGGAAAAGGATGCATCCCTGTCTGTCAACGAGAAGCCCGTTCCCTTGTCGCCTAGGCGACAAAAGAGAGCGGCTAATCTCGCTTCCCTCAGCATGAAAGCCGCAATGACAGCATTCTCTCCTGTCAAAGGAAGTAGCAAACTTCTCAAAATTTTTGAGAAGTTATGCTACTATCTTCTCAAAAATTTTGAGAAGATGAACCGAGGAGGGGTCATGGACAACATCGCAGCTCTGGTACGGGAATCGCTCAACCAGCCTCTGCCACCCTTCGTGCGGCGCGAGGAGATCATCCGGGATCTCCCCCGCCCGAAGCGGTTCAACCTCGTCGAAATCATCACCGGCATGCGACGCTCGGGCAAAACCTTCTACCTCTTCCAAAAGATGGCGCAGCTCTTGGAGGAGGGCGTCCCGCGTGACCGACTCTTCTACTTCGACTTCGCCGACGACCGGCTGCTTCCCGCCGCACCTACGGTCATGGCCGATGTCGTAGACGAATTCTGGCGCCAGTCGCCCCAAGCCCGAGAGCAGGGGTGCTACCTCTTTCTCGACGAGGTGCAAGAGGTCGAGCAGTGGCAGAGCACCTGCCAGCGCCTCGCCGAGAACGAGGCGGTGACGCTTGTCATCACGGGTTCGTCCTCGAAGCTCTCGTCGGAGGAGATCGCCACCAAGTTCCGCGGCCGATCCCATGCCCACGAGATGCTTCCGCTGTCGTTTCGGGAGTTCTGCCGCTTCCAGAGTGTTCCAGTACCCGACGACGCCCGCGATGCCTTCTCCCCCCAACAGCGAACCGCCCTCGAATCGCTGTTCGACCGCTACCTTGTAGAAGGAGGCTTCCCCGGCGTTCAGAATAGACTGCCCGAAGACCGTATCGAGATACTGCAGAGCTACGCCCGCGACGTCGTAGCCCGCGATGTCGCCGAGCGCCTCGGACGGGAAGACATCCGGCTGGCCAACCAGTTCGCCCTCTATGGTCTGCGCAACACCGCCTGCGAGTTCTCCATTAACCAGCTCGTGGAAAGCTTCAAGGAACTTGGCTTCAAAATCTACTGGGAAAAGGCCGATCACATCGTCGATCTGCTCCAACAAGCGTTCCTGCTCCTGCGTGTCGAGGAGTACCGCGTGTCCTTGAAACCCCAATCGACCGTCCTGCCGAAGATATATGCCATCGACCCGGGCATCAGCTATGCGGTATCCCGCGCCAACCAGCAGGACATCGGCAAGCGATTCGAGACTGCCGTGTACCTGGAGCTTCGCCGGCGCATGGCGGGGCGACGCACCGAGGCTATCACCTCCTACACCGCGCCGGGGCCGCGGCGGCAGAAGGTGGATTTCCTCCTCGGCGATGCCCTGGCCGCCGAGCCCTATGCCCTCATCCAAGCGAGCGCATCCATGCATGCCGACAAGACTCGCGAGCGCGAAATCGGATCTCTCGCAGCCGCGATGGCAGCTACGGGCATCTCAGAGGGCACCGTCGTGACCCTGCGCGAGGAGGGAACAGTGGAGAGCAACGCGGGAGCCATTCACATCGTCCCCGCCTGGAAGTGGTTCCTCGGCTAAGCCTCGGCCTCCCACTCGGTGTCGGGGGCACTCGGCACGGCGACCTCCCCCACCGTGGGGATGCGCACGGTCACCAGGTAGACGAGGAACAGCGCCACCGCGGCCAGGATGCCCCAGACCACGGGCTTCTGCACGAGAGCGGCCGATACGGCCAGCACCGCAAGCGAGATGAGCAGCATGCGCATCTTCGCCTTCACGGGCATGCCACCGGCCTCCTTGAAGGGCACCACGTAGGAGCGGTACACCTTGCTCTTGGTGATGATGGCGTGGCAGCGCGGCGAGAACTTGCCGAACAGGAACGTGGCCAGAAGCAGCAGCGGCGTGGTGGGCAGCACGGGCACGAAGATGCCCACGACAGCCGCACCGACGCACAGCCACGCGAAGCCGAGCACCATTATCTTCAACACCTTCGGCATTGCGCCCCCTCTTTCTCGATGGTACTCCCCAGCTTATCGGGCCCGCAGAAAAGCGGCATCACCTGAACGGACTATATCCCTCAGGTGATGCCGCTCGAAAGATCTTCCGTTTCGGGCCGCTCGCGCGAGATGGCGAGCACCCGGCGGAGGTGGAAGCGCTACTCGCCCTTCGCTGTGCGGTCGGCCACGGCCTCCTCCAGCAGCATGAGCTGGGCCTCGGCCTTCTTCGTGCCGCGGAAGATGACGAGCACGTAGGCGAGCAGGGCCACCCACAGCAGGGCGTAGGCCGCGATGAGGTAGGGGGCGGAGGGCAGGATGGTGGAGTAGATGTCGGCAAGAATGGGATTCATAGTTCGGCCTTTCTCTCGGTGCGCGACGGATGGAAGCGCACAGTGCGGGATTGCGGAACGACGACGCCGTTAGCGCTCGTCGTCGAGGGCTTCCTTGAGAGCGTCCACGCGCTCGGTCAGACGCACCTGGTTGAAGCGGGTGCGATACAGGGCGAAGCCCACGAGCAGCATGCCCAATGCGCACAGGCCCACGCACATACCCATCTCAGGGCTCATGCCGCCCTCACGCAGCACCACCGGGTGGATGGAAGACGGGATAAGGCGCGTGATCATGAAGCAGATGGGCACGTCGATGGTGGCGATGATGGCCACCACGGCCGCGAAGGTGGCCTTACGCTCAGGCTCGTCCACCGAGCTGCGCAGCACGAAGTAGGCGATCACGATGAGCATGAGGATGAGGTAGGTGGTCAGGCGCGGCTCCCAGCTCCACCACACGCCCCACTCGAAGCGCGTCCACATCTCGCCGGTGATCATGGTGAGCACCACGAACAAGAGCGCGATTTCAAGGCAGATGCGCGAGCAGGTGTCGAAGCGGCGGTTCTTCGTCATGAGGAAGCGCACCGCGTAGTAG
>NZ_CAUASN010000038.1 GCF_958431955.1 uncultured Adlercreutzia sp. | reverse complement strand
ACGCCATCGACCTGGCCATCGAGATCGGCATGGGCAAGCGCACCAACACCATCCTGCAGTCCGCCTTCTTCACCCTGGCCGGCGTCATGCCCCAGGAGGAGGCCATCCGCTACATGAAGGACGCGGCCACGGCCTCCTACGCCAAGAAGGGCCAGGACATCGTGGATATGAACCACAAGGCCATCGATGCCGGCGCCACGGCCTTCGTGCAGGTGGAAGTGCCCGCTTCCTGGAAGGACGCTGAGGGCTCCGTTAAGGCTGCTCCCGCCGAGGGCCGTCCCGAGACGGTGGCCCTCGTGGAGAACGTCATGTTCCCCGTCGGCCGCATGGACGGCGACTCGCTGCCCGTGTCCGCCTTCGTCGGCTACGAGGACGGCCAGTTCCCGCTGGGTGCCTCGGCCTACGAGAAGCGCGGCGTGGCCGTGTCGGTGCCCGAGTGGACGCCCGACACCTGCATCCAGTGCAACCAGTGCGCGTTTGTGTGCCCGCATGCCACCATCCGTCCCTTCGCGCTGACCGACGCCGAGATGGCCTCTGCCCCGGCCCAGACCAAGCACATCCCCGTGAAGGGCAAGGTGGGCGCCGACATGCAGTATGTGCTGGCTGTCTCGCCGCTCGACTGCATGGGCTGCGGCCTGTGCGTCATCCAGTGCCCCACCGACTCGCTGGCCATGCAGCCCATCGCCGACGAGCTGGACGAGCAGCCGGTGTTCGACTACTGCGTGAAGGAAGTCGCCCGCAAGGAGGAGCTCGAGGGCACCTCGGTGAAGGCCAGCCAGTTCAAGCGCCCGCTGCTGGAGTTCTCCGGCTCGTGCGCCGGCTGCGCCCAGACCTCTTACGCGCGCCTGGTCACCCAGCTGTTCGGTGACCGCATGTACATCGCCAACGCCACGGGCTGCTCGTCCATCTGGGGCGGTCCGGCGGCCACCTCTCCCTACACGGTGAATGCCGACGGCCACGGCCCAGCCTGGTCCAACTCGCTGTTCGAGGACAACGCCGAGCACGGCATGGGCATGCTTTTGGGCTATGAGGCCGTGCAGGACAAGGTCGTGGTGGACACCGAGGTGCTCATCGAGTGCGGCGGCGCGGCCGGCGAGCTGGCCGACGCGGCCCGCGCGTGGCTTGAGGCCCGCACCGATGCTGAGGCGTCCAAGACCGCGGCGGCGGCCTACATCGCGGCCCTGGAGGCTGCGGCGGCCGGCACCGGGGAAGTGGCCGAGCTCGCGGCCGGCATCCTGGCCAACAAGGAGTACCTGACCAAGAAGTCGGTCTGGATCTTCGGCGGCGACGGCTGGGCCTACGACATCGGCTACGGCGGCCTGGACCATGTGCTCGCCTCCGGCAAGGACGTGAACGTGTTCGTGTTCGACACCGAGGTGTACTCCAACACCGGCGGCCAGGCCTCGAAGGCCTCCAACCTCGGCCAGGTGGCGCAGTTCGCCGCGGCCGGCAAGGACGTGAAGAAGAAGTCGCTCGCCGAGATCGCCATGACCTACGGCTACGTGTACGTGGCGCAGATCGCCATGGGCGCGAACCTGAATCAGACCATCAAGGCCATCACCGAGGCCGAGGCCTATCCGGGCCCCTCGCTCATCATCGGCTACAGCCCCTGCGAGATGCACTCCATCAAGGGCGGCATGACCAACTGCCAGACCGAGATGAAGAAGGCCGTGGACTGCGGTTACTGGAACCTGCTGCGCTTCAACCCCGAGGGCGCCCCGGGCAAGAAGCTCGTCATCGACTCCAAGGAGCCGGTGGAGGGCGAGTATCAGAACTTCCTCATGAACGAGGCCCGCTACAGCCGCCTGACCCGCGAGTTCCCCGAGCGCGCGGGCGAGCTGTTCGCCGAGAACGAGCAGGCCGCCATGGACCGCTGGGATCACCTGCAGAAGCTCAAGGACCTCTACGCCGCCGAGTAGCGCGAGCGCAGCAAATCGTCCTGCGAGAGGAGCCCGGATTCAATCCGGGCTCCTCTTTTTCGCCTTGGAGATGCGGTGCCACAAATAAAACCTGAGATGTCCTCGGAAGTGTTTGTTGGGCAGCGGGAAGCGCCCTTGGTAACCTTTGGCCTGGGAAAAGAACCGAGATTGAAGGAGGGTTCCCATGGAGAAGGAAATCAAGGCCGTGGAAGAGGCCGATCTGATGGATGCCGTGCCTTGTGCAGAAGGCGGCATGTCCCGCCGCTCGTTCCTCGGCTTGGGCGCATTGGGCGCTGCGGGACTGGCGGCGTTGGGCCTGGCCGGCTGCGCACCGCAGGCGAAGAACGATGTTCCGGCTGCCGATGCCGACGATGCCCCCGCAGCCGAGGAGCTGCCCCCGGCCGATATCGAGGAGAGCTGCGATGTGGTGGTGGTTGGTTTGGGCACGAGCGGCCTGGTGGCTGCTTCGGCTGCTGCCAAGGAAGGCGCGCAGGTCATCGGGCTCGACCGTTCCGCGTCCATGGGCGCCACGAACGCCTCCATGGTATCGGGTGTGTGGGCCATCGAGTCAACCCCCGAGCTGGCGCAGCCCAACTACCTCACGGTGAAGGACATGTTCGACTTCATCTGGACGGGCACCCACTACCAGACCAACGCCCCGTTGCTGCGCAACGTGCTGCCGGCTTCGGGCAAGGGCATCGATCTCATGATCGAGGGCGGCGTTCCCTTCATGTTCGCCTTCGAGGGCGCCGACGAGAACACGCTGATGCTGAACCGCGGCGGACACATCTATGCGACGAGCGGTGCCGAGCGGGCCGATGCGCTCCAGGGCATGCTGGATCAGTTCGGTGTGGATTCGCGCTGGAATGCGAACGTGACCAACCTGCTTATCGAGGATGGCGCTGTGGTGGGCGTGCGCTACGAGGAAGGCTCCAGCACGGTGGACGTGAAAGCCAAGAACGTCATCGTTGCCACGGGCGGCTTCATTCAGAACGAAGACATGCTGCGCGAGTACTACTCGGGCTCGGTCATGTACGGCACGGGCAACCAGTACAACGACGGTGCGGGCATCAAGCTGGCCCAGTCGGCCGGCGCGCAGATAGGCAAGAACTTCAGCACGTCCATCAACGAGTCGGGCGCCTGCAACATGAAGTCGAGCGCCCGCTTTGTGAGCCTGGAGGACTGCAACGCCACGCCGGTGTTCAGCTTGCCGTTGTTCGGCGGCCTCATGGTGAACAAGCAGGGTGCGCGCTTCATGGACGAGGGAACCATGGCCAAGCACACCATGTACTGCGGCGAGCCGCTTCTGCGCGAGGGCGTGTACTACATGGTGATCGATGACGGCCTCATCGACGAGCTTGCTACCACTCCCGTTATGGACTTCATCTCCGAAGACGCCTTCGGCAACATGGCCCCCGGCGTGCAGATGGGCTTCATGGATAAGACGCTCACCGCGCTGCCCGATATGGTGCAGCAGGGCATCGACGAGGGCTGGATCTGGAAGGCCGACTCCGCCGAGGTGCTGGGCGAGACGTGCGGCATGGCTCACCTGGCTGATACCGTGAAGACGTACAACGAGTATTGCGCAGCCGGTGCCGATGAGGAGATGTTCAAGGAGGCCCAGTTCCTGCGGGCGGTGGACACGGGCTCACTGTACGTGGTGGAGCTGGATATTGCCGCGTGGGTGACGCTCGGCGGCATCAAGACCGACGGCTACTGCCGCGCAGTGGATGCCGACGCCAATCCCATCCCCGGCTTGTTCGTGGCCGGCGTGGATGGCGATTTCTGGGCGGTGCCGTACTTCGAGGGCGGCTCGGCCCAGGGCTTCTGCGTAGGCTCGGGTTATCTGGCTGGCGTAACGGCCGCCCAGGCGTAAGATACGCTCGAATTTTCGCCCTCCCTCGGAAGGACGCCGATTCGTCGGCGTCCTTCTTGCATTGGCAATGCTGAGGCGAGGCGAAACGCGGTACTGAGGGGCGGTGGCGCAGCGTGTCGGCGGTGGCAATGCGGTATGATGGTTTGCGCAGGAAAAGGGAGAGAATATGGATCTACGGCAAATCGAGTACTTCTGTCTGGCGGCGAAGTCCCGTTCATTTTCCGCTGCGGCAAAGGGCGCTTTCGTAACGCAACAGACGCTGTCGGCTTCGGTGGCGTCCCTTGAGGGCGAGTTGGGATCGCCGCTGTTCCATCGGCGCCGACAGGGTATCGAGCTCACCGATTTCGGAGTTGCCTTCCTTCCGAAGGCCGCGGCCGTGTTGGAGGCAGTGCGCAGCGCAGAGGCCTTCGCCTCCTCGTGGCAGGAAAACGCACGGCGCACAGTGGCCTTCGCCTATGCGACGGCAAGCCTGCAGGAAGAGGGGACGGGCTTCACACTGGCGACGTTGCAGGGCTTTCGCGAGGCCCATCCCGAGGCGGACTTGCGCGTCTTCGAGCTAACGAGCGATTCGTGCCTTGCGGCGGTGCAGCGCGGTTCGGTGGATGTGGCATACGTGGTGGGTCGTCCTGATCCGGCGGAGTTCGCGTTCGAGCCGTTGGACGAGGGGAACTTGCTCGTGGCCGTGCCGGCCGGTCATCCCCTGGCCAGTCAGCCGTTCATCAGTTTTGCCGATCTGGCCGAGGTCGACTTGTTCCCCGTGCCCGATTTGAATGTGTCCTACCATCGTATCGTGGAGGGCTTTGCTCGCTACGGCCTGACGCCGCGCTATGCGCCCGTTTCCTTCAGCTTGGAGCATGCCCGGGAATTCGTGCGCTCGGGCCGCGGCGTCGATTTCTCGCCCGCCCATAATGCCGAGGAACCTCACGAGGGCATTGCGTACGTGCCCCTTACGGAGGAGGACGCCTTCACCCTGCCGCTCGGCCTGGCCGTGAGGATCGGCGCGACTGAGAATCCGCTCGTAGAAGAGCTGAAGCAGGCTATCGCCGCGGCAGCGCGAGAGAGGTAAGAGAGACTCGGCTATCTGGTTGCGGTATGGGTATTTCCGTTTTAGATCAGCTAATTTTCCGTATTAGCTACAAAACAAGCGATATTATTTCCGTATTAGCGACATATTTGCTAAAATTCTTTCCGTATTAGCGACAAATACCAGATAGCAAGTGTGATGGAGGAAAAGTGGCCGAAATACGCCGGAAGATGCTCGGCAGACTGGATGAATGGAACAGCAGCGGGGCCCGCAAGGCGTTCCTGCTCGTCGGCGCCCGTCAGACGGGCAAGACCTATGTCGTGCGACAGTTCGCGCGCGAGCGGTTCAAGCATCTCGCGGAGGTGAACCTGCTCGACGATAAGAACGCCGCCCGTACCCTCTCGAGTTCCTCTGATGCTGGCGATTTTATCTCCCGCCTGTCCTTGATCGCCCAAACGCCCGTCACCCCCGGCGAGACTCTTATCTTTCTCGATGAGATCCAGGAGGCCCCCGACCTTATCACCGCCGTGAAATTTCTGGTGGAAGACGGGCGCTACCGTGTGGTTATTTCCGGGTCCATGCTCGGTACCGAGCTGAAAGGCTTTCGATCCTTCCCTGTGGGATATGTGCTCATCGAGCGTATGTTCCCCCTCGATTTCGAGGAGTTCTGCTGGTCGCAGGATGTTCCACAGGCCATTATCGATGATATGAGGGAGTCGTTTGACAGCCGGGTGCCCCTCGATGACTCGCTGCACAGCCGTCTTATCGATCTGTTTCGCTATTACGTGGCCATCGGCGGCATGCCCGAGGTGGTGAGCGCGTATTTGGACTCGGCCTACGATATGATGGCGGTTCGCGAGACGGCGCTCCAGATTGTGGAGCAGTATCGATTCGACATCACGAAATACGCCGAGCCTCGCGCTCCGCAGATTCGTCGGGTGTTCGATGCGGTGCCCTCGCAGCTCGATAAGGAGAACAAGCGCTTCCGCATGGATGCCCTCAAGCAGGGGGCGGTGTACGGCCGCTATGCCGATGATTTCGCGTGGCTGATCGATGCGGCGGTGGTGTTGCCGACGTACCAGGTGGCCGAGCCCGCACGCCCGCTCGAGCGGAGCGCGCGAGAGAGCCGCTTCAAGCTGTATGAGGCCGACACGGGGCTGCTGATTGCGCAGTACCCGCCGCAGACGATGCTCGACGTGGTGGCGAACGCCGTGTCGGTGAACTTCGGCTCGGTGTATGAGAATGCTGTGGCGCAGGCCCTTGCGTGCCAGAATCCCAGCCTGTTCTACTATTACAGCAGCCGAAAGGGCGAGGTCGATTTCATCGTGCAGCGCAACGACGGTACCCTTATGCCCGTCGAGGTGAAGTCGGGCAAGGACTACAAGCTTCACACGGCGCTCAACAATCTGCTCGGAACGCCCGATTATGGCATCAACGAGGCGTGCGTGCTCTCGATGGCGAATATGGAGCGCCGCGAGCGCGAGGGGAAGCCTGTCTGGTATTTTCCCCTGTACCTGACATTCTGCATAGCCGAGCAGGCTAACGGCCGCCTGGCTCCTACGCATCTAGCCCCGCCGACCTTCTAAAGAGGAGTTCCCGCGCTCGGTTCGAGCTCCCCTGGGTCCCGGTGATTTACGCTGCTTTCGCATTCGCACCAAGATCGCCATCGAGGCGACTTAAGCGGTCGCTGCCTCCAGGTCGGGCTCGGCGGCGGCTGTCTCGGCGCGCTGGTCTGCCAGCGCCTTAGCTACACGCAGGACCACGTAGGCGCCCATGACGACGGAGTACACCGCGATGCTCACGACGGCTACCTGGTTGCCAGCCAGGGCGCTCGGCATGAGCAGCAGGGCCAAGTGCACGTAGGTAAGCACGTAGAAGGGGTAGGCGAGCCGCTGCACGCGCTTCCAGCTGGCGGCTTTCATGGCGTGCTTCACGCGCTGCGCCGAGGTGACCCACAGCACTGCCATGAGCGCGGTGATGAGCGCGGCCAGGCCCAGCGAGAACGCGAGGTTTCCCGTAAACGCGCCCGTCAAGCGCGGCACGTAGGAGGCGGCGTAGAAGGCGATGTGCCCGCAGGCGAAGATGCACGCCAGGATGGACAGCTGCCGGCGAATGGGCATGAGGTGCACGCGCAGGGGGTTCCTCTCGCCGAGCACGCCCACGAACATCACGACGGAGAACAGCAGAAACGCCAGGGCACAGCGCTGCATGAGCGGCTGGAAGTACGACCACGCCTCGCCGCGCACGTTCGCGCCGGTGCCCCACAGGTACAGCCCCACCAAGGCGACGGCGCCGAGGTAGAACGGCACGGGGTATCTCTTCAGGGGCTTGGCGCACAGCCATACGAGCGCAAATGACAGGGCAACGGCAACGACGAACCTCATGACGCCTCCTCCAACAGCCTGGAACCCAGGATCTCCTCTTTCCCTTTTGTCACAATAGCATAGGACAGCTAGTTTCTCAACACAACATTGGGCAGAGAAGGGAAATTGCTCCGTTCTCTGCTGGCTTCAAAGCGGAAGAAGATCGGCTGCGAGAGGGGACTCATCTTGGAAAACAATGACGAGATACCAGAGTCGAAGCGAGTAAGTTAGCTTTATAAAACACCAATGATGAGCGATATTATCCTCAAAATAGATAGCCTAAAGGCGGCGATTCCATTGACTGTCCTACGGCCCCATGATAGTATGCGCCCTGTAGCCGTCATATTTCTTTAGGACGGTTTCACCTATGCATGGGTCGTGTAAGGGAAAGAGGGGAAGCGACCTGTACAGGAGCTTTCCTGATGCGATCACAAAGAGGGAGGGTCACACATGGGTACTAGCCAACTGACTCGACGCAGGTTCGTCCAATGGGGAACGGCCGCCGCGGGCGCCACGGCGCTGGCGGGATTCACGGGCTGCGCCTCGCAGGGCGACGACGAGCTGTCCCAGACCGGCGGGGATGCCGCCGAGGAGACGGGCACGTGGCTGACGGGCGCCTGCATGAACAACTGCAGCTGCGGCTCGTCGCGCTGCCTGCTCAAGGTGTACGTGGAGGACGGGGTTCCGCTGAAGATCCGCACCGACGAGGAGGACGAGGACTCCATCGAGGTGCCCCAGCGCCGCGCCTGCCCCCGCGGCCGCGCGCAGATCGGCAACATGATGTCGCCGGCGCGCATCAAATACCCCATGAAGCGCAAGGGGTGGAGCCCCGACAATCCGAACGGCGAGATGCGCGGCCGCGACGAGTGGGAGCGCATCAGCTGGGACGAGGCGCTCGACTACATCGCCGCCGAGATGCAGAAGGCCTACGACAACTACGGCCCCAAATCCATTCTTGCCGCTGCTTACAGTGACATTGGAGATACCTATTTTGATCAGGTTATCTGCCTGCTGAACGCCAAGGGCGGCGCCATGCACCACGAACTCGGCACTGTGTCGCTCGGCGCTTGGCCTATCCCCGAGATCATGATGACTGGCGGTATGCTGGCGGCTCCCGACTCACTGTCCATTCAGGACAGCGAACTGCACTTCCACTTCGGCAACAACTGGATGGCCAACAAGGGCGGCAACACTGCCTACCAGCTTGACTATGCCAAGCGCCAGGGCGGCAAGGTCATCATCGTGGAGCCCTGGCTGAACCAGACGGCCCAGGCGGTGGCCGACGAGTGGGTGCCCATCATTCCCGGCACCGACACGGCCTTCTGCATCGGCATGATGTATCACATGATCGAGAACAACCTGCAGGATCAGGACTTCCTCGACAAGTACTGCGTCGGCTTCGATGCCGAGCACATGCCCGAGGGCGCTCCCGTTGAGGACAACTTCAAGGACTACGTGCTGGGCACCTACGACGGCGAGCCGAAGACCCCCGAGTGGGCCGAGGCTATCTGCGGCGTGCCGGCGGCCGACATCCGCCGCCTGGCCGAAGAGATCGCCTCCACCGAGAAGGTGAACTTCTTCGCCGGCCAGTCCACCACGAAGATTCCCGCTGGCGAGATGTTCGCTCAGGCCTTCTATACCCTCGCCCTTATGCATGGCAGCATGGGCACTCCGGGCAATTACGCCTCATGGGTAGGCTTGTGCGAGGGCATGTCGGCTGCGCCGTTCTGCATGGCCGGCGACTCGTCGTCTGCCGAGTTGAATCCCGTGAATCCGCTCAAGCCCGTGGCTCTGTCATCGGTTCCGCTGTTTGCGCAGATGGAGGATCCCGCGGCATGGGAAAACATCGATTACTCCGAGTGCTGGCAATCTATCCTCGACGGCGCCTATGGCCGTGATAGCTGGCCGGGCGGCAAGCATCCCCTCGATATCCACGTCATCTATTGTGGTGGATACGAGAATTCGCTCAACTCGATGCCGAATGCCAATGCGGCGATCAAGGCATTCCGCAGCGTTGACTTCGTGTGGGGAGCAAACCCCTTCTTCGATCCGTCGCGTCAGTACTGCGATATTGTGGTGCCCGTGGCCACCTGGTGGGAAAAGGGGAACATCGCCTGGATGAACAACTCCGACACCGTGTACTGGGCCGACCGTATTATGGAGCCGCTGTTTGAGTCGAAGCCCGAAGGCTGGATCGCCGAGGAGCTGGCGAAGCGCCTCGATGTTGATCCGAAGGTGGTGAACGCTCAGACCGATGCCGAGCGCACCTACTCGTCGCTGGCGGGGGCCGTATACATGACCGATCGTGCCGCTATGGGCTATGCCCCGCTGCTCACGATCAGCCAGGACGATATTGACGAGCTCGGCGTGGAGGGAGCGCCCCAAGAAGGGCTCATGACCGTAGCCGAATTCAAGGAGAAGGGCTTCTTCAAGATCCCGCGCTCCAAGGGCGATGCGCTCTCCAGCGTGCCGTGGGAGGCGTTCTACGCAGATCCGGATGCGAATCCTCTGCCCACCTCCACGGGCAAGTTCGAGATTTATTCCGCAGGCCTGGCCGCCACGGTGAACTCGCTGGGTTTCTCCACGCTCTCGCCCATCGCGAAGTGGCAGATCGCCGATCCCGAGCAGGGCGCCGGCACCCAGACCGACGAGTTCCCGCTGCTGCTGTGGACTCCGCACTCCCTGCGCCGCGCCCACACGGTGAACGACAACGTCGTCTCGCTGCGCGAGGCCTTCCCCCAGGAGTGCTTCATCAGCACGGTGGACGCCGAGGCTCGCGGCATCAAGACGGGCGATCTGGTGCTCATGACGAGCCCCCACGGCCAGGTGCTGCGCCCGGCCAAGGTGCTGCCCACCATCGTTCCGGGCGCGGTGGCGCTCCAGGACGGCGCGTGGATCCGCATCGACGAGGAGACCGGCATCGATCTGGGCGGCGACCCGAACATCCTGCAGGCGCCGAAGTCCTCTGGTCAGGGTTCCCAGTCGTGGACGGGCACGCTCGTGCAGGTGGAGAAATACGACGGGCCGCTCACGCTCGATCCCGACAAGAACACGCCCATCGTCATGCCCGTGGGCATCGAGGAATAGGGGAGGTGCGCCATGACTCAGTACGCATTCCATTTCGACTCCAGCAAGTGCACGGGCTGCAAGACCTGCCAGGTCGCGTGCAAGGAGACCTATAAGCTGCCGGCGAACAACCTGTACCGGCGCGTGTTGAACTACCAGGGCGGCTCCTGGAAGCCCACCGATGCGGGCCACTACGCGCCCGACGGCGTGTTCGGCTACTTCGTGTCGCTGGCCTGCAACCACTGCACGAACCCGGCGTGTGTGGCCAACTGCCCCACGGGTGCCATGCAGAAGGACGAGGAGACCGGCATCGTGTGGACCGATCACGACGTGTGCATCGGCTGCAAGACCTGCGAGACCGCCTGTCCCTACGGCGCCCCCACCTTCGGGGAGGACGAGGGCTACATGCTCAAATGCGACATGTGCAAGGGCGAGGTCGAGGGCGGCGGCAAGCCCCTCTGCGTGACCGGCTGTCCCATGCGCGCGCTTGACTTCGGCACCCGCGAGGAGCTCGTGGACAAGTACGGCGAGGGCGATGTGGAGGTGGAGCCGCTGCCGCAGGACACCACCGAGGCGAATCTCATCGTGACGCCCCACCGCGACGCCCAGAAGTCGGGCTCCGGCACCGGATCCGTCGTCAATTTGGAGGAAGAGCTGTAGGCTTTCCGGCTCATGCTCTTAAGGCGGAAGGGGTGCCGGCTTCGGGCCGACGCCCCTTCCGCGTCATCGGGCCGCGCGACGGCGTGCGGCCCGTCCCTTCGATGCGGCAGCTCCCGAGCGCGCGAATCCCTCCCCGCGCGCCCGGGGTGGCCCTGTTTTCCGAGGTATGCTCATGAACACACCATTCCAATCCGAAACGCTGGCGGCGGCCGAGGTCTGCTTCGCCGAGGCCTCGTCGCTGCTCTACGGCGAGCCCTCCGCGACGGCCGTGGCCGCCCAGGTGGCTGGCCGCCAGTTCGCCGCCGCGCCCTTCGCCGCCGACAACGCCTGGGCCGCCCGGGGCCTTGCCCTCATGGACGGCTGGTGCGTCGAGGCGGCCTCGGCGGCCGGCTTGGACGCGGCGGCCGCCGACTCGGCCCTTAGCGAGACGGCCGCCGAGGCCGCGGTCGCTCTTGCCGGCAGCGCCGTCTTCATCGAGCGCGTGGACGAGCTGCGCCGCGAGTGGCTCCGGCTCTTCGTGGGCGCGGGCGCCCCGGAGGCCTCGTGCCTGGAGTCGTTCTACGTGGAGCCCAACAGCCACATGTTCGGGCGAACCGCGCTGGCGGCGCGGACCGCCTACCGTCGCCACGGCCTCATGTCCGAGCGCGTCGGTAAGGAGCCCGACGACCATCTCGGCCTCATGCTCGGCTTCCTCTCGCGCTTGATGGCCGAGGAGCGGGAGGCCCTCGAGGCCGGCGATGGCGACGCGGCCCGTGCCCTGGCCGAGGAGCAGGAGACGTTTCTCGTCGAGCACGTGCTTCCCTGGCTGTCGGCATGGCGCTACGCGGTGGAGAAGCACGCCCGCACCGACTACTACCGCGGCCTCGGCGATTTCGTCTTCGGCCTCGGTTCCTGCTATGCGGAGCGCTTCGGCATTCGCTATGATGGGGAGGCCCAGGCGTTCAAGAGACGGCTCGACTAGCGTCGGCCGAGGGGACCGAGGCGAAGGCGAGGGGAGGTGCGTATGCTGGGGTCGTTCGTGGTGCTGTACCTGTTTCTAGGCGGGTGCGGCGCCGGCGTGCTGCTCGTGGCGGCTGCGTGGTCGCTGCTCTTCCGCCGCACCCGGACGCGCAGCCGGGCCCAGAGCCGCGCCTTCGACGGGCTTGCGGGCACCCTGGCCGCCATCGCCTTCGTGATGCTCGCGGTGTCGGCGTTCTGCCTGCTGCTCGACTTGGGGCGTCCCCAGCGGTTCTTCCTGCTGTTCATGCGTCCGACGCCCTCGCTGCTCACCTTCGGCTCCTTCGTCCTGCTCGCCTCCCTTGCGGTATCGGCCGCCCTGGCCGCGGTGCATCTGATGGCCCCGCGCCCTGTGCCCGGGCCGCTGCGCACGGTGCTCGAGGCGGCGGCGGTCGCCCTCGCCTTCGCGCTCATGGTATACACGGGGCTCTACATGGCCCTCATGGAGGCGGTGCCCCTGTGGAACAACGCCGCCCTGCCCGTGCTGCTCGCCCTCTCCTCGGCCTCGTCGGGGGTGGCGGTCGTGCTCCTGGCCGTGCCCTTCGTGCGCGATGGAGCGCTTCTGGCCGGCTGGACCGAGGCCCTGCGCCGCGCCCACCGCGCTGTTCTCACGCTGGAGGCAGTCGCGCTCGCGGCCTTCCTCGGCCTGGCCCTCGCCGGCCCCTTTGCGCGTCCGGCCCTCGCGGCCCTGCTTGCGCCCGAGGGCGCCGGCCCGTGGTTCGTCGTCGGGTTCGCGGGCCTCGGCGTCGTCGTGCCGCTGGCCGCCGAGGGGGTGCGCGCCCTTCTCAAGGTGCCCGCGACGCTGCAGGTCGTCGAGGTGCTCTGCGTTCTCGGCGGGCTGATTCTGCGGTTCTGCTTGGTGGCGGCCGGAAGCCACTGGCTCGGGTGATACAATGCGGGGCAACGGAAATGCGGGACGATTCCGCGGCTTGGCGGGAGAAGGGCGGCACGGGCACCATGGCTCTGTTCGAGATAGACGAATCAAGCGGGCTGCCCGTGTGGGTGCAGCTGCGCAACCGCTTCGTCTACCTCATCAAGACCGGCCACTACCAGCCGGGTGATCAGCTGCCCAGCGTGCGCACCCTCGCCGCTGAGGCCGCCATCAACTACAACACCGTCAGCAAGGTGTACGTGAACTTGGAGAGCGACGGCTACGTGGAATCGGTGCGCGGGCGCGGCGTGTTCGTGCGCGACATCGGCAACCGGGGCGATGACGTGCTCTCCGTTGCCGACACCGAGATCGAGGGCTGCATACGGCGCTGCCTGGCCCTCGGCATGAGCATCGACGAGGTGAAGCTGCGCCTGATCGACGTGGCCCATCGCATCCAGGACGAGAAGTCCTGACCCGTTCGAAGGACGTGATTCCCATGAAGAAGCGCACCGAGAAGCACTCCCGCGGCGAGGATACCAAGCTCGCGGGCATTGAGCGCTACAACTCTAATATCGACCGACGCGCCTCGCAGACGGGCCCGCTCGTGTTCTCGGCCTTCGTGGCCGTCGTCGTGTTTCTGGCAGTGCTCGGCGCCGCCTTCGTTTTCGCGGGCATGTTCACCGTGGAGGGGCTTGTGGCTGCGCTCCTCGCAGCCTGGGTGGCCACCATGTCGGTGCATATCGCCATGCAGTGGGAGAAGGTGGTGGTCTTCCGCCTCGGCAAGTTCTCCCGCGTGAAGGGGCCGGGACTCTACTTCACCATCCCCTTCATCGAGCAGACCGCGCTTAAAGCCGACCAGCGCATCATGGTCACGGGCTTCGGCGCCGAGGAGACGCTCACGAGCGACTTGGTGCCCATCAACGTGGATGCGGTGCTGTTCTGGATGGTATGGGACGCGAAGAAGGCCTGCCTGGAGGTGGAGAACTACTACAACTCGGTGTCGCTCGCGGCCCAAACGGCCCTGCGCGACGCCATCGGGCGGGCGAGCGTGTCGGAGGTGGCCATCCGCCGCAACCAGCTCGATCAGGAGCTGCAGGAGGTCATCGAAGAGCGCACGAGCGTGTGGGGCATCACCGTGCTGTCGGTGGAGATCCGCGACATCGTCATTCCCGCCGAGCTGCAGGAGGTGATGTCGGCGGAGGCCCAGGCCGAGCGCGAGAAGAACGCCCGCATGGTGCTCGCCGAGGTGGAGAAGGACATCTCGGCCATGCTCGTGGACGCCGCCAACGTGTACGAGGAGAACGATCTGGCCGTGCGCTTGCGCACGATGCACCTGCTCTACGAGTCGGTGAAGGGCTCCGGGGGCACGGTGGTCATCCCGAGCGCGTACTCCGAGGGCTTCTCGGACGCGGCGCTGGATAAGGCCCTCGACAGCTTGAAGCACGGGAAGTAGCGTGCCGGCCGCCAGCGCGGGAGCCCTCAACGGCCGGAGCGCTCCCGCCGCGGGCCGCGCGACCTGTGCCCCTTTCGTGAACCTTGCCAACGCCGTCCCAATGAGCGGGGAGGTCGGTATAATCCGAAACCAAGGCGGGTACCGGACAGATTCATCCCCCTCCCTCCCGATTTGCCCGGTGCCCCGCCTGTTCTAGCCGAAATACGTCTCGTGCCACAACACGAAGCAGTAGGCCGACCAAATCCTCTTCATATGCGAACAGGCGCCGCTTCGGTGCTCGTCGAGAAGCGCATCCAGCGTATCGGTGCGGAAGAACTGCCGCGCCGTGGCGCTGTGCAGCACCTCGCGCACCCGGCTCGCCCACGGCTCCTCGCGCAGCCACTGGGCGAGCGGCGTGAGAAAGCCCTTCTTGGGCATGGCCGCCGTGACAGGCGGCAGAGTGCGGGCGGCGGCACGGCGCAGGGCCGGCTTCGTCTCATGGCGCGTCACGCGCAGCTCGCGCGGCAGGGTGCGGGCGCAGGCGAACACCTCCCGGTCGAGGAAGGGCACGCGCAGCTCCAGCGAGGCGGCCATGGACATCTTGTCGGCCTTCAAGAGGATATCCTGCTGCATCCAGGTGAGGATGTCGGCGGTCTGCATGAGCGTGGCCTCGTCGAGCCATCCTGCGCCGTCGCGCTCAAGCTCGGCGAAGAGCGCGGCTGTCGCCTCCCAGGGCGCGCCCGCGCCTGCCGCCTCCGCGGCCACCTCGTCGGCGAGCAGATCCAGGGCGTCTTCCCAGGTGAAGTTGTACTCCAGGCGGATGTAGCGCTCGGAGAGGGGATGGGCCCCGCGCATGAGGAAGCGCCGCCCATGAGTTCCCGGCGGCAGGCGGCGCGCGCCGGCGGCCAGGGTGCGGCGCAGGGGCGCGGGCAGAGCCAGATAGGGCTCGAAGGCGAGGCATTCCTGGTAGTAGGGGTACCCGCCGAACAGCTCGTCGGCCCCTTCCCCCGACAGCACCACCTTCACCGACTCGGCGGCCATGCGGCACAGGTGGTACAGCGGCACGGCCGAGGGGTTGGGCAGAGGCTCGTCCATGGCGTACTGCACGGCGGCCGCCGATGCGAAGAACTCCTCGGCGGTGAGGTGCCGCGCCTGGTTGGGCAGCCCCACCGCCTCGGCGAAGGCCGCGGCGGCGGCAAGCTCCGAGTAGCGCGCCTCGCCGTAGCCGATGGAGAAGGTGCGCGCCTCCATGATGCGAGAGGCCTCGGCGGCCACGAGGCTCGAGTCCACGCCCGCCGAGAGGAAGCAGCCCACCTCCACGTCGGCCACCGCATGGGCCGCGACCGATTCTCGGACCGCGGCCTCGACGGCCTCGGCGGCTGCCTCGGGGCGCAGGGAGGGGTTGGGGGCGAAGCGCGGCGCGAACCAGCGGCGCACCTCGGCGCGGCCGTCGCGCCAGCGAAGCCAGTGGCCCGCGGGCAGCTTGCGCACGCCCCGGAACAGGGTCTCCTCGTCGGGCAGGTACTCCAGGCACAGCCAGTGCCCGAGGCGGCGCTCGTTCAGCTGACGGGGCACGCGGGGGTGCGCGAGAAGCCCCTTTATCTCGGAGCCGAACACGATGGCGCCGCCTTCGGCATGCCAGTACAAAGGCTTGATGCCGAAGGCGTCCCGCGCCAGGAAGAGCTCGCCGGCACCAGGGCGGTACAGCGCGAAGGCGAACATGCCGCGCAGGCGGTCGAGCACCTCTTCGCCCCATTCCTCGAAGCCGTGGAGCACCACTTCCGCATCGCCCTCGGTGGCAAAAACGTGGCCGCGGGCGATAAGATCGCGCCGTAGCTCGCGGTAGTTGTACACTTCGCCGTTGAATACGAGCACGAGCGATGCGTCCTCGTTGAAGAGGGGCTGGTTCGCGCCGGCCAGGTCGATGATGGCAAGGCGCCGGAAGCCCAAAGCGCAGCGCTCGTCGGCGTAGAAGCCCTCGGAGTCGGGGCCGCGGTGGGCGATGGCGTCGGCCATGCGCCGGATGGTTGACGCGGCATCGTAGCCGCGGGCGTTATCGTCAGCCCAGCCGACAAAACCGCACATCGGTCTCCTCCTCGCATCTCTTGCCGCCGCCGAGCGCGATCACGCGGTCGGCGAGCACGTCCAGGGCGTCCACTACGGGAAGCCCCGCCGCACGCCGGGCGCCTCCGAAGGCCAGTGACAGCTCGGTGCACCCGAGCACGATGCCGTCGCAGCCGGCATCGGCAAGGTCGGCCGCCAGCTCGTCGAGGACGGCACGGTCCACCGCGCGCCCCGCCTTCACCTCGTCGAAGATGATGCGGCCCACGCGCTGCTGCACGGGCCCGGCGGGGTAGCGGCACCCCACGCCGCAGTGCGCCCCCTCGCGGCCATACACGTCGGCGAGCACGGTGCCGCGGGTGGCCAGCACGCCCAAACGCGAGAGCCCCGCATCGGCGGCGGCGCGCACGGTCTCGCGCACCATGTGCACGATGGGCACCGGCACGGCTGCCGAAACCTCGTCGTAGAACGTGTGCGCCGTGTTGCAGGGCAGCGCCAGCACCTCGCAGCCGCAGGCCGCCAAAAGCTGGCCGTCCTCGATGAGCGCGGATACGGGCGAGCGGGAGCTCTCTCCGGCGATGAAGGCCGTGCGGTCGGGTATGGCGGCATCGTTGAAGGCCAGCGTGCGCACGTGGTCCTGGTCGCAGGCCGCCTCGGTGCGCTCCACAATGCGCTGCAGGAAGTAGGCGGTGGCCCCCGGCCCCACGCCGCCGAGCACGCCCACGAGGCGACCGCTCACGATGCGGCTCCCGCCAAGCGGGGCTCTGCGGCGGAGGCCGAGGTGGCGCCGGCCGCAGGGGAGCCGAGCGCGCGCTGGCGGCGCTGCTCCCGCTCCCGCTTGGCCGCCATGGCCGCCCGGCACGTCCTCCACTGCCGGTAGGCGAAGGCGAGCGGGTACAGCCGCCGGCGCAGACGCTTCTCGGCGGGGTAGTCCAGCGGGTCGGCATCGACGCCGAGGGCATACAGCCCGGCTACCTCCCGGCGCAGCGCCTCGTCGCTGATGTAGTCGAGCAGGATGGGCTTGGGCACCACCGTGTACAGCGAGGCGCGCCCGCGGGCTACAGCCACCGCCTCGGGGAAGGGCTTTCCTTCCACCAAATCTTCCACGAGGAAGCGCGCCACGTTGTCGCCGGCGGCGGTCACGTAGTAGTTGCTGCGCCCGAGGCGCGTGTTCACCTCGAAGAACACGTGGCTGCCGTCGCGCGGGTCCACCTTGATGTCGAAGTTCGCGAAGCCCGTGTAGCCCACGGCGTCGAGCAGCCGGCACGCCTCGGCCACGATCTGCTCGTCGGTGCGGCTCACGATGGCGAGCGGGTTGCCCACCCCCATGGGCCGCATGTCTTCCAGAAGGGTCTGGCCGAAGGAGGCGAAGCGCACGGTGCCGGTGCAGTCGGAGTAGGTGGTGAGGATGCGCATCTGCGTGTCGTCGCCGGGGATGGTCTCCTGGATGAGGAACGACCCGTCGTAGCGGCTTTTCTGCACGGCGCCGAGCACGCGGGCCAGCTCGGCGGCGTCGCGGGGGAAGAACACCTTCTCCTTGCCGGGGAAGTCGGCGTAGTGGTAGGCGGCCGATGCGGCTGGCTTGGCCACCACGGGGAAGGGGAAGGGCACGTCCAGCGCCGCCGGGTCGGCATCGGCGTCACCCGTGTCGAAGATAACGGTGCGCGGGGCGGGAACGCCCACCTCGGCGCACAGGGCGTAGAAGCGCTCCTTGTCGGTGAGGCGGTTCAGAAGGCCCTCGCCGATGTAGGGGATGATGAAGGCCCCCTCGAGCTGGGAGCGCATCTCCACGATGGCGCGCACGTACCAGTCGCCGCAGCCGAGCAGCATCAGGGTGCGGTGCCCGAAGCACTCGGCCACGTCGGCCAAGGTGGACAGCAGCACCTCACGGCGCTCCAGGTGCGGCACCACCCGGTTCACGAGGATGGAGGAGTCGCCGCACATGTGGCAGTCGGCCTGGGACAGCACGAGCGACACGATGCCGTAGGCCTCGTGGAAGGCCCGGGCCAGGCTGTAGGCACCGATATCGCCTCCGAGGATGACGGGCAGCACGTCGGGGGCGTCGGTTTTCTCCATGGGTCTCATCTCCTGCATCGGCGGGGCTTCAATACAGGAAAGATGATAGGAAAAGCCCCCATTACGCATCCCATAGCAAATGCTGAAGAAAGCGTAAGGAGGGCGAAACTTTTCCTTACGGAAGCAGCGGGAGAGCGGTACGCCGTCGTCCGGTTCGGCGCCGTCCGGCATTCCGATTCGCTCAGGCAGTCCTCGCTTGGTGGAAGTGCCCGCTGGGCACTTCCAGTCGCTGCGGAACTCGCTCGGTCGGAACGCCGGACGGCGCCGACCCTGCTCAACGGAGGCAGCAGGGTTACTCTGCGACCAGCTGCTCCAGTGCGGCCAGCTTCACGCAGCAGCAGAACACGTCCATGGCGGCGTCGAGCTCCTCGAGCGGCGGCAGCGAGGGCGCGATGCGGATGTTGGAGTCGGCCGGATCGTCGCCGTAGGGCCAGGTGGCGCCGGCGCCGGTCATCACCACGCCGGCATCCTTGGCCAGGGCCACGATGCGGCGGGCGGTGCCGGCCGGCCCCTCGAAGCTCACGAAGTAGCCGCCGCACGGGTTCGTCCACGTGGCAATGCCGGCCCCGCCCAGTTCCTCCTGCAAGCGGCCGCACACCAGGTCGAACTTCGGTTTCATGAGCTCGCCGTGGCGCGCCATGTGGGCGGCAAGGCCCGCGCCCTCGTCCAGGAAGCGGGCATGGCGCAGCTGGTTCAACTTGTCGTGGCCGATGGCCTGGGCGTTCATATGGCGCTTGATCTCGGCCACGTTGGCGGGGCTCGCCGCCACGGCCGCCACACCGGCGCCGGGGAAGGTGATCTTGGAAGTGGATCCGAACTTCAGGTAGCGGTCGGGATTGCCCGCCTCGGCGCAGGCGGCGGCTATGTCGAGCACGGTATCCTGCTCGGCCGGGTCGTCGGAGAAGTGGTGCACGGCATAGGCGTTATCCCAGAAGATGCGGAAATCGGGCGCGGCGGTGTCCATGGAAGCCAGGCGGCGCACCACGTCGTCGGAGTAGGTGGCACCCGTGGGATTCGAGTACTTCGGCACGCACCAGATGCCCTTGATGGAGGCGTCCTCGGCCACGAGGCGCTCAACCTCATCCATGTCGGGGCCCTCCTCGCCCATGGGCACGGGGATCATCTGGATGCCCAAAGCCTCGCAGATGGTGAAATGGCGGTCGTAGCCCGGCACGGGGCAGAGCCACTTCACCTCGTCGAGCTGGCTCCAGGGCGTGCCTCCCAAAGCGCCGAACAGCAGGTAGCGCACCATGGCGTCGTACATGGCCGTGAGGCTGGCGTTGCCCAGCACGATGACGTTCTCGGGCGCATCGTCCAAAAGGCGCGCCATGAGGCGCTTCGCCTCGGGAATACCGTCGAGCACGCCGTAGTTGCGGCAGTCGGTGCCGTCCTCGGCGGCAAGATCGGCGCCGGCGTTCAGGATGTCCAGCATCGGCAGGGAAAGCTCCAGCTGCGCCGCCGACGGCTTGCCCCGGGCCATGTTCAGGGAGAGCCCCCGGGCAACCATCTCGTTGTAGCGGCCGCGCGTCTGCGCCAGTTCGGCCTCCAATTCCGCCTTCGACATATCTGCGTAGCGCGGCATAATCGTCCTTTCGCCGTAAAACTGCTCGTATGCACAAGACACGGAGCGTCGCTCCAGTGCAGTAAAGTATAATCCCGAAGGTCAGAGGAATGTCCGTCAACATGGGACTTCAACACGATCAATGGTTGATCGGAGTCGGAGTTGGCGGAGGGGTCCGCGCGCAGTTCCGCAGCGACGAGGACAGTCCGCCGGACTGTCCTCCAAAGCGAGGACTGTCTGAGCACGGCGCCCCTCCGCCAACTCCGACCCCCGGGAGTTCCAAGCAAGATTCTCGAAGGTAAAGGGGGAAACATGATCGAAAGCGACTTCTGGGTAGTTTTCGCCATGCTCATCTACTTCGTCGTCGTGGTCGTCATCGGCTTCGTCTACGCGCGGCGCTCCAACTCGTCGAGCGAGGAGTACTTCCTCGGCGGTCGCGGCCTGGGCCCGTGGCTCACGGCCCTGTCGGCCGAGGCCTCGGACATGTCGGGGTGGCTGCTCATGGGCCTGCCCGGCGTGGCCTACTTCACCGGCGCGTCGGACGCCATGTGGACGGCCATCGGCCTTGTCATCGGCACGTATCTGAACTGGAAGTTCGTGGCCAAGCGCCTGCGCAAGTACTCCGAGAAGGCCGGCAACGCCATCACCGTGCCCGACTTCTTCAGCAACCGCTTCCATGATAACAAGCACATCCTCATGACCATCGCCGCGGTCATCATCCTGCTGTTCTTCACCATCTACACGGCCTCGTGCTTCGTCACCGTGGGCAAGCTGTTCGCCACGCTGTTCGGCTGGGACTACGCGGCCATGATGGTCATCGGCGCCATCATCGTGTTCTTGTACACCTTCATGGGCGGGTATCTCTCGGTGTGCACCACCGATCTCGTGCAGGGCACGCTCATGTTCTGCGCGCTCGTGACCATCTTCGTCGGCAGCGTCACGGCGGCCGGCGGCGTGGAGAATACCGTGGCCTTCCTCCAGTCCATCCCCGGCTTCCTGTCGGCCACCGAGATCGCCACGCCCCTGCTCGACGACGGCGGCGCCCAGCTCATGATCGACGGCCTGCCGCAGTTCGGCGACGCCAACACCTACGGCATCATCACCATCGTGAGCGGCCTGGCCTGGGGCCTCGGCTACTTCGGCATGCCCCAGGTGCTCATCCGCTTCATGTCCATCCGCCACTCCGACGAGATCAAGAAGTCGCGCCTCATCGCCATGATCTGGCTCGTGGTGTCTATGAGCGCCGCGGTGTGCATCGGCCTCATCGGGCGCGCGTACCTGCCCGACGCCTTCGCCACCCAGGCAGCGGCCGAGAGCGTGTTCATCGTGCTGGCCCAGATCCTCTTGCCGTCGTTCTTCTGCGGTCTGGTAGTCTCGGGCATCTTCGCGGCGGCCATGAGCTCGTCGTCCTCCTACCTGCTCATCTCGGGCAGCGCGGTGGCCACGAACATCTTCAAGGGGCTCATCAAGCGCGACGCCACCGACCGCCAGGTCATGATCGTGGCCCGTGTGACGCTCACCTGCATCCTCGTGCTCGGGTGCTTCTTGGCCATGGACCAGAACTCCTCCATCTTCAACATCGTGTCCTATGCCTGGGCCGGCTTCGGCGCCTCGTTCGGCCCGCTCATGCTGTGCTCGCTGTACTGGCGCCGCACCACGCTGCCCGGCGCCATCGCCGGTATGCTCACCGGTGCCGCCACGGTCATCATCTGGAACAACTTCATCGCGCCTCTGGGCGGCTGGTTCGCGGTCTACGAGCTTCTGCCCGGCTTCGTGCTGGCGCTGCTCGTGATCGTCGTGGTATCGAAGCTCACCGCCGAGCCCTCCAAGGAGGTCACCGACGACTTCGACACCTACATGGAGCTGGACGTGTAGCAGCGCATCTGCACGCCGCTTCCTCGAGCCGCCTTCGGGCGGCTCTTTTCGTTGCGGGCCAAACGATTCCCCAACAAGCGCTCGCACCGCTGGGCGGCAGGCGGCATCTGGGCTATCATGGGCCGGTAACCGACGAGTAAGGGGACTTCCATGCTGAAAGCAGTCGAGATCAAGCCGGACGTGTTCTGGGTGGGCGGCGTCGATTGGAACGAGCGCAACTTCCACGGCTACACCACCGAGCGGGGCAGCACCTACAACGCCTACCTCATCATGGACGAGAAGATCACGCTCATCGACACCTGCAAGCGCCCCTTCGTGGGCGAGCTCATTGAGCGCATCGGCACCATCGTGGATCCGGCCCGCATCGACTACATCGTGTCGAACCACGTGGAGATGGACCACTCCGGCGGCCTGCCGGCCTTAGCCGAGATCGCGCCGAACGCCACGATCGTCACCGGCGCACCCAAGGGCGTCCAGGGGCTTTCCGCCCACTACGGCGACGAGCTGAGCCTCATGGGCGTGAAGACGGGTGACACCCTGGACATCGGCCGCCGCACGCTCACCTTCGTGCAGACGCCTATGGTGCACTGGCCTGACTCCATGGTCACCTACGACGAGTACGACCAGATCCTCTTCTCCAACGATGCCTTCGGCCAGCACTATGCCTCCTCGAAGCGCTTCGACGACGAGGTAGGGTTGCCCGAGGTGCTCGTGCAGGCCCAGAAGTACTACGCGAACATCGTGATGCCCTACGGCAAGAACGTCGAGGCGGCCCTAAAGGCGCTCTCCGGCCTCTCCTTCGATATGATCGCGCCGGCCCACGGCATCATCTGGCGCAGTCACGTGCCCGAGATCCTGGACATGTACGCGAAGTGGAGCTCCGGTGCGCCTGAGGAGTACGCGCTCGTGGTGTACGACTCCATGTGGCACACCACCGAGGCCATGGCCGTGGAGATCACCGAGGCCTTCGTGGAGATGGGCATTCCCGCGCGCCTGCTCGATTTGAAGGTGAACCACATCTCCGACATCATGGCCGAGGTGCTGAACGCCCGCTACATCGCCGTGGGCTCGCCGACGCTCAATAAGACCATGATGCCCACGGTGTCGGCCTTCCTCTGCTATATGCGGGGCTTGGCTCCCGCTGGGCGCGTGGGCATCCCCTTCGGCAGCTACGGTTGGGCGCCCATGGGGCCCAATGAGGTGTACCAGGCTTTGGAGAGCTGCAAGTTCACGCTGCCCGAGGCCCCCTTCACCCATCAGTGGGTGGAAGACGCCGAGGGGCTGAACGCCCTGCACGACGCCGTGGTGGAGTTCGTGAGCCTGTTCCACGACAAGGCCGAGTAGGGCACAGGCGCGGTCGGGAGGCCGATCGCCGCCATCCGCAACGTGAGAAGGGCTCCCCGCGGGGAGCCCTTCTCGAAGGAGGGGGCGTCGCGCTCCTTGTTGGAAGAGGGTCCCGGAGAACGCGCCACCCCGGCATGGGAGGGGGGTGGGGCGGCGCGTTTCCCGGGGCCCGGG
>NZ_CAUASN010000037.1 GCF_958431955.1 uncultured Adlercreutzia sp. | reverse complement strand
AAGAAGCTCGAGGCCCTGCGCGATGACGTCTGCCTGTGAGCGTCCGGGACGACAGGTATAGTGGCCGCCCCGTCGTTCTAAGGAGCAGCCGTGGCATTCCAAGACCGAGCCCAGGGCGTCTGCGCGCGCCTCCATCTCACCGCCGTCAGGAAGACGGCATTCGCCGGCCTCGTCCTCGTGCTGGGCGCCGTCGCCGCTGCCACGGCGCTCGCCCTGGCCTCGCCCTTCTCGGCAGGGGAGGCCGTCGTCGTGGAGCGCGGCGCGGCCGAGGAGGGAGGTGCCGGCGCGAGTGGAGGGATTGCGACGGCCGCACCGGCCGAGGACGGAGTCGCAACGGGCGAGGGAGCTGCAACTGCCGACGGCTCCCTGCCCGCGGCCGGGGCCACGGCAGAGCTGTGCGTGCACGTGGACGGCGCGGTGGCGAGTCCGGGGGTCTACCGCCTCCCCGCGGGCAGCCGCATCGTCGACGCGGTGGAGGCCGCCGGCGGCCTGGCGGAGGGGGCGCGCTCGGCGGGGGTGAACCTCGCCCAGGAGCTCGTGGACGGCCAGCAGGTGGTCATCCCCGACGCGTCCAACGATGCTCTTCCCGCGAGCGCTCCGGCCGCGGATGGAGGGGGAGGGGGCCTTATCAGCATCAACACGGCCTCGGCGGCGGAGCTGACCGCACTTGACGGCATCGGGGAGGCCACGGCCGAGAAGATCGTCGCCGACCGGGAGGCCAATGGCCCCTTCGCGTCCATCGACGACTTGAAGCGCGTGTCGGGCATCGGCGACAAGAAGCTCGAGGCCCTGCGCGATGACGTCTGCCTGTGAGCGTCCGGGACGACAGCCGGCCCCCGCGCCCTCATCTGCCGCCGCTGCTCGTGGCGGGGCTCGCGATGTGGGGCGCGGCGGCCGTGGCGTGGCCCGCATGCGCGCTGTCCGAGGGGGCGCCGCTCGCCGTGCTCTGCGCGGCGGCGCTCGCCTCCGCCGCCGCCATCGGCGCCGCGGGGCTGCGGCGGGGCCGCGTGCCCGTGGCCGCCGTCTGCGCCCTCGCGGTGCTCGTGGCGGTCGGCGCGAGCGCGGGGGCGGCCGCGGGCCTTAAGGCCCGCGCCTTTGCCGCCGAGCGGGCGGGCAGCGCGTGGGCGTGCACCTTGACAACCGATGCGAAGCCCTCCGACTTCGGTTGGAGGGCCGAGGCCCGCGTGGAGGTGCCGGGCGCCGGCCCGCTCGCCGTGCGCCTCAACCTGCCCGACGACGCCGAGGGGCTCCTCCAGGGGGATGCCCTCGTCGTCGAGGGGGCCTTCTCGGCACCCGCCGACACGTCCCGCGACTACTATTGGAACGCGGGGCTCGGCGGCTCGATTTCGGCGGGGTCGTGGGAGCCGGCGCCCGGGGAGGGCCTTCCCCTCGGAGGGCTGCGACGGCGGGCCATCGAGCTCGTCGGAGCCCACGGGGGAGCGCTCGCGCCCCTGCTCCAGGCCCTCGTCTGCGGCTACCGGGCGCCCATCGAGTCGACGGGATCCTACGATCGGTTCAAGACCGTGGGGCTCGCGCACCTGGTGGCGGTGTCGGGGGCGCACCTGTCCATCGTCACGCTCTTCGTGGCGCAGCTGCTGCGGGTCCTGCGCCTTCCGCGCCGCGCCGTGGCCGTGGCGACCGCCCTCTTCCTGGCCGGCTATGTGGGGTTCACGGGCATGCCGGTGTCGGCCCTGCGGGCCGCCCTCATGGCCTCGACGGCTCTTTTGGCGCTCGTGGTTGATCGGCGCGCGTCGGCCCTGAGCGCCCTGGGGCTGTGCCTGGTCGTCTTCGTCGGCTTCCAGCCCTCCTGCGCCCTGAGCGCCTCCTTCGTGCTCTCGGCGGGATCGACCCTCGGCATCGTGCTGCTCGCGCCCCTGCTCTCGTCGGCTGCCGCCCCGCGGGGGCGTCTTCTCCGCGCGGCCCTGGTCGAGCCGCTGGCGCTCACGGCGTCTTCCGCCGCGGCCACCCAGCCCTACGCTGCCGCGCTCTTCTCGCAGCTGCCCCTGCTCTCGCCGATGGCCAACGTGTTGGGAGCCCCGCTCTTCACCCTCGCCTGCGTCGCGGGCTTCGCCGCCGTGGCCGCGTCCTGCGCGCTACCGGCCGCCGCGCCCGCGGCCATCGGCCTTGCGGCCGCGGCGGCGGCTCCCCTCGACGGCCTCGTCGGCGCGCTGGCCCGGATACCCGGGAGCTGCCTTCCCGTGGACGCCGACGTGGCGCCCATGGCCGTGCTCTCCATCGTGATCGTGAGCAGCCTGTGGGCCTGGTGGCCCCGCATGCGCCCCCGGGCCCTCGGCGCCGTCCTCGCGGCCTCGCTCGTGCTCGGCGCCGTCTTCGTCGCGCCGCCTCGGACCGCCGACGAGATCGTCATGCTCGACGTGGGCCAGGGCGACGCCTTCCTCGTGCGCAGCCAGGGCGCATCGCTGCTCGTCGACACGGGCAACCAAGACGCCCTGCTCAAGGAGGCCTGCGCCCGTCAGGGCGTGCGGCGGGTGGACTGGGTGGCCGTCAGCCACCCCGACGACGACCACTGCGGCTCCCTCGAGGCGCTCGGCGACGTGGCGGCCGTCGGAGGGCTGCTCGTAGCTGCCGACCTGCCCGCCTGCCCCTGCGATGCCTGCACAGGCCTCATGGACACCGCCGCCCGAGAGGGTTACGGCGCGGGGGTCGTGGGCCTTTCCGTGGGCGACGAGGTGCGCTGCGGGCGGTTCACCCTGCGCGTCGTCTGGCCCGAGGCGTTCTCCGATGAGGGCGGTAACGCCGACAGCCTGACCTTCCTCGTCGGCTGGGACGGCGACGCGGACGGAGAGGCCGATTGGACGGCGCTTCTGTGCGGAGATGCCGAGGCCCCCGAGCTGCACGCCATGGCCGATGCCCTTCCCGCGGGCGGCGTCGACGTGCTCAAGGTGGGCCACCACGGCTCCAAGAAGAGCGTCGACGACGAGCTCGCGCAGCTCCTCGACCCCTCCATCGCCCTTATCAGCGTGGGGGAGCGCAACCGCTACGGCCACCCGGCCGCGGCCGTCTGCGAGGCGCTCGAGGCCGCCGGCGCCGCGGTGCTGCGCAGCGACGAGCGGGGGGACGTGGCCGTTGCGTTCTCCATGGAGAAGCTGACGGTCGCGACTCAGAACGGCGACGCGGCGGCCTGATCGTATACAATGGGGCTATGACGAACGAGAACCAACAGAGCTCCCTGCTGCCGGCCTACCTGGCGGTGGGGGAGGACGCCCTCAAGCGCGAGGCCGTCATCACGCGCCTGCGGACGCGTTTGGCCAAGCTCGGCGACCTCGCCTTCAACGCCGACGACTTCGACGGCGAGACGGCCGCCGGCGCCGATATCGCGGCGGCCTGCAACACGATGCCCTTCGCGAGCCCCGTGCGCCTCGTCTACGTGCGCAACGCCGAGAAGCTCAAGAAGGCCGACTCCGAGGAGATCGTGGCCTACCTCGGCTCCCCGAGCGATACCACCGTGCTCGCCCTGGAGGCCGAGAAGCTCGCGAAGAACACGCGCCTGTACAAGGCCGTCGCGGCCCTCGGCGCCAAGGCCGTCATCGACTGCGCCCCGCCGAAGAGCTGGGAGCTGCCCAAGCGGGTGCGCGCCATGGCCACCGGCCACGGCATCGTGCTCACCGAGGGCGCGGCCGGCGCGCTCGTGGAGCTCGTCGGCGAGAACACCGTGCACCTCGACAACGAGCTCAAGAAGATCGCACTGGCCCGCAGCGGCTCTGATGCCGTGACCGAGCGCGACGTGCGCGCGCTCGTGGCGCGCACCTCCGAGGTGAAGCCGTGGGACTTCACGGCCGCCTTCGCCGAGCGCAACCTCGCGAAGTGCCTCTCGCTGCTCACGAAGATGGAGTCCTCCTCGCCCCACGCGCTCATCGCCATGTGCACCACGCGCGTTCGGGAGCTCATGGCCGCCCAGGCCATGGCGCGCCGCGGCAACCCCAAGGCGCTCGCCCAGGCCCTGGGCCAGCCCGATTGGAAGCTGAAGAACCACGGCGCCTGGGCGCGCAACTTCTCGGCGGCAGAGCTGAGGCGCGCGCTCGTCTCCTCCCGCGATGCCGAGCGCGCCATGAAGAGCGGCGCCGACGCGGACGAGACCTTCTACCGCTGGCTCGTCGATACGTTAAGGAGGTAGCCGCCGTGGTCGATATCGAAGAGCTCGACGGGCGGGTGGCGGCGGCCGGCTTCGGCGAGCCGGTGCGCGTGCTCGACAGCCTCTACCTGGTGCGGGTTCCCTTGCCGGACAACCCCCTCAAGGTGATCAACTCCTACTTCGTCCTCGGCGACGACGGCACGACCACCATTGTGGACGTGGGCTTCAATCACCCCGACAGCGAGCGCGCGCTCGATGCGGCGCTGGCGTCCCTCGGGCGGTCGTGGGACAAGGTGCAGATCGTGCTGACCCACTCGCACCCCGACCACACGGGCAACCTCGACCGCATCTGGCGGGAGGGCATGCCGGTGTACGCCAATCTGCACTCCTTCCAGGAGGTGAAGAACCTCATGGCCATGGAGGAGGCCGTTTACGGCCCGCTGCTTCTGCAGGCGGCCACGCTTGAGCAGCAGGCGGACATGACGTTCACCGACGCCGGCCCGCGCCTGCACGTGTCGGCCGAACTCGTGCCCCTGGAGACCTACCCGGTGTTCACCTACGTCTCCGACGGCGACGTGCTCGAGCTCGGCCCCTATGCGTTCGAGGTGATCGAGACCCCCGGCCACGACGCGTGGCACATCTGCCTGTATGACCGCGCCCGTCGCCTCCTCATCTCGGGCGACCACGTGCTCGAGCGCATCACGCCGTCGGTGTCCTCGTGGTTCCCGGCCTTCAACGCCCTCGACGCCTTCCTCGCGAGCCTGCGGAAGGTGCGCGATCTTCCGGTCGACCTCATCCTGCCGGCCCACGGGCGACCCTTCGCCGGCCTGGCCGAGCGCGTCGACTTCCTGCTCGAGCACCATCGCGAGCGTCTGGAGGAGATCTACGAGCTCGTGCGCGCCGGCCATGACGACATCGTCTCCATCTCGCAGAACGCCACCTGGCGCTATCCCGATTGGAAGAGCTGGCCGCTCGACCAGAAGTACTTCTCCATGGGAGAGACGCTGGCGCACCTCATCTATCTCGTGCGGCAGGGCCGCATCCTCCAGGGGGTCTGCGGCTACGAGTACTACTTCCGCATGCCCTACGACCGCAAGAACGTGGCCCTGGCCGTCAGCTAGGCCCGCGCGGCGGCGCCGCGGCCGCGAGCGGCCCGGGTGCCGGGGATGCGCCGCGCGCTCCCAGCGCATGCGCGCTCGTCCGTCTGGGGCCCTTCTGAGCACAAAAAAGCGCCGCCCCAAGGGGAGCGGCGCTTGCAGGCGATGCTTTGTCGCGCGAGGGCTACTCGGCGGCCTCCTCGGCCGGAGCCTCCTCCGCGGCTTCCTCGGCAGCCTCGGCGGCAGCAGCCTCGGCCTCGGCCTTGGCGGCCTCGGCGGCCTCGGCGGCCTCCTTGGCCTTGCGGTCGGCGGCCTTCTTCTCCTCCTTCAGCTGCTTCTCGCGGCGCTTGGCCTTCTCGGCGGAAGCCTCGGCCATGGCGGCCTTGCGGGCGGCCTTCGCCTCGGCCTTCTTGGAGCCGGTCTTCTGGGCCTTCGGGGCGGCCTTCTCGTAAGCGGCGATATCCTCGGCGGTCACCACGGTGTTGGCCAGGTGCATGATGCCGCTCTTGCGGTTGGCGGCCTGGTTCTTGTGGATGACGCCCTTGGAGGCGGCCTTGTCCATCAGACGGCAGGCGGCAACAGCGTAGGCGTAGGCGGCCTTGCCGTCGCCGGCGGCCACGGCGTCCTTCACGTGGCGGGTGGCGGTCTTCAGCTCGGCCTTGAC
This sequence comes from uncultured Adlercreutzia sp., assembly GCF_958431955.1. Lineage (GTDB taxonomy): Bacteria > Actinomycetota > Coriobacteriia > Coriobacteriales > Eggerthellaceae > Adlercreutzia. The sequence goes on along the minus strand of NZ_CAUASN010000037.1, from coordinate 17,497 downwards.
GGCGCGGTTGCGCATGCGGGCCTTCTCGTTGGTGATGATGCGCTTCTTCTGGGACTTGATGTTAGCCATGAATGCGAGCCTTTCTCGTTCGGTCGTTTCCCATACTGATCGGTATCCAACGACACGAACGCGCGGCAACGCAGGCCGCAGGCCATCGTGCGAAACGGAAAGCGGCGGGATTTCTCCGCTTTCTCAGCCCCGAGCCTCGAGGCTCGGAAAGCCGCCAGCAATAGCAATCTTTTCATCGCAGCCACGTCTGCAGATTTGGCGGGAGAATTGTCCCGCGCCCGTATCGCTGGATACACAATGCGGTAGAATACCAAAGATTCGCCGCGGCGCTCCGAAAAAATCCCCCCTGCGGGGGTCAATCTTCGCGAGACGCACACATTAGGCGGCGGCCGACCCGCACGACCCACGACGGAAAGACGCCATGACCCACGAACTGTCCCATATCCGCAACTTCTCGATCATCGCGCATATCGACCACGGCAAGTCAACCCTGTCCGACCGCATCCTGGAACTGACGGGCACCGTGGCCAAGCGCGACATGCAGGCCCAGCTGCTCGACTCCATGGACATCGAGCGCGAGCGCGGCATCACCATCAAGAGCCAGGCCGTGCGTGTGAGCTACACCGCCGACGACGGCGAGACCTACCAGCTGAACCTCATCGACACGCCGGGGCATGTGGACTTCACCTACGAGGTGAGCCGCAGCCTCGCCGCCTGCGACGGCGCCGTGCTCGTGGTGGACGCCACCCAGGGCGTGGAGGCCCAGACCGTGGCCAATGCCATGCTCGCCATGAACGCCGATCTGGAGATCATCCCGCTCATCAACAAGATCGACCTGCCGGCCGCCGAGCCCGAGCGCGTGAAGGGCGAGATCGAGGACGGCCTGGCCATTCCCGCCGACGACGCGGTGCTCGCGAGCGGCAAGACCGGCGAGGGCGTCCACGACCTTCTGGAGGCCGTGGTCTACAACATCCCCGCGCCCACCGGCGACGGGGCGGCCCCGCTGCGCGCCCTTATCTTCGACAGCTACTTCGACGCCTACCGCGGCGTGGTGGCCCTCATCCGCGTGGTGGACGGCTCCATCAAGAAGGGCGACAAGATCCGCATGATGGCCACCGGCACCGAGACCCTCGTGGAGGAGGTCGGCGCGCGCCACCCCCAGGAGGTGCCCGAGGAGGCCCTCTACGTGGGCGAGGTGGGCTATCTCGTCACGGGGCTCAAAGACGTGAGCCAGGTGAAGGTGGGCGACACCATCACGCTCGCGGACGGCGGCGTGGACGACCCGCTTCCCGGCTACCGCGAGGCCAAGCCCATGGTGTTCACGGGCCTCTTTCCCATCGACGGCGACCAGTACGAGCCTCTGAAGGAGGCCCTGGAGAAGCTCTCGCTCAACGACCCGGCGCTCGTGTGGGAGCCCGAGACCTCCCATGCCCTCGGCTTCGGCTTTCGCGTGGGCTTCCTGGGCCTTCTGCACATGGAGGTCATCAAGGAGCGCTTGGAGCGCGAGTTCGGGCTCGATCTTCTGGCCACCGCGCCCTCGGTGGAGTACCACGTGTACCTGAAGGGCGGTGAGATGGTCTCGCTCCACTCGCCCCAGGAGATGCCCGACCCCGGCTCCATCGATCATGTGGAGGAGCCCTACCTGAAGGCGAAGATCCTCATCCCGCCCGACTACGTGGGCGCCGTGATGGATTTGGCCGTGGGCCGGCGCGGCAACTTCGTCACCATGAATTATCTCTCCCAGACCACTGTGGAAATGTTCTGGGAGATTCCGCTGTCCGAGCTCATCTTGGACTTCTTCGACAAGCTGAAGTCCAACACGAAGGGGTATGCGTCCCTCGACTACGAGATGGACGGCTACAAGCCCTCCGAACTCGTGAAGCTGGATATTCTGCTGTCGGGCAAGCCCATCGACGCCCTGTCGTTCATCGTGCACAGGGACAAGGCCTACGACCGGGGCCGCGTGCTCTGCGACAAGCTGAAGGAGATCATCCCGCGCCAGATGTTTGAGGTGCCCATCCAGGCGGCCATCGGCGGGCGGGTGCTCGCGCGCCAGACGGTGAAGGCCAAGCGCAAGGACGTGCTCGCCAAATGCTACGGCGGCGATATCACCCGAAAGCGCAAGCTCCTGGAGAAGCAGAAGGCCGGCAAGAAGCGCATGAAGGCCATCGGCAACGTGGAGGTGCCCCAGGAGGCCTTCATGGCCATCCTGAAAGTGGACGAGTAGCGAGCGCGCCGCTCACGCGCCAATCCCATGGAACGACGAGGGGCCCGGCATCGAGCGCCGGGCCCCTCGTGGTATTGGTAGCTGCCGGGCGCCTAGCCTTCCAGCAGATCCTCCCGCACGAAGTTGGTGAAGGGCTTCGGCTCCATCTCGGGGGCCTCGATGCCCGCGGCGCGGCCGGCCTCGAGGCACTTCAGCATCCAGGCCATGTTGCGTGCCAGCACGCGCATGGTGTGCAGACCCTCGTCGTCTCCGGCCACCTCGCCCGGGCCGCGCCCGTAGGCGAGCCCCCAGTAGGCGCTCGAGACGAGCGGCTGGCAGTTGATCTGGAAGTACTTGTTGATCTGATCGGCCGCCTCCACCGCGCCCGCGCGCCGGGCCACGGCCACACCCGCGGCCGGCTTGAAGCGGAAATTCGCGCCGCCCGCGTAGAACATGCGATCCATGAGCGCCCGCAGCGAGCCGGCCATGCCGGCGTAGTATACCGGGGAGCCCACGATGAAGCCGTCGAAGCCGGCCGCCTTCGCGATGAGCTCGTTGCAGCAGTCGGTGTCGAACACGCAGCGGCCGCCCCCGTTCTTGCTGCAGATACCGCAGGCGATGCACCCGCGAATCTCCTTGTTGCCGATCCAGACAAGCTCGGTCTCCACGCCCTCGGCCTCAAGGGCCGCCTCGGCCTCCTCCAGCGCGCGGTGCGTGTTGCCCTTCTGGCGCGGGCTTCCGTTGATGAGCAGAACCTTCACGAACATCTCCTCTTCTCGTGTATTCGCCCGCACCTCGGCGGGCATCCGTTAAACTGTCCAGTATTCTACACCGCATTTCGTAAGCGTCCACAAGGTATAAGGTATGGCGAAGAATACGAACGAGGAATACGACTGGCTCAACGACCCCTTCGACGAGAAGAAGATCGCCGAGGAGCGCGAGCGCATGGCCATGTCCGGCGCCTCGAAGGGGCTGGTCGGCATCGGGTGCCTGCTCGTCGTCATCGGGCTGTTCGCCATGGCGGCTCTGCTGCTGTTCGGCATCCTGTAGGCGCGCTGTGGGAAGGGCCTTCGGCATATACGCGGTGCTCATCGGCGCGGCCGTGGCCGTTGGCGTGGCCGCCGCGCTCGGGCTCTTGGCGTTTTCCGTCCTCTTCTGCCTGGGGCAGGTGTAGGCTATGGAGGGCCTCTTCGGGAAATACCGGGTGCTTCTGGCCCCCATGGCCGGCGTGACTGACATCGCCTTCCGCACGCTGTGCCGCGAGGCGGGCGCCGACATGGCCTTCACCGAGATGGTCTCGGCCAAGGGGCTCTCCTTCGCCAACGAGAAGACGCGGCATCTGCTGGCACTGGCCGACGGCGAGGATCAGGTGGCCGTGCAGCTGTTCGGCCATGAGCCGGACGTGATGGCCTCCCAGGCCGCATGGATCGAGCGGGAAATGGGGGAGAGCCTGGCCTACCTGGACATCAACATGGGCTGCCCCGCCCGCAAGATCGTCTCGAAGGGCGACGGCTCGGCGCTCATGCGCGACCCCGACCTGGCCGCCTCCATCGTGTCGGCCGTGAAGGAGGCGGTTGCCTGCCCGGTGACGGTGAAGTTCCGCCGCGGCTGGGCCGAGGGCGACGAGACGGCCCCCGTCTTCGCCCGGCGCATGGAGGCCGCCGGCGCCGACGCCGTGGCGGTGCACGGGCGCTATGCCGAGCAGCTGTACCGGGGGAGCGCCGACTGGGGCGTGATCGCGCGGGTGCGCGAGGCGGTGAGCGTGCCCGTGGTGGGCAACGGGGACATCCGCTCGGGCGCCGATGCGCGTGCCATGGCCGAGCGCACCGGCTGCGACGCGGTGATGATCGCTCGCGGTGCCGAGGGCAACCCGTGGCTTTTCTCCCAGGTGCAGGCGGCGCTCGCGGGTCTGCCGGAGCCTGCGCCGCCCACGGTGGACGAGCGCATCGCGATGGCCCGGCGCCACGCCGAGCTGCTCACCCACCGCGAGGGGCGCAACATCGTGCGCATGCGCAAGCACGCCATGTGGTACATGGCGGGGCTCCCCGGCGCCGCGGCGGCCCGCGGGCGCATCAACTACTGCACGACGCTGGCCGACTTCAACCAGGTTTTCGACGACCTGCTTGCGATCGCCCATGAGCACTCTGCATAGCCGTCCGTTCCCGCGACGGCGGGTACTTCGATTCGCTCAGACAGTCCTCGCTTTGCGGAAATGTCCACTGGACATTTCCAGTCGCTGCGGAACTCGCTCGGTCGAAGCACTCGCCGTCGCGGGAACTGCTCTCGCTGAATCGAGGTAATTCCCATGCCCCACGATCCCTACAAAGCCCTTTACCTGCATATTCCGTTCTGCGTGAGGCGGTGCGGGTACTGCGATTTCGCCACTTCGGCGGTGGAGCGGGACTCGCCGGCCATCGACGAGTACGTGGAATCGCTCGTGCTCCAGCTGCGCCGCGCCTCGAAGGAGGGCAAGCTCGGCCAGATAGAGACGGTGTACCTCGGCGGGGGCACGCCGAGCCACATCGGTATGGGACGGCTGTCCATGCTGCTGTACGCGCTCTCCACGGCCATGCACCTGGAACCCGAGGTGGAGTGCACCATGGAGGCGAACCCGGAGAGCCTGACCGCGCCCATGGTGCGCGACATCTGGGCGCTCGGGGTGAACCGGCTCTCCATCGGCGTGCAGTCCTTCGACGACGAGGTGCTGCGCATCCTCGGGCGAGCCCACGACGCCGAGGCGGCCCGCACAGCGGTGCGCACGGCCCAGGAGCGGTTCCGGAACGTGTCGGTGGACCTCATGGGCGGCATCCCCGGCCAGAGCCTCGCCTCCTTCGAGGCCTCGGTGCGCGAGGCCGTGGCCCTGGGCGTGACCCACGTGTCGGTGTACCCGCTTGCCATCGAGCCGCACACGCCCTTCGACCGCGCGGTGATGCGCGGCGAGATGCCCGAGCCCGACGAGGACGTGGAGGCGGCCTGCATGGAGGCCGCCGCGCGCATCCTGGAAGAAGCCGGCTTCATCCGCTACGAGGTGGCGAGTTACGCCCGTCCCGGCTTCGCGAGCCGCCACAACACCGCCTACTGGACCGGCAAGCCCTACCTGGGGCTGGGAGCATCCGCCGTCACCATGACCCAGAACGAGCTGCGCCGCATGCGGGTGCAGGACGGGCAGGTGGTAGACGACCTGAACGCGCGGCAGATGGCCGCCGAGGACCTCATGCTCGGCATGCGTATGGCCCAGGGGGTGTCCGACGAGAAGGTCTCGCAGGCCGCCGCGGTCATCGACGGGACGGGTGCGGGCTTGCCGGGTGTTACCGGCGGCGCGACGGCAGCGGGTTCGGTGGCCGCCGCTTTATTCGAGCTGGCATCCCTCGGCCTGGCCGAGCACGCGGGCGGCCGCTGGCGGCCCACCGAGCGCGGCTGGCTCTGCGGCAACGAGCTCTACGGCCGCCTGCTCGACCTCGCGCCCTGATCGCGCTCCCCTGGCTGCGGAACTGCGCCTAGCTGCAGAATCCGCGCAAATGCTCGGATCATGAAGGCGGGAGTCCGCAGAATCCGCGCAAATGCGCGGATTCTGCTTTCTGAGACGTGCATTTTCGCGATTTCTGAAAACACTGGGCCGTTCTCCCCCTTCCTTTCTCCTCCTTCCTCCTGCTTTGCCGCTGGTCCTTCCGCCTTCCACCTGCCCTTGTGTGTCGCTTGCGTCAAGATGGCCCCTCGCATTAGCACTCTCCGCGTGCGGTTGCTAAAATGGCGTCAACAGGTAATCATGCGCGGCGGCTCTTGGCCTTCCGCGTCGTTCGAGTCACCGCGAGAGGAGAGGCGATGCTGTCGGAGAGACGCCAGAGGGTGCTGCGCGCGCTCATCGAGGACTACATCGAGTTCGCCCTGCCCGTGGGCTCGCGCACGCTGACCGAGCGGCACCGCCTGGGCGTGAGCCCCGCCACCGTGCGCAACGACCTGTCGGCCCTGGAGGACGCTGGCTTCATCCAGCAGCCCCACACCTCCGCCGGCCGCGTGCCCACCGACGCGGGCTACCGCACCTTCGTTGACGAGCTTTTGCAATCGGGGCTCGCCCAGGAGGAGCGCCCGCATCAGGCCATGATCGACGAGCTGCGCGCGAGCGCCACCGAGCTCGACGACCTCATGGAGCGCACAGGGGCGGCCCTCTCGCGGCTCACCGACTGCCTCTCCATCGTCATGGCTCCCTCGGTGTTCTCCGGCCGCATCCGCCAGATCACCCTCGTGTCGCTCTCCCCGTGGCAGGCCATCATCATCGTGGTGGCCGAGGACGGCCAGGTGGTGAACCGCACGGTCTCCTTCACCGAGGAGGTGCTCGCCGACGATTTGGCGGCGGCCCAGAACCTGCTGAACCGTGTGCTCGTGGGCCGCACCGCCCGCGACGTGCGCCGCCAGCTTGACGAGGACGCCATCGAGGCTTTGCGCGATCCGCTCGTGCAGCTCATCATCGACGAGGTGGTCGACTGCCTCGGCGACGCCGATGCCAGCCGCGCCCGCAGCCTGGGCATCTCGTCGCTTCTGCGCCAGCCGGAGTTCAGCGACGCGAAGGCTCTTTTGCCCGTCATGGAGGTGCTCGAGGACGACCGTGTCCTCTTCCACGCTTTCGACGACGCGGTGGGCGAGGACGCTCCGGTGATGGTGCGCATTGGGCACGAGAACCCCGCCTCCGCCCTGGCCGGCGTCTCCATCGTGGCGTGCCCCTACGGCCGCGGCGAGAGCGAGGGCGTCGTCGCCGTCATCGGCCCCACCCGCATGAACTACCAGAACGCCATCCGTGCCGTGCGCGCCGCCCAGTGCGTGCTGCACGACGAGTGAGGGCGCTCCTGCATCTGTACCACCGACCGCACCACCCCTGATTCGAAGGAAAGGCAAGGCTTGACCCCATGGCCGCGAGCAAGGACCTCTACGAAATCCTCGGCGTCTCCCGCGACGCCTCCGAAGCCGACATCAAGAAGGCGTTCCGCCACAAGGCGCGCGAGCTGCACCCCGATGTGAACAAGGCGCCGGATGCGGAAGACCAGTTCAAGGAGCTGAACGAGGCCTACGACGTGCTCTCCGACCCCCAGAAGCGCGCGCAGTACGACCGCTTCGGCACGGTGCCGGGGGCTGCCGGCGGGGCCGGCCCCTACGGCGGCGTGAACATCGACTTCGAGGACTTGTTCGGCGGCGGTTTCGGCGGGATGGGCGACATCTTCTCCACCTTCTTCGGGGGCGCGGCGGCCGGCGGCGGCCGTGCGGTGCGCAAGGACGGCCGCGACATGGGCGTGGGCATCCGCATCAGCCTGAAGGAGGCGGCCACCGGCGAGAAGAAGGAGATCGTCTACGACCGTCTGGCGCCGTGCCCCGACTGCGACGGCACGGGTCTTGGGCCCGACGGCAAGGAGGTGACCTGCGAGGAGTGCCACGGCACCGGGCGCGTGGTCACCGTGCAGCACACCTTCTTAGGCGACATGCAGTCGGCCACCACCTGCCCGGCCTGCCACGGCACCGGCAGCGTTATCGAGAACCCGTGCCCGGAGTGCGAGGGCCAGGGCCGCGTGCCCGACCGCCAGCGCGTGTCGGTGGAGATTCCCAAGGGCATCCGCGACGGCCAGCAGCTGCGCATCCACGACTTCGGCGAGGCAGGCATGCAGGGCGCCCCGGCCGGCGACCTCATCGTCACCGTGCGCATCGCCCCCGACGAGTTCTTCGAGCGCGACGGCGACAACCTGCACTGCAAGCTCGTAGTACCCATGGTGCAGGCGGCCCTCGGCGCCGATATCGAGATCGACGGCATCTACGAGGACGAGAAGGTGACGGTGCCCATCCCCGAGGGGTGCCAGAACGACCAGGTGGTGCGGGTGAAGGGCTTCGGCATGCCGCGCCTGAAGAGCGACGTGCGGGGCGACCTGTTCGCGCACATCGACGTTGAGGTGCCGAAAAAGCTCACCAAGCGCGAGCGCGAGCTTTTAGAGGAGCTGGCCGCCGAGATGGGCGAGCACGTGAACGACGAGAAGCGCTCGCCTTTGCAGAAGCTGCGCGACATCTTCGAGTAGGGGAGCGGATCCGTGTCTTTGCCCCGCTTCTTTCTGGAAAACCAGGTGCTGGCCGCCGAGACCGAGGCGGCGTTCCCGCTGCGCCTCGCGCCCGACGATGCCAGGCACGCGAAGGTGCTCCGTTTGGCGCCCGGGGAGCACGTGGCGGTCATCGACGCCGCAAGCGACTACTTCGAGTGCGAGATTGTCGACTTCTCCGATACGCTGCCGCTCGTGTCCATCGCGCGCCACGCTGAGGCCTCCGCGGAGGGGCCCCAGGTGATCCTTCTGCAGGGCCTGGCCAAGGGCGACAAGATGGAGACGGTCATCCGCCATGCCACCGAGGTGGGCGTGGCCGCCTTCGTGCCCATGTCCTGCAAGCGCTCGGTGGTGAAGCTCGACGGGAAGAAGGCCGCGGCCAAGACCGAGCGCTGGCGCGCCATCGCCAAGAGCGCCGCCATGCAGTCGGGCCAGGCGCGCATCCCCGAGGTGAGCGAGCCGGTGCCGGTGCGCGAGGCGGCGTCGATGCTCGCCGAGGCCACGGCCGTGCTCGTGTGCTGGGAGGAGGCGCCCCAGAGCGCGAGTCTGCGCGAGGCGGTGCAGGGGGCGCTTTTGGAGACGCTCACGCCGGCGGACGACGCCCGCATCGCCGTGGTGGTGGGGCCCGAGGGCGGCCTTTCCGAAGAGGAGGTGCGCGTCCTTCTCGCGAGCAATCCGCGGGCGCGCCTCGTTACGCTCGGCCCTTCCATTCTGCGTACCGAGACGGCGGGCATCGTGGCCCCGGCCCTTGCGCTCTACGAGCTGGGCGGCATGGGGATGCGCGCGGAGGCGCGCGGTTCCAGCGAGGCCCCGCTTGGGGAGGAGCCTCGCGTCATCGAGGCGTCGGCTGCCGCTGAGGCCTTCGCGAACATGTTTCCCCGCTATGGGGACGCCGATGAGTAAGGCGCCGTTCGGCTATGCCGTGGTGAACCTCGGCTGCAAGGTGAACCGCGTGGAGGCCGACGGCTTCGAGCGGCTGCTCGGGGAGCGCGGGGGAGCGCCGGTGCCCGAGAGCGCGGCCGACCTCATCGTCGTGAACACCTGCACCGTCACCGGCGAGGCGGAGAAGAAGACCCGCAAGGCCGTCCGCCACGCCCTGTCGGCCAACGATGCTGCCCGGGTCGTCGTCACCGGCTGCGCCACGGAGATAGACACGGCAACCTATAAGGCCATGGGCGAGCGCGTGCGCGTTGTTCCGAAGGCCGGCATGGCCCTCTTCCTCAACGAGATGGAGCTGCCCGGCAGCGACGGCTCCTCGTTCGGTCTTACGGCACATGGGGGTAAGCCCCCGGTGCTGCCCTCCGACGGACGTACGCGGGTCGGAGTGAAGGTGCAGGATGGCTGCGACAACGCCTGCACCTACTGCATCGTGCACGTGGCCCGCGGCCGCGCGACGAGCCGCCCGGCCGACGAGGTGGTGGCCGAGGCCGCGGCCCTGGCGCGAGCCGGGGTGCGCGAGATCGTGCTCACGGGCATCAACCTGGGGTCCTACGATGACGACGGCCTGGACTTGGCCGACCTCTGCCGGCGCCTGCTGGACGAGACCGCCGACCTGCACGGTCTCGACGAGGCCCCGTGCCGCTTCCGCATAGGCTCCATCGAGCCCATGGACGTGTCGATGGACTTCATCGGGCTTCTGGCCGAGGCCGAGGGGCGCCTCTGCCGGCATTTGCACCTGCCCCTGCAGTCGGGCTCGTCGAAGGTGCTGCGCGAGATGGCGCGCCCCTACGACGCCGAGGAGTACCGCCAGCTCGTGGACTACCTGCGGGCCATGGTTCCCGAAATCGCGCTCACCACCGACATTATCGTCGGCTTTCCCGGCGAGACCGAGGGCGATTTCGCCGATACCTGCGCGCTCGCGCGGCACGCCGCCTTCAGCAAGATCCACGTGTTCCCGTACTCGAGGCGCGAAGGCACGCCCGCAGCCGAGCGCACCGACCAGGTTCCATCCGCGGTGAAGGCCGCCCGCGCCGCTCGCCTGCGCGCCCTCTCCGATACGCTCGCCGCCGCCGACCGCGCCGCCCGCGCGGGCGCAACCGAGCTCGCCCTCGTGGAGCGCCCCGGCCACGCCACCACCGAGAGCTACCACGAGATAACGGTGCCGGAGAGCGCCCCCGTGGGCACGCTCGTAGCTGTGACGCTGTGAGTCTCCGTACGCCCCGAATCAAACGGTTCTATGGCAGATGCACAAGATAGGGTACAATAGCGGGCATGACTGATTTGATGCAGACAACGCTCACGGCGCCTTCGGGGGTAGACATGGCGCTCGTGGTGGGCGAGGCCGACGAGATGCTCCACCTGATGGAGGAGGCCTTCGGCGCCCGCATCACCGTGCGCGGCGACACCGTCGCGCTTGCCGGCGACCCCATCGAGGTGCAGCAGCTCACCGCGCTGCTCACCGACCTGTTCCGCATGGTGGCCCAGGGCGACGCGCCCGACGCCGACTCCGTGCGCCGCTCCATCGAGCTTCTGCGCCAGGCCGAGTACGCGCCGGCCGCCCTGCGCGACGACGTGCTGCTCACCTACCGCGGCCGGGCCATCCGTCCGAAGACCGCCGGCCAGAAGGCCTACGTGGATGCCATCCGCGAAAACACCGTCACCTTCGCCGTGGGGCCGGCCGGCACGGGCAAGACCTACCTGGCCATGGCCATGGCGGTGGCGGCCCTGAAGCGCAAGGAAGTGGGCCGCATTGTACTGTCGCGCCCCATCGTGGAGGCCGGCGAGAACCTCGGCTTTCTGCCGGGCACGCTCTTCGAGAAGGTGGATCCCTACATTCGCCCGCTCTACGACGCGCTGTACTCCATGTTCGACATGGAGAAGGCCTCCTCCCTCATCGAGGCCGGGGTGATCGAGATCGCGCCTCTGGCCTTCATGCGCGGGCGCACCCTGAACGACGCTTTCATCATCTTGGACGAGGCCCAGAACACCACGCCCGAGCAGATGAAGATGGCGCTCACCCGCCTCGGCTTCGGCTCGAAGATCGTCGTCACCGGCGACATCTCCCAGATAGACCTCCCGCGGGGCACAAGCGGCCTCGTGCAGGTGCGCTCCGTCCTGGAGGGCATCGACGACATCGCTTTTTGCGATCTCACCGGAAAGGACGTCGTGCGTCACTCGCTCGTCGCCACCATCGTGGCGGCCTACGAGCGCGCGGCGGGAAAGGCCTGATTCCCATGGACATCCTGATCACCTTCACCCACGGCGAAGAGGAGCTGGCCGAGCTGCCCCTGGCGTCGCTTGCGCAGTTCGTGCTGAAGAGCGAGGGGAAGCCGGCGAACACGGAGGTGTCCATCAGCTTCGTGGACGATGCCACCATCGCCGAGCTGAACGAGCGCTTCCGCGGCATGGAGGGCCCCACCGACGTGCTCTCCTTCGAGTGCGACAACATCGCCGACGACATGACCGCCGCCGACGGGCCCGCCTGCCCCATCTACGAGCTCGGCGACATCATCATCGCGCCGGACGTGGCGGCCCGCCAGGCCGAGGAGTACGGCAACTCCCTCGAGCAGGAGGTGAGCCTGCTGCTCGTCCACGGGCTTTTGCACCTGTGCGGCTACGACCACATCCGCGACGACGAGGCCGAGGTGATGGAGGCCCGCGAGCGCGAGCTGCTCACGGCCTGGTCGGAGCGGGATATGCCGGCCATCGACGAGAACCGCTAGGCGCGCTTGTGGCAAAGCCCGCGAAGAGGCCGCTTGCCCGCACCGCGGCCGACGACCGTTCCTGCGGGGAGGGGCGCTTTCCCCTGACGTGTGCCTTCCGCTGCGCCGCCGCGGGCGTGGCCTACGCCTTCGCCTCCCAGCGCAACCTGAAGATCCAGCTCACCATCGCCGTGGCGGCCGTCGTCGCCGGCGCCGCGCTCGGCATCTCGCGGGCCGACTGGCTCGCCATCGTGCTCGCCATCATGGTGGTGGCCACGGCCGAGGTACTCAACACCGCCGTGGAATCGGTGGTCGATCTGGCGAGCCCCGCCTGGCACGAGTTGGCACGGCGGGCCAAGGACGCCGCCGCCGGGGCGGTGCTCATCGCCAGTGCGGGCTCGGTGGCCGTGGGGCTCATCGTGTTCCTGCCGCGCATCGCCCAGCTGCTGTCGTAGACACCGCCCGTGCCCGCCTCGTGCGGGCTTTCTCGAAAGGACCGTTATGGATTTGGACGCCTACTTCGCCGAGAACCCCATGGGGGGCTCATTTCCCACCAACCCCGACTTCAAGAGCGGGTTCGTCACGCTGGTGGGACGTCCCAACGCGGGCAAGTCCACGCTCTTAAACGCCATCATGGGCAAGAAGATCGCCATCACCTCCAACACCGCCCAGACGACTCGCCACCGCTTCCGCGCCGTGTACACCACCGATGATATGCAGATGATCATCGTGGACACGCCGGGTCTGCACAAGCCCAAGGACGCTCTCGGCGAGGAGCTGAACACGAGCGCCATCAAGGCGCTGGAGGACGTGGATGTGGTGGCCATGCTCATCGACGCCTCCCAGCCCATCGGCCGGGGCGACGAGTGGGTGGCCGAGCAAGTGCGCGCCGCCCGCGGCTCGGCGAAGATCTGCGTGCTCTCGAAGACCGACCTGGCCAGCGATGCCCAGATCAGCGCCCAGCGCGAGGCGGCCGAGGCGCTGTGCTCGTGGGATGCCATGGTGGGGTTGTCCTCGGCCACGGGCCGCAACGTGGACGCCTTCGTGGAGGAGGTGCAGTTCCTTCTGCCCGAGGGCCCGGCGTGGTTCCCGGCCGACATGGAGACCGACCAGCCGCTGGAGGTGATGGTGGCCGAGTTCATCCGCGAGAAGGTGCTGCGGAACTTCTTCGACGAGGTGCCGCACGCCATCGGCGTGGGCATCGAGGAGATGGAGTTCGAGGAGCCGAACCTCTACCGCATCTACGCGGTCATCTACGTGGAGCGCGACAGCCAGAAGGGCATCATCATCGGCAAGCGCGGCGCGGCCATCAAGCGCGTCGGCACCGAGGCCCGCAAGGACCTGGAGCTGCTCTTGGGCTCGAAGGTTTTCTTGGACTTGTCGGTGAAGGTAAAGAAGAACTGGCGGCGCGACGCGAACCAGATCCGCCGCTTCGGCTACGGCGAGGGGCTCTAGCGACCGCGCGGCCCGCGGCCTATGGTGTTTCGCGCCTTTCGGGGTTTGATACAGTTTTGTTGTCGGGCACGGGCGGGGCGGTGGAGTACAATTCTCCCAACTGCGTATTCAATGAGGAGAGCCGTAGATGAAATGCCCCCACTGCTCATTCGACAATAAGGCCGACGCCCCGTTCTGCGAGGAGTGCGGGCACGTGTTCCTCGCGAGCGACCGCATTCCCGATCTGCCCGACCCCGCCGAAGAGGGACGGCGCCGCGACGCGGCCCTCGGGGGCGTGCCCGCGGTCCTGCAGGTTCCCGATATCGACGTCGCCGCCGCGAAGCCGGCGCGCCCCTACGTGCCCGAGGTGGTGCCCTCGGCCACTGGTCCGCAGCCGCGCGCCTCGGTGGCCGACCTGGCCGATCATCTGCCCGATCCTCCTCGCGAGCCCGATTTCTCGGGCTTCGAGCGGCTCGTCGACTCCAGCTACGTGCCCCCCGCGGCGGTCAACAGCGCCGGCGACACCGCCGAGATACCCGTCGTGCGCGAGGAGTACGTCCCCCGGGCCCGCAACTACACCCTCGGGCTCTCGCCCCGCGAGCAGAAGAAGCGCGAGCGCCAGCAGAAGCGCCTGGAGCGGAAGTTCGCGAAGGCCCAGCAGAAGGAGGAGATGCGCGCCGCCCGCGAGGAGGCCCGGGCCGCCGCCGACGCCGCGCGCGAGGAGCGCCGCGCCATAGCGGCCGCCGAGCGGGAGGAGCGCCTGGCTGCCGCCGCTGCGGCCCGCGAGGAGCGCAAGGCCGCCCGCGCGGCGGGGGAGGGCGAGGGCTCCCTCGGCCGGGAGGCGGTCGCCGCGGCTGCGACCGCCGGGGCCGCGACGACCGCAGTCGCGGCGGAGAGCGCGGTGGAAGAGACGCCCGCTGTCGCCGCCGAGCGCCCGGTTCTGGAGCTGCCCGGCGCCGAGACGGGCATTGTGCCCGTGGGCGAGCGCGGCATCGAGAGCGTCTCCCGCGACGACGAGACCGACGGCGAGGGTGCCGCCCTCGTCCCCGTTGACGGCCGCACCGTGGCCATGGAGGCCGCCTCCTCGGGCGAGCTTTCCCCGGCCGCGCCCGGGAAGACGGTGGCCATGGCCGCCGCGCCTTCCGAAGACGACGGCCCGAAGAAGGCCGCCTCTGTCGACGACGCCTCCTCCGCCGATGAGGCCGCCTCCACCGGCGCCGGCGCGGCCGCCGAGCCCAAGGCTCCCTCCGCCGCCGAGGCCAAGGCCGCGGCCCGGGAGAAGGCCAAGGCGGCCCGCCGCGCCTCCCGCGAGAAGGAGCGCGCCGCGAAGCAGGCCGCCAAGGAGAAGAGGCGCGCCGCGAAGGAGGCCGCGCGCAAGGCGTCCGCCCCGTCCGGCAACGCCGCGGCCGCCGCGTCGCGCGCCCGCGCCCCCCGGGCGAAGTGGCCCATCGCCATGGCCGCCGTCGTGGTGCTCGCCCTCGCGGGCGCCGCCGCGGCCTGGGGCACCTACGCCGCCGAGATGTGGGGCGGAAAGACCGTGCCGTCGGTGGTGGGCATGACCCGCGACGAGGCCGTCGCCGCCCTTGAGGCCGAGGCCTTCGCCGTGGAGGCGACCGAGGTGAAGTCCGACGAGGCCGCCGGCACGGTGCTCTCCGAGTCGCCGAGCGGGGGCTCGCGCATCGAGGAGGGGTCGACGATCGCGCTGGAGGTCGCCGTGCCGCGCATCGTGCCCGAGGTGGCGGGGCTCTCCCAGCAGGAGGCCGCCGACGCCCTGGCCGCCGAGGGGCTCTCCGTCGTCGAGGTGGGCGAGGAGAAGTCCAACGAGGCCGCCGGCACCGTGCTCGCGGTGACGCCCGAGGCCGGCAGCGAGGTGCTCTCCACCGACACCATCACCCTCACCGTGGCGGTGCCCTTCACCGTGCCCGACGTGGCCGGTCTCGACGCCGATGCGGCCAAGGAGGCGCTCGCCGCCGAGGGCTACGAGGTCGAGACGCGCTGGTCCTACACCGAGGATGTGCCCGAGGGCACGGCGCTCTCCACCGACCCGGAGGCCGGAACCGAGCTCGATACCGGCTCGGAGGTCACGCTCTACCTCGCCAAGTCGCGCGGCAACGAGCTCGTGGCCCTGGCGGAGTCCTTCCTTCCCGGCGCCCGGCTGAAGAACGACACGGGTCGCTTCATCATCGACAGCGTGAAGAGCGTCACCTACGCGGGCGACGACGTGGTGCGCTACACCTGCGAGGCGCACCAGTACGAGGACGTGGAACTGCCCTTCGGCAAGGGCACGACCCGCGTGGAGGACGACAAGCGCGTGACCATCGAGGGCAGCCTCACCTTCAACAGCGACGATGTGGTGACCACGGCCGACCCCGCCATCAAGTACTAGGCGCGGCCGTGTCCCAGCCCACCTACACGCTGCGCGCCCTCATCCTGCGGCGCACGAAGCTGGGGGAGAGCGACCTCATCCTCACGATGCTTGCCGAGGACGGCTCGCTCGCGAAGGCTGTGGCCAAGGGCGCCCGCAAGCCCAAGAGCTCGTTCGCGGCCCGCACCGAGCCCCTCTGCACGGCCGATCTCCTGTGCGCCCGGGGCCGCAGCCTCGACATCGTGAAGGAGGCGCGGCTGGCGTCCGCCCACGACCGCCTGCGCCGCACCGTGGAGGCCTCGGCGGCGGCCATGCCCGCACTCGAGCTGCTCGGGCGCGTGGCCCAGCCCTCCCTGGCGAACCCGCGCCTGTTCCAAGCCGCCGGCCGGGCGCTCTCCGTCATGGATGATGCCGACGAGGCCCATGTCCTGGCCCTGGCGGCCGCCTCGCTGCTCAAGACCCTCGCGTTCTCGGGTCTCAAGCCGAGCTTGGAGGTGTGCGTCGGCTGCGGCGAGGCGGTGGCGCTCGAAGAGGGCGCGCAGCTGCCCTTCTCGGCCATCGAGGGGGGCGTGGCGTGCCCCGCCTGCCGCCCCGCGCTCGAGACCGAGCCGGTGGACGCGGCCACGCTGTGCTGGGGCCAGTACTTCCTCTCAAGCACCTTCGACGCCATCGCCGAGGGCCCGGCCGACGTCTCGGCCAGCTTCGCCGTGCTCCACCTCGTGCAGTCCCTCGTGCGGGCGCACGTGGGCGCGCCGCTCAAGTCGCTCGAGTTCCTCTTCACGAGCGGCCTGTTCTAGGGCTCGTGCGGCTCCTCCCGCCGCCGGCGGCCGGGCACACCGCGCGCCTTCGCCGTGCGCCGCCGGCCGCGCGCCGCGAACGCCTGTGCAGAAAACGTGACGCTCGCGGAATTGCCGCTTGTGGCGCCGCCGCACGTCGCCTATACTGGGCAAGCTGTGCAAACAGCCCATCGCGTCCTAGCCTGAATGCGCCACCCGCTTTCCCGCTCGGATGCGACGCAACGGAAGGCCGCACGAGGCGGCGAAGAGGCGGGCCGTACGCCCGCAGAAGAAAGGTGGCACAACATGGCCAATCGCGACAGCATCTCCCGCGAGCGCACCGCCGAGCTCATCAAGGAGTTCGGCAAGAACGACCAGGACTCCGGTTCCGCCGAGGTCCAGGTGGCGATCCTCTCGGAGCGCATCCGCAACCTCACCGAGCACCTGAAGGTCCACAAGAAGGACAACCACACCCGCCGCGGCCTCATGATGCTCATCGGTAAGCGCCGCGGTATGCTGAAGTACATCAAGAACCGCGACATCGACGAGTACCGCGCGCTCATCAAGAAGCTCGGTATCCGCGACAACATCTAGTTCGAGCAGGTTCGGGGCCCCGCGGGGCCCCGTTTGCTGTATAAAGCGGTCGCATCGCGCATGAGGCGCGGGCGGTCGCGGGGGCGGGGGAATATAAGTAGCCCGCCGCCGAAGGAAGCCTTCGCGCAATGAGGCGCGAAAGGAGAAGAGAAAGAAAACGCTATGACCAAGATCGTTGAAGAATTCGAGTTGTACGGCAAGCAGTACCGCCTGGAAACGGGCGAGCTGGCCAAGCAGGCCACCGGTGCTGTGCTCGTCACCTGCGGCGAGACGAGCGTGCTCGTGACTGCCGTCGTCTCCAACCAGGAGCGCGACTACGACTTCTTCCCGCTCACCGTGGACTACATCGAGAAGATGTACGCCGTGGGCCGCATCCCCGGCGGCTACCTCAAGCGCGAGGC
>NZ_CAUASN010000036.1 GCF_958431955.1 uncultured Adlercreutzia sp. | reverse complement strand
CAGGGCACGCCGGACTTCACCATCATCAAGATCCGCGACGGCGTGGAGGCGGAGCTGCCCCACTACGACGCCAAGCGCAACCCGGGCGAGCGCAACGAGCGCCCCTCCAACGAGCACTACCGCCACAACCAGCGCCTGAAGGTGCTCATCATCGACGTGCGCGACCCCAACGGCGAGACCGCCCGCGCCCGCGGCGAGCAGGCGCGCCCGGCCATCGTGGTGTCCCGTACCCATCCCGACCTCATCCGCCGTCTCTTCGAGATCGAGGTGCCCGAGATCTACGAGGGCGTCGTCGAGATCAAGTCGGTGGCCCGCGAGCCCGGCGCCCGCTCCAAGGTGGCCGTGTTCTCGCGCGAGGCGAACCTCGACCCGGTGGGCGCCTGCGTGGGCCCGAAGGGCTCCCGCGTTCGCATGGTGGTGGAGGAGCTGCGCAACGAGCGCGTCGACGTCATCCAGTGGGACGCCGACCCGGCCGTGTACGTGGCCAACGCGCTGTCGCCGGCGAAGGTGACCCGCGTGACCATCGACGAGGACAACAACTACGCCACGGTCATCGTGCCCGACGACCAGCTGTCGCTGGCCATCGGCAAGGAGGGCCAGAACGCGCGTCTGGCCGCCCGCCTCACCGGCTGGCACATCGACATCAAGCCCGCCAGCTACCAGGGCGCCTCGCTCGTCAGCGACGAGCTCATCGACGAGGTCGAGGAGGACGACGACTTCTGCGTGTTCGTCGGCGAGGACGGCACCCGCTGCCGCAACCACGCCCGCCCGGGCAGCCAGTACTGCGGCGTGCACGCCGACGAGGACGCCGAGTAGCGGAAGCGGAAGGTAGCACGACCGATGCCCACCCAGACCCAGACGACCAAGCGCCAGCGTACCTGCATCGCCTGCGGGATGTCCCAGCAGAAGGGCTCCCTGCACCGCATCGTGCGCACGGCCGAGGGCGCCGCCTTCGACCCGACCGGCCGCGTGCCCGGCCGCGGCGCCTACGTCTGCTCGGGAGCATGCCTCGCCGCCGCGAGGAAGACCAGGAAGCTTGAGCGCGCCCTGCGCTGCAAGGTGACCGAAGAGGATTACGATCGCGTTCTTCGCGAGCTTGCTCTCGCCGAGGCACCGGGAAAGAATGAGGAGTGATATATGGCCAGCATGCGTGTACATGAGTTGGCGAAAGAGTTCGATATGTCGAGCGGGGATCTGCTCGACCGCCTGAAAGAGATGAAGATCCCGGCGAAGTCCCACGCGAGCATGCTCAACGAGGCCTACGTCGACAAGATCCGCAAGAGCCTCGAGCCGGAGATCCGCGCCCGCGCCGGCGCGCTGGCCGCCGAGGAGGAGGCGGCGCTCGCGGCCGAGAAGGAAGAGGCCGAGCGCAAGCGCGCCGAGGAGGAGGCCGCCCGCAAGGCCGCCCGCGAGAAGGAGCTCGCCGAGCGAGAGGCCGCCCGCGCCCAGCGCGAGGCCCGCGCCGAGGAGGAGTCCGCCCGCGAGAGCGAGGGCCGCGCCGTGCGCAAGGCGCCGGTGATGGGCTCGTCCTTCGCCAGCCTGGAGCAGCAGATCGCCTCCGAGAAGGAGCGCGTGGAGCGTGAGCGCGAGGAGGCCCGCGCCCGGGCCCGCGCCGAGAAGGCCGCCGCCGAGGTGGCCAAGAAGCGCGCCGTGGAGGAGGCGCTTCGCCGCGGCCACAAGAAGCCCGCCAAGGCCGCCGCGCCCGAGGCCCCCAAGCCCGCGCCGGCCCCGACGCCCGCACCGGCGGCCCGCAAGGCCAACTTCGACTCGCTGCTCTCGCAGATCGAGGCCGAGAAGCAGCGCATGGAGGCCCAGAAGAGCGCCGTGGACGCCGCCCGCAAGGCCGGCCGCGGCGCCGGCAAGAAGGGCAAGAAGGGCGCGCACCAGGTGGTGCCCGAGCTTGAGGCCCAGGCCGCCGCGCCCGAGGACCGCTACGCCCAGATGGCCGTGCAGGCCGAGAAGCTCCAGCGCGACAAGGTGCTCGCCGAGGCCCGCGCCGCCGTGGAGGCCGCCAACACCCACGAGGGCGAGGGCCGCCGCAAGAAGCGCAAGGAGAAGCGCGAGGCCGAGGCCCGCGAGCGCGCCGAGCTGGAGGCCATCGAGCGCGGGTTGGACCCGTCGCTCGTGCTGGACGACTCGGTGGTGGAGATTCCCCAGGGCGCGACCGTGGCCAAGTTCGCCGAGCTGCTCGGCGTGCAGCCCAACGACGTCATCAAGCGCCTGTTCATGCTCGGCCAGGTGCTCACCCTCACCCAGTCGATGAACGACGAGACCATGGAGCTCATCGCCGACGACATGGGCCGCAAGGTGCGCGTGGTGTCGCCCGAGGAGGAGTACGCCGTGGTGTACAACGACTCCGAGGCCGACCTGAAGCCGCGCCCGCCGGTGGTCACCGTCATGGGACACGTCGACCACGGCAAGACGTCGCTGCTCGACGCCATTCGCCACACTGGCGTGGTGGCCAGCGAGGCCGGCGGTATCACCCAGCACATCGGCGCTTCCGTGGTGAACATCGGCGACCGCCAGATCACCTTCATCGACACGCCCGGCCACGAGGCCTTCACCGCCATGCGCGCCCGCGGCGCCCAGGTGACCGACGTCATCGTGCTCGTGGTGGCCGCCGACGACGGCGTCATGCCGCAGACCATCGAGGCCATCAACCACGCCAAGGCGGCCGAGGTGCCCATCGTGGTGGCCGTAAACAAGATCGACAAGCCCGGCGCCAACCCCGACCGCGTGCGCCAGGAG
The DNA here is from genome assembly GCF_958431955.1 of uncultured Adlercreutzia sp. Taxonomy (GTDB): domain Bacteria; phylum Actinomycetota; class Coriobacteriia; order Coriobacteriales; family Eggerthellaceae; genus Adlercreutzia. The sequence continues at coordinate 22,270 of NZ_CAUASN010000036.1, read as the reverse complement.
CTCACCGAGTACGGCGTCATCCCCGAGGAGTGGGGCGGCTCCAACATGTTCGTGGAGGTGTCGGCCAAGAAGAACCTGCACATCGACGACTTGCTCGAGACTATCATCCTGCAGGCCGACGTGCTGGAGCTGAAGGCCAACCCCGACGCGGACGCCTCCGGCTTCGTCATCGAGGCGAACCTGGACAAGGGCCGCGGCCCTGTGGCCACGGTGCTCATCCAGCGCGGCACCCTGCACACCGGTGACGTGGTGGTGGCCGGCACGAGCTACGGCCGCGTGCGCGCCCTTGTGAACCCGCGCGGCGAGCACGTCTCCGAGGCGCGCCCCGCCGACCCGGTGGAGATCCTGGGCCTGAACTCGGTGCCTACCGCCGGCGACGAGTTCCGTGTGTTCGAGGACGAGCGCGACGCCCGCAAGCTGGCCGAGGAGCGCGCGCTGCGCGCCCGCCTGGCCGAGCAGGAGACGAAGTCCCATGTGAGCCTGGACGACCTGTTCAGCCGCATCGAGGAGGGCAAGCAGACCGACCTGAACCTCATCGTGAAGGCCGACGTGCAGGGCTCCATCGAAGCGCTGCGCGACGCGTTCGAGAAGATGGACCAGTCCGAGGTGCGCATCAACATCGTGCACTCGGCCGTGGGCGGCATCACCGAGACCGACGTCACCCTGGCCGCCGCCTCCGACGCCATCATCATCGGCTTCAACGTGCGCCCCACGGGCAAGAGCCGCGTGCAGGCCGAGAAGGAGAAGGTGGACATCCGCCTGTACCGCGTCATCTACCAGGCCATCGAGGACATCAACGCGGCTCGCGTGGGTCTTCTGTCCCCCGACATCGTGGAGGAGGACACCGGCATCGCCGAGGTCCGCGAGACCTTCAAGGTGCCGAAGGTGGGCACCATCGCCGGCTGCTACATCGTCGAGGGCGAGATCAGCCGCGACGACAAGGTGCGCATCGTGCGCGACGGCACGGTCATCTTCGAGGGCACCATGGCCAGCTTGCGCCGCTTCAAGGACGACGTGAAGAGCGTGAAGCAGGGTTACGAGTGCGGCATCGGCATCGAGAAGTTCCAGGACCTGAAGGTGGGCGACACCATCGAGGGCTACCAGGTCAAGGAAGTCGAGCGCACCGAGTAGCGCTCGTCCGGCGGCTGGCGGAGGGCACACCTCCATGCTCAGGCAGTCCTCGCTCGGCGGAACAGTCCACAGGACTGTTCCGTTCGCTGCGGAACTGCGCGTGGAGGCGCACCCTCCGCCAGCCGCCTGCTCAACCCCTTCTGCAGACTTCAACAAGTTCGCTTATATTTTCCCGTCTTCCGGAAAACCTCCCAGTTTTCCCTATACTGAGATTATCTATCCGTCTCGATGTGAGGAGATGGCGTTATGAAACAGAGCGCATCCAACCGCAAGGTGAACGAGCAGGCGCGCGAGGTCATCGCGAGCATCCTTTTGTTCGACGTGTCCGATCCGCGGCTGCATCTGGTGACCATCACGGGTTGCGAGGTCAGCTACGACCGCTCGGCCTGCAACGTGTACTACACCACCGACCCGGAGCGCTATCCCGAGGTGCAGGCCGCCTTCGAGCAGGCCGCCGGGCATATCCGCTCGCTCATGGCCAAGAAGCTCTCGTGGCGTGTGGCGCCCGAGTTGCGCTTCCATCTGGACAAGTCGGTGGATCAGGCCGAGGCTATCGGCCAGGCCCTGGCCACCGAGCGCGAGCATCAGCAGCAGCGCATCGTGGAGGATACCATCGGCACCGACACGGAGTTCTAGCCCATGGCGGTGACTCCCCAGACCAATACCACGCTTCCCGCCATCGCCGAGGCGCTCGCCGGCCATGACCAGTTCGTCATCTGCGGGCACGTGAGCCCTGACGGCGACTGCCTGGGCTCGCAGCTCGCCCTGGCCGCCGTTTTGCGCCAGATGGGGAAGGAGTGCGTCTGCGTGCTTGCCCGCGACGAGGAGCCGCCGCGCGATTTGGCCTTCCTGCCCGGCTTCGACGGCCTTGTGCCCGCAGCTCGCTACGAGGGCCCCTGCGAGGTGTTCGTGGCGGTGGACGTGCCCACCACCGAGCGGGTGGGCGATGCGGCGCGCCTGCAGGCGGCCGCCGACCTCACGGTGACGGTGGACCACCATGCGGTGCCCGCGGCCATGAGCCAGCTCAGCTACACCGACCCGGACGCCGCCTCCACGACCATGCTCGTCTGGGAGCTTGCGGCAGCTTTGGGTGCCGAGCGCGACCGCATCGTCGCCACCTGCTGCTATACCGGGCTCATGACCGACACGGGTCGCTTCCAGTACCAGAACGCCGATGCCGCTGCTTTCGCCGCCGCCGCCGAGATGGTGGCCGCCGGTGCCGAGCCCGCGGCCATCTCGCGCCACATCTACCAGAGCCGCTCGCTCGCCTCTATCCTGCTGGAAGGTCGCAACGTGGACCATATGGCGCTCTCGGCCGATGGCGCGGCGGCCCTCTCGTGGCTGTCGTTGGCCGACTTCGCCGAATGCGGCGCGGTGAAGGCCGATGCCGAGCCCATGGTGGATGTGCTGCGCGCCATCGAGGGCGTGCGGGTGGCCTGCATGCTGCGCGAGCAGGAGGGCGAGGTGCGCGGCAGCCTGCGCGCCAAGGACGGCACGGATGTGGCCGCCATCGCCCGAGAGCTCGGCGGGGGAGGGCACACCGCCGCCGCCGGCTTCACCTTCCACGGCACCCTGGCCGAGGCCGTGGCGGCCCTCGCCGCGCGCCTGGGCATCGAGGAGCCCTGCCTGCCCGCGGGGGCGTCCCGCTGATGGCGAAGAAGCGCGGCACGACCGATCTCTCCCTCATGGTGGCGGTGGACAAGCCCTCGGGCATGACCTCGCACGATGTGGTGAACCGCGTGCGCCGCATCTTCGGCGAGCGCCGCGTGGGGCACACCGGCACGCTGGACCCGCTCGCCTCGGGCGTGCTGCCCGTGTGCATCGGGCCGGCCGCCCGGCTCGACCCCTACCTGGTGGGCCATCGCAAATCCTACGTGGTGTCCATCGTCTTCGGCGCCGCCACCGACACCGACGACGCCGAGGGTGCCGTCATCCGCACCGGCGAGGTACCCGAGGAGGTGTTCGACCCCTTCTTCGCGAGCACCTTCGTGGCGAGCCTGGTGGGGAAGTCCAAGCAGCTGCCGCCGGTGTACTCGGCCATCAAGGTGGGCGGCAAGAAGGCCTGCGACGAGGCCCGCGCCGGCCGGGTGATCGATCTGACGCCCCGCGACATCGAGGTGTTCTCCGCCGAGCTTTTGGGCATCTGGGGCGCCGAAGGCGCCGAGCCCGCCCGGTGGGACGTGGCCTTCACGGTGTCGGCGGGCACCTACATCCGCTCGCTCGCGCGCGACGCGGGCAACGCGCTCGGCTGCCCGGCGCACGTGGGGGCGCTCCGTCGCACCGCGGTGGGGGCCATCACCCTCGAGGAGTGCGTGAGCCTGGAGACCCTCGAGGACATCGGCCTGGCCGCAGCGCTCGACCCCTTGCGGGCGCTCGGGTGCCGCTTCGCCTACCTGGACGACGCGGCGGCCGCCCGGGTGCGCAACGGCAACCCGCTTCCCGCCCGCGATCTTTCCCTCTGCGAGCGCCGCTCGTCGGACGCGGCCAGCGAGCTGTGCGCCTGCACGGCCGGGGTGCGCGAGAGCTGCGAGCCGCCCGCAGATGACGAGATCGTCGCCTTGGTGTACGATAACCGCATCATCGCCCTGTACGCGTACCGCGCGGATCGCGACCAGTTCGCCTCCCGCTGCGTGTTCCCGATTGGAGTCATCCGTGGCTACTGTGATCTCTAAGGCCGATCCCGCCTACGACGAGGCCTTCCTCGCCGGGGCCTCTGTGGCCTTCGGCGTGTTCGACGGCGTGCACGAGGGTCACCGCTTCATCATCGGCGAGGCGGCCAACACCGCCCGCGAGGAGGGGGAGAGAAGCGCCGTCATCACCTTCGACATCGATCCCGACGAGATGTTCGCGCCCGACCGCCTGAAGAAGCTCATGACCAACGAGGCCCGCATCGCGAAGCTGGCCGAGCTGGACGTGGACGCGGTCGTGGTGCTGCCGTTCTCGCGGGAGTTCGCCGCCCAGAGCCCCGAGGACTTCCTCGACGCCTGCTTCGGCGGCGGGGTGCCGCGCCACATCCACATCGGCAGCGACTTCCACTTCGGCCGCAAGGCCGCCGGCAACGTGGAGAGCCTGCGCGCATGGGGGGCCGCGCGCGGCATGGAGGTGCACGGCCACGAGCTTCTGGCCGAGGGCGGCGTGCCGGTGACGGCCACGCGCATCCGGCACCTGCTCGGCGAGGGGAAGGTGCGCGAGGCCAACGAGCTTCTGGGCCGCGCCTGGTCGCTTTCCGGCACCGTGCGCCCGGGCCGCGGCGAGGGCCGCGACTTCGGCTTCGCCACGGCGAACCTGGAGGTGGCGCCGATCATGCTGGCCATCGGCGAGGGAGTGTACGCCTGCTACGCCGTGGTGGATGGCGAGCGCTACAAGGCCGCCGTGAACGTGGGAGTGCCGGCCACCTTCGCCGATGAGTCCACGGCCAACATCGAGGTGCACCTGCTCGACTTCGACCGCGACATCTACGGCGACGCCATTGAGGTAGAGTTCGTGGAATGGCTGCGCCCCATGCGCGCCTTCGACTCCCTCGACGAGCTCATCGCCACCGTGCAGGGCAACATTGCCTGGGTGAGGGAGAATCTGTAAGGGCCGCGCTACCTCGGCGCGGCATCGGTGCCGGCGTGGCGGCCGAACAGCTGGTCGTACTGGATGAGGGCGAAGGCGGAGAGCGCCTCCTTGGCGGCTTGCTGCGCGTCGCTTTCCGCCGCATCGCCGGCTGCTGCTCGAGCGGCAGCCTCTGTCTCGTCGTCGAACCAGTGCCACGCGCCCTCAGCGTCCCTGTAGCCGTTCAGGTTCACGGCCGGCAGGTCGCGGCGCAGGGCGGCCCGGTAGCGGTCGGTGGCCGTCTCGGGCAGGCCGGCCGCCTCCACGAGCAAATCGCGCAGGTAGTTCAGGCTCGTCACGTTGGCGTCCTCGATGACGCGCAGCCGATTGCCGTACTGCTCGCGCGCCGCCTCGTTGGCCCAGATGAAGTAGGGGGTGTGGTAGCGCTCCTGCACCTCTTCCAAGGTGGCGTCGTCCACCGATTTGCCGTAGGTCTCTTCGAAGAGCCAGTCGGCGAAGCCGGGCTGATGATCGCCGAAGAACACCACGATGGTGGGCTCGTCGCGCGCGTTCAACTCGTCCACGAGCCAGCGCAGATCCTCGTCCGAGCGCTTGATGGCGGCCAGGAACTCGTCCACCTCGGGGCTGTCCACCGCATCGCTTTCCACATGCACCCGGTCGGCCTCGGGGACGAGTCCCGTGTCGTAGCCGCCGTGGTTTTGGATGGTCACGTCGAAGACGAACTGGGGACCTTCACCCTCGTCGATCTTCTGAAGCACCCGCTCGTAGGTGGCCTTGTCGGTCACCAGGTCGCGGAAGGTGTCGGCCTCTTCCATGGTGGTGATGTCGTCGAAGGTGTCGAAGCCGAACTGCTCGTAGATGCGGTCGCGCCGCCAGTTGCCCGCCTCGGCAGGGTGGATGGCGTGGGTGCCGTAGCCCAGGTCGCGAAAGTACGACGCCAGGTTGTCCACGCCGTCCACGTCGTAGAGCACGTAGGGGTACACGCCGCCGCCCATGTTGCCCATGGAGGCGCCGGTGAGGAACTCGAACTCGCTGTTGCAGGTGCCCCCGCCCATGGCCGACACGTACACATCGCCCGCCGCGAGCGCGTCGTCGGCCACCTCGTGGAAATACGCGGTCACGCCGGCGGCGTCTTCGAGCCCCGGATAGCTGGACAGGTCGGAGAAGGTCTCGTTCATGATGGCGATGACGTTGGGCCCGTCGTAGGCACCGTCGGTACCGCCGGCCTGGCCGCCGCCGGGCGCGTTTTGGTCGCCGGGCTCTCCCACGGGCGGCTGCTCGTAGGGGGCGAGCAGCGCGCCTACAGCTTCGAGCGAGTAGCCCTCGGGCGGCTTCGGCGTGAGCTCCTGGGCGCGCGAGAGGAAGCAGAGCGCCGTGCCCTGGCTCTCGTAGGAGCCGCGCACGTCCCACACGTCCACGGTCACGTCGTGCTCCTCGCGTATATCCACCGCATTGAACTGCATAATGCCGGCGGCTACGAGCAGCACCGCCCCCAGGCAGTTCACCGCCACATCCCACCGGCTCACGGGGCGCTTGGGGCACCAGCGCAGCGCCACGCAGAAGGCGATAAAGGCCGCCAGGCACACTGCGAGGCGCGGTGTGAGGAACAGGTTGTAGCCGCCCGCCACCGAGGCGGCCGTGGACAGCGCGAACAGGTCGGCCGGCACGATGGGCTGGCCCTTGAAGGTGATGATGAAGAAGTTCGCGGTGCCGGCGGCCAGGCACAAGCCGACGAACAGGGCGAGGGCGCCGCGCGTGCGCTGGCCCGCAAGCCACAGGATGCCGCAGCCAAGGGCCAGGATGGCCAGGTTCGGCAGCGCGTAGTGCCAGCCCATGGAAAGCACGCCGTCGCTCCAGGGCGCCTCCAAAAGCACGAACCCCAGCACGACGGCCGCGACGAAGTAGACGGCGCGAACGAGGGCCGCTGCGCTACGGGGACGTGCCGCGCTCTGCGGTTCCGCAGTAGGTTTTCCCGTCAAGAACATTCCCTCCGATAGTAAGTGATGCAGCCGCACAAGATAGCACATTATCATGGAATCGGCAGGGTCGAACACGGACAATCCCCCGTATGTATGCTATTTCTTCAAGAGTATTAAGCGCTGCCGCCATGATTGCGCCAAGGGACGCGCCGAGCCGCAAAGGCATGTCCGGCGTCGCCTTGCGCGCGCGTGCTTCTGTTGTTTTCACCAAGAGGCCGCTGGGCCGTTATACTGGTGCCATGGAACAAGAGACGCCGAAAGAGACCCAGCAGGACAAGATCGCCCGCATCAAGGGCGAGCTGGCCTCGGTGCCCGCCGAGCCGGGCGTGTATTTGTGGAAGGACGCCGCCGGCGAGGTCATCTACGTGGGCAAGGCCAAGCAGCTGCGCGCCCGCATGCGCCAGTACGTGAACTTCCAGGACGACCGCGCGAAGATCCCCCTGCTCGTGGAGGCTATCAGCTCGTTCGACTATATCGTGGTGGATAACGAGCACGAGGCGCTGGTGCTTGAGAAGAACCTCATCAACCAGTACAGCCCGTTCTTCAACGCGGACTTCAAGGACAACAAGAGCTACCCCTTCATCGCGCTCACGAAGGGCGACGTGTTCCCGGCCATCAAGTACACCCGCGAGAAGCGCCGCGCCGACACGAAGTACTTCGGGCCCTTCACCGACGCCCGCGCGGCCCGCGAGATGATCGACATCGCCCGGCGCGTGGTGCCCCTGTGCGCCGCCACCTGCGCCGACTGGCGGCAGCTCTCGCGCGCACTGGAGAAGGACCCGCTCGCGTTTCTGAAGCGGGACGCGCGCCCCTGCTTCGACTGCCACGTGGGCCTGGGCCCTGGCGCCTGCTGCGGGCAGATCACGCCCGAGGACTACGCCGACAACGTGCGGCGCATCGAGCGCTTTTTGGCGGGCAACCACCGCGAGTTCGTCGACGAGCTCACGGCCGAGATGCGCGTCGCCGCCGAGGAGCTCGACTTCGAGCGGGCCGGGCGCCTGAAGAGCCGCATCGACACCATCAACTCGCTTGCCGACAAGCAGCACGCCGTGTCGAGCCGCGATCTGAACGCCGACGTGATCGGGTTTTTCCGCGAGGAGACCGTGGCCGGGGTGCACGTGCTCGTCATTCGCGAGGGGCGCATCGTGAACTCGAACGAGTTCGTGCTGAACCGCGGCACCGACGTGCCCGACCAGGACCTGCTGCGCAACTTCCTGTTCCGCTACTACGACGTGACCACCTCGGTGCCGCGCGAGGTCATCTGCGCGGTGCTCCCCGAGGACGCCGAGGCCATGGGGGAGTGGCTCACCGAGAAGCTGGACTCGGCCCACGGCGCGAAGGTGCGCTTCACCGCCCCGCAGAAGGGGGAGAAGGCCGATCTTCTGGCCATGGCCGAGACCAACGCGCGCCACGCCCTCATGCGCTACAAGGTGCGCACGAACTACGACGACAAGCGCATCAACAACGCGCTTCTGCAGCTGGAGAGCGCGCTGGCTCTGGACGAGCCGCCCATGCGCATCGAGTGCTTCGACATCTCCACCATCCACGGCTCCTACACGGTGGCCTCCATGGTGGTGTTCACGGGCGGCAAGCCCGACAAGAACCAGTACCGCCGCTTCAAGATAAAGACGCCGCTCGAGGAGGCCAACGACTTCCTGTCCATGCAGGAGGTGATGCGCCGGCGCTACTCCCCGGAGCGGCTGGGCGACGAGCGGTTCGGGTCCAAGCCCGACCTCATCATCTTGGACGGCGGCAAGCCCCAGCTCACCGCGGCGCTCGCCATGTTCGAGGAGATGGGCATCGACGACATTGCCATCTGCGGTCTGGCCAAGCGCGACGAGGAGCTGTTCGTGCCCTGGCAGGACACGGGGCCGGTGGTGCTGCCGAGCGGCTCGGCGTCGCTGTACCTCGTGAAGCAGGTGCGCGACGAGGCCCACCGCTTCGCCATCACCTTCCACCGCGAGCTGCGCGGCAAGGGGATGACGGCGAGCATCTTGGACGAGGTGGCCGGCATGGGCCCGGTGCGCAAGAAGGCCCTGCTCAAGCACTTCAAGTCGTTCAAGAACCTGAAGGCGGCCACCCTCGACGAGATAAAGGCGGCCCGGGTAGTGCCCGACGAGGTGGCCGAGGAGCTCGTGCGCGTGCTGGCGCAGTATAATGAGCAGAAAGCCGAGAAGGACGAGAAGCTGGCGGAGGAGATTTCCTGAAAGGAGCCCCGATGACCGACGATCAGAGCAAGCTTGCAGAAGAGATGGACCGCGAGCTGGAACCGCGCAAGGTGGAGCCCGAGGAGCTGCCCGACTTCGTCATCGTGACGGGCATGTCGGGCGCCGGGCGCACCGAGGCCATGCACGTGTTCGAGGATCTGGGCTACTTCTGCGTGGATAATCTGCCCTCGAGTCTCCTCGGCGAGCTCGTGCGCGTGAACGAGGACACCGAGCACGCCGGCGGGCGGCGGCGCCTGGCCGTGGTCTGCGACTCGCGCAACGGCGACTTCTTCGGCGACTTGGAGGCGGAGCTTGCCGCCATGGAGGAGGCGGGCATCTCCTATAAGACGCTGTTCCTCGATGCGGCCGACGACAAGCTCATCGCCCGCTACAAGTCGAGCCGGCGCCGCCATCCCCTGTGCACCGACGGCACCACCATCTGGCAGGGCATCCAGCGCGAGCGCCACATGCTCATGGGCCTGCGCGACAGGGCCGACTTCGTCATCGACACCACCGACATGCTTCCCCAGAAGCTGCGCAGCACCATCCGCGGCCTGTTCTCCACGGGCAGCGAGCGCAAGGGGCTCGCGGTGACGGTGTACTCCTTCGGCTTCAAGCACGGCGCCCCCTACGACGCCGATCTGGTGATGGACGTGCGCTTTTTGCCCAACCCCTACTACGACCCCGAGTTGCGGCCCCTAACCGGGCTCGACGCGCCGGTGCGCGACTTCGTGCGCATGCGCGAGGAGACCATCGAGTTCGAGCAGAAGTGGCACGACCTTCTGGACGTGGTGATGCCGGGGTACGTGGCCGAGGGCAAGCAGCAGCTGGCCATCGGCGTGGGCTGCACCGGCGGCCAGCACCGTTCCGTGGCGCTCGCCGAGGCCACGGGCGACTACCTGAAGTCGAAGGGCTACCGGGTGAGCGTGGCCCATCGCGACCTGCGCCTGGCCGAGCGCGGCCACGACGTGCAGCGCGAGAGCGACAACGTGCTCGACGCGCGCGCCGCCGGGAAGGACGCATAGGGCCATGGGCATCCGAAAGACCGACGCCTTCCGCGTGGACCCGGCGGCCACGGCGGCCTTCTCGGCCCTGAAGAGCGCGCTGCCGAACCTGCGCGGGCTCGACGCCGACGAGCAGGCCCTGCGCGCCGTGGTCATCGGCGGCGGCACGGGGGCGCCCGTGTCCATCCGCACGTTGCTCTCGCTCGGGGTGACGACGAGCGCGGTGGTGGCCATGGCCGACGACGGGGGCTCCACCGGCGTGCTGCGCGAGGAGGCCGACGCCACGCCGCCCGGTGACATCCGCAAGTGCCTCGTGGCCTTCGCGAAGGATCCCTCCGATCCGCTCGTGCGGGCGCTCAAGTACCGCTTCGCCGTGGCGCGCGACCATGCGCTGGGAAACCTCCTGCTCACGGCCTTGGAGGACGCCTGCGGGTCGTTCCCCGAGGCCATCGCCATCTGCGAGCGGCTCGTGGACGCTCAGGGGCACGTGTACCCCTCCACCCTCGACCATGTGGTGCTCTCGGCCCGCACCCGCGACGGGCGCGTGCTCGACGGCCAGGCGGTGGCCTGCCACTCCAAGACGGCCCTCGAGTCGGTGTGGCTCGCCGCGGAGGGCGGCCGGGCGCCCAGGCCCTACGAGCCGGCGCTTCAGGCCATTCGCGAGGCCGATCTCATCGTGCTCGGGCCGGGGTCGCTCTTTACCTCCATCATCCCGAACCTGCTCATCCCCGGCGTGGTGGACGCCATCCGCGAAAGCCGCGGCCGTGTGCTGTTCGTGTGCGCGCTGGCCGACGTGCAGGGCGAGACCTGGGGGCTCACGGCCCGCGAGCACTTCGAGGCGCTCGCGGCCCACGGCATGGAGGGCCTGGTGGACTACATGCTCGTGCACTCGAAGGTGCCCCTGCGGGCGGAGAGCCCCGCCACGGGCAGCTTCGCGGCCATCTCCGGCGCCGATCTGGAGCACGCCTCCACGTCGGATCTGAACGACAGCCAGCTCACGCGCGGGGTGCGGCCCATCTCCATCAGCTACGCCGATATGCTCGCCATCCAGTCGCGCGGCCCCATCGTCATCAGCCGCAACCTGGTCGATTCCGAGCGGCCGACGTGGCATTCGCCCTTCGCCTTGCGCGACGCCTTCCAGAACGTCATCAAGATGTCGCGCGCCCGGCGGGCGTAGGGGGCGCCCATGTCGTTTACGGCCGAGGTGAAAGACGAGCTCGCCCGCGTGGTGCCGGCGTGCCCGGCCTGCGAGAAGGCGACGCTTGCGGCCCTCGTGCGCATCGAGGGCACGCTGTTCGTGAGCGGGCCGGACCGCTACCGGGTGGAGGTCGCCACCGACGCGCCGGCGGCGGCCCGCCTCGTGGTGCGCCTTCTGCACGGCATCTACGACTTGAAGACGAACCTCACCATGCGCCGCAGCGTGCTGCACAAGACGCCCAACTACCTCATCGAGGTGCCGGCCCAGCCCCATCTGGCCGACGCCCTGCGCGACATGGGAGTGCTCTCGGCCGAGGGCGGCCTGGAGATGGGCATCAAGCCCGAGCTCGTGGCCCGGCCGTGCTGCGCGGCTGCCTACCTGCGCGGAGCGTTCCTCGGCTCGGGCTTCGTCTCGAGCCCCAAGAGCGACTTCCACTTCGAGATCACCGTAGAGACGGAGCCTCTGGCCGCGGGCCTCGTGGAGCTTCTGGCCCGCAAGGACATCGCCGCCCGCGTCATGCAGCGGCGCAGCTCGTATATGGTGTACCTGAAAAGCGGCGCCTCCATTCTTGAGTTCCTCGCCTGGACCGGCGCGCACCAAGCGGCGCTCTCCATGGAGGAGGAGCGCGTGGTGAAGAGCGTGCGCAACGACGTGAACCGCATGATCAACGCCGAGATGGCCAACCAGGCCAAGGCCGCCGGCGCCGCCGTGGACCAGATCTACGCCATTCGTGCCGTGGTGGAGCACTACGGCATGGAGAACCTGCCCCCGGCGCTGCAGGACTTCATCCGCCTGCGCGTGACCTATCCCGAGGCGAGCCTGAAGGAGCTCGGCGAGCGCGCCACGCCGCCGCTCTCCAAGAGCGCCGTCTACCACCGCGTCCGCCGCATCGAGTCGATGGCCCGCGAAATAGGAGCGGGGGAGTAAGAGGGGCGATTCCCTCTCTAGTGGCTATATTTCCTCCAGTAAGTTGTGTATAATGCAACTTACTGGAGGAAATATGGTTAAGACGACGAAAATGATCCGTGAGGAACTGAGCAGCTTCGCCGATCCGGCGAACAAGGTCGCGCGTATGGTGCGCGAAGGACGCCTCACTCCTATAATCCGCGGCCTCTACGAAACCGAGGCGACCGCCTCTCCCTGGTCGTTGGCCGGGTGCATCTACGGGCCATCGTACATCTCCTTCGAAAGCGCCCTCTCCTTTCACGGCCTTATTCCCGAGGGGGTGAGGGCGGTGACGAGCGCCACCTTCGAGAAGGGCAAGGCGAAAGCCTACGACACGCCGTTCGGCTCGTTCCTCTTCCGCGACGTGCCCGCTGAGGCGTTCCCCTACGGCATCGACGTGAAGGGCCCCGCGAATGCGCCGTTCCGCATCGCGACGCCGGAGAAGGCGCTCTGCGACAAGCTCTACACGATGAGTCCGGTTACGAGCTGCGGGGGGCTCGAGGCGCTGCTCTATGATGATCTGCGCATCGATAGGGGCGATCTGGCCGCTCTCGATGTCGATGACGTGGCCTTTCTCGCCGAGAAGTATCGGTCTCGCAATGTGCGTCGGTTGGCGAGGTACTTGAAGGAGGGGAGTGGGAGATGAGAAGCGTTTTGCAGCAGATGCTTGCAACCTATGATCCGATTTCGCTCAATGACCGCAAGAATGCCGCGAAGGAGGTTATCCAGGAGATTGTTCTGTGCGGTTTATCCCGCGCGGGGTTTTTTGACAAGGCCGCCTTCTACGGCGGGACGGCGCTGCGCATCTTCTACGGGCTCGATCGCTTTTCCGAGGATCTCGACTTCTCGCTCATGGAGCCGGACGCCAGCTTCGATCTCTCGCGCTACTTCGACGCCGTGCAGAGGGAAGCGCGCTCGTTCGGGCTTGAGGTCGATATCCAGATGAAGCAGAAGAGCCGTCCCTCCGACATCCACTCGGCCTTCCTCAAGGCCAATACGCGCGAGCACCTGCTCTCCTTCTATCCGAACGAGGGGTCGCTTGCGGGCGTGCCCGCCGACGAGAAGCTGAAGATCAAGTTCGAGGTGGACGTCAACCCTCCCGCAGGCGCCTCGTTCCAGCGGGAATACCGCCTGCTGCCGACCCCCTACGAGGTGAACCTCTACGACGCGCCGTCGCTGTTCGCGGGGAAGATCCATGCGGTTTTGTGCCGCGGATGGAAGGATCGGGTGAAGGGGCGCGACCTGTACGACTACCTGTTCTATCTCGCCCGCGATATTCCCGTGAACCTGGGGCACCTCAACGCGAGATTGGCCCAGACGGGATTTCGGGATGGATGCCCGATTGAGGGCGCAGGCGGTCTTCGCCGTGCTCTGTCGGAGCGTTTCGACGCCATCGATTTCGCGGATGCGAGAAGAGACGTCGAGCCCTTTCTCAACGATAGGAGCTCGCTTGCTCTGTGGTCGAGGGAGTTCTTCTGCCGGGTAACCGAGGGACTCGAGGTGATTTAGCGCAACATGAGGCGGCTGATGCGCCGGATGCGATAGAGGACGGGCGCCTTCAGCGCATCTAGAGGGTCTCGGCCGCCACTTGCTTGGCAAGGTCGACGAAGGATGCCCACGTTCGTTTCCCGGCTGATACTTTGTGCAGGTCTGCCGCTTTATTTCGCTGCTCGTCCAAGATGCCGCGCGCGCGGCGGCGGTTCGTAGTACACTAATGAAGCTGCTTAGCATTTACTTACGTCCACTCAGTGGCATCGCGAGTATCTTGTGAAAGGAGATACGCATGACAACCAAGGTAGGCATCAACGGATTCGGCCGCATCGGCCGCCTCGTGTTCCGCGCCATGGCCGATGACCCCGCCGTCGAGGTGGTTGCCGTCAACGACCTGGGCGAGAAGGCCACCGCCGCTCACCTGCTGAAGTACGACTCCGTCCACGGTATTCGCAACTTCGATATCGAAGTGGTGGACGACGGCCTTGTCGTGGACGGCAAGCACGTGACCATGCTCTCCGACCGCGATCCTGCGAACCTGCCCTGGGGCGAGCTGGGGGTGGATGTGGTCGTGGAGGCCACGGGTATCTTCAAGACCGGCGAGCTGGCGCAGAAGCATCTGGACGCCGGCGCCAAGAAGGTCGTCATCACCTGCCCGGCCAAGGGCGAGGACATCACCATCGTCATGGGCGTGAACGACGACCAGTACGATCCCGAGGTGCACAACATCATCTCGAACGCCTCCTGCACCACCAACTGCCTGGCTCCCTTCGCCAAGGTGCTGCTGGAGAACTTCGGCATCAAGCGCGGCTACATGAACACCATTCACTCCTACACCAACGATCAGAAGATCCTCGATCTTCCCCACAGCGACCTGCGCCGCGCCCGCGCCGCCGCCGTGTCCATGATTCCCACCACCACCGGCGCCGCCCGCGCCGTGGCGCTCGTGCTGCCCGAGCTGCAGGGCCGCCTCGACGGCTTCGCCACCCGCGTTCCCACCCCCGACGGGTCCATGGTCGACCTCACGGTGGAGCTGGAGCGCAGCGTGACCAAGGACGAGATCAACGCCGCCATGAAGGCCGCGGCCGAGGGCCCCTTGAAGGGCATCCTGGAGTACACCGAGGATCCCATCGTGTCCATCGACATCGTGGGCAACGACCACTCCTCCATCTTCGACTCGCAGCTGACCATGGTGCTCGGCGGCGAGGGCAACTTCGTGAAGTGCATCTCCTGGTACGACAACGAGTGGGGCTACTCCAACCGCGTGAAGGACCTCGTGAAGATCCTTCTTCCGTAGCCCGCGGGAATAGTCATTTTCGAAAACCCAGCTCTCGCACCGGGCTGGGTTTTCCCGTATAGAAGGAAAGGACGAGACATGGCCGACATCAAGACCATCGACGACGCCGACTTCGCTGGCAAGCGCGTGCTCGTGCGCGTCGATTTCAACGCGCCGGTGAACGATGCGGGCGTGGTGGCCGACGACACGCGCATCCGCGCGGCACTGCCCACCATCGAGAAGCTCATCGCCGACGGCGCGCGGGTGATTCTCACGAGCCACCGGGGCCGCCCGGCCGGCACCGGCTTCGAGGAGGCCTTCAGCCTGGGCCCGGTGGCCCGCCGCCTGCAGGAGCTGCTCGGCCGCGACATCGTGCTGAGCCGCGCGATCGTGGGGCCTGAAGCCGCCGAGGCGGTGGACGCGCTGGAGGACGGCGACGTGCTGCTTCTGGAGAACATCCGCTTCGACGCCCGCGAGAAGAAGAACGATCCCGCCTTTGCCCGCGAGCTGGCTCATCTGGCCGACGCCTACGTGAACGACGCCTTCGGCACCGCGCACCGGGCGCACGCCTCCACGGCGGGGGTGGCGGAGTTTCTGCCGTCCTATGCCGGCTACCTCATGGAGCGCGAGGTGGCCACGCTCACCGGCATGCTCGACGAGCCCAAGCGGCCCTTCGTGGCCATCCTCGGCGGCTCGAAGGTCTCCGACAAGATCAAGGTGATCGACGCGCTGCTCGAGAAGGCCGACACCCTCATCATCGGCGGCGGCATGTGCTTCACCTTCCTTCTGGCCCAGGGTAAATCCGTCGGCACCTCCCTTAAGGAAGAGGACTGGGTCGAGCGCGCCGCGGCCATGATCGAGAAGGCCCGCGAGCGCGGGGTGAGCCTGCTTCTGCCCGTGGACGTGGTGGCCGCCGACGCCTTTTCCAACGACGCCCGCACCGAGATCGTCTCGGTGGACGATATGGCCGCCGACATGATGGGCCTCGACATCGGCCCTGAGACCGCCGAGCTGTACGCCGAGGCCATCGGCATGGCCAAGAGCGTGTTCTGGAACGGCCCCATGGGCGTGTTCGAGATGCCCGCCTTCGAGGCCGGCACCAAGCGCGTGGCCGAGGCCGTGGCCGCCAACGCCGAGGCCGACACCATCATCGGCGGCGGCGACTCGGTGGCCGCGGTGAACCAGTTCGACCTGGCCGACCGGATGACCTTCATCTCCACGGGCGGCGGCGCCTCCATGGAGCTGGTGCAGGGCGAGGCGCTCCCCGGCGTCGAGGCCCTGAAATAGCAACCCCGTCCGGGCGCGCCGCGTGCGCGCCCGGCTTTCTCAGAGAAAGGATACGCCCGTGACCCGCAGAAAGCTCATCGCCGGCAACTGGAAGATGAACGAGACCATCCCCGAGGCCGTGGTGCTCGCCCAGGAGATCTCCAACCTTATGGAGCGCGACTGGCTCGAGATGGTGGACGTGGCCGTCTGCCCGCCGTTCGTGGACTTGAAGCCGGTGAAGACCGTGCTGGAGTTCGACCGGGTGGACATCGCCCTCGGCGCCCAGAACGTGTACTGGGAGCCGGCCGGCGCCTTCACCGGGGAGATCTCCATCCCCATGATCAAGGAGATCGGCTGCGCCTTCTGCATCGTGGGCCACTCCGAGCGCCGCAACCTGTTCGGCGAGACCAACGAGGACGTGAGCCTGAAGGCCCGCGCCCTCATCGAGGCCGGCATCGCGCCCATCGTCTGCGTGGGCGAGTCGCTGTCGGTGCGCGACGAGGGGGTCTACCTCGACTACGTCACCGCCCAGGTGCGCGCGGCCTTCGCCGGCATCGACGCCGACGAGGCGCGCACGACCGTGGTGGCCTACGAGCCGGTGTGGGCCATCGGCACAGGCCGCACCGCCACGCCCGAGCAGGCCGAGGAGGTGTGCGCGGCCATCCGCGCGTGCCTGGCCGACCTGTACGATGAGGCCACGGCGGCCGATATGCGCATCCTCTACGGCGGTTCCATGAACGAGGGCAACGCCGCGCTGCTTCTGGCCGAGGCCGACATCGACGGCGGCCTCATCGGTGGCGCGGCGCTCAAGGCCGGCTCCTTCATCGAGATCGTGAAGGCGGCCCTGTAGCATGGCGGGGGAGAACACTGCCGCGGCCCGCGACGGCCTGCGCCTGCCCGCCTGCCTCATCATCATGGACGGCTTCGGGCTGGACGCGGCCGGTCCGGGCAACGCCATCTCGCTGGCCGCCACGCCGAATCTGGATGCCCTGTTCGAGAACGAGCCCTGGACGCGCCTGGCCGCCTCCGGGGAGGCGGTGGGGCTGCCCGAGGGACAGATGGGCAACTCCGAGGTGGGGCACTTGAACATCGGCGCGGGGCGCGTGGTGTTCCAGGAGCTCACCCGCATCAACCGCGCCTGCCGCACCGGCGAGTTGGCGGAAAACCCCGTGCTCGGCGAGGCCTTCGCCGCGGCGCGCGAGGAGGGCGCGGCCCTGCATCTTCTGGGGCTTCTGTCCGACGGCGGGGTGCACTCCTCCAACGAGCACCTCTACGCGCTCATCGACGCGGCTCTCGCGGCGGGTGTGCGCCATATCATGATCCACTGCTTCATGGACGGCCGCGACGTGCCGCCCGCAAGCGGCGCCGAGTACATGCGCGAACTCGTGGACTACATCGAGCGGGCCGTCTCCCGCGCCGACGGCGAGCCGGCCGTGATCGAGATCGCCTCGGTGGAGGGCCGCTACTTCGCCATGGACCGCGACAACCGCTGGGAGCGCGTCGAGCGCGCCTGGGACGCGGTGGTGCGCGCCGAGCCCTTCCGCGATCTCTCGGCCGTGGCGGCCATGGAGGCCTCCTACGCCGCCGGGGTGACCGACGAGTTCGTGGAGCCGGTGGCTTTAAGCCCGCGCGGCGTGCGCGAGGGCGACGCCATGGTGTTCTTCAACTTCCGCCCCGACCGCGCCCGCGAGCTCACCCGCGCGCTCGTGGACCCGGAGTTCGCCGGCTTTGCGCGGGCGGTCTTCCCGCACGTGTCCTTCGTGTGCCTCACCGAGTACGACCCGGCCATTCCCGCGCCGGTGGCCTTCGCCAAGGAGTTTCCCGCAAACGTGCTGGCCGACGTGCTGGCCGCGGCGGGGCTTTCCCAGTACCACATCGCCGAGACGGAGAAGTACGCGCACGTGACCTTCTTCTTCAACGGCGGCGTGGAGGAGGAGAAGCCGGGGGAGCGCCGCACGCTCATCGCGAGCCCGAAGGTGGCCACCTACGACCTCAAGCCCGAGATGAGCGAGCCCGAGGTTGCCGATGCGCTTGTAGCGGCCATCGAAGCCGACGAGGCCGACGTGTACATCGTGAACTTCGCGAACTGCGACATGGTGGGACACACCGGCGTGGTGGAGGCGGCCCGGGCCGCCGTGGAGGCCGTCGATGCGGGCGTGGGGCGGGTGCTCGACGCCATCCGCGCCAAGGGAGGCGTGGCGCTTGTCACGGCCGACCACGGCAACGCCGACAAGATGATCGCCGAGGACGGGGGAGCGTTTACGGCCCACACCACCGCACCCGTGCCGCTCGTGCTGGTGGATGGCACGGGGGAGGGTCTTACGCTCTCGGGCGAGGAGGGGCGTCTGGCCGACATCGCGCCCACGCTGCTCGCCATGATCGGCCTTGAGCCGCCCGTGGAAATGACGGGAAAGAACTTGCTGGCCTAGGGTACATCCGTTATACTGAACAACTTGCGTACTCAGACACACCGATAAAGGAAGCGTGACACGTTGAATCCTCTGGTAATCGTATTCTTGGTTCTGCTGGTGCTCTCGGGCATCGGCCTGATCATCTTCATTCTCATGCACTCGGGCAAGGGCACGGGCATCTCCGATGCCATTGCCAGCTCCATGTACTCCACGCAGACGGGCACGAGCATCATCGAGAAGAACCTCGATCGCATTACCATTGCCTGCGCGGTGGTCTTCCTGCTCTCCCTCGTGGTGCTCATGGTCATCTACCCCCACGGCACCATTTCCCAATAAAGGGAAAATTACCCCTTGCATCGCCGATTCGTTCTGTTAGAATAATCGTCGCTGCAAAACAGCACGTCGGAGTGGTGGAACGGCAGACACGCTAGCTTGAGGTGCTAGTGCCCATTTACCGGGTGTGCGGGTTCAAATCCCGCCTCCGACACCATCGATCACAAAAGAGCCCGCAAGGGCTCTTTTCATTTCCCGATCACGAGAGGACGGTTGCCATGGTGGCGACAGGTGCGGCGACCCACGGGCGGCAGGTGGAGCGGGTTCTGTGGATCGTGCTGCTGTTGAACATGGCCGTGGCGGCGGCGAAGTTCTTCTACGGCCTGGCCTCGGGCTCTGCCTCCATGCAGGCCGACGGCATCCACTCGGTGTTCGACTCGCTCGGCAACGTCATCGGGCTCATCGGCATCAGTCTGGCGGCGCGTCCCGCCGACGCAGGGCACCCCTACGGCCACTCCAAGTTCGAGACCTACGGCTCGCTCGCCATCGGCGTGCTGCTGCTCGTGGCGGCCTTCGAGGTGGGCACGAGCGCCGTGGCGAAGCTGGCGAGCCAGAGCTACACCGCGAGCGTCACCCCCGTCTCCTTCGTGGTGATGGCGGGCACGCTCGCGGTGAACCTGGGGGTCACCGTGTACGAGCGCCGCGCCGGGCGCCGCCTGAAGAGCGAGATCCTCGCGGCCGACGCGGCCCACACGCTGTCCGACGCCTTCGTGTCCATCGGGGTCATCGTCGGCCTCGCCTTCGTGGCGGCGGGCTTCCCCGTGGCCGACCCCGTCATGGCCCTCGTCGTCACCGTGGCCATTCTCTTCTCGGCGGTCGGCGTGTTCCGGACGGGCTTGCGCACCTTGTCCGATCACGCCCGCATCCCGGCCGATGAGGTGGCGCGGGCGGCCTCGGCGGTGGAGGGCGTGCGCTCGGTGCACGCCGTGCGCACCCGCGGCACCGAGGCCGAGGTGTACTGCGACATGCACGTGCTCGTGGATCCGCAGATGACAGTGCTCGCCGCCCACGGCCTGGGCGACGAGGTGGAGCGGGCCGTGGCGGAGGCCTTCCCCTCGGTGAAGGAGGTGCTCGTACACATCGAGCCCGACACGGCTGCCGAGCGCGCCGAGGAGGGGCCCGGCGCGACCTGGTAACAGACGCGGGCCCCTCCAGGGGAGGGGCCCGCAGGTTCTGCCGATGTGACGGGGGCTATTCGCCGAAGCGGATGCCCACGAAGAAGGCGGTGTTCGGCAGGCCCGAGATATCGTACATCTCCGACAGCTCGATGGCCGACACGCGCCAGTTGTAGGTGCCGTTATCGGTGGAGACGGTGCCCGCCTGGAAGGTGTTGCCCGAGTCGTCCACGCCGTTGTCGGTGATGGTGGCGCTCTCGAGGCCCTCGGCCTGCATGGCCGCCTGCACGGCCTTCTCGATGGTGCCGGAGTCGAAGTCGGCGTAGCGCAGGCGCAGGCTCTCGCCGGCCTTGCGGGACACATCGAGCGTCCAGGCGCCGTTGAGCAGGCGCACCGCGTCGGCAGCGGAGAGCTTGTCGATGCCCTGCATGTACATGAGCCCCGCTTCCTCCACCGTCATATCGGGGGGCAGCTTGATGACCTCGAAGCCGCCGTCGGGGTTGGTGCCCACCGGGGTGCGCTCGTAGAGCGTGTTGCCGGTCTCGGTGAGCGCGGCCATCATGGACTCGTCGTCGAGCGGCATGAGGGAGGCCAGCGACGGCAGGTCGTAGGACACCTCGCGGGCCAGGTTCTCCTGCAGCGCCTCCTGCTGGCGGATGGGCTCGTTCATCACCTGGTCGAAGTAGTTGCCGAGCACCACGCTGCCCGCCACGGCCGCCACAGCCATGGCGATGCCCATGCCGACCTTCACCGGCAGCGGCATTTCCAGGGGGCGCGACAGCTCGGCGCCGTCGAGGTAGCGCACGTCCCCGATGCGCACCGTGCTCTTCTCTCGGCTGAACAGCGCGCGCCTGATGCTCTCCCACACGTCCTCGGCGTTCAGGCGCGAGTGGGCGGCGTCCGAGCGGGCGTGGGAGTGCCGGGCGCCCTCACGGCGCGCGCTCGGACGCGGCTCCTGGTCGGACTCGGCGGCGGGAAGTGCCTTGGTCGCTGGTTCTTGGCTCATGAACGGTGCTCCTGGGAACGCTTCTTATCGGTCACGATGTCGTTGCCGATTATACCATTGCGGCGCGGCGGGGCCTCTGGTACGATGAGGAAACCCCATGGGGGAGTAGCTGGCGCGGTGCGCGGTTCGTTCAACATCGTGGTCACGGTTTCCCGCGAAAGCGGCAACGGCGGCCTGGCGAACCTTAAATAGCGAGACTCATGGTGCAAGCTTGCAGGTGGAAGCGGCAAGGTTGCGCCATGAGTCTTTTTTTGTGGCCGGCATTCCCGTCGAGACGAGGAGGAGCAAGTGGATCTGTCGATTTTCACCACCCCCGAGGCGTGGATCAGCCTTCTGACGCTGATCTTCTTGGAGATCGTGCTGGGCGTGGACAACCTGGTGTTCATCTCCATCACCACCAACCGCCTGCCCGCGGAAAAGCAGCACATCGGCCGCAAGCTGGGCTTGGGCGGCGCCTTGGTCATGCGCATCCTGTTCCTGTGCTTCGCGTCGTATCTGGTGCACATGACCACGCCGCTGTTCACGCTGAACCTGGGCCCGTGGGGCCACGGGTTCTCGGTGCGCGACATCGTCATGCTCGTCGGCGGCGCCTACCTTATCTACAAGGGCATCCGCGAGCTGGTGGACGTGCTCGCGCTCACCGAGATCAAGGCCGAGACCTCCGAGGAGCACAAGGCGCGCCACCTCATCGGGCTGCCCCAGGCCGTGGGCACCATCATGGTGATGGACCTCGTGTTCTCCATCGACTCGGTCATCACGGCGGTGGGCTTGGCCGAGCACCTCATCGTCATGATCCTGGCCGTCATGATCGCCGTCATCATCATGATGATCTTCATCGACCCCATCTCCAACTTCATCAACAGCCATCCGGAGATGAAGATCTTGGCCCTCGTGTTCATCTGCGCCATCGGCGTGCTGCTCGTGCTCGACTCCGCGGGCATCCACACGAGCATCGAGGTGCTCGACATGCACATGGAGAAGCTCATGGTCTACTTCGCCATGATCTTCGCCGTCGTGCTCGAATTCATCCAGATGGCCTTCAACAGCCGCCTCACCGCATGGAAGAAACAGCTGGCCGACGAGGCCATCGCCGCTGCCGTGGCGGCCTCGGAGGCCGGCGAGGCCCCGGCCGAGGTGGGCGAGCGCGCCCAGGTGCGCATCGACGCCGCCATCGAGACCGGCGAGCGCGTGGAGTAGCCGTCTCGGCGCCGCGGGCCGGTTTGCGCCCTTCGCGAAATTTTTTCGAAAAGGGGCTTGCATCGGCTCGCGGTATCGCTTATAGTATCTCCTCGCGATGCGGACATGGCTCAGCTGGTAGAGCATCACCTTGCCAAGGTGAGGGTCGCGGGT
>NZ_CAUASN010000035.1 GCF_958431955.1 uncultured Adlercreutzia sp. | reverse complement strand
CCATCCTTCCGTCTCCCACCCACCCTTTCTTCCTCCGCTTCTCCCTCCATTCGCCCTCCCTGCTTTATCTGGGCTCGCTGGTGGTGCTGGCTGCACTGGCTACACTGGCTACACTGGCTGTTCTGGATGCGCTGAATGTGCCTCTCAGCTCGCAAGGAGGGGGGCGCGGCATTTCTGGGGGCAAAATGCGGCTCTTCGCTCGAGCAGAGACTGGGAAAAGGGCCCAGAGACTCCCTTTCGGGGCGAATCGGACTCTCATGCGGCCACAAATTGCCTCATGGGTTGAGCGGACATGGGGAAAATGGCCCGAACTGGCTCGGAAGGGGCGTTCTCGGTGGAAAGGTGGCCGCAAATGAGGTGTTCGCTTGAGCGGAGGACGCAAAAAAGCCCCCGAGGGCGAATCCTCGGGGGCTTGGCGCTCGGAATCGCCGCCCTGTGGGGAGGGGAGGAGCGGGCGGCTCTTCCGGAGGCGGCTCGATGGAGGCTAGGCAGCGGCCATCTTCAGGATGGTGGCCAGGCTCACGCCCTCCACCTCGGCGTTGGCGATGGCGCCGCCGCCGGGGGCGTTCGTCGAGCAGGCGCAGGCCATGGTATAGCTCTCAGCGCCCTCGGACTCTGCCATGGTGTCCACGGTGGCCTCGAAGGCGGCCGCGCCGTCGCGGCTCACCTCGATGGCCTGCGCCGCCGCCGCGGCCTCGTAGGCGGGCATGGCGGTGCACAGGGCGGCAGCGGCCTTGGCGAACACGCCCGCGATGCTGCCGGTGGAGGTCACGGCGCCCTGGTCGAAGGAGAAGGTTCCCTCGACGGCGCGGGTCTTCACCACATCGCCAGTGCCGACCTCGGATACGGCCTCGATACCGCTCTCGGGCACGTTGGCGGCGTCCGCCGGGGCGGCTGCGGCCACGGTCGCTCCGCCGGAGATGAGGGCGACGGCGGAAAGCGCGCCCCCGATGGTCTTCAGGGTCTGGGATTTCATGATCTCACCGGCCTCTCTACTCTTCAACGTTCACGAACAGGGTGACGGGCTTCTTCATCTGGGTGCCGTCAACGTCGGTGGCCTGCAGCTTCACCTGGTACTTGCCGGCCTCGGTGGGGGTCCAGTCCAGGGAGTAGGTCACCCACTGGAACGGGTCGAAGTCGGTGATCTGGTCGGCGATCTGCACGTCGGTCCAGGTCTTGCCCATGTCGAAGCTGAAGTTCACGCTGGCCAGGTCGCCTACGACGCGGTTCCAGCTGTACACGGCGCCGGTCAGGGTCACGGTCTCGCCCACCTTCGCGGTGACGCCGTCCTCCTGGAACCACATGCCGTTGATGGGGTAGCTCGGGGAGGGCTCGTCGGACTCGGCCATCATGGGGCCCTCGAAGTAGCTCTCGTCCTGGGTGAAGTCGATGGACTGGATGTGCTTCACCTGGCGGGCACCCGGGTTGCCGAGCGTTACGAGCGTCATGGGAGCGCCGTCGTCGTCAGTCAGATCCTCGCCGTAGTACTTCAGGGCGATATAGGCGTTCTCGGTGTAGGTACTCGCCTCGAGGTTCATGGGCGGGAAGGCCTTCCAGCCGTCGGCGCCGGTGGCGTTCACGGCGTTCACGCCGTCGGCCAGGCCGCCGCACTGCTCGATGAGGTAGGCCACCGACACGCCGGACATCGGGATGTTCGACACGAGCGAGCCGCCGCGGCCATTGGTGGCGCAGGCGAGCGCCATGGTGAACTCGGTCTGGGGCATGGCCTCAAGCTCGGCCTTGGTGAACGAGCGGGGGTTCTTCACGCCGGTCAGGCTCACGGTGTTGTTCTCGTCGCACACGGCCTCGAAGCTGAAGGGCTCGCCGTTCTTCTCGGTCACCTCGGGGCCCCAGTTGTTCACGATGAACACGTCGTCGTGATCGGTCACAGCCTGGTCGAGCTTCACGTCGACGGTCGGCGCGCTGTCCTGGGTCATGCCGTTCATGAAGCCGCCGAAGAAGCCACGAGAGTCGACCCAGTCCTGCTCCATCTCGTTGCCGTCGATGTTGGGGTAGCCGCCGAGGGCCGGGTCATCGTAGATGTCGTCCCACAGGACAATCTGGTAGTCGCCCTGGTTTCCGGCGGAGTTCATCGCGTGGCAGCTCCAGCAGTTGCCGTTGGCCTCCACGAAAGTGGTGCTGCCATAGTGGCTCGCATGAATGAGGTCGCCCAGGTACGGACCGGTAAGCGCCGTGTGGCCGCGATGGCAGGGCTCGCAGTCCTGGTAGGTAATGGCCTTGTCGTAGCCCACATGAGTCAGGATGTGGTTGTAGCCATCCTTCATGTTCATGACGTCCCACAGGTCCTCATGGCATGACATGCAGCCGCGGTTGCCCGCGTTCAGCATGTCGGTGGTGGTGAAGGTGTCGTTGAAGTTGCCCGCCGACTTCTCGGTGAAGTCGGGGTACATCGACGCGACCTCCTCGGTGGCACCTCCCTCCTCGCTGCCGGTGCTGGGCAGCGTTGCCTGGGGGGCGCACCCCCACAGCGCGAGCGCGATGGCGAGCACGGCGGCTACGACAGCCAGGCCCATGGCCAGCTTCGAGAACCGCGCGGTTTCCCTCTTCTCCATCTTCCTCTCCTTTCCTTTCTTCTCCAACTACTCTCGCCCGGAACCGCCTTCATCGTTACCTGATGTTGTCTTCCGGGCTGCGCTCTACTCTAGATTCGGGAGTTGCCCTTGAAATCAGCAAGGGTTGTTGAGCTTTTCCGCCCATCTCAACAACTCTTGTTGATTTCAACGAAATGCCAGGTGATATGATGCAATTGGACAAATAGGAGAAACGCACGCGAAAGGAGAGGGGTGCGCGTGGGAGTTGGGGGTCGCGCCGAGGTAAGGAGAGGCGCCGGGGCATCTGCGGCGTGGAATTGGAGTGAAATGCCCGACGGTTTGGGCTGGACGCTGGCTGCGCTGGTGGCGCTGGCGTCATCGGCTATGCTGCTGCACGAGTCGGCGAGCTGGTCGCTCGATTACGCCACGGTCGGGGGCCGGGCAGTGAATATGCGGGCCTATTCCTGCGATGCGCATTCGCTCGGCCTCGTGTTCGGCTACGCCATCACGCAGGTCAATGCCGGCTGGTTTGGCCGTCGCGTGCGCGACGTGCCGACGTGGATCGCCTTTTTCGCCGTGCAGTTCGTGGACGTTCTCGCCTTCTATTGGCTTATGGGCGGCGTGGGTCCGGTTTTTGCCGTGGTGGTCGTGCAGTTCGTGGGGGCGGCGTCCGGTGCCATGTTCTTCGTGGCGACCAGCCAGGTGGCGGCGGTGCTTTCTTCCCGCCAGTTCGTGCTTTCGGCCGTGGCGGTTATCGGGGGCACCACCCTGATCGTGCAGGGGCTGTTCAGCATTCTGGAGACCAATGCGCCCCTCTTCGTGTCCGAGTTGCTGCATCTGGCGCTGGTGGGTGCCGCGCTGCTCTGCACGCTGAAGGCCCTCGCTCCCTCGTCTTGCCTTGCGGCCTCATGGGACGAGACGTCGTATCTGCCCATTCGATCGCAGGCCGTCGCCCTCGATGATGCGGAAGGGCCGGCAGCCGGCGAGACCCCTGGCCGCGCTTCGGGCGTGGCCGCCGCAGACGACGTCGCAGCGGCGGCCCTGCCGGCTCGCGGGCGTCCAGGGCGATCGGGGCGGGCGGTTCCCCTCTGCGTAAGGCTCTTCCTTATTGTGGGGGCGTACGGCGGGGTGTTCGGCTTTCTCCACGTGGTGCCGCTGGCACTCCCGCTCGGCGTGGTCGCCCGGGTGAGTTCGTTTCTCATCGGCGGCGCCCTGGCGCTTGCGCTGTTCGCCGTCACGATGCCCGCCGCCCGCGCGCAGGACGTCTCGCGCATTTGGACGTGCTTCTACCGCTTCGTCTTCCCCGTAGTGACGGTGGCGGCGCTGCTCGGACCCCTGACGGCCTCTACGGAGTTCCTGCCGGCCCTCGTTATGCAGGCGTGCGCGCTCTACTACTTTGACGCGCTTCTGGCCACGGCGTGCTATGCCGTGTGCCGGGCGATTCACGCGGCGCCCTTCCAGGTGTTCGGCCGCGCCTTCCTCATTCGATCGGTTGGGTTTCTCATCGGCAACATCATCGGCTCGGCAGTGCATGATGTCGTCGTGCTCGACACGGCGGCGTTCAGCGTGGCGGGAACGGTGGTGTTCGTGCTGCTGTGCCTGGTGACGTTCAACATGAACTCGGAGCGCTACGCCAAGACGGTGTGGGGCCTTCTGCCCCACGAGGACCCGCGGGGCCGCTTCGAGCGCCGTCGCACCGAGCGCTGCGATGCGCTGGCGGCCGACTTCGGGCTCACCGAGCGCGAGGCCCAGGTGCTGCGCCTTCTGGCCGAGGGTCGACGTCCGAAGGAGATCAGCGAGGCGCTCGTGGTGTCGGTGGCCACGGTGCGCTCGCACGTGCACGCCATCTACACGAAGGCGAACGTGCACTCCGCCGACGAGCTGGCGGCCCTCATTCGCGAGGACGGCCGCTCTGAGTAGGCGCCGCGTCTCTCCCGGGCGGTCGGCTTTTCGCCCCGGTCGCCCCGGCTGCTCCGTCCGCCCCGGCTGCCTCGGCAACCGCTCTTCCGGCCCTTGGCCGCGCTGCCCTCTCGTGCGCCGCTTCTGTTGATTTGCCCGCGCTCGCTTTCGGACGCGGGCCTTCTCGTGTATCGTAAGGTGCGATAGAAGATTGCCGCCGCAGAAAAGCGCGCGGCGCGCAGTGAGGCGAGGTTGTCATGGCTTTCGTTGAGTTTTGCGATGTGAGCAAGGTGTACCAGATGGGCGAGGTGGAAGTGGCCGCCGTCCGCGACATGAGCTTTCAGATCGAGCAGGGCGAGTTCGTGGTGATCGTGGGGCCCTCCGGCGCGGGCAAGACCACGCTCCTCAACATGCTCGGCGGTATGGACACGGCCACCTCGGGCACGATCATGCTCGACGGCGATGAGGTGAGCGCCTACAACAAGAAGCAGCTCACCCGCTACCGCCGCTACGACATCGGCTTCGTGTTCCAGTTCTACAACCTGGTGCAGAATCTCACGGCGCGGGAGAACGTGGAACTGGCGAGCCAGATCTGCCGCGACCCGCTGCCGGCCGACGAGGTGCTGGCCGCCGTCGGGCTCGCCGACCGGGCGCGCAACTTCCCCGGGCAGCTGTCGGGCGGTGAGCAGCAGCGCGTGGCCATCGCCCGTGCGCTGGCGAAGAATCCCAAGCTGTTGTTGTGCGACGAGCCCACCGGCGCGCTCGACTACGAGACGGGCAAGGCCATTCTGAAGCTTCTGCAGGACACCTGCCGCACCACGGGCCGCACGGTGGTGGTCGTCACGCACAACAGCGCGTTCACGGCCATTGCGAATCGCGTCATCCACGTGCGCGAGGGCTCGGTGGCCGCCGTGGAGGTAAACCCGACGCCCCAGTCCGCCGAGGTGCTGGAATGGTAGCGGCAAGCGCGCCCGCGCCCTGCCGCGCGACGCGCCGGGCGGTGGCGCGATGAAAGCGTTCAACAAAGACATCGTGCGCTCCATCCGCCATTCGCTCGGGCGCTTCA
Organism: uncultured Adlercreutzia sp.; assembly: GCF_958431955.1. Taxonomy (GTDB): domain Bacteria; phylum Actinomycetota; class Coriobacteriia; order Coriobacteriales; family Eggerthellaceae; genus Adlercreutzia. Next base: position 20,229 of record NZ_CAUASN010000035.1, on the reverse strand, counting down.
TCGCCATCGCCGCCATCGTGGCGCTCGGCTGCGGCTTCTATGCCGGCCTGCGCATGACCGCCCCCGACATGAGGCTGGCGGCCGACGCCTACTACGACGGCACGGCGCTCATGGACATTCGCGTGGTGTCCACCCTCGGGCTCACCGACGACGACATCGAGGCTCTGCGCCAGGTTGAGGGCGTGGCCGCGGTGGAAGGGGCCTACTCGGCCGATGTGCTGGCCACGCTGAACGACGAGCAGTACGTCGTGCGCGTGCATTCGCTGCCGCCCGGCGCCCCGCAGAGCGCGCAGACAGATGCCGCCACTGTGGCCTCCGACGATCCCGATTACCTGAACCGGCTCATGTTGACCGAGGGCCGGTGGCCGACCGCTCCCGGCGAGTGCGTCATTTTCAGCGACCGCGTCATGAGCGGCCCGACGGCGCTCGGCGATACGGTGACGGTGGACCCATCGGTGGGGGAGGTGGAGGACACTCTGGCCCGTACCGAGTTCACCGTGGTCGGCTTCGCCCATTCCCCGCTGTACGTCAGCTCCACGGCCATGGGCACGTCCACCATCGGCTCGGGCACGGTCGAGCAATTCATGTACGTGCTGCCCGAGGACTTTGCTGCCGATATGCCCTTCGTGGAAGCCTACGTGACGGTGGAAGGAGCCGCCGAGCTGCCGGCCGACAGCGATGCCTACGACGATCGCGTGGCCGAAGTGGTATCCGCCATCGAGGCGATTGCCCCGGCGCGCGAGGAGGCGCGGGTGGACGGCCTGAAGGCCGAAGCCCGGAAGGACCTCGACGAGGCCCGCGCCGAATTCGAGGCCGAGAAGGCCGATGCCCAGGAGAAGCTCGCGAGCGCCCGCGAGGAGCTGGATGCGGCGAAGACCGAGCTGGACGAGGGGCAGCGCGAGGTGGACGCGGCCGCGTCCACGCTGGCCGCCAACGAGAAGAAGATCGCCGATGGCGAGAAGGCCTACGTCCAGGGAACGGAATCCCTGGAGAAGCGCTCCGCCGACGCCGAGGCCCAGTTCGCCGAGGCTCAGGCGGCCATCGATGCCAACGAGAAGAACCTGGCCGAGGCCCAGGCGGCGCTGCCCGCCATGCGCTCGGCCCTCGACGAGGTGGAGGCCGCCCTGGCCGCCTCCGGGCTGCCGGACGAGCAGCGCGCGGCCCTCGAGGCCCAGAAGGCCGAGATCGAGAAGAACATCGCCGACGTGGCCGCGGCTGAGACGGCCCTCGAGGAGGCCAAGGCCCAGATGGCCGAGCAGCGGGCTGCCGCGGACGCGCAGATCGCCGCGGCGCGCAAGCAGCTCGACCAGGGCAAGGTAGACGTGGAGGAGGGCAAGGCGCGCTTGGAGGAGGGTCGCGCCGCCTACGAGCAGGCGAAGGCCGACCTGGAAGCGGGCCGTGCCGAGTACGAGCAGGGCGTGGCCGCCTATGACGAGGAGGCCGCCCGCGCCAACGAGAAGTTCGACGAGGCCGAGCGCGAGCTGGCCGACGCCCAGGCGAAAATCGACGACATCGAGCCGCCCGACTGGCTTGTCATGGACCGCTCGAAGAACGTGGGACTCGTCAGCTTCGAGAACGACTCCGAGCGCATCGACGCCATCGCGTCGTTCTTCCCCTTCATCTTCTTCCTCGTGGCTGCGCTCGTGGCGCTCACCACCATGACGCGCATGGTGGACGAGGAGCGCATGCTCATCGGCACCTACAAGGCCCTCGGCTACTCCCGGGCGCGCATCACGTCGAAGTACCTCATCTACGCGGCGCTCGCCGCGGGGCTGGGCGCCGCCATCGGCATCGCGGTGCTCTCCCAGGTGCTGCCCTGGGTCATCATGGAGGCCTACTCCATCGTCTACTACGTGCCCCGGGGCGCCACCCCCATCGACTGGCCCATCGCCGGCGCGGCCGCGGCCCTCGGCGTGGGCATCACGCTTCTGGCCACCTGGGCGGCAGCGGCGACCACCCTGCGCGAGACGCCCGCGGCCCTCATGCAGCCGCCGGCGCCCAAAGCCGGCAAGCGCATCCTGCTGGAGCACGTGGGCCCCTTGTGGCGGCACCTCTCGTTCTCGTGGAAGGTCACCTTCCGCAACATCTTCCGCTACAAGCGCCGCCTTATCATGACCTGCGTGGGCATCGCCGGCTGCACGGCGCTTCTGCTCACGGGGCTCGGGCTGCAGAACTCCATCAACGACATCATCGACGTGCAGTACGGCGAGCTGGTGGACTACAACGTGGTGGTGTCCGAGAAGGCCGACGCCGACGACGAGGCCCGCGCGGCCGCCGACGCCATCTTGGACGACACGGCCCAGCTGCCCGTGGCGGTGCGCGCCACCGAGACCTCCATGATCGCCCAGGGCTCCGACGGCTCCGAGGCCATGACCACCATCGTGGCCCCCTCCGATGCTGCGGCCTTCGAGAAGCTGTGGCACTTCCGCACCCGCGAGGGCCACGACGCGGTGACGCTCGACGACGCGGGCGCCGTCATCACCGAGAAGCTGGCATCGAAGCTGGGCATCACCCCCGGTGGCTCCATCACCTTCGCCGAGCAGGACGACTTGGGCAACGCCACCGCCACCACCTACCAGGTACCCGTGGCCGGCATCATCGAGAACTACGTGGGCGACTACGCCTTCATGACGCCGGGCACCTTCGAGCGCGCCTTCGGCGAGGAACCGGACAACCTGACGGTGTATGCCCAGGCAACCGACGATGCCGACGAGCGCACGGCCCTCTCCGAGGCGCTGCGGGCCACCGGAGCGGTAGACACGGTGGCCTTCAACGACGAGGTGATCGATTCCTACCGCCAGATGCTGAAGTCGGTGGACATGGTCGTGGTGGTGCTCGTGGTGGCCGCGGCGGCGCTCGCCTTCATCGTGCTGTACAACCTCACGAACATCAACATCACCGAGCGCGCCCGCGAGATCGCCACGCTCAAGGTGCTCGGCTTCACGCCGCATGAGGTGAACGCCTACATCTTCCGCGAGATCGTGCTGCTCACCATTCTGGGGGCGCTTCTGGGCCTTGCCCTCGGCGTGGTGCTGGAAGGCTTCGTGGTGGTGACCGCCGAGGTGGATCAGGTGATGTTCGGCCGCACCATCCACGCGATGAGCTTCGCCATCGCCTTCGCGCTGACGATGGTGTTCACCGTCGTGGTCATGCTCGTCATGCGCCCGAAGCTCGCCCGCATCGACATGGTGGAGAGCCTGAAGAGCAACGAGTAGGGCAGTTGCGGGGGGGGTGCGTCGGGCGAGGTCGGCCTGGCGCCCTTCCCGGCCCTTCCTCGGCACGGGGCCCTCTCCGCGAGGGCTCCCGCGCGCTGCTTATTTGTGGGCTTCCCGCTGCGCGCGCCGGGGTGGGGAACGCCTGTGCTACCATAGCGGGCAAACCTTTGAGGGCTCGCACAAGGCGGCCCCGCCCGTGAAGGAGGAGCACCGAACCCATGAGAGTTACCGAGAAGAAGCTGGCCGACGGCGTCATCAAGCTGGAATGCGAGGCGACGGCCATCGAGGTGAACAACGCCCTGAAGGAGGCCGGCGAGGCATTCGCCATGTCCATGGGCGTGCGCCCCATGCCGGGCAAGTCCATCGAGCAGCTCTGCCAGGAGCAGCTGGGCATCAGCGACTTGGACAAGATCGTCGAGACGAACGCCATCGAGGTGCTCGTGCCCCGCGCCCTCGACCGCCGCAACCTCGTGCCGGCCTTCCCGCCGAAGGCCACGCCGAGCGTGAAGTTCGAGCGCGGCAAGAAGTTCTCGTTCACGCTGAACGTCACCGTGAAGCCCACCTACGAGCTCACGAGCTACGAGCCGGTGGAAATCACCGTGGCTCCCTTCGTCTTCGACGAGAGCCCCATCAACCAGCAGCTGGAGGAGATCGCGAAGAACTCGGTGACCTACGTGGCCACCGACGCGAAGCCGCTCACGGCGGGGGATGCCTGCTCCATCGCCATGAAGTGCTTCGACGACGGCGAGGAGATCAAGGCCCTTACTTGCGAGGATCGCACCTACATCATGGGCCGCGGCTACATGCCCGCCGGCTTCGACGAGGAGCTGCTCGGCATGGAGCCGGGCCAGACCAAGGAGTTCACCTTCGAGGCCCCGCTCGGCACCGAGAACGGGGAAGTGGTGAACAAGCCCATCTCCTGCACCGTGACGGTGAAGGAAGTGCAGAAGGAAGTCGTGCCGATCATCGACGACGCGTGGGTGAAGGCCAACATGCCCATGTTCGCGAGCAAGGAGGCCCTCGTGGCCGACATGCGCCGCGTCTTCGAGGCCCAGCAGCGCGAGAACTACGAGGGCTACGTGCAGCAGATGGCCGTGGGTGCCCTCACGCGCCGCTTCGAGGGCCGTATCGCCGACGAGATCTACGAGGCCACCCGCGACCACCTCATGAACAATCTGCGCATGGAACTGCAGCAGGCCGGCATGACCTGGGAGCAGTTCGTGGAGGGCAACGGCGGTGAGCAGCAGTTCGGCATGATGCTCATGATGCAGACCCGCGAGGTGCTCGTGCAGGGCTTCTGCCTGGACGCGGTGTACCGCCACGAGCGCATGACGCTGACCGACAAGGACCTGGAAGACGCTTGCTACGGCATGAACCCCCAGGGCAACCCCAAGGCCATGCGCGAGGATCTGGAGGCATCGGGCCGCGGCTTCGCCCTGCGCGAGACCGCCGAGCGTCTGAAGGCCGCTCGCTTCGTGGCCGCCAACGCCAAGATCACCGTGGCTGAGACCCCCGGGGCGCCGGCTTCCGCGGCCGAGGCCGCCGAGGCTCCTGCGGCCGAGAAGCCGGCCGAGGAAGCGAAGGCCGACGAGAACTAGCCAGCGCGGCCGCTCGGACGGCCCTATGCCATAAGATCTGCCAGGGCGGGGAGTTTCCCCGCCCCTTTCTATGAAGAAGGTAGCTGTGTCGAAGAAAACCGCACCGAAACGCCCGCAATCCCCGAAGGCCCCGAAGGCTGCCCAGAGCGGCTCGCGAGCAGCGCAGCCGCACGCGTCCGTGCCCGCGTCGGCCTTCCTGCCCACCACCCGCGCCGAGGCCGATGAGCGCGGCTGGGACGAGCTCGACTTCGTCTACGTGTCGGGCGATGCCTACGTGGACCATCCCTCGTTCGGGAGCGCCATCATCACGCGCGTGCTGGAATCACACGGCTACAAGGTGGGTATCATCGCCCAGCCCGATTGGAACGACCCGGCAAGCATCGCCGTCTTCAGCGAGCCGCGCCTCGGGTTCCTCGTGTCAGCGGGCAATATGGACTCCATGGTGAACCACTACACGGTGAACAAGAAGCGCCGCCACGACGACGCCTACACCCCCGGCGGCAAGGGCGGTGCTCGCCCCAACCACGCGGCGGTGGTGTATTCCAACCTCATCCGGCGCACCTTCAAGAAAACGCCCATCATCCTGGGCGGCATCGAGGCGAGCCTGCGGCGTCTCGCCCACTACGACTACTGGTCCGACTCCCTCAAGCGCTCCATCCTGCTGGATTCCGGGGCCGATCTTATCTCCTACGGCATGGGGGAGCGCTCCATCGTGGAGATCGCCGACGCGCTTGCCGCCGGCCTTGCGGTGGAAGACCTCACGTTCATCGACGGCACGGTGCTTCGCACCCGTTCGCTCGAGCATGTGGTGGACTACCAGATGCTGCCGAGCTGGGAGGAGGTGTCTGCCAGCAAGCGCGCCTTCGCGGAGAGCTTCGCCGCCCAGTACCGCGAGAGCGATCCGGTCACGGGCGGCCGCTTGGTGGAGGCCTATCCCCACGGCGTGTACGTGGTGCAGAACCCGCCGGCGGCCCCGCTCACGCAAAACGAGATGGATGCTGTCTATCGGCTGCCCTACGCGCGCACGTGGCATCCCTCCTACGACGCGGCCGGAGGCGTGCCGGCCCTTGCCGAGGTGAAGTTCTCGCTCACCTCCTGCCGCGGCTGCTTCGGCGAATGCGCCTTCTGCGCGCTCACCTTCCACCAGGGGCGCATTGTCACGGGCCGCTCCCACGAGTCGCTTCTGGAAGAGGCTCGCGCCATGACCGAGGAGCCCGACTTCAAGGGATACATCCACGACGTGGGCGGCCCCACGGCGAACTTCCGCGGGCCGGCCTGCGCCAAGCAGCGCACCCGCGGCGCCTGCGCCGACCGCCGCTGCCTGGGCACGAAGCCCTGCCCGGCGCTGAAGGCCGACCACCGCGACTACACGGGCCTTCTGCGCAAGCTGCGGCGCCTGCCCGGGGTGAAGAAGGTGTTCGTGCGTTCGGGCATCCGCTTCGACTACGTGATGGCCGATCCCGACCCCGAGCGCACATTCCTGCACGAACTTGCCGCCCACCACGTGTCCGGTCAGCTGCGCGTGGCCCCCGAGCACGTGTCCGATGCCGTGCTCTCCGCCATGGGCAAGCCGCCGCGGGCCGTCTACGATGCCTTCTGCGAGGCCTTCGACGAAGCCAACTGCGCGGCGGGGAAGGACCAGTTCGTGGTGCCCTACCTCATGAGCTCGCACCCGGGCAGTACGCTCGCCGAGGCCATCGAGCTGGCGGAGTACGTGCGCGACATGGGCTTCAATCCCGAGCAGGTGCAGGACTTCTACCCCACGCCCTCCACCATCTCCACGTGCATGTACTACACGGGGCTCGACCCGCGCACCATGGAGCCCATCTACGTGCCGAAATCTGCCCGCGAGAAGGCCATGCAGCGCGCGCTCATCCAGTACCGCAATCCCGCGAACTACGACCTGGTGCGTGAGGCTCTGGTGAAAGCGGGCCGCCAAGACCTCATCGGCTGGGACGAGAAATGCCTCATCCGTCCCATCCGTCCCAAGAAGCGCGACGAAGATGCAAACGCTCCGCGCAAGGGGAAGGGAGGATCCCGCGGCGGCAAAGGTGTCGGAAAAGGCGCTGCGCCGGGGAAGGGCAGTGCACCGGCCAAGAGCGGCAAAGCCGGCTCGGGCACCCGCGGCCCGAAGGCCGCCAAAGGCGCCGGCAAAGCTAGCGCTCTCAAACCCGCGAAGGGCCGCCCCGCCCCGAAGGCCCAGCGGGCCGGCAAGCCCCCGAAGGCCAACGGCCGCAAAGGCGGCATCCGCAAGGGCCGCTAGGCCGGCTGCCCCGCCGCTTCGCGACGTCCAGTCAAAAGTGGGGGAGCCTTGCGCACAATATTGGGCAGAAGCCGCCGGAGCCCCTTCCTATACTTGACTCATTCGCTGAGGGGGAGGGGCTCGCACGGAGGCGAACCCGCGAATTGGGGACGAGGCGGGAACATCCGCGCCGTCTCCCCGCAAGGGCTTCCGGCACCCATACCCTTCCAGCGAACCGACGTCGCAGCGCGCGGCGTCGCTCTTACGAGAGAAAGAGGAGGAGTATGGAAGAGAAAGAGCAATTCGCTCCCACCGAGATCGTGAAGGACGGGAAGCTCACCCGCCGCACCTTTGTGAAGGGCGCGGGCTGGCTGACCATCACGTCGGCTGTGGGCGCCACGGCTGTGGGCTGTGCGCCGAGCGCGCCTGCCGAGAAGGAGGAGCTGGCCGAGACGGGCCCGGTGGCCGATCCCGAGGAGGGCTTCACCTACAAGAGCGCCTGCTGCTCGGTGAACTGCACCTCGCGCTGCCATCTGCGGGCTCGCGTGAAGGACGACAAGATCTACACCGTCACGCCGGGCCAGATGCCCGGCCGCGACGACTACGCCAACTGCTGCCTGCGCTCCATCGGCCTGGGCACCCGCACCCACGACGAGAACGTCCGCGTGATGCACCCCATGAAGCGCACCGGCGAGCGCGGCAGCGGCGAGTTCGAGCAGATTACCTGGGAGCAGGCCATCGATGAGATCGCCGAGCGCATGGAGGCCACAAAGGCGCAGTACGGCGCCAAGGCCTGCGGCTTCTACTCGTTCACCGGCAACCTGTCAAAGCTCTCGTGGGAGGCGCCCACGCGCTTCGCCGGCACCTACGGCGGCACCGCCTTCGACATCGAGGGCATCATGGGCGACCACGGCGCCACCATGGGCATGACGCTCTGCTTCGGCCAGGGCCGCGGCGCCCACGACACGCGCGACTACCTGAACTCGAAGATGGTGGTGCTCTGGGGCCGCAACGTGGCCGACACCCATACCTCCGAGTTCCGCTATCTCGTGCGTGCCCGCGAGAACGGTGCCAAGATCGTCGTGGTGGACCCGCGCCTGTGTTCCACGGCTGCCATCGCCGACCAGTGGATTCCCATTAAGGCCCAGACCGATCCGGCGCTGGCCCTCGGCATGATGAACGTCATTATCAGCAACGACCTGCACGCCAAGGACTGGCTCGTCGCGAACTCCGTGGCGCCCTTCCTCGTGCGCGAATCCGACGGCGCGTTTCTGCGCGACGGCGAGGGCGAGGACGCTGCCTGGATGGTATGGGACGAGGCCGCCGGCAAGGCGGTGCCCAACACCACCGAGGGCGTGACCGCCGCGCTCTCCGGCACCTTCGAGGTGGACGGCGAGACCTGCCGCACCTCCTTCGACCACTTGGTGGACGAGGTGTCGAAATACACGCTCGAGTACACCTCTGAGATCACCGGGCTTGACCCCGACGTCATCGAGACCTTCGCCATGGAGTACATCAACGCCCAGCCCGCCGGCATCCGCATGGGCCAGGGCATGCAGCGCGTGTACAACTCGCATTCGCCCTTCCGCACGGTGGCCACGCTGGCCGCGGTGGCCGGCTACATCGGCGTGGAAGGCGGCGGCGCGTCCCATGCGGGCGGCACGGCCTCCATCCGCTCCACCCCCGGCATCACCATCCCTGCGTTCAACTACGACGAGTGGGCCGACACCGGCGCCAACGAGGTGAACATGGTGAAGAGCTCCACGCTCTACGAGCAGATCATCACCGGCGACCCGAACCCCATCGACTTCATGTGGTTCGCGAACTCGAACTTCATCAACATGAGCCCCGATTCCAACAAGATCATCAACGAGGTGCTGCCGAAGATATCCACTATCGTGACCGTGGACCCGTACTGGACCTGGACGGCGCGCTACTCCGACTACGTGCTGCCGGCGTGCAACTACTGGGAGAAGTGGGACTTCCTCGACCGCTCGCCCTGGGTGTTCTTCCAGAGTCCCGCGGTGACGCCGGCCGGCGAGAGCAAGTCCGACGTGGAGATCATGTCGCTTCTGGCCGCGAAGGTGGGTCTGGGCGACCTGTGGGCGAAGACCGACGAGGAGTGGGTGCGCAGCTTCGTGAACGAGGAGCACCCGGCCTGGGAGGGATTCGACTTCGATCAGGCTGTGGCCGACGGCATCTGGGGCCGGCCCGACGGCATCTACGACTCCCAGATCGTCTTCGCCGACGGCGTGTTCGCCACCCCCTCCACGAAGTTCACGTTCTACAACGACGACTTGGTTCAGTTCGACGAGCAGGTGCCCTGCTACAAGCCGATGCTGGAGGACCCGAAGGGCCCGCTCGGCGAGAAGTACCCGCTCGTGTTCCTGCAGTACCACGACCGTATGAACGTGCACACCCAGCACATCGGCATCCCGGCGCTTGCGGGCATTCAGGACGAGCCCTTGCTGGAGATGAACCCGGTGGACGCCGAGGCGCGCGGTATCGCCGACGGCGATGTGGTGAGCATCGTGAACGACCGCGGTGCCTGCAAGATGAAGGTCTTCCTCACCGAGGGCATCGTGCCCGGCACGGTGGCCACCCAGAGCGGCTGGACCCCCGACTACACCATCGAGGGCAACTACCAGACGCTCACCCACTTGACGTTGAACCCCACGGAAGAGCACATTTCCCAGACCTGCACGGCATTCTACGACGTGCTGGTGGAAGTAGAGAAGGCGTAGGTGCGACATGGCTAAGCAATATGGAATGGTGATCGATACGACCCGCTGCATGGGCTGCCAGACCTGTGCCGTGGCCTGCAAGGTGTCCAACGACGTTCCCGGCGAGATCTACTGGGCGCATGTGGAGGGCCTCGACGGCGACGTGTACCGCCCCACGGGCACCTTCCCGCAGGTGAAGATGAACTTCCGCCCGACGCTGTGCAACCACTGCGCCGAGCCGGCCTGCGTGGAGAACTGCCCCACGGGCGCCATGGCCAAGCGCGAGGACAACGGCGCGGTCGTGGTGGATCAGGAGGTCTGCATCGGCTGCGGCACCTGCGCCCAGTCCTGTCCCTACGGCGTGCCGCAGATCGACGAGGAGGCCGCCGTGTCCTCGAAGTGCACGATGTGCTTCGACCGGCTGGACAACGACCACAGGCCCTGGTGCGTGCAGGCCTGCCCGGCCGAGGCGCGCATCGTGGGAGACTTGAACGACCCCGAGAGCGAGGCGGCGAAGTACATCGCCGACAAGGGTGCCGTGCCCTACCTCGAGGAGCATGGGACCACGCCTTCGGTCTACTACATGTAAGAGGGCCCTCCCTTTCGAGGGGCGGCGGTTTCGGCCGCCGCCCCTCTTTGCTCGGGAGAGGTCTTTGCTACAATGGCATTGCCGCTGCGGGGAGAGCGGCACGAGGGGGAGGGGAAATCATGACGTGGACGGGAAAGAACGAGGTTCTCGAAGAGGTCATCAGCAGATCCGAGCTCGAGCGCATGCTCGACGAGGTAGGAGCTTCTTACACCTCCCGGCGCATTCCAGCCGGGGCCATGGTGTTCTGGAGCGGCGAGCCCGACGGCAATCACTACTATCTGGAAAGCGGCTCGGTGGAGCTGTTCGGCGTGGACGCCGCCGGCCGCAAGAAGGTCATCGACCGCTACGGCCCCGGCATGTTCTTCGGCTTCCATATCCTGCGCGATAGCAATCTGACGATGTCCACGGCCCAGTGCTTGGAGGACAGCCGCATCCTGGCCATTCCCAAGGAGTCGTTCTTCAAGTTGCTGCGCGGCGGATCGGAGTTCTCCGAGTACTGCGTGCGCTACCTGTTCGGGCTGCTCTCCATGCAGACCAACGAGATGCTGAGCCAGTCGTTCTACGCCACGGCCCAACGGGTGCCGATGCTGCTCTCGCGGCTGATGGCCGAGCAGGGCGGCCGCGCGGGCAAGGGGAGCGGCGCGGGGGCGCCTTCCGCCGAGGATGCCGCTGTCTTTCTGCCCTACAGCAACAACGACATCGCGGATATGCTCGGCGTGAGCCGCAACTCGGTGACGACGGTCATCTCGCGGCTGCAGTCCCAGGGTATCGTGGAGAAGCAGCGCAACGCCATCCGCGTGCTCGATCCCGACCGCCTGGCGCAGATCGCCCGGCGCGAGCAGGAGTAGAAAACCCGTGGGCGGCCGTGCTACGGCCCGTGCCCTGGCCCCGCTGTTCGCGGCGGGCTTCCTCGCCTACGGCTACAACAACATCTTCATGACGCTGACGCCCACGTTCGTGACCTCCCTCGGCGGCTCCCTTGCCGAGGCCGGCCTGCAGAACAGCGTCTACCTGGCCGTCGCCGTCGTGCTCCGCTTCGCCTTCGGCCCTCTCGCCGACCGGTGGGGCACCAAGCCCGTCATGGCGGCGGGGCTGGCGTCCTTCATCGTAGGAGGCGCGCTGTTCCCCTTTGCCGGGGCCTTTTGGCAGGTGGTGGCCGTGCGTTGCATCCAAGCCATCGGCCTTGCCGCCTTCTGGTCGTCGGCCACGGCCACGGTCTCCAACACCGCCCCGCCCGAGTCTCGGGGCTGGTGGCTCGGCCTTTACCGCCTCGTAACCTCCGTATCGCTCCTCGTGGGTCCCCTTGTGGCCTTCGAACTCGTGGACGTCGCGGGATTCGCCGCCTGCTTCGGGCTGCTCACGGCTTGCGCGGCCGCCGCTCTCCTCTGCGTGATGGCCTTGGGAAGGCTCGGCGCCGAGCCGTCCGCATCTGGCGAGGCAGCCCGGCCGTCCGCCGCCCCGGCGTCGGGCGCCGCGCCGTCGCCCGGTGACTCGTTGCGCCAGTCGGTTTCCGCCGTCGTGCTCGCCGTGGTGGTGGGCGGCACCTTTATCGCCGCCGTGGGCTACGGGCTGCTCTTCAGCTTCGCCGGCACCGCCGCCGCGGCCATGGGCCTTGCCCTCGGCGCCGGCTGGTACTTCTCGCTCGTCGGCCTCGGGGGCCTTGCGGCCAATCCTGTGGCGGGGCTGCTCGCCGACCGCTTGGGCCCGCGCCGCCTCCTCGGGGCCCATCTGCTGCTCGTGGCCGCGGGCCTTGCCTTGTTTCCGCTGGCAGCCCATTCATCTGCCGCCTTCGCCGCATCGGGCCTCGCCGCCGGCTACGGTTATGCCGGCGCCATGGTGTGCGCTCAGGCGGAGGCCGCCTCCCGCGTGTCTGCGGCCTATTGCGCGACGGTGCTCGCGCTGCAGCAGAACGCCATCGACCTCGGCATCGCCTCAGCAGGCGCCATCTTCGGCCTCGCCTTCACAGCGATGGGCCCCGCCGCCCCCGGACCCTTCCTCGTTCAGGCCGCCGCCGTCCTCGCCGCGGCCCTCCTCCTGCTGCGCCGCGCCCGCTGAGGCCCGGGGCCGACAGGAGGACTTTCGGCTCCGCAGGCATTTGAGCGCCCCGCGGGCGTCTTCCCCGCCCTCCCCATCCTCCCCGTATGTGGCAGAAATGTGGGGGAGCGCCGCCGAGCGAAAAACTTCTTGAATGCGCCATACCCCACGCCTATAATGCATCTTTGCGTCTGTGTGGCCAGCGATGGATACACCCGGGCGCGTGGTTAGACGGCGTCGCGACTTCGAGCCTCCATCGGAGCCGATCGGCAATCGCCTGGCCACCAGGTAAGGGAGCTTCCGGTGTGCGGAGAGGCGCGCGAGCGGAAGATCCAAGGTAAGGGACGAAGCGGCCCGGTTGCCCTACCAGCCGGAACGACGAGTCCGAAGTCAAGAAAGGTTGTTACTGTGGGAATCAAACAGTACAAGCCGACGAGCCCCGGCCGACGTTTCCAGACGGTCTCCGACTTCGCGGAGATCACCACGTCCAAGCCGGAGAAGTCTCTGCTGGCCCCGAAGCCGAAGAAGGCCGGTCGCAACTGCTATGGTCGCATCACCACCCGTCACCAGGGCGGCGGCAACAAGCAGCGCTACCGCATCATCGACTTCAAGCGGAACAAGGACGGCGTGCCCGCCAAGGTCGCCACGATCGAGTACGATCCCAACCGTTCCGCCCGTATCGCTCTGCTGCACTACGTTGACGGCGAGAAGCGCTACATCATCCACCCGAAGGGCCTGAAGGTGGGCGACATCGTGGTTTCCGGTCCCGATGCCGACATCAAGCCCGGCAACGCGCTGCCTTTGGCCAACATCCCGGTCGGTACGCTCATCCACAACGTGGAGCTGCAGCCCGGCAAGGGTGCTGCCATCGCCCGTTCCGCCGGCACTTCCATCCAGCTCATGGGCAAGGAGGGCAACTACGCCATCCTGCGCATGCCCTCTTCCGAGATGCGCCGCGTGCTGATCACCTGCCGCGCCACCATCGGCGAGGTGGGCAATGCCGAGCACTCCAACATCAAGATCGGCAAGGCCGGCCGCAAGCGTTGGATGGGCGTCCGTCCGACCGTCCGCGGTACCGTTATGAACCCGGTCGACCACCCGCACGGCGGCGGCGAGGGCAAGAACAAGTCCGCCGGTCGTCACCCGGTCACCCCGTGGGGCGTGCCGACCAAGGGCCATCGCACCCGCAACAAGAAGAAGGCTTCGAGCCGTCTCATCATCCGTCGTCGCAAGAAGTAGCGGAATAGAAGGAGTCTTAAGTGAGCAGAAGTTTGAAAAAGGGTCCTTTCGTAGAGCCGCGCCTGCTTGCCCGTATCGAGGCAATGAATGCGGCTGGCGAGAAGAACGTCATCAAGACCTGGTCGCGCGCCAGCACCATCTTCCCGGAAATGGTGGGTCACACCATCGCCGTGTACGATGGCCGCAAGCACGTGCCGGTCTACATTACCGAGTCTATGGTTGGCCACAAGCTGGGCGAGTTCTCGCCGACCCGTACCTTCAAGGGTCACGCGGCCGACAAGAAGAAGCGATAGGGCATAGGTGAGAAGTTACATGGAAACTAAAGCAGTATCGCGTTACGTCCGCATCGCTCCCCGCAAGGCCCGCGCCGTGGTCGACCTGGTTCGCGGTAAGTCCGTGACCCAGGCCCGCGAGATTCTGGCCTTCTGCGAGCGCGCCGCCGCCGAGAACGTCGCCAAGACGCTGAACTCCGCGGTCGCCAACGCCGAGCACAACAACCACCTTCGCGGCGACAACCTGGTCGTGAAGACCGCGTTCGTCGACGAGGGCCCCACCCTGAAGCGCATTCGTCCCCGCGCCAAGGGCTCCGCGTCGCGCATCAACAAGCGCACGTGCCACATCACCATCGTCGTCGCACCCCGAGAGGAGGCATAAGGTAATGGGTCAGAAAGTAAGCCCTACCGGATTCCGCCTCGGTATCACCGAGGATTGGCGCAGCCGCTGGTACGCCGGCAAGGACTACGCCGCCACGCTTGAGAACGACATTGCCATCCGCAAGTTCCTCGACAAGCGTCTCGCCCGCGCCTCCGTCTCCAAGGTGGAGATCGAGCGTGCCGGCGACAAGATCAAGGTCGCCATCACCACCGCCCGTCCCGGCGTGGTCATCGGCAAGAAGGGCGCCGAGATCGACGCTCTGCGCAAGGACCTGGAGAAGGTCGCCAACGGTCCTGTGTCCATCGACGTCATCGAGGTGAAGCGCCCCGAGCTGGACGCCGAGCTCATCGCCCAGTCCGTGGCCGAGCAGCTCGAGGGCCGCGTGGCCTTCCGCCGCGCCATGCGCAAGGCCGTGCAGTCCGCCATGAAGTCCGGCGCCAAGGGCATCCGCATCCAGTGCTCCGGCCGTCTGGGCGGCGCCGAGATGAGCCGCCGCGAGTGGTACCGCGAGGGTCGCGTGCCGCTGCACACCCTCCGCGCGAAGATCGACTACGGCTTCGCCACCGCCGCCACCACCATGGGCTCCATCGGCGTGCAGGTGTGGGTGTACCACGGCGAGGTGCTGCCGGGCCAGAAGGCTCCCCAGCCCGCGCTCGAGGGCTCTTCGCGCCCCAACCGTTCCCGTCGTAACGATCGCCGCGAGAGGGGTGACAAGTAAATGCTCGTACCTAAGCGCGTCAAGCACCGCAAGGTGCAGCGTGGTTCCATGAAGGGCAAGGCCAAGGGTGGCACGCGCCTGAACCACGGTGAGTACGGCATCCAGGCCCTGGAGGCCCACTGGATTACCAACCGTCAGATCGAGGCTGCTCGTATCGCCATGACCCGCCACATGAAGCGTGGCGGCAAGGTGTGGATCACCATCTTCCCCGACAAGCCGATCACCTCCAAGCCCGCCGAGACCCGCATGGGTTCTGGTAAGGGCAACCCCGAGGGCTGGGTCGCCGTCGTGAAGCCGGGCCGCATCATGTTCGAGATCGCCGGTGTGGACGATGAGACCGCCCGCGAGGCTCTGCGTCTGGCCATCAACAAGCTGCCCATCAAGTGCAAGATCGTCACTCGTGAAACGGAGGGGCAGCAATAATGAAAGCAGCAGAGATTCGTGAACTTTCTGCCGAGGACCTGCAGGTGAAGTTGAAGGAGGCCAAGGCTGAGCTGTTCAACCTCCGCTTCCAGATGGCCACGAGCCAGCTCGACAACACCGCCCGCGTGAAGCAGGTTAAGAAGGACATCGCGCGCATCATGACTGAGATGCGGGCTCGCGAGCTGAGCGCGTAGATCAAGGAAGGTGCAAACAATGACTGAAGAGCGCAATTTGCGTAAGGTTCGTCAGGGCATCGTGGTGAGCGACGCCAATGACAAGACCATCGTGGTGGCCGTGGAGGAGCGCAAGCCCCATCCCATCTACAAGAAGATGATCACCTCCACCAAGAAGTTCCATGCCCATGACGAGAACAACGAGGCCGGCGTCGGCGACACCGTTCAGATCATGGAGACGCGCCCGCTGTCCAAGATGAAGCGCTGGCGTTTGCTGAAGATCGTCGAGAAGGCCAAATAGTTTTGGTGCGCTTGCACGAGAGCTATTGATAAGGAAAGTAGGAACATCACATGATTCAGATGCAATCCATGCTCGCCGTGGCCGACAACTCCGGCGCTCGCAAGGTGCAGTGCATCAAGGTCCTGGGCGGCTCGAAGCGCCGCTACGCGGGCCTCGGTGACGTGATCATCTGCAGCGTCAAGGAAGCGATGCCCAACGGCAACGTCAAGAAGGGCGAGGTTGTGCGCTGCGTGATCGTGCGCGTGAAGAAGGAAGTCCGCCGCAACGACGGCTCCTACATCCGCTTCGATCAGAACGCCGCCGTGCTGATCAACCAGGACGGCTCTCCGCGCGGCACCCGTATCTTCGGGCCTGTCGCCCGCGAGCTGCGCGACAAGAAGTACATGAAGATCGTGTCTCTGGCACCGGAAACGCTGTAGGGGAGGTGTCAGAATGGCTCAGAACAAGATGACGATCCGCAAGGGCGACACCGTCAAGGTCATCAGCGGCAAGGACCGCGGCAAGACCGGCAAGGTGCTCCGCTCGGTTCCCGAGAAGTCCCGCGTGGTGGTCGAGAAGGTGAACCTGGCGAAGAAGGCCATGCGCCCCACCCAGCAGAACCCCCAGGGCGGCATCACCACCATCGAGGCCCCCATCCACGTGTCCAACGTGATGCTGGTGTGCCCCAGCTGCGGCGAGGCCACCCGCGTGGCCCGTCGCCGCGATGACGGCAAGCTCGTCCGCGTGTGCAAGAAGTGCGGCAAGGACATTCCCGCCGCCGAGTAAATGCCACCGTTGAAATCCGCTTCCTGTGAAGGAAGCGGATTTCTTCTTGGATAGAGGCCCTAACTGTGGGACAATATCCAATCGCGCGCGTGCGCGCTATGGCCCCGGGAAGGTCCCGGGGACGCGGGGTCGGAAATCCCGCGTTTAATCCATCGAAGAAAGGCAAAGACTGATGGCTGAGACTCCTCGTCTGAAGGTCAAGTACCAGACCGAGATCGTGCCGGCGCTCGTTGAGCAGCTCGGCATCAAGAACGTGAACTGCGTGCCCCGCCTCGAGAAGATCGTGGTGAACATGGGCGTTGGCGCCGCCGCCGGCGACTCCAAGCTGCTCGACGCCGCCATGAACGACATGCGCATCATCACCGGCCAGCAGCCCTGCGTGACCCGCGCCAAGAAGTCCATCGCCGGCTTCCATGTGCGCGAGGGCCAGGCTATCGGCTGCAAGGTGACCCTGCGCGGCGACCGCATGTGGGAGTTCCTCGATCGCCTGCTGGCCACCGCTCTTCCCCGCGTCCGCGACTTCCGCGGCATCTCGCCGAAGAGCTTCGACGGCCGCGGCAACTACACGCTCGGCATCACCGAGCAGCTGATCTTCCCCGAGATCGAGTACGACAAGATCGACCGCACCCGCGGCATGGACATCACCTTTGTCACCAATGCCGGCGAGAACGAGGGTGCCTTCGCGCTGCTTTCGGCGCTCGGCTTCCCGTTCAAGAGCAAGTAAACCGATCGGGGCCTTGTGCCCTGCGTCGCGTAACCTCAGGTTTTAAGTCCGCAAAGGACGCGGATTTAAAAGGCATAAGAAAGAAGGACATGCATGGCTAAGAAATCGATGATCGCCAAAGCCAAGCGCGAGCCGAAGTTCTCGACGCGTCAGCATAACCGCTGCACCCGTTGCGGACGTCCCCGCGCCTACTACCGCAAGTTCGGCCTGTGCCGCATTTGCGTGCGTGAATTGGCCAACAAAGGCGAGCTGCCCGGCGTGACCAAGGCTTCCTGGTAAGTACTGGCACGTTTTGGGTGTGCCGGCGTTACAGGCGGAGGCGCTAAGGGCGCCGACGAACCGAACGCACGGTTCATCACGGATCAAAGGAGAAACACAACATGACAATGACCGACCCCATCGCAGACATGCTGACGCGCGTGCGCAACGGCCAGTCTGCCGGCAAGGCGACGGTTTCCATGCCGTCGAGCAAGAAGCTCGTCGAGATCGTGCGCATCATGGAGCAGGAAGGCTACATCCAGCGCTTCGACGTGATCGACGGCGAGCCCCGCGCCACGCTTGAGATCACCCTCAAGTACGGCCCGAAGAAGGCCAAGACCATCCGCGGCATCAAGCGCATCTCCAAGCCCGGCCTGCGTATCTACGCCGGCAAGGACGAGCTGCCCCGCGTGCTCGGCGGTCTGGGCACTGCCATCATCTCGACGTCCCGCGGCGTTATGACCGACCGCGATGCCCGCAAAGAGGGCATCGGCGGCGAGGTCATCGCCTATCTGTGGTAGGAAAGGAAGGTAGAGCATATGTCTCGTATCGGTAAGATGCCCATTCCCGTTCCTGCCGGCGTCGATGTGACCATCGACGGCCAGACGGTGACGGTCAAGGGCCCCAAGGGCGAACTGACCCGCACGTTCCTGCCGTCCATGACCATCACCCGCGAGGGCGATGAGCTTATCGTGACCCGTCCCGACGACACCCGTGAGTCCAAGAGCGCTCACGGCCTTACCCGCTCGCTGCTCGCCAACATGGTGGAGGGCGTGTCGGCCGGCTTCTCCAAGAAGCTGCAGCTCGTCGGCGTCGGCTACCGCGCGGCACTCAAGGGCAAGGATCTGGAGATGCAGCTCGGCTACTCCCACCCGGTGCTGGTGGAGGCCCCCGAGAACATCACCTTCGAGGTTCCCTCGCAGACCGAGATCGTGGTCTCGGGTCCCTCCAAGGAGCAGGTGGGTCAGGTTGCCGCGAACATCCGCAAGTGGCGCAAGCCGGAGCCCTACAAGGGCAAGGGCATTCGCTACGAGGGCGAGCATGTCCGCCGCAAGGCTGGCAAGGCCGGCAAAGACTAAGCCTCATTACGGTAGCTGATTGAAGGGATCAACCTATGAATAAGCAACAGGAGAAGCAGGCCCGTCTTGCCCGTCGCCATCGTCGCGTGCGCGGTAAGATCTCCGGCACTGCCGCTCGTCCGCGTCTGTGCGTGACGCGCAGCAACAACAACATGTACGTGCAGGTCATCGATGACGTGGCTCACACCACCATCTGCGGCGTGTCCACGCTCGGCGAGGCCTTCAAGGCCACCGGCAAGAGCGGCGCGACCGTCGAGGGCGCGGCCGAGCTCGGCACCATCGTTGGCAAGTTGGCTCAGGAAAACGGCGTGACGGAAGTTGTGTTCGACCGTGGCGGCCACCTGTATCATGGGCGCGTGAAGGCTCTCGCCGAGGCTGCCCGTGAAGCAGGTTTGAAATTCTAGAAGGGGTTTTAGCTTATGGCTCGTAACAACAACCGCCAGCAGCAGGAGAGCGCGACTCCCGAGCTGCAGGAGCGCGTCGTCTTCATCAACCGCGTGGCCAAGACCGTGAAGGGCGGCCGTCGCATGCAGCTGTCCGCTCTCGTGGTCGTGGGCGACGGCAACGGTCGTGTGGGCGTGGGCATGGGCAAGTCCCAGGAAGTGCCCACCGCCATCAAGAAGGGCGTGGAGGACGCGAAGAAGAACATGTTCACCGTGCCCGTGACCGCCGAGGGCACCGTGCCCCATGAGATCATGGGCGAGTACGGCGCCGGCCGCGTGCTCATCAAGCCGGCCGTTGCCGGTACCGGCGTGCTCGCCGGCGGCCCGGTCCGCGCCATCATGGAGCTTGCGGGCGTGCAGAACGTTATCACCAAGTCGCTCGGCACCAACAACGCCATGAACATCGTGAAGGCCGCTGCCGAGGGCTTGAAGAACATGGAGAGCCCCGCCGAGGTTGCCGCCCGCCGCGGCATCTCCGTGGCCGAGATGTTCGGTGGGAAGGAGAACTAATGGCTGAGACGAAGAAGACCCTGCGTCTGACTCAGGTGAAGAGCGCCATCGGCCGCAAGCCGAACCAGGGTCGCACCCTGCGCGCCCTGGGTCTCCACGGCATCGGCAGCTCCGTCGATCAGGTGGACAACGAGAGCGTTCGCGGTATGATCTTCACCGTGAAGCACCTCATCACCGTCGAGGAGATCTAAGTCCCCTCGCACCCATTTCGATGGTTCCCGGCGCACCCGATTGGCGGGTGCGCCGTTGCCATGATACAAGGAAGTTTGCTGGCGGCGAGCTGCCAGCACCGGTCGGGATAAAGGAAAGTCCCGGTCGGAAAGCGAAAAGGAGAAAGCACAACATGGAACTCAAGGATCTGCGCCCCGCTGAGGGCTCCACCAAGAACCGCAAGCGCGTGGGCCGCGGCCCGGCTTCGGGCACCGGCAAGACCGCTGGTCGCGGCATGAACGGCCAGAAGTCCCGCGCTGGCGGCGGCAAGGGCGCCGGCTTCGAGGGCGGCCAGACCCCGCTCGCCCGTCGTCTGCCGAAGCTCCCCGGC
>NZ_CAUASN010000034.1 GCF_958431955.1 uncultured Adlercreutzia sp. | reverse complement strand
GACGTGGCCGGCGTGGACGAGGCCGTGGAGGAGATGCAGGAGATCAAGGACTTCCTGGCGAACCCCGCGAAGTACCAGTCCATGGGCGCGAAGATCCCGCGCGGCTGTCTGCTCGTGGGCCCTCCGGGCACCGGCAAGACGCTGCTCGCGCGCGCCGTGGCCGGCGAGGCGGGCGTGCCGTTCTTCAGCATTTCCGGCTCCGACTTCGTTGAGATGTTCGTGGGCGTGGGCGCCTCCCGTGTGCGCGATCTGTTCCAGCAGGCGAAGGACGCGGCCCCGGCCATCATCTTCATCGACGAGATCGACGCGGTGGGTCGCCAGCGCGGCACGGGTCTCGGCGGCGGTCACGACGAGCGCGAGCAGACGCTGAATCAGCTGCTCGTGGAAATGGACGGCTTTGAGTCCAACGACTCGGTGGTGCTCATCGCTGCCACGAACCGCGCCGACGTGCTGGACCCCGCGCTTTTGCGCCCCGGCCGCTTCGACCGCCAGATCGTCGTGGACACCCCCGACGTGAAGGGCCGCGAGAAGATCCTCACCGTGCACGCGAAGGACAAGCCCATCGGATCGGATGTGGATCTGAACAAGATTGCGAAGATCACCCCCGGCTTCACCGGCGCCGATTTGGCCAACCTCATGAACGAGTCGGCCCTGCTCACCGCCCGCCGCGGCAAGAAGATCATCACCATGCGCGAGGTGAGCGAGTCCATGGAGCGCGTCATCGCCGGCCCGGAGCGCAAGGGCCGTGTGATGAACGAGAAGACCAAGCACACCATCGCCTACCACGAGAGCGGCCACGCGCTCGTGGGGCACCTGCTCGACCATGCCGACCCGGTACACAAAATCTCGATCATCTCCCGCGGCCGGGCGCTGGGCTACACGCTGTCCATCCCCGACGAGGACAAGGTGCTGAACTCGCTTTCCGAGATGAAGGACGAGCTGGCGGTGTTCATGGGCGGCCGCGTGGCCGAGGAGATCTTCTGTGACGACGTGACCACGGGCGCCTCCAACGACCTGGAGCGCGCGAGCAAGATGGCCCGCGCCATCGTCACCCAGTACGGCATGAGCCCCCTGGGCACCCAGGTGTTCGGCCAGCCCAACCACGAGGTGTTCCTGGGCCGCGACTACGGCAACACGCAGGATTACTCCGAGGAGACGGCTCGCCGCATCGACGAGGAGGTGGCGAAGATCATGAAGGAGGCCCATGACCGGGCCCACAAGATCCTCGCCGACCACGCCGACCAGATGGACCTCATGGCCAGCGTGCTTCTGGAGCGCGAGACCGTGGAGGGCGAGGCCTGTGAGGCGCTGCTCGACAACAAGTGGGACGAGTATCTGGCCCGCGAGGACGAGATCATCGCTGCGAAGGAGGCCGAGGAGGCTGCTGCCCGCGCCAAGGACGCCGAGATGCTCGCGGCCCAGGGCGATGCGGAAGGCGCCCAGGCCGTTGTTGCCGGCAACCCCGATGCGGGCGAGACCTTGGCCGACCCGAACTGGCGCGCCGAGCCGGTGGAGCCGGGCGACCAGGATCCGAACGCGCCGTACCGGGCCGCCGCCGAGGGTGCCGACCGCGCCGATATGCCCACCCAGGCCGAGGTGGATGCCGAGATCGACCGCGAGGACGAGATGGACTCCTCGGCCGATGCGCCCGATCCCGATAAGCGCGACTAGCCGTTCGCGCTATCCCGGTTAGATCCCTTCCAGTTGAGAGAGCGCCCTGCGGGGCGCTCTCTTGCTGTGGGGGCTCTGCCGTCTCTCCCTGTTTCTGTCTCATGCTGTCATATACTTTTCTGCGCGGTTGTGTCATACTTTGCGAAAGCATGCGAAGCGGAGAAGGGGGCGATCGGTGTTCGGCGAGCTTGTGGCAGCCTATCTGTTCCTCGCCGGCGTGGGTGCCGGCGGGATTGCCGCCGCCTCCTTGGCCGACCTGCTCTTCGTGAAGGCTCCCTTCGGGGCGGCGGCGGAAAGCTCGGTGGCTGAGGCTCCGGCAGCCGAGCGGCTCGTGTCTCTGGCGCTCGCGGCGGCGCTCGGCGCGCTCGCCATGGGCGTCGGCTGTCTGGCGGCCGACTTGGGGCGCATCGACCGGGTGCTCGCGCTGTTTCTCACGCCGGTGTTCACGCTCATGAACGTGGGGGCGTGGGCGCTTGCGGGGCTTTTGGCCGTCGGCGCGGTCCTGGTGCTCGGGCGATTCGCGTACCTGCCCTGGCTCAGTCGTTGCGCGGTAACGATGCTGGAAGTGGCGGCGGTCGTGCTGTCGGTTGTCGTGGCGGTGTACGCGGGGCTTCTGCTGCAGGGCCTTGCCGGCGTGCGCCTGTGGGCGAGCCCGTGGGTTCCCGTGCTGTTCGTGCTGTCGGCCGCGTCGTGCGGCTGCGTGCTGTTCGCGGGCTGCTCGCTGTTCGTGGAGGCCGACGGGCGCACGGTGGCGCTCGGGCACGCGATTCTGCGGGTGGATGCGGCCGTCGTCGTGGCGGAAGCTGCCGCGGCGGCGCTGTTCCTCGGCGGGGCAGTGGCCAGCGGGCATCCGGGCGTCGTTGCCTCGGTCGCAAGCCTCTCGCACGGTACGGCGGCGCTGCCCTGGTGGGGCGGCTTTGCGCTGTGCGGCCTGGCGGCGCCCCTCGCCATCGAGGGTGCGCTGTGGGTGCGCGAGCGGAAGGACGCCCGTTTGGAGTCGGCCGCGCCAGCTAGGGCCGGGGGCCGCGGCCCCGCGGCAGCCCCCGCGCCCGCCTTCGACGCGCCGCCCGCGGTGCTGGCCGCCCTGGCGCTCGTCGTGCTCGTGGGAGGCGCGGGGCTGCGCTGGGCCGTGGTGGAAGCCGGGGCGCAGCGCCCCTTGGAATTGCAGAGCGTGGAAGATGCTGCGGAGGCTGAGCCGATCGGCTTTGGGCGGCCCGACGAGGCCGCCGGCGCGGCAGCTGACGGCGAAGCGGCCGCCACTGGCTGCAACCCGGCATCTTCCCAAAAGAGAGAGGACCTTTCCCTATGGTCGAGCTAGGGCGCACCATTCCGGCCGGCGACTTGTTCGCGCTGGACGATGCCAGCTCCATTCCCGTCTGGCTCCAGTTGAAGAACCGCTTCATCTACCTCATCACCTCGGGGTTCTACCTGCCGGGCGACCAGCTGCCCACGGTGCGCGGGCTCGCCGCCGAGGTGGAGGTGAACTACAACACCGTGAGCAAGGTGTACCAGAGCCTGGAGGAGGATGGCTACATTGTCTCGAAGCGCCGTCAGGGCGCCTTCGTGGCCGACGTGTCCAACAAGCCCGGCGTGTCGGCCGAGGTGACAGCCGAGATCGTGACGGCCGAGTATTTGCAGCGCTGCCAGGAGCTGGGCATGTCGCTGGAGGATATCGACGCGCAGTTCACCGCCGCCCTCGTGGCGGCCAAGGCCAAGCGCGACAAGAGCGAAGGAGCAGGATATGACACGCAGGAATCGCGGCGCGGACGCCTCGTCAAGTTCCCCGAGCCCGCAGCGGACAGCAGCGGCGCCGAGCGCTCGGCTGGAAACGGGGCGTAGCCGCACCTCGCGCAACGGGGCCGTGGCCTTCACGCTCATCGTGTTCACCGTCGTGGTGGCCGCGGTGCTGGCCTTGGCGCAGCTTGCCGCAGGCTCCATCGGGCTTGGGGCCATCGTGGGCGCGGTCGTGGTCGGCGCGCTTGCGGCAAGCTCGGTGCACGTGGTGATGGAGTGGGAGAAGGCCGTGGTCATGCGCTTCGGCCGCTTCAACCGCGTGGCGGGGCCGGGCATCGTGTTCACCTGGCCCATCGTGGAGTTCTACACCGTGCGCATCGACCAGCGCGTGGCGGCCACCTACTTCGGCGCCGAGGAGACGCTCACGGCCGATCTGGTGCCCGTGAACGTAGACGCGGTGGTGTTCTGGATGGTGTTCTCGCCGAAGAAGGCCGCCTGCGAGGTGGAGGACTACGGCGGCGCCGTGTCGTGGATGGCCCAGGCTACGCTGCGCAAGGCCATCGGCCGCGCGAGCCTGGCCGAGGTGGCGTGTCGTCGTGACCAGCTGGACGCCGAGCTGAAGGACGCGCTGGAAGAGAAGCTGGACGGCTGGGGCATCGACGTCATCGACGTGGAGGTGCGCGACATCGTGGTGCCCCGCGAGCTGCAGGCCTCCATGGCCGCTGCGGCCGTGGCCACCCGCGAGCGCGACGCCCGCATGATTCTGGCCGAGGCCGAGGCGGACATCTCCGACATGCTGAAGGACGCGAGCGCCAACTACGAGGGCGATCCGGAGGCCATGCGCCTGCGCACCATGCACCTGGCCTACGAGTCGGTGAAGCAGTCCGGCGGCACGCTCGTCATCCCCAGCGCCTTCAGCGAGGGCTTCACCGACCCCGACGCCGCCGAAGCCCTGGCAAAAGCCGCACAGAGGGGCTAAAGGCACGCGGCGTGATTCCAGGGTTTGATATGGCGAAGCTGGTCGCCGATCTTGCTGCGTGTAATTTCCAAATCGTAAGCTTCCTGCGCACGCATCCAATAGCCGTCGGATAGGCCGAAGAACTTGCATAAACGTAAATCGGTATCGGCCGTGATGGCGCGGCGCCCCAGGACAATTTGCCCAATGCGCTGCGCCGGCACGCCGATTTCCTTGGCGAGCCGATATTGGGAGATGCCCATGGGCTTCAGAAATTCCTCGGAGAGCAACTCGCCGGGGGTTATAGGGTCAAGGTTCGCGCTCATATTCGACTCCTAATGGTAGTCAACAATCTCCACGTTTGCCGGTCCGGCGTCCGTCCAGCAAAAGCAGATGCGGTACTGGTCGTTGATGCGTATGCTCCAAAAGCCGCTTCTGTCGCCATCGAGCTTTTCCAGATGGTTGCCGGGAGGGATGCGGAGATCCTGCAGACAACCTGCAACTTGCAGTTGCCGAAGTTTCCGTCGAGCGACTCTCTCGAACGACGCGAATTGCTTGACGCGCTGCCCTGAGGCGAGTCGCTCAGTTTCCTTGTTGGCAAATGAAACTATCATTATAGTAACCTCTCGCGTTAATAACGTCAAGCGTTTCTATTTCTCCCTTAAGAAGAAGCGTGCTACAATGGGCAATGCCTAGAGAACTTGGCCCCGAGGGGCCGGGACGCCGCAAGGACGTCCCGGTAGCGAGGGTGCCTAGTCCTCGCTTTTGTGACTAGACCCACCGCCAGGCGGTGGGTCGACCCTTTCCAGGGCCAGAAGTGCTACCCCTAACGAGGCAGCTGCCACAAAAGTTTGAACCAAGGCCAGGAAAACGCTCATCTGCATCACCTCCCTCCCGCATCTAGAATTGGTGATAGGGAAGGTGTATGCAGAGAGTCCTGCTCCCCGCTTATCAACTATAATACAAACAAATATTCTATTTTCAAGACTTGACATTGCCGAATCGTGCATTTTGAATTGAATTATTTTATCTAGCAGAATAGGCGATTAATCTGCGATAACTCTGAGATGCTCTACCTTTGTCATACTCTGCCCTACATTTTCTCTTGACAGTCTATGACAGAGTATGACAAACTGGCAACAACAGAATCCGGCCGATTCTTAGAGACTATGTTGGAATCCCATCATTCGTGCCGCGAGCATGCAACCGGATTCGCCCATGGGGGATGGGAAGGGAGGGCGCGCAAGCCCGTTGCGCAGAGAAGCTGTCTGCGCCCGGCTTGCCCCTCTGCCATGAAAGAGGAGGAGAGATGTCAGGAAGCGAAACCAAACGCTCCGGCCTCACCCGCCGAGGATTCCTGAAGGCAACGGGTGCTGTTGCGGGCGCTGCTGCGCTGTCTGGTCTGGCAGGTTGCGCGAATGAGGAGGGCAGCTCGCTGGCGGCCACAGGCGAGGAAGAGCGCCACTATGCCCGCTGCATGTGGAGCGGCTGCATGCATTGCGGCAGTTGGGTTACCGTGCGCGATGGCGTGGTGGTGAAGCGCGAGCCCGATCCCGACGAGCCGTTCAACAACCGTCCCTGCCTGCGCGGCTATTCGCAGATTCAGCGCCTGTACCACCCCAACCGCATCAAGTACCCCATGAAGCGTGTGGGTGAGCGCGGCTCAGGCGAATGGGAGCGCATTTCCTGGGAGCAGGCCAGTCAGGAAATCACCGACAAATGGAAGGGCTACATGGAGGAATCTGGCCCGCAGTCCATCACCTTGTACCCTGGCACCTCGAATGGAGGCCTCATCAACGGGGCGGCCATTAGCCTGCTCAAGCGACTGTGGAATACGGCGGGGTTCTCGGTTTACGACCTATGTATCGATGTTGGGGCTCTTACCGGTGTCGACCGGGTGTGTGGCGGCACCGGTTTCGATAAGCCGGGCAATCACTACGCGTCGGATATCATGAACGCGAAGTATATCGTCAACATGTCGGCTAACGAGACCGAATCGACCTTGTTCCGCTGGCGTGACATTGCGAGTGCCTGCGAGAACGGCACGAAGTACATTGTCATCGATCCCAATCAGTCGACGGCCGCTTCCAAATCAGACAAGTGGATTCGCTGCCGCCCCGCATCTGACGGCGCCCTCCTCATGGGCATCATGAACGTCATTTTGGATGAGGGCTGGGAAGACGAGGACTTCATCCGCCAGCACACCGTAGCTCCCTACCTGGTGAAGGAGGACGGCAAATTCCTGCGCGCCAGTGAATTCGGGATAGAGCCGGTTGAGATGGGCATGAACCCCATGACGGGTGAGCCCATCCTGTACGATGCTCCCATTCTCATGGGCGAGGACGGCAGCCATGGAACCGTCGAGGAGGTAGCGGCCCCCGTGCTGCATGGCACGTTCGATATCAACGGCAAGAAGGTGACATGCGCCTACGATCTGTTCTGCGACCGCGTGGCCGAGTACGATCCGCAAAAGGTGGAAGAAATCACCGAGGTTTCTCCCGAGGATGTACGCTATCTGGCCGAGGTATTCGCAGACGGCCCCACTCGTGTGCACCTGGGCATGGGCGGCCAGGCCTACAACAATGGTCATTCCATCGGCACGGCCTTGGGCTGCCTGCTGTCCATTACGGGCAACCTCAGCAAGCCGGGTGCCGGTATGGATGGTGGCTACTTCGGTCTGCCTTGGAACTACCTGTACATGATGCCCACCATGACCATGGGCCCCACGCTTCCTTGGCTGGAAGTGGCCGATATGCTGGAGACGGGACTGGAGCCCGTTTCTGGCCAACCTTTCCCCATCAAGTGCATCTATTCCATCGGCGCGCTTTACGGCGGCGGCATCGATGCCAACTGGGTGAAGGAGAAGATTATCGACAAGATCGACCTGCTTGTGGTGGCCGACACGTCCATGACCGATACGGCACGACAGGCCGATTATGTGCTTCCGGCCGCTCATTACTTCGAGTTCGAGGACATCATCACCAACCCCACCAATGAGGGCGCCGTCAAGTGGCACGATAAATGCGTAGATCCGTCTTTCGAGTGCAAACCCGACGGCCAGATTGTGCGCATGCTGGCCGAGGGCTTGGGCATGGGTGAGTATTTCCAGAGCACCGATGAGGAGTTTTGGAATGAGGCGCTTTCTTCGCCGGAGTTCCAGGCAGCTGGTGTCACCTTGGAGCGGCTGCGCGAGGAGCACACCATTCGCTTCGAGTTGTACGACATCTACCATGAGAACCATATCTACGATACGCCCACGGGCAAGTTGGAGATTTACTGCGAAAATCCCGTTCCTCGCATGGCGAACGTTCACGAATGGGATTACGAGCAGGAGCACCTGCCTTACTGGTTCGAGCCGAACGAAGCGTGGC
Source organism: uncultured Adlercreutzia sp. (assembly GCF_958431955.1). Lineage (GTDB taxonomy): Bacteria > Actinomycetota > Coriobacteriia > Coriobacteriales > Eggerthellaceae > Adlercreutzia. The sequence goes on along the minus strand of NZ_CAUASN010000034.1, from coordinate 21,242 downwards.
CGGACAAAGAGATTATGAAGAAGTACCCGCTGATTTTGACGTCCGAGCGCTCGCGCGACCGTCACCACACCAACGGCTTCGAGCTTGCGTGGCTGCTTGAGGCGCTTCCCGAGCCCACGCTGAAGATGAACCCCGCCGATGCCGAGGTGCGCGGCATTCAGGACGGCGACTATGTGGAAGTGTACAACGACCGCGGCAACGCGGTGGCCCGCGCGGTTCTCAACCCCGGCATGCGTCCCGGCATGCTGTTGTACCCGAAGGGGTGGCAAAAGCACCAGTTCAAGGACGGCTCGTTCTCGGATTGCTCGAATCATGAGTATTGCCCGGTGACGGTGAACTCGTCCTTCATGGATGCCGCCGTTGAGATGCGTCTGTGGGAAGGAGAGGAGTAACCATGGCCGAGCATCGTTATGCGTTTGCGGTGGATACCGTTCGCTGCGTCGGTTGCCATACCTGCACCGTTGCGTGCAAGCAGGAGAACAATGTCCCCGATGGCGTTTTGTGGAATCGAGTGGTCACCGAGGGCGCGAACAGCCTGGACGCCTCGGTGGGCGAGTACCCGAATGTGACGAAGAGCTACCTGACGGTGGCCTGCCAACACTGCGAGAATCCTGCGTGCACGAAGGTGTGTCCCGTGGGTGCCACCTACAAGGATCCAGAGACCGGTGCGGTATGCCAGGATTACGATAAGTGCATCGGCTGCCGTATGTGCGTCGCCGCCTGTCCTTACACGGGTGTGCGCTCCTTCAACTGGGATGAGCCGGCTTACAGCATCCCCCATGCCGTGGGCGACACCTCGGTGGCGACTCATTTAAAGCATACGGTGGAGAAGTGCACGATGTGCTCCCATCGGCTCAAGGACGGGAAGCGACCGTTTTGCGTGGATGCATGCCCCACTTACGCGCGTTTCTGGGGAGATCTGGACGATCCGGAATCCGAAGTTTCCAAGCTTCTCGCAACGCGCGAGTACAAACAGCTGTTGCCCGAGGAGGGGACGAAGCCCTCGGTGTACTACTTGGTGTAGTGGCCGCCGGCCCTCGGCGCTTCTTCTGCTTGCCGCGTAACGCGGCGTGAATCGCAAACTTTCGCGGGCGGGGCTCGCTGCCTTGCCCGCTTACCTCTAGGAGATTCTCATGGCTGATTTCTCTTCTGGGGCCGTCGTAGATGACGACCTCGACTTCAGTGCGGCCCAAGGCCGCTCGAAAACCCGCGAGGCGACTGGCGCCAAGGCCGTCGCGTGGGGCGGCCGCGGGCTGAACATCGCCATCGGCGTGTCGGCCGTCGTGGTGGTGGCCGGCCTCGTGCTCTGGGCGATGCAGCTTTCCGGCGGCATGGTGCAGACCGGCATGCGCAACCTGAACTCGTGGGGCCTCTACATTACGTCCTTCATGTTCTTCGTGGGCCTGTCTGCCGGCGGCCTCATTATCTCGTCGGTGCCCAAGGCCTTCGGCGTCGCCGGGTTCGGCGGCATCTCGAAGGTGGCGGTGATGAGCTCCATCGCCTGCACCGTGGCCGCCATCGGCATGGTGGTGGTCGATCTGGGCCAGCCCATGCGCCTGTGGGAGCTGTTCGCGTACTCCAATCTGGGCAGCCCGCTCATGTGGGACATCCTGGTGCTGGGCACCTACCTCATCTTGTCTTGTGTGTACCTGTGGGCTCAGATGCGCGCCGACGCGGGCAAGATGAGCCATACGGCCCTGCGCGTCATCTCGGTGGTGGCCCTCGTGTGCGCGGTGCTCGTGCACTCGGTGACTGCCTGGATCTTCGGCCTGCAGGTCGGCCGCGAGATGTGGCACACGGCGCTTCTCGCCCCGTGGTTCGTTTCCTCGGCGCTGGTGTGCGGCACGGCGCTCGTCATCTGCGTGGCCGTGGCCCTGCGCGCCGCGGGCTACCTGAAGTGGGAGCAGGCCAACCTGGTGAAGCTCGCCAAGCTGCTCGGCGCCTTCGTGATGGTGGATCTGTACTTCTTCGGATGCGACCTGCTCACCGAGGGCTTCCCCGCCGGATCGGGCCTGGAAGTAGTGGCCATGCTGACAACCGGCCCGCTCGCGCCCTACTTCTGGGTGGAGATCATCGGCTGCGCGGTGTGCGCCGTCATCTGCTTCACCCCGGCGCTGCGCACCAACGCGCTTTTGGTGGCTGGATCGCTGCTCGCCATCGCCGGCATCTTCTGCAAGCGCGTGCAGCTGCTGGTCGGCGGCTTCCAGCTGGCTAACCTGGACATGGCCGGCCCGCTGACCCCCATGCAGCACACGTCCTTCGACGCGGGCCTCTCGGGCATCTACGGCGCCATGGTCTACTGGCCCACGCCGCTCGAGTTCGGCGTCACGCTCGGCGTGGCCGCTCTCGGCGTGCTGGTGTTCCTGCTGGGCGTGAAGCTTCTGCCCCTGCGCCCGGCCGACGACAAGTAGGCCCTCTCTGCATGCAGCCCGCGCCGCCCCTCCGGCGCGGGCTTTTTTGCGCAGAAAGGGAGCAGTGCAAGCGCGTCAAAATCGCCGCGCGGCGTCTTTCTCGCAGCTTCTCGGCGCAACGGCGGTGTTCATCTGAGGTTTCTCGTTGCAACGCAGACGCAACGAAAGATTAGCATTGCGTTTGCGTCGCAACGAAAGCGCCTGTCTCCGATGCTGGCGCGTATGGCGTCTGCTATGCTATTGGCAGTATTAACGATGAAGGAGGATGTCCATGACCGTATCCGCTGATATGTGGCAGGCGCGCGCGGCGATGTGCGAGCTTTTGGCCCTGTCGTTCCGCTACCCCGAGGACAAGGTGCTCGCCGAGGCCATCGCCTCGGGCGAGTGGGGCGAGGCCGCCGACGAGATCGCCGGCGCGCTCGGCCTTGCCTGGTCGTCGGCTACCGCGCCCGGCGCCGCCGAGGCCGCGGCCCTGGCCGACCCGGCCGACATCCAGAAGGAGCTGCGCCCCGAGGCCACGCGCCTGTTCGTGGGCGCCCCGCAGGCCGTGTGCAGCCCCTACGAGGGCGTCTGGCGCGCGACTGCCGAGGGCGTGCAGCCGCTGCTGTTCGTGAATCCGCACTCCATGGCGGTGGAGCGCTTCTGCAAGGCGTGCGGCCTGGGCCGCCCCGAGGGCACCAACGAGCCGCTCGACGCTGTGTGGACCGAGTTGGAGCTTTTGGAGTACCTGGCTCTGCGCGCTGCCGCTGACGCCGCCGAGGCCGAGGGCATCGCGGGCGACGCGAGCGCGGTCGAGGACGTGGTGGAAGACGAGGATACGTTGGAGGAGTTCGAGGATCCCGGCGAGCCTGGCGACGTGGTGGCCTCGACCGACCTGCCCGGCGGCAGCCCCGAGGCGGCTTGGGACGAGTTTGTGGCCGAGCACGCCCGCCAGTGGATGCCCCCGTTCACCGCGGCCGTGCAGGAAGAGTCGCGCGTTCCCTTCTACGCCACGGCGGCCAGTCTGCTCGCGGCGTTCGTCAAGTAACGACGGCGCAATTCAGAATACCGGTCAGTTTCAAGGGGGCTCGCTTTGCGGGTCCCCTCTGCATTACTCGGCGCCCTCTGCAGGCGGATAGGTCTTGTTGAACTGCGCCCAGACGCCCGAGTACAAGATGGCATCCATGAGGTGCGCGTCTTGCACGAGGGGCAGGCGCTCGTAGGCCTCGGCGGCATCGGCGGCCGCCAGGGCCAGTGTGGTGCGCATGGTCTCGGGCGTGGCGCCGAGCGCCACGAAGGGGTTGTAGCTGCCCGAGGCCGCGTCGTCGGCGAAGTCCACGGCGGCGTCCATCAGATAGATGAAGCGGCCCAGCGCGCAGCCGAGCGCCTTCATGCCTCCGGCCCAGAACCCCTGGTTGTGGGCGAAAAGCCGCCCGAGGAGCATGCCGAACTCCCGCGCCGCCGCGTCGGGGTCGACCTCGGCGCCTTCCTGCTCGATGGCCCGGATGCGGCCCATGGCTTTTTCGATGACGGCGCACTGCTCGGGAATGCGGGCCTGCGCTCGCTCGTAGGCACCGGCGAGCAGGCGCGCTGCCGCGCGGGCCTTCACGTCGCCGTCGTCGGCCACGTCGTCGAGCACCTTGTGGTAGGCGAGCGCCACGGAAAGGTCGGCCGCGTAGTCGGCCCACGGCGAGCGCGACCAGAGGCGCGCCGCGGCCGGCGCTGGATGCATCACGCAGTGGCTGGCGCCGCGCACCTCAGCCGGCTCGTGCAGCGAGTTCGCCAGCAGCACGAAGAAGGTGAGGTCGTAGGTGAGGCACGCCCGCGACAGCTGCCCGTAGCGGTCGCGCAGCGTTAAGCACAGCCCGCAGTACAGCGAGCGGTAGCGTTCCTTCTCCTCGTCGGAAAGCGCCTCGGCATCAGCCACCACAAACCCGAACATGCCCCTCCTTTTCCTCTGGATTCACAAGCGCGATGGAGGCATTCTAGCACTCGCGCCTCACCACGAAGTATCGCTGAGGGTCCGGCGGTCTGCGATGCGTGTCCGCCCTCTCGCTGTTTCGAGCTGTTCTCTAAGGTTGACAAATTTCTACAATTTAAGAAAAAATATGTCAACTGCTGATTAGAGAGGTATGATCGACCTATGGAAGTCTTTGCGAACATATTGAAGGAGCGTTTCGGAGAAAACGAGCCTATCCTCATTGGGGAGATTCTCGAAGAGTTCTCCGGTATCAGCCGTCAAGCGGTGTACAAGAAGATCGATGCGGCCATGGCGGAAGGTTCGCTGGAGCGCTACGACCGTGGTGTGTACTATCTTCCCACGGAAACGCGGTTTGGGAAATCGCGTGTGTCAGCTAGACAGGTGGCTGCGAAGCGGTGGCTCCAGTCCGGTGACGAGATTTTCGGATATGTCTCCGGTTTTAACCTTGCCAATGAGTCTGGCGTGTCGGCCCAGGTGCCCAACACATTGGAGATCACCACGAATAAGGAGAAAATGCGCGTTCGAGACGTGAAGCCCTTTGGCGGTTGGAAGCGGGTGACCCTGCGACGCCCGCGTCGCCCTGTTAACGCTCGCAATGTGGATGCCCTCCGATTCCTCGACCTTATTACGGCCGAGAGTATTCAATTCTTCGATGAGTATGAAATGGACGCCCTTCGGAGGCTCGCAAGAAAAGCAGGAAGGACGATGATTTATGACTGCTCAGCCAGCTATCCGGGAAGAACTGCAAAAAAACTGGCAGAATGCGAACGGTACCGCGTATTTGCATAGTCAGAGTCGCCTATTCAGCGACATGGTGACCTCCGTTTCTGAGTCAATCGGCTTAGACGAGGCCCTCGTCGTCAAAGATTACTTCGCTGTCACCATGCTCAAAGAGGTGGCGCGCAGGAACCCCGCGCTTGTGTTCAAGGGCGGCACGTGTCTTTCGAAGTGCTACGGCGTTATCGATCGCTTTTCCGAAGATATTGACTTGGGTATTCAAGAGGAGCATGCGACGGAGGGGATGCGACGAGGCATAAAACGCGCTGTGCTGGAAAGCGCCGAGGCGCTTGGGCTCCATATCGCCAATCTCGATCGCACGCGGAGTCGTCGCGAGTACAACCGCTATGAAATTCCATTGCCCGGCGTAAACGACGCTTCCTTCAGCGATCAGCTTATTGTTGAAACGGCCATCATGACCCCAGCCGATCCGGCTCAAATGCGTCCGCTTCAGAGCTTGATAGGGGAGTATTGCGAGACGCGGGGATACCAGGATGCGGTTAGCGAATTCGGCCTGGGTTCGTTCGAGGTGCTGGCCAACTCTCTTGAACGCACTTTCTGTGACAAGGTGTTCGCGATATGCGACTATTACCTCGCCGGCCCCATTCCTCATCGTCAGTCACGCCACCTGTACGATCTCAGGAAGCTCTTGGACATTGTTGTTCTCGATGAAAAGTTACTTTCACTGCTGTCCATCGTGCGACGACAGCGGCTCGGCAACTACCGCACACCCTCGGCTGAGCCAGATGTCGATGTGGCGGAGGTGCTGGAGGAGATTCTAAGCAACGAGGTCTATCGAGCCGACTATGAACACGTAACGGCTCCTCTTCTTTATGAGGAAATGAGCTACGCACGGGCATCGTCGGCTGTCGGGGAAATAGCGGGAGCTCTCAGGCAAATGTCGTGGCAGTAGGCCTTTGGCTTCGCGCCCTACTCCGGCTTTCGCGCTACGTGGACGGCGGCGATGCCGCCGGTGTAGTTCTTCCAGGTTACCTCGGTGAAGCCGGCTGCGCGCATCATATCGGCCAGGCCCTCCTGGTCGGGGAAGGCGCGGATGGACTTCGCCAGGTACACGAAGCCGTCCTTATCGCCGGTAATGAGGCCGCCCCAGAACGGGATGAGGTGGCGCAGGTAGAAGTGGTACAACGCTCGCCAGGCGCCATTCGGCGGCGTGGAGAACTCCAGGCACACGAGCGAGCCGCCTGGGCGCAGCACGCGGAACATCTCGGAGAGGGCTCGCGGCCGATCGGGCATGTTGCGGATGCCGTAGGCCATGGTGATCACATCGTAGGACTCATCGGCGTAGGGGATGTCCTGGGCGTCCACCACCTGAAAGTCGATGGGCACGCCCGCGCCGTCGCCCTCGTCGATGTGCATGCGGGCCACGTCCAGCATCTCGGGCACGAGATCGGTGCACTGGATGTGGCGCGGGTGCTTGGTGCGCGCCACGGTGAAGGTCACGTCCCCCGTGCCGCCCGCGATATCCAGCACGTCGTGGTGCTCCTCGATGGGCGCCTGGCGCATCATGCCGGCGAGCCACAGCTTGTAGGCGCCGAAGCTGGAGATGGCGTTGAACCGCTCGTACTTCTTCGCGATGGACGAGAAGATGTCGCGCACGCGCTCGCTCGAGAGCTCGGCGGGGGCCTCGAGCCCGGTGGCGGTGTCGATGGTCATGGGGTGCAGCTCCCTCGGAATCGGCGGGCGGGGCCCGGCGCCGCGCGGTCGAGGGGTGGGAAGCCCTGGGAATTCCGCACAGCGTTACGGTCAACGTTCGGCCCCCAGTATACGCCCCCGCACCGCAAATCGCGCGCGCCTATCCGCGCGCGGCGCGAACCTCATGCTATCATGGGTCGCTGATCGCGTATCCCTCCTCGCAAGAAGGGAGGCACCATGCTCCTTTGTGCCCAGTACATCCTGCCCGTCACCTCCGAGCCCATCGTCGATGGCGCGGTGCTCGTGCGCGACGGCGTCATCCGCGACATCGGCAGCGCCGATATGCTGCGCCTGCGCTACCCCGACGAGGAAGTCGTCGACCAGGGGCTCGCGGCCATTATGCCCGGTCTCGTGGATTTGCACACGCGCCTGGAGCAGTCGGTGCTGCGCGGCGTGGTGAACGACGCCCCCTACGTGGAGTGGCTCTCGGAAGTGGCTCGCAAGTCGGGCCGCCTGGAGGCCGCTGACTGGTTCGATTCCGCTATCCTGGGAGGCCTGGACGCCCTTTCCAGTGGCATCACCACCGTCGCCGACATCACCGTGACCGGCGCCTCGTGCACGGCCGTGAACAAGCTCGGCCTGCGCTCGGTCATCTACCGCAGCGTGGGCGCCATGGACCGCAACCGCATCGACGCGGCCATGCAGCTGGCCCAAAAGGACATCCTGCACTGGCGCGAGGAGGTCGACTCCGACCGCGTGACCATCGGCATCGCGCCCGCGCCCCTGTTCACCAACCATCCGGCCACCCTCACGGCCGTCTCCCAGTTCGCCACCAGGGAGGATCTGCCCGTGGCCATGTGGCTCGCCGGCAGCCGCGAGGAGTGCGACTTCGTGAAGTACGGCTCGTCGCCCTTCCAGGTGCACGGCGGCGACGTGAAGCGCGGCTACGTGGAAATCCCGCCGTGGCTGCCCACCGGCGTGAGCCCGGTGCGCTACGCCCTGAACTGGAGCGCCTTCGAGGCCCCCAACGTCATGATCGTGGGCGCGGTGTGCGTGGACGATTCCGACCTGAAGAAGCTGCGCGAGTACGATGTGGCCGTATGCGTGTGCCCGCGCGCCTGCGCCCAGCTGGGCATGGGCGTGGCGCCCCTCGACGAGTTCCTCCGCGCCGATCTGCGCGTGGGCCTCGGCACCGACTCGCCGGCGGCCACCGAGTCAACCGACATGCTCTCCGAGATGCGCTTAGGGATGCTGCTCCAGCGCGCCGTGAACACCGACTTCCTCGACGCGCGCACCATGCTCGAGGTGGCCACCATCGGGGGCGCCCGCGCCCTCGGCCTGCAGGACAAGGTGGGCTCGCTGGAGATCGGCAAGTGCGCCGACCTCGTCGCCGTGGACCTGTCCAGCTCGCACCAGTCCTTCACGGCCGATCCCGTCTCGGCTGTCGTGAACACCTGCACCACGGCCGACGTGCTCATGACCATGGTGGACGGCAACGTGCTCTACGAGAAGAACCGCTGGCACGTGAAGGTGGAGGTGGCGAAGAACATCGCCCGGGTCATCGAGATCCGCAGCAAGTTGCGCCCCGAGGCCTAGGGCCCCTCTCGAGCGGGCGCGTCGGGCGGGTTCGTCCGGGTAAAGCGCCCCGCGTCGTTCGCGCCCGACGCCCCGGCCGACCGCCTGGGGCTTCCGTGAGCGCGGCAAACCGTGGAATTCGTGCAGCGCCGCCCCGTGCCAGAGGGTTTTCCTCTGGCGCTGGGCGGCGCAATCTGCGATAATGGCGAATTTGCTACGAGAGAAACTACGAGGAGCGCACACGATGTCTCAGAAGAAGAACAAGATCGGGGCGAAGAACGTCACGCGCAAGCAGCAGGCCGAGCGCATCCGCGCGGCCGAGGAGCGCGAGCGGCGCGCCAAAGAGGCCGCCGAGGCCAAGGCGCGCACGAAGAAGATCTTCACCGTCATCGTCTGCGTCATCCTCGTGCTGGCTCTCGGCATTCCCACCATGGCTTTAACCGTGCTCTCCCTGTAGAGCCTCACGAAAGGATCGCGACGTGTTTGGAATCGGCGGATTCGAGCTTTTCCTCATTCTGCTGTTCGGGTTCCTCATCTTCGGGCCCGACAAGCTGCCTGCCATGGCGAAGACCCTCGGCAAGGCCATTGCGAAGTTCCGGAGCGCCCAGGAGGAGATGAGCGGCGTGCTCAAGGGCGAGATGGTGTTCGACAAGGACTCCGACGAGCCCTTCAAGAATCCGCTCGACGCCCTGGATGATGTGGCCGCGAAGGCGAGCAAGGGCACCGCGGCCGCGAAGAAGGCCGCGACGACGGCCACGAAGAAGGTGAGCGAGGCCAAGAAGGCCACGACCACCACGGCCGCCGCCGGCGCCGCGGCCGCCAGGGCCGCTCAGGCCGAGGCTGAGGCTGGTGCCGACGAGGCCCCCACCAAGCCCGAGAGCTTTGCCGAGCGCAAGGCCCGCTACGACAAGGAGCGCCAGGCCAAGAAGGAGGCCGAGGCCGAGGAGCGCAAGGCGAAGGAGGCCGAGGAGAAGAAGGCCGCCGCCGAGGCCCGCAAGGCCGAGGCCGCCAAGAAGCGCGAGGAGGCCGCGGCCAAGCGCAAGGCCGAAGCCGAGGCCAAGAAGGCCGCCGAGGCCGCCAAGACGGTGACCGAGGCCGCCGACGACGCTCCCGCCGCCAAGGCCGCCGACGCCCCCGCCGAGAAGAAGGAGAACTAGCATGCCTATCGGACCGGCACGCATGCCGCTTTTCGACCACCTGGGCGAGCTGCGCATGCGCCTTGTGCGCATCGTGGCCTGCCTGGCCGTGGCCGTCATCGTGTTCTACATGGCCACGCCCACTATGGGCCAGTTCCTGCTCATGCCCATCGCCGAGTTCTTGCCGGTGAACCCGGCCAACGGCATGGCATCGCTGCAGGCCATCGACCCCTTCGAGGCCTTCGCCGTGCGCTTCCAGATATCGGTCTGGGCCGGCATCGTGGCCACCTCGCCCGTTATCCTGTGGCAGCTTCTGGCCTTCTTCCTGCCGGCGCTGAAGCCGAGCGAGCGCAAGTGGTTCATCCCCACCTTCGCCGCGGCGGTGGCCCTGTTCATGATCGGCACGGTGTTCTGCTACTGCGTCATCCTGAACCCAGCGTTCCAGTGGCTCACCGACCAGGCCATGGGCCTCGGCTACGTGGCGCCGCGCATGAGCTCCTACATCGACATCATCATCAAGTTCGAGCTCGGCTTCGGCTTCGCCTTCGAGTTGCCGCTCATCGTGTTCTACCTGGTCATCTTCGACGTCATCCCCTATAAGAAGCTGCGCGGCAGCTGGCGGACGGTGTACGTAGTGCTCATGGTCATCTGCGCCGTGGTCACCCCCGATGCCTCGCCGGTCACCATGCTGCTCATGTTTGCGGCCATGATCGTGCTCTACGAGGGCAGCCTGTTCATCGCGCGTCTGGTGCTCGGGCGTCGCATCAAGGCCCAGAACGAGCGCCTCGCCGCCGAGGAAGACGAGTAGGGGGCCTCCGGCGCGCTCGGAGCAAACGGAAAGCACAGGGGCGGGGGAGACTCCGCCCCTTTTCATATCGCAGGAAAGGAAAGCGCTATGCACGAGCTGGGACTCATGACCGGGGTGATGGACGCGGCGGTGGAAGCGGCCCGGGAAGCCGGGGCGACGCGGCTTTTGGGCGTGAAGGTGTCCATCGGCGAGGCCACCGAGGCCGTGGAGGACGCGCTCGTCTTCGCCTTCGAGGCCCTGGCCGAGGCCGACGACTTCACCCGGGGCGCCACGCTCGATCTCACGATGATTCGCCCCCGCAGCCTGTGTTTGGAATGCGGCGAGGAATTCGAGCACGACCTGTACAGCCGCTTCTGCCCGAAGTGCGACAGCTTCGCCACCGAGCTTCTGGCCGGTCGCGAGCTGCAGATCGACTCCATCGAGGTGGACGTCCCCGAGGCGTGAGCCTGCTTGAGCGGCGGTAACCGGGGGGAAACAAAGCCCTGGCATACTGCTGGGAAGGAACTCGCGTGCCACCGATGGAAAGGACGGCCATGGAACCCCTAGAGATGTACGACGCCTGCACGGCGGCCCTCGGCGCTTTTGTGTGCGACGCGGGCTTTTCCGAGGTGGTGATCGGCCTTTCGGGCGGCATGGACTCGTCGCTTGTGGCCGTCATGGCCGCCGACGCCCTCGGTGCCGCGCGCGTGCACGGCGTCATGCTGCCGGGGCCCTATTCGAGTGAGTCGTCCATCGATGACGCCGAGGCGCTTGCGGCCAATCTGGGCATCGAGGTGCGCACCGTGTCCATCTGCGAGCCCTTCGAGGCCTTCGAGTCCGTGCTCGCCCGCGCCTGCGGGGGCGCCCTTTCAGGTCTGGCCGCCGAGAACACCCAGGCCCGCTGCCGCATGGTGTGCCTCATGGCGCTGTCGAACGCCCATGGTTGGCTCATGCTGAACACGGGCAACAAGTCCGAGGCCTGCATGGGCTACTCTACCCTCTACGGCGACACGGCCGGGGCCTTCGCGCCCTTGGGTGGGGTGTACAAGACCGACGTGTTCGCCATGGCCCGCGCCCGCAACCGCCGCGCCGCCGAGGCCGGCGAGGTGCTGCCCATTCCCGTGAACGTGTTCGTGAAGCCCCCCTCGGCCGAGCTCGCCCCCGATCAGGAGGACGAGAAGTCCCTCGGCATCGACTACGCCACCCTCGACCGCATTCTCGTGGCGAGTGTGGAAGAGGGTCGCGACGCGCCCGCCATCATCTCGGCGCTGGAGCGCGACGGGCTCGCCTCTGCCGAGGCGGAGCGGCTTGTGGACTACGTGCTCTCCCGCACGGCCGCCAACGCCTTCAAGCGCGCGCTCGAGCCGCCCTATCCGGAGGCGCCCTTCTACGGTTGACAAGCTCGCAACTACACTGCGCGGAGTATGGCGCGGCTGACGCGGGTCGTTTACCATGGTGCTCATGGATAAGATATTCCGACAGACCACCCGGCTTACGGCCACCGACTGGCTCATCGACGCGGTCATCGCGCTCGGTGCCTTCGGGTTCGCGTGCCTGCAGCTCACCCTGGCGGTGAACCTGCTCATTCCCGACGACTTCATGCGGCGGCTCATGGGTATCCAGGCCATGGTGCCCACGACGCTCACCTTGGGCGCCATCGCGCTCACCACGCTGCCGCTGGTGCTGCGCCGCAAGGCTCCCTGGGCTGTGTTCGCCTGGACGCTGGTGGCGTGGTGTTTGCTGCAGGCCGAGCTGAACGGCATCGCGCTCTCCATCGTCGGTCCGCTGGCGGCGCTCTTCACCGTGGCGTCCACACGCTCGCGCGGCGAGGCCGTGGCGGCCTGCGCCCTGGCAGCGGCGGTGTTCCTGCTCGCGCCGACCCCTCCCGACCAGTCGCGCATCCTCACGCAGCTCACGGTGTTCCAGAACCTGGCCCTCGCCCTGGCGGCCGCCTTCGCCGGCTACGCGCTGCACGAGCACCAGGAACGCATCCTCGCCATCGAGGAACGGGCCCTCGCCGCCGAGCGCACCCGCGAGACCGAGGCGCGCCGCCGGGTGGAGGCCGAGCGCGTCTCCATCGCCCGGGAGGTGCACGACATCACGGCGCACTCGCTGTCGGCGGTGAGCATCCAGGCGGCTGCCGCCGAGCGATTGGTGGAGCGCGACCCGGCCGCCTCAAAGGAGGCCATTGCCGAGGTGCGCCGCACCTCCAAGGCCGCGCTGGAGGAAATTCGCGCGATGATCGGCGTTTTGCGCACGGGCGAGGGTCCGGCTGAGACGGCTCCCACCGAGGGTACCGACCGCATGGCCGACCTGGTTGCCTATCTGGAAGGTGCCGGCGTGCAGGCCTCGCTGGCCATGGAGGCCTACGACCGCGCGGCAGTGCCGGCCTTCATCGACGTGGCCCTCTACGGCATTGCGCGGGAGGCCGTGACGAACATCGTGCGCCATGCCGGTGCCTCCGAGGCGTTTGTCGAGCTGGCCGTCGACGGGGCTGCCGGCTGTGCCCGGCTTGTGGTGGAAGACGACGGGCGAGGTCTTGCCGGGGCCGATGTCTCCGGCGACCACCACGGGCTCTTGGGCATGCGCGAGCGCGCCCGGCTGCTCCACGGCACCTTCGCCGCCGCAGAGCGGGCGCAAGGCGGTACCCGCATCGAGGTGTCCATTCCCCTGGCGCAGAAGGAGGAGCCCCATGACTGATCCTACGACTGAGGCCGACCGCCCCATTCGCGTGCTCGTCGTCGACGACCAGGACCTCGTGCGCAGCGGCTTCAAAATGATCCTCGGCACCTATCCGGGCATCGAGATCGTCGGCGAGGCGAAGACGGGCGATGCGGCCGTGGCCGAGGCCCAGCGCCTCAAGCCCGACGTGGTGCTCATGGACATCCGCATGCCCGAGATGAACGGCATCGAGGCCACCCGCGCCATCACGGGCAATCCGCTGCTGGCCAAGACGCGCGTGCTCGTGCTCACCACCTTCGATATCGACGAGTACGTCTTCGATGCCCTCTCCGCCGGCGCGAGCGGCTTCCTTCTGAAGGACGCCGACCCCGACGACATCGCCGCGGCCATCCGTGTGGTGGCCGACGGCGACGCGCTCATCCAGCCCTCGGTGATGCGGCGGCTCGTGGAGACCTTCGTGGCCGCGCGCCCGCGGGCGGGCTGGGGAAGCGCGAGCGCTGCCGACAGCCGCCGGGCGGCGCTGGCGTCGCTTACCGACCGAGAGCGCGAGATACTCATGCTGGTGGCCCGCGGCCTCTCCAACGACGACATCGCCGCCGAGCTGTTCATCTCGCCTGCCACGGTGAAGACCCACCTGGCGCGCATCATGGCGAAAACCGACGCCCACGACCGCGCCCAACTCGTCGTGTTCGCCTACGAGACGGGGCTCGTTGCTCCCGCAGGGGCATAGCTGCGCAGTTGCACAAAAATGAGAGTGGTCGGGTAATCCCTGATCAATAGCATAATCGCAGGAAACCTGAGCGGAAAAAACTCAAGTTTTTCCTTCGCGCCCCTTGTATTCCGTCCCGTTGCTGTTATGATGTCTTCCTGTTTAGCACTCGTAGTTGCGGAGTGCTAGCACTTAACCCGATCGAGTGGTTAAATGAGAGGTTGTGCACCCGCACTACGCAAACCATTGAAAGGACGGCAAGCTATGAATTTGAAGCCTCTGGGCGACCGCGTCATCCTGAAGCAGGACGAGGCCGAGGTCACCACCGCCTCCGGGCTCTTCTTGGCCTCCGATGCCAAGGAGAAGCCGCAGACCGGCACCATTATCGCCGTGGGCGAGGGCAAGATGGACAAGGACGGCAAGCTGCTCCCCATGCCCGTGAAGGTCGGCGACAAGGTCATCTACGGCAAGTTCGGCGGCACCGAGATCGCGCTGGACGGCGAGAACGTGCTCATTCTCCGTGCCGACGACATTTACGCGGTTGTTGAATAAATAGAAGAGAATTCGAAAGGAACGCGAACTTATGGCTAAGGAAATCAAGTTCGATACCGACGCTCGCTCCGGCCTGGCCGCGGGCGTGTCCAAGCTGGCCGACGCCGTGAAGGTGACGCTCGGCCCCAAGGGCCGCTACGTGGCCCTGGAGAAGTCCTACGGCGCCCCGCTCATCACCAACGACGGCGTGACCGTGGCCAAGGAAGTGGAGCTGGAAAACCCCGTGGAGAACATGGGCGCCCAGCTGGTGCGCGAGGTGGCCGTGAAGACCAACGACGTGGCCGGCGACGGCACCACTACCGCCACCCTGCTCGCCGACGTCATCGTCTCCGAGGGTCTGAAGAACGTGACCGCCGGCGCCGATGCTCTCGGCATCCGCCGCGGCATCGAGAAGGCCACCGACGCCATCGTGGAGGCCATCAAGGCCGCCGCCACCCCGGTGTCCACCAAGGAGCAGATCGCGAACGTTGGCCGCATCTCCGCCGGCGACGCCGCCATCGGCGACAAGATCGCCGAGGCCATGGACGCCGTGGGCAACGACGGTGCCATCTCCGTCGAGGAGTCCCAGACCATCTTCGGCATTGACATGGAGATCGTCGAGGGCATGCAGTACGAGCGCGGCTACATCTCTCCCTACATGGCCACCGACATGGAGAAGATGGAGGCGGTGCTGAAGGATCCCTTCGTGCTGCTCACCGACATGAAGATCAACTCCATCCAGGACATGGTTCCGCTGCTGGAGGAGATCATGCGCTCCGGCCGCCCGCTGTTCATCGTGGCCGAGGACGTCGAGGGCGAGGCTCTCTCCACCATCCTGCTTAACCGCCTGCGCGGCACCCTGAACGTCGTGGCCATCAAGGCCCCCGGCTTCGGCGACCGCCGCAAGCGCATCCTGGAGGACATCGCCGTGGTCACCGGCGCCCAGGTCATCGACAAGGACTTCGGCATGACCATGGCCGACGCCACCATGGAGATGCTCGGCACCGCCAAGACCGTGAAGGTCACCAAGGACACCGCCCTTATCGTGGACGGCGCTGGTAAGAAGGAAGACATCCAGAACCGCATCCAGATCATCCGCGCCGAGCTGGAGCGCGTCGACTCCGACTTCGACCGCGAGAAGGCCCAGGAGCGTCTGGCGAAGCTGTCCGGCGGCGTGGCCGTGCTGAAGGTGGGCGCTGCCACCGAGTCCGAGCTGAAGGAGAAGAAGTCCCGCATCGAGGACGCCCTGCAGGCGACCCGCGCGGCCGTGGAGGAGGGCATCGTCGCCGGCGGCGGCGTGGCCCTGGTGGACGCCATCGGCGCCCTGGACTCCGTCGAGGCTGCCGACAAGGACGAGGAAGTCGGCATCAACATCATCCGCAAGGCCATCGAGGCCCCGATGCGCGCCATCGCCCAGAACGCGGGCTTCGAGGGCTCCGTCGTGGTCGAGAAGGTGAAGAGCCTGCCGGCCGGCGAGGGTCTGAACTGCGCCAACGGCGAGTATGGCAACATGATCGCCATGGGCGTGAACGACCCAGTGAAGGTGACCCGCACCGCGCTGCAGTCCGCGGCCTCCGTGGCGGCGCTGATCCTCATCACTGAGGCCACCATCAACGAGATCCCCAAGGAGGGTCCCGATCTGTCCGCCCTGGCCGGCGCCATGGGCGGTGGCGGCGGGATGTACTAGGCCGCGCGCCCGCAAGGGCTGCCGGTTCAGTAACCGCTTAACAAACTAACTCGCGGAAAGGCGCTCTTCGGAGCGCCTTTCTTCTACAATGGGCCCATGGACGAAATCATGCACATAGCCGAGCACGTGCTGGAGCACTCGCTGGCCGACACCCTCTATCTCATCCCGTTCCTGTGGGTCACCTACCTGGCCATGGAGTGGCTCGAGCACAAGACGGGCGAGAAGACCCAAAATGCCATCCGCCATGCCGGGGCGGCCGGCCCCATCGTGGGCGCCTTCCTCGGCGTGGTGCCCCAATGCGGCTTCTCGGCGGTGGCGGCCACGCTGTGGGCCGGCCGCGTCATCACCCTCGGCACGCTCTTCGCCGTGTTCCTCTCCACTTCCGATGAGATGCTGCCCATCTTTTTGGCTGAATCGGTGCCGGGCAACACCATCCTCTCCATCATGGGCGCGAAGGTGGTCATCGGCATGGTCATGGGCTTCGTGGTGGACGCGGTGCTGCGCCTGGCCCGCCGCGACAAGGATCGCCTGCGCATCCACGAGCTGTGCGAGCGGGACCAGTGCGGCTGCAACCACGACTGCCACACCTGCGAGATGGCCCCCGAGCGCGCCTACGAGCACCACGACGACGTGGAGCACACCCACAGCCACGGCCACGGCTGGAAGGGCATCCTTCTCAGCGCCACGAAGCACACCGTGCAGGTGACGCTGTTCATCTTCATCATCACCATCGTGTTGAACATCGTGCTCGAGACGGTGGGGGAGGAGGCCCTGGCCCAGTTCCTCGGCGACAACCCCAACTTCTCGGTCTTCGCCACGGCGCTCGTGGGGCTCATCCCCAACTGCGCCGCCAGCGTGGTCATCGCCCAGCTCTACGTGGACGGCGTGTTCGGCGCCGGCGCCATGCTCGCCGGCCTGCTCGTCTCCGCCGGCGTGGGCCTGCTCGTGCTCGTGCGCGCCAACCGCCACTGGAGGCAGAACCTCGCCATCATCGCGGCGCTCTACGCCACGGGCGTTTTCTGGGGCCTTATCTGCAACGGCCTCGGCGTGGTGTTCTAGGGCGCACGGCGGCGTCTGCGCTCGCGGGCAAGCCTCCCCCTGACCTGATAATTTGTCAAAATACCTCCTTGCGCTGGCGGCGAGATCGTACTAATCTCATAACGTTCATTCGCAGGGTTATTATTTGGGGAAGAAGGCGATGGTCATGGCTGGCCGCATGGAAGTCATCGAGCGACTTCTCGCCGCCCACGAGGCGTGGTTCGACGTCGAGCGCGACCACTGCTTCGGGGGCCGTACGTTTCCCGGCTACGCCGAATTCCACTCATCTGCCTCCCAGTACGTGCTCGTGAAGCGCGCGAAGCTATGGGAGGCCTCCAGCCATGAGTACCTGTTCTTCTGGCCGACATCTCGCTTGGACGAGGCGGAGCTGAACGACTTGCTGCACTTCATGACCCACGAGGCCCTGGCCAAGGTGCAGCTGACCCCCGAGCATATGAGCTCGTACTTGTCACTGGTCGTGGTGGCCGATGCGGTGGACGGCGAGGCGGCGCGCCACGTACGCAAGGCGCGTTTCCGCAAGAATTTCGCCTTCGGGCTGAAGGGATGGGCCGATCTGCGCGTGGCCGCCGTCGATCTATCGGCGCGCCGTGTGTGGGCCAACACTCAGGGGAAGCCACTCGTGGAAACCTTGGCGGCGAACGCGTTTGCCGAGGGTGCCCTGGCAGAGGGCGGAAAGGACGCGGCCGTGGCGGCTGCCGCGTTCGCGTCCGCAGCCGATGCCGAGGCGCCTTCGGCGGAGGCGTCGGCCGTGAGGGTTTCGCGCGTGGGGAGATAAAGGGAAAGGAAAGGAAGGACAGGAATGAACGCATTGGTCATTCTCATCGTAGCCATTATCGTGCTCGTCGCGGGCTACATCTTCTACGGCGGCTGGCTCGCCAAGCAGTGGGGCGTTGAGCCCGACCGCCCGACGCCGGCCCACGAGCTGGAGGACGGCAAGGACTACGTGCCCGCCGCCCCCTACGTGGTGCTCGGCCACCACTTCTCGTCCATCGCGGGCGCCGGCCCCATCAACGGCCCCATCCAGGCCGCCATCTTCGGCTGGGTGCCGGTTCTTCTGTGGGTGCTCATCGGCGGCATCTTCTTCGGCGCCATGCACGACTTCGGCGCGCTGTTCGCCTCGATCCGCCACAAGGGGCAGACGCTTGCCACGGTCATCGCGCATAACATCGACGACACGGCCAAGAAGCTGTTCTGCATCTTCGCCTATCTGACGCTCATCCTGGTGGTGGCCGCCTTCGCCTCTATTGTGGCGAGCACCTTCGCCGTGGTGCCGGTGCCGCTGGACGACGCGGCGGCCGCGGCGACGGCCGAGGCCGGCAATATGGCGAACATGCGCACGGCCATGATCTCGGTGCTGTTCATCGTGGTGGCCGTCATCTACGGCCTCATCACCCGCGGCCGCAAGATTCCCACGGCGGCGAACATCGTCTCGGCCATCGCCATCATCGTGGTTGTGGTGGCCCTGGGCTACAACCTGCCCGTCATCGCCCTCGACAACACCACCTGGATGTTCATCGTGGGTCTCTACATCCTCTTGGCCTCGGTCGCCCCGGTGTGGATTCTGCTGCAGCCGCGCGACTACCTGTCGAGCTACCTGCTCTACGGCATGATCGCGCTGGCGCTCATCGGCATCATCGGCGCCGGGCTGACCGGTGACGCCGCCTCGCTCGACATCCCCGCGTTCACGGGCTTCGCGGCCGCGGCGGGCGAGAGCAAGGTGGCCGCCTCGGGCTTCCTGTTCCCGGCCCTGTTCATCACCATCGCCTGCGGAGCCATCTCCGGCTTCCACAGCCTGGTGGCCTCTGGCACCACCTCCAAGCAGCTCGACCGCGAGGCCGAGGCCCAGCCCATCGCCTACGGCGGCATGCTGCTGGAGTGCCTCGTCGCCGTCATCTCGCTGTGCGCGGTGGCCTTCGTGTTCGCCGGCTACATGGACGGCACCTACGCCTCGCCGACCCAGGTGTTCGCCGCGGGCCTCTCCCAGATGCTCGCCTGCGTGCCCGGGCTGGCCGGCGTGGAGTCCATCGCCTACGCGCTGCTCGTGCTGGCCGTGTCGGTGTTCTGCCTCACCTCGCTCGACACCGCCACCCGTCTGGGCCGCTACATGTTCCAGGAGCTGTTCACGCCCCACGGCATGGAGATGAGCGAGCTGACCGGCTGGCGCGCGATCCTCACCAACCCGTGGGTGGCCACCATCATCACGGTCATCTTCGGCGTGGGCCTGGGACTGACCGGCTACCAGCTCGTATGGCCGCTGTTCGGCGCCGCCAACCAGCTTCTGGCCGCCCTCGGCCTTCTGGCCGTGTGCGCGTGGCTCGGCAATGCGGGCCGCAACAACAAGATGTTCTACCTGCCCATGGCCTTCATGATGGTGGTGACGCTGTGCTCGCTCGCCCTGACGGTGTGGGGCAAGATCGGCCTCATCGCCGCCGGCACGGTGGACGCGGCCACGGTGCTGCAGCTGGTCATCGGCCTTCTGCTCATGGTGTTCGCCGTCATCCTGGCGGTGAAGGGCGCACGCACCATCTTCGGCAAGAAGCCGGCTGCCTAAGGGCTTCTCGGCCGCGGGCCCCTCTGGCGCAGTGCCGGGCGCCCGTCCTGCCGCAACGCTTTCGGGGCGTCGTTGGAGGTGTCTCCAGCGGCGCCCCTCTTTTTGTAGAGGGAATTCCAACGGCTGCGCGTCGCTTAAGGCGCTATAGTGGTTCCCGGACGAAAACACGAGACGAGAGGAGGCGCCTGTGAGCGCACTTTCCGCCGGCATGACCCGCGAGGAGGCCTTCGAGCTGCTCGCCGCCCACAACAAGGACCCCTTCCACATCGAGCACGGCGAGACCGTCGAGCAGACCATGCGCTACTTTGCCCGCGAGTACGACCCGGAGAACGAGGAGTTCTGGGGCATCGTGGGGCTTTTGCACGACCTGGATTGGGAAGAGCACGACGACGAGCCGGAGAAGCACACGCTGTTCGCCGCGCCGCTCATCGAGGAGGCCGGCGGCACGCCCGAGCTCATCCGCGCTATCCAGTCGCATACCTCCGACTTCAACCCCGACCTTCCCAAGCCGGAGCTGCAGATGGAGAAGATCCTGTTCGCCACCGAGGAGCTCACCGGACTCATCGGCGCGGCTGTGGTCATGCGCCCGAGCAAGTCGGTCATGGACTTCAATGTGAAGTCGCTCAAGAAGAAGTACAAGGACAAGCGCTTCGCCGCCGGCGTGAGCCGCGAGGTCATCGCGAGCGGCGCGGAGATGCTCGGCTGGGAATTGGACGAGCTGTTCGCCCGCACCATCGAGGCCATGCAGTCCTTCGCTCCCGACCGCGACACCTTCGTGGCGGCGGAGTAGGAGCGTCGCGGAGAAGATTGTTGACTTTCGCTCGACGGCTCTTATAATGAAGAACAGGTGGTCGCCGCGGCTACGGCGGGCCGCCTCACAATACTTTTGGGTAATTGTGTTGAGGGGCCGCTTCCGCTGTCAGGCGGGGGCGGCTTTACTCTTTCCGGCGCCGAGTCAGTTCCAGCACCAGGCTGATGGCCGCTATTACAACAAGGCAGAATGCAAACAAATCTGTCCAAGTAACCATAGGTAACCTCCTTGAATAGAGGCAACCCCACCACCTATTCTATATGTGATTATAGCACATTTGTTCTAATTTTGTAACCCAAATCAACAAGAACTAAAACAATTTGTGGCGTTTGATGGGCGGGGCTACAATGGTCGCAGGACTTGACAGCCTGCTTATCAGGTATGCTGACAGAAAGGATGCCCCATGTGGTGCCATAAGATCCTCGTGGCCTACGACGGAAGCGCTCCGTCGCACCGGGCCTTGGAGGTCATGCGCGAGATCGCCCAGTCGAACCCTGCCGCGGAGGTGGTGCTTGTGCACGTCATGCGCCTGTTCTCCTCGGGCTCGGCGGCCGCGGGGATGGACACCGTCATGGTAGAGGACGCCATGGCCATCCGCGCGGAGCTGGAGGCCATCGCCTCTGAGCTGCCGAATCCTGCCGAGGTGAAGGTGCTCAAGGGCACCTCGCCGGCCGACCTCATCGTGAACTGCGCGAAGGACGAGGGCTGCGACCTCATTATCATGGGCAGCCGTGGCCAGGGCGGTGTGAAGGGCTTCCTCGGAAGCGTCAGCTACGCGGTGACCAAGGAATCGCCCATCACCGTGCTCATCGCGAAAGAAGGCGACTGCCGCTAATGGCCTCATCTGCTGCCGCGACCCGTCCGGCCGCTTCCCCCGCCCGCCAATCTGCGGAATCTGCCGCCGCTCGCCCCG
>NZ_CAUASN010000033.1 GCF_958431955.1 uncultured Adlercreutzia sp. | reverse complement strand
CAGTCCCTTGCAGCTTAGTTCTTATTAGCCCGTCCAAGAACTGGGGTGCAGTTCATCAGGGGCCCTTGTTGTTGCGGCTCTTTGCCGGTCGGAAGCGTCGAGCATCCTGATTCGCTCAGACAGTCCTCGCTTGGTGGAAATGTCCACTGGACATTTCCAGTCGCTGCGGAACTCGCTCGGTCAGGACGCCCGACGCTTCCTCTCCGCTCTGCCATTGCAGCGCCGCGAGGCGTTCCCCGCCGGGGGGACGCCCCAGTGGGAACGCCCCGATTCGCAGCCCTTACTCCAGCCCGCAGGCCGCGCGCAGGGCGTCGGCGCGGTCGGTGGCCTCCCAGGTGAACTCGGGAAGCTCGCGGCCGAAGTGCCCGTAGGCGGCCGTCTTCTGGTAGATGGGGCGGCGCAGATCCAGCGCGTCGATGATGGCGCCGGGGCGCAGGTCGAACACCTCGGCCACGGCGCGCTCGATGTCGGAGACGGGCACGTGCTCGGTGCCGAAGGTGTCCACCATCACGCTCACCGGCTGGGCCACGCCGATGGCGTAGGCGATCTGCACCTCGCAGCGATCGGCGAGCCCGGCGGCCACCACGTTCTTCGCCACCCAGCGCGCCGCGTAGGCTGCCGAGCGGTCCACCTTGGTGCAGTCCTTGCCCGAGAAGGCCCCGCCGCCGTGGCGGCCCATGCCGCCGTAGGTGTCCACGATGATCTTGCGGCCCGTGAGGCCCGCGTCCCCCATGGGGCCGCCGATGACGAAGCGGCCGGTGGGGTTCACATAGATCTCGCAGTCCTCGGCCAGCTCCACCCCCTCGGCCTCGAACACCGGGCGGATGACCGTCTCGACGATGGCCTCGCGCAGGGCGTCCTGCTCGATGTCCTCGGCGTGCTGGGTGGACACGACCACCTTCTCCACGGCCGTGGGCACCCCGTCCACGTAGCGCACCGACACCTGGGTCTTGCCGTCGGGGCGCAGAAACTCCAGCGTGCCGTTCTTGCGCACCTCGGTCAGGCGCTCGGAGAGGCGGTGGGCCAGATAGATCGGCATGGGCATGAGGGTGCTCGTCTCGTTGCAGGCGTAGCCGAACATCATGCCCTGGTCGCCCGCGCCGATGGTCTCGTAGGGGTCGGCGGCCGCGGCGGCGTCGTGCTGGGCCTCGAAGGACTCATCCACGCCCTGGGCGATGTCGGCGGACTGCTCGTGGATGGAGCTCATCACGGCGCAGGTGTTGCCGTCGAAGCCGTACTTGGCGCGGTCGTAGCCGATGCCGCACACCACGTCGCGCACGATGGACTGCACGTCCACGTAGGCCTGGGTGCGGATCTCGCCGGTGACGAACACGGTGCCCGTGGTCACGAGCGTCTCGCAGGCGCAGCGGAACTTGGTGGGGTCGGCCGGCGCCCCGTCGGGGGCGATGTATCCCTCTTCGGAAAGCGCGATCTCCTTGGCCAGGATGGCGTCCAGGATGGCGTCGGAAATCTGGTCGCAGATCTTGTCGGGGTGCCCCTCGGTCACCGACTCGGAGGTGAACAGGTAGCTCGTGCGGTTCTCGGTCATGAGGTTCCTTTCTTATCGCTGTTGGCCGGACCACCTTGGCGGCCGCCCGCGGGCGAGGCGCGTCAGGTTGGTGTCGGGATCGGCGAGCCAACTCTCTACCCCGACTCTGGATAATATGGTGCGCGCGGGCCATGCGGGCCAAGGCGCGCGATTGCCCATACTATCGGGGATGGGGGCGCGGTGCAAGAACACCGACGGGGAAGGATACAGAAACCATACGGAAGGCGCGGCGCGCCGCCGACGTGCTACACTTATGCGGATATGCAAACGTCGAGGGACGGAGCCTTCATGCCCACTAATGCCGACTACACGCGCGAGTACTTCCAGATCATCGACGAGCTGGACGGGGCGGTGGAGGATCGTCGCGCCGCCTACGACTACATGCAGGGCTCCACGGCCATCGTGCACCATAAGGTGGTGGCCTCCTCCTTCGTGCCGCGCCTGTTCAACCAGAAGTCCTACGAGGCCATGCGCGATACCGCCGAGACGTGCCACCGCATCTTGTGCAAGGTCATCGAGCGCTACCGGGCCGATGAGGAGTACCGCAAGCTCTTCGATTTCGACGAGCGGCTCGTGGAGCTCATTCTTTTGCCCCGCGACTACGACGCGGTGCTGCCCTTCGCGCGCGTGGACACGTTCCTGAACGAGGACGACTACCGCATCCACTTCTGCGAGTTCAACGGCGACGGGAGCGCCGGCATGAACGAGAACCGCGAGATCACGAACTCCATCAAGGACACCGAGACCCTCCGCGTCTTCTCCGAGAGCCACACCGTGCAAGGCTGCGATTTGTTCGAGCCGTGGGTGCGCACCTTCTTAAGCATCTACGACACCTACCGCTTCAAGGTGGAGAACCCCCGCATCGCCATCTGCGACTATTTGGAGAACGGCGTGGTGGACGAGTTCCACATCTTCGCCGAGAAGTTCCGCGAGGCCGGTGTGGAATGCGTCGTGGCCGATGTGCGCGACCTCGTCTTCGACGGCGAGGTGCTCGCCACCCCCGACGGGCTTCCCGTGAACGCCATCTGGCGGCGGTCGGTCACCAACGACGTGCTGGAGTTCTGGGACGACTCTCAGGCGCTCATCAATGCGGTGCGCGCCCGGAAGGTGGCGCTCATCGGGGCTTTCTCGGGTCATATCGTGCACGACAAGCAGCTGTTCGAGGTGCTGTTCAAGCCCGAGACCCAGGCCTTCCTCACCGAGGAGGAGATCGCGTTTGTGGAGGCCACGGTGCCCATGACGGCGTTTCTCGACGAGTCGGTGGTGAACCTCGGCCAGATCCGCGCGAACAAGGACGAGTGGATCGTGAAGCCCACCGACCACTACGGCGCTGACAACGTGTACGCCGGCTGCGAGGTGACGCAGCAGGAGTGGGAGCGCGTCATCGATGAGTTCGCGAACGAGCGCGCCGGCTACCCCTTCATCGTGCAGCGCTACATCCGCCCCTTCAAGACCGACACGCTGCCGCCTGACGCCGGTATCGACGAGATGCCCGACGGCGCGGTGGAAAGCGAGCCGGTGCCCTACAACAACATGAACGGCCTATACTTGTACAACGGGCACTTCCAGGGCGTGTTCAGCCGCCTGGGGCCGCACCCCACCATCAGCAAGACCAACGACGGCATGACGGCGGCCTCCCTGTGGGTCGACTGCGACAACCCCGACGGGCTGGAGCTGTAAATGGGATCGAACAGCATTCTCGCCGGCATCGGCGCCACCGTGCTTGCCGTCACGCTGCTCGTGTGCGGCTTCGCCGTCTGCTGCCTGCCCGGCATCACCACTTCGCTCGCCGGCGCGGTGAGCCAGGGGAATGAGTCCCCCTACACCCACGATGAGCTCGTGGAGCTCGCCGGCATCACCCGCTCCTTCACGGTGGACCCGCACCGCGACGCCGAAGCGGCCGCCGAGGGCCTGGCCGCCTCGGTGGTGGAGACGGCCCGCGCGGCGAGCGCCGAGGGCGCCCCAAAGGCGGGGGAGTGGACCCAGGCGGCCCGCACGGCCCTCGAGGGGGACGGCACGGCGCTTTCCACCATGGACGCGCTCGCGAAGGTGTCCGACCGCTACGCGCTCGACGCGGCGGCCGTGAGCCACCTGGAGGACTGCAACCGCCTCATCACGGGCGCGAGCTCCTGGCTCGGCATGATCGGGGTGGCCGCGCTTATCGTGGCCGTGCTTCTGGGCGTGCGTCGCCAGTGGGCGGCGCTGGCCTTCATGCTGCGCATGGGGCCGGCCTTCCTCGTGGCGCTGCTCGCCGTGCTCGGCGTGTGGGGCATCGTGGACTTCAACGGCCTGTTCGCCGCCTTCCACTCGCTGTTCTTCGTGGACGGCACCTGGACGTTCAGCTACGATTCGCTGCTCATCTCCATGTACCCGCTCGATTTCTGGATGGGCATGGGCGGGGTGTGGCTCGCCACCTCCGTCGGCCTGGGCGCCGTGTGCTTCATCGGGGGATGCGTGGCCGCCTGGCGCGCCCAGGTGCAGCACCGCCGCCTCGCCGAGGAGGCCGAGGCCGCGGCGCGCAAGGGCAAGAAGGGGAAGAAGGGCGGCCGGAGGTAGCTGTATGGCCCGCGCTCCCAAAGACCACAAGACCAACGCCCTGCGCGAGCTGGACGCGGCGGGCATCGCCCACGAGGCGCTCTTCTTCGAGGCCGACCCCGCGATGACCGGGGTCGAGATCGCCCAGTCCCAGGGCGAGGAGGTGGACGCCGTGTTCAAGACCCTCGTCACCGAGGGAAAATCCGGCGAGCACTACGTGTTCCTCGTGCCCGTGGCCTGCGAGCTGGACCTGAAGAAGGCCGCCGCGGCCGCCGGCGAGAAGGCCGTGGCCATGGTGCGCGCCCGCGACCTTCTGCCGCTCACCGGCTACGTGCACGGCGGCTGCTCGCCCATCGGCATGAAGAAGCGCTTCGCCACCTTCGTGGACGAGACCGCCCAGCTGTTCGATACGATCTACTTCTCGGGCGGGAAAGTGGGCTGCCAAGTGCGCATGGCCCCCGACGACCTGGGCCTTCTCGTGCCCTTCGCCTACGCCGACCTCACGGGGTAGGGAGGGCGCGTCCGCGGGCGGGTGCGTTATACTGTTCCCATGTTCATTGCCTCCGTCATAGTCGATATTCCCACCCAGGCGCTCGACGCGCCCTATTCCTACGCCGTGCCCGACGATATGGCGGCTTCAGTCGGCTGTGCCGTGCTCGTGACCTTGGGCGGCCGCAAGGCCGTGGGCTACGTGGTGGGCTTGGAGGAGGCCGCCGCGGCGCCGGGGGAGGGAACCGATCTGTGGGGCAACCCCCTGGCGGTGTCCGAGCTGCGCCAGGTGGAGGCGGTGCTCGCCGGCCCGTTCTTCGACGAGGAAGGAGCGGCCTGCGCCCAGTACATCGCCGAGCGCTACGTGGCGCCCCTCTCCAGCTGCGTGCGCCTGTTCACGCCGCCGGGCGCGGTGCCGCGGGTGGTGCGCGGGCGCGACGGGCGCTGGCGGCTCGAGGAGCCGAAGGTCGGCGAGGTGGACGACCGCTGGGTCACCCGAGGGCCGGCCTTCGACGAGTTCACGCCGCGCAAGAACGCGGTGAAGCAGCAGCAGGTGCTCGCCGCGGTGGGCGCGGGGGACGTGCGCGTGGCCGAGCTCGCCCGCGAGTTCGGCTCGGTGGGCTCCACCTTAAAGGCGCTGGGGGAGAAGGGCGCCGTGGTCGTGGAGCGACGCCGCCGCATGCGGGGCATGGAGGCCGCGGGCGCTGCGGGCGCCGGCGATGCGCCTGCCGTCGCCGGCCGCGGCGCTCCCCTCGCGCAGGAGGCCGGCGATGCCGTCTCCGATTCCGGTTCCGCAGCTGCCGCTCGCGGGGCCGCCCGGCCGCAGCTCACCGAGGGGCAGGCCGCGGCGCTTGCGGCCATCGGGGAGGCCCGCGCGGCGGCCTGCGGGCACGTGGTGCTCGTGGACGGCGTGACGGGCTCGGGCAAGACCGAGGTGTACCTGCGGGCCATCGAGGAGGTGCTCGTCGAGGGGCGCACCGCCATCGTGCTCGTGCCGGAGATCTCTCTCACGCCCCAGACCGTGGGGCGCTTCCGCGGCCGCTTCGGCGATGCGGTGGCCGTCATGCACTCGCGCATGAGCGACGGCGAGCGCTTCGACCAGTGGGATTTCATCAAAAGCGGCGCGGCGCGCGTGGTGGTGGGTGCCCGCAGCGCCCTGTTCACGCCGCTTTTCAACGTGGGGCTCATCGTCATCGACGAGGAGCACGAGGGCTCCTACAAGCAGGACTCGGCCCCGCGCTACCAGGCGCGCGACGTGGCCCGCTGGATGATGGCGCGCTCGGGCGGCGCGGTGGTGCTCGGCAGCGCCACGCCCTCCATCGAGGCGCTCTACGCGGTGGCGAAGGACCCCGCCTGGACGAGCGTCGACCTGCCCGAGCGGGCCAACGGCCGCCCGCTTCCGCCGGTGGAGGTGGTGGACATGGCCGCCGAGTTCGCCTCGGGCGCGCGCTCCATGTTCTCGGGGCGCCTCACCCGGGCGCTTGCCGCCGAGCTCTCGGCGGGGCACAAGGCCGTGCTTTTGCTGAACCAGCGCGGGTTCGCGAAGTTCCTCCTGTGCCGCGACTGCGGTTTCGTGCCCGAGTGCCCGCATTGCGCGACGAGCCTCACCTACCACGAGCAGGGCGCCAAGCTCGTGTGCCACCACTGCGGCTACACGGTGCCGGCGCCGCCCGTGTGCCCCGAGTGCGGCAGCCCCTACCTGAAGAAGTTCGGTGCCGGCACCCAGCGGGTGGAATCGGATCTGCGCGCGCTCTTGGACGGGATGCCTGGCGTGGGGCCCGACGTGCCCATCATCCGCATGGATGCCGACACCACCACGGCCAAAGGCGCGCACCAGGAGCTGCTCGAGCGCTTCGGCGCGGCCCGGGCGGCGGTGCTGCTCGGCACCCAGATGATCGCCAAGGGCCTCGACTTCGACGACGTGACGCTCGTGGGCGTCATCAACGCCGACACCCAGCTGCACCTGCCCGACTACCGGGCGCCCGAGCGCACCTTCCAGCTCATCGAGCAGGTGGCCGGCCGCGCCGGCCGCGCCGAGCTGCCCGGGCGCGTCATGGTGCAGACCTACGAGGCCGACTCCGTGGCCATCCAGGCGGCGGCCCGCTACGACCGCGGGATGTTTTTGCGCGCCGAGCTGCCCAAACGCAAGCTCCTGGAGTACCCGCCCTACGTGGCCATGGCCAATATCCTCGTGTGGGGCGCCGACGAGCACGAGGTGGCCACCGAGGCCGAGCTTCTGCGGGCCCAGCTGGCCGATCTCATCCACGATACGGTGGGCGATCCGCGCTGGACGGTGCTGCCGGCGGTGCCCTGCGCCTTGTCGAAGCTGCGCAACACCTACCGCTACCACGTGGTGGTGAAGGCCCCCCTCGGCGCCGACCTGTCTGCGCCGCTCGCGCGCCTGTTCCGCGCCCGCAAGGCCAACCCCCGCGTCAACGCCGCCGTCGACGTGGACCCGGTGGACCTCCTGTAGGACGCATTCAGCACGGGGATCTGTGCGGGGAAGGACGTCCAATGCCGTGTGTTATACTCATCGTTACCACACTGTGTCAATAGCTCGCTGCTCTTCGGGATGCCCGGGCGGCGTGGGCGAAGAAGGAGCGCGAACCGTGAGAGATTCCCTGCACCGTTGGCCCCGGGTCGGCCGGGCGCTGCGCCGGGCATCGGTGCCGCCGGTTCTGGCCGGCCTCCTGACGTTTTCCCTGGGGCTCGTGGGCGCCGGGGCGGTGCTGTATGCCGGGGCGGTGCCGTCCCTTGCGGCGGAAAGCCCCCTTCTGGGTCACTTGGCCGCTCGCGGTGCCGGCGCCAGCCCGACCGGCCCGCTCGCGGCGGCCCTCTACGGCGATGCGGCGGCCGACGGCTCGCTGCTGCCCTCAAGTGCTGCCGAGGGCTCGGGCGCCACGCCGTCCCTGCCCGGAGGCGCCTTTGGCGCGGACGGCGCCGCAGCGGGTGCGGAAGGCGGGGCCTCGGCCGCTGCCGCGGGCGCCGGCGCGTCCCTGCTGTCGCTGCCCGGCCTCGGCGGCAGCGCCGCTCCTATCACGTTGCCCACGACCTCTCCCGCTCCCGGCGACGATGCCTCTGCGGCACCGCCTTCAAGCGGCTCTCCGGATGCGTCTGGCGGCTCCGGCGGCTCGGGCGGTTCGGGAGGCTCTGGCAGTTCGGGCGGCTCGGGCAGCTCCGGCAGCTCCGGCAGCTCTGGCGGCCCTGGCGGTTCCGGCGGTTCGGACGGTTCCGGCAACTCCGGCGGCTCGGGCAACTCGGGTTCCGGCGACGGCTCCGGCGGAGGCTCCGCTCCCGAGCCGAGCCCTCCCGAGCCCGTGGTTCCCGTGGAGGAGGGCGGCCCGGTGCCCGAGGACATGGAGCTGCGCATCCGCGACACCTTGCGCAGCGAGTACGCGGTGCTGGAGGCCCAGGGCGCAAAGGTGTACGAGTGCGTGGCCGACTACAACCGGCTGTGTATGACCGTCCCGCTGCAGCCGCGTATCGACGCAGCCTCCAAGGTCTCCGAGCTTCTGAGGGAGGTGCAGCTGGCCGATTCCAATATGACGATGCAGGTGGGCTACGCGTGCGATCGTTCCGACGGGTGTATGTACGGCGCCTCGCGCTACAGCGGGAACTTCTCGCAGATGCACAACGCCTACGGCGATCTGGCCACGATGCTCTACGAGCTGAGCAACGCCTGGTCGGGCAACTGCTATTTCGTGGATCCCGCGGCCAATGCCGACTACTGGTCGGGGCGCGTGACCGTGAACTCGAGCACCGGCCAGATGGCGTCCATGGAAGCCTACGAGGCCGATCGCGCCGGAGCGCGCCCGTGACGGCCGTGCCCGCGTCGGGAGGACGCGCCGCGGCGCTGGCGGGACGTGCCGGCGGGGAGGGCCTGCGCCTGGTGCGCCTGACGTCCTTCGAGCCGGCCGCCTACGTCGCTCCGGAGCATCGCGAGGCCCACGAGCGGCGCTTCTCCACGCTTCTCGTCGACGAGGCGTCGGCACGTCGGGGCGGCATCGGGGAGGTGGCGCGCGCCCTCAACCCCCGCGGCGAGCGCTTCGCCGTGAAGCGCCTGCGCCTCCGCGAGTCCGATGGCGACCTGTCCGACGCGCTTCGCGCCACCTTCGAGGCCGAGTACGATGCCCACCGCGCCCTCGCGTCGCTGCGGGGCTTTCCGCGCCTGTTCGGCCGGGGACTCGTGGACGGCGAGCCGGCCATCGTCATGGAGTGGATAGACGGCGTCACTCTCGAGGAGGCCGCTCGCTCGCTCGCCGTGGACGATGCGGGGCGCCTCTCGCCGCTGACGGCGGCGCGCATCGGGCGCGACCTGTTCGACCTTCTGGCGTCCATGGCCTACCTGGATCGCGGCCTCGCGCATCGGGACGTGTCGCTGCGCAACGTCATGGTGGACACCTCGCGGCTCTCCTTGGCCGACCAGGTGGAGGAGGGCTCCTTCCAGCTCGTGCTCATCGATTTCGGCTCGGCCGCCGCGCTCTCCGGCGGCGATTCCTCGCTCACGGGCCGCTTCGGCGCCATGGGCGGGGCCACGGCCGACTTCGCTCCGCCGGAGATGCTCGCCGACGACGGGGCCGATGCCGCCCTGCGCCGCTCCCCGGCGGTGGACGTGTACGCCGCGGCCGGCGTGGTCTACGCGCTGCTGGAGGGGCACCCGCCCTACGATCTCAGCTACGGCGCCCGGGCCGAGCGGGGCGGCCTCACGGCAGCGCGTCTCAAGGCGGAGTTCGCGGCCCCGGCCGCCGAGGGGCCCCACAGCGCGGCTGCCGACGTGCGCTCGGTTCTGGAGCGCGAGCCGGAGGTGGCCGTGGCAGTGGGACGCGCCGCCGCGGAGCTCGACGGCGCGCCTGCGCCCGGCCAGATCCGGCTCGCGCTCTCGGCGGTGGACGGGCAGCTGTCCGGCCTGCTGGACGTCTGCCTCGCCCCGAGGCAAGACGCGCGCCCCTCGGCCGCCGCCGTGCGCGATGCCCTGGCCCTGTTCTGCTCCCAGTACCCGGACAACGTGGCCCGTGCCCTGCGCGGCGAGCCTCTGGCCGACTGCCCCTTGGGCGGCGGCTCTTTCCGGGGGCGGCGGGGCGGCCGCACGCGGCGGGCGGCCCGCCTGGCATTCCGTGCGCTGTCTGCTGCGGTGGCGCTCGGCGCGGCGGCGGGCGTGGGCGTGCTCGTCCACGGCATGCCGGTGTCATTTCCTGCCGACGGCCCGTGGTGGTCGGGGCCTGTGCCCGGCCCGCTGGCCGCCCTCGTGCTCGTGCTGCCGCTCGCCGGCGCGCTGGCCGTGCGCGGACGTGCTTCGAACACGATCCTCGGCCTTGCGAGCGGGGTTCTCGGCGATCTTCTGGGCGCCACCGTGGCCGGCATGCTCGTGGCGCTCACGGCTTGGCCGAGCGCGGCGGTGGAGGAGGCCCTGTACGCGACGCTCCTCCTGTGCGCCGCCGCGCCCCTTCCGCTGCTCGTGGCCGACTGCGCCCTCGCGCCGCCGCGTGCAATCCGCCCGCGCACCGGTGCTGCCGCGCGGCCCGTGCTGCCTTGGGGCGGGGACGATGCGGCGGCGCCGGATGGACTGCCCGCGGCCTCGCGCGGGTGTGCCCCCGAGCTCGAACCCGAGCCTGCGCCCGGGCCCGGGCTTGGGCCCGCGCCCGAATCCGGATCCTGTTCCGAGGCCGCCCTCCTTCCCGACGGCGATCGTGCGGAGGAGACCGAGGCCGAGTACGAGCTGATGGACGATAGGGAAGAGGAGACCGCATGACCCCGACGGAGATAACCCCGGTATCGGTGCTGTTCGATCTGGCGAAGCGCCAATGCGGCGTCAGCCACAAGGAGCTGGCGACCATGCTGCTGTCCGGGCGGCCGCTCTCGGACGGTCGCAGCCCGCAGAGCCGGGTGGGCGACCGCACCTGGGTGTCGCGGTTCATCGTGCACGCGCCGCCGGCCACGCTCACCGATCGGTACTTCTGCGACTACGCCGTGGGCGCGCTGCGCCTCCTGGCGCGGGTGAAGTCGCGCAGCAAGCGCGCGCTTTCCGGCGAGGCAATCCTGGGCATCGTGTGCGGCGAGGCGGGCCGCGCCATGGACGACGCCCTGCGGGTGCACGGCCAGAACCCCACGGTGTATCGCAACATGCTCGAGCGCATCGCCTGCGAGGGGGCGCTTACGGCCGACGAGCGGGCCGAGGTGGCCCTGGTGCTGCTGGTGACGGCGGCCTGCACGGCCGATGTGCGCCGGGCGGTAGCCGAGGCGCGCGATTTCGCCGACGCGATGCACGGGGGAGGGCTCGTCACTCCGCCGCCGACCCTCGCCGCGCCGGGCGCCGTCTCGCCCGCAGCGGGCGAAGGCGAGCCGTTGCGCTGGCTCGGCCTGCTGCGCATTGCGGATGGCGTGGTGGTGGGGGCGCCGCAGTGGGTGGAGCCCTCGGTCACCGGCGCCGAGGTGGGGACGCTGGCCCTCACCGAGGGCGCGGCCAATGAGGTCGGGCCCGACGTGTCGGGGCGCCATGCCCGCATCTGGCGCGACGCGGACGGAGCCTGGTTCGTGGAGGGCTGCGACGCCCGTCACGGCACCGTGCTCGTGAGCGGCCTCACCGGCGAGGAGACCGTGGTGGAGCCTCCGCGCGGCCAGCGCGACGGCTGGCAGCCCGCCCCCGTGCCCGTGGCCCCCGGCGACCAGCTGCGCCTCGCCGCCTCCACCACCTTCCTCCTCATCGAGGGCTATCCGGGCTGAGCGGGGGGCTTACGTCTGCGCACAATTATTGGAGGGCGGGGCGCATGGTCTCAAGCGCCCCGCCCTCTCAGAAAAGTTTGCGCTGTGCGGCTCGCGGACGCCTGGTGCTATTCGATCCCGAGCCAGATATTGTAGGGAAGCGGTGCGTCCTCTACGGGCATTTGAGCCACGATGGCTGCCCAAGGTGAGGCGTTGGAGATCGATTCGTAAGCATACTCGAATTTTGATCCCGCCGCCCGGTACATAAGAAGACGGTCGTTGTCGCCCATTTCCTTATCAACAGTGGTGCGGCCCGAAAAATCCCTATAATACCCCTCATTTAACACAAGAGCAGGGGTGGAGGCGGCTTCGAGGGAACAGCTCCTCTGCCAGTCTCCGTCGGCTTTTGTTATATCAAAGAACTGATCACCGATACTTTGCTCAAAGAAGGAGAGGTTGTTTGCCTGATCATAGGCAAATGTGTAAGAGACCGTTGTGCCATCAGCCGTTGTTTGGGTGACTTGAAGGGGGAGTCCCACACTGCTGGTCTTATCGATGGAGAATTCACTGATCGTTGCGCCGCTCTCGTCAGTTACTGCTCGAGGAAAACCGAGGTCGTCCACCGAGATGTTCACGATTTGGGTGGCACCCGTCTCTTCGAAGACACGCGATGCTGCAACGATGTTGCCCTTCTGGTCCAGCGTGTAGACTGTTGTACTTTCCAGTTGGTTTACGGCGGTGCGAGTTCTCGTCATAGAGACGAGGGCCGAGCAAGAGCGCTCTTCGTTTATGAAAGTCTGCCGTCTCTCCTCCGCCTGCCGCTGCGCCTCTGCTTGCTGCTCTGCGGCTGCTTGACGGTTCTGTTCATCAGCTTGGCGCTGCAGCTCGGGCTGAATGACGAGCTGATTGAGAAGGCATGCGCTTAGCGCCACGAGAGCAATGGCAATTACTGCGATAGCAAGCCGCTTCCGCTTGCCCTCCCTGGCCTTCTCGGCGACCTTCCTTTCCTCGGCCTTGGCGTGCAGATAGGTTTCGTCCTCTAGGTTCTTCAGGGCTTCGCGGTTCATGCCGCAGGCGCAGCAGGTGCTCCGGCCGACGTTAGGCGTGCCGCAGGGGCACACCCACCAGTCCTCGCCCTCCACAATACGGCGGCTGTAGTCGTCGGGATCCTTTCCGAGGTCGACCAAAAGGCGCTTGCGCTCGATGGCCGCGAACTGCTCCAATTCGAGCGGTTCGCCGACGGGGATGGACTTTGCGGCACTGGTAGTGTGCCACGATCCGTTCGGTTGGGATACCGCGATGACCCGGGCGGTCGCGCCCAAAATGTCTGAGCCCGAGAGCAGTACTGGGTCGGGACGGCATGTCTGCCCCGGCTGGATGTCGGCATCTAGGGGTTTCAGATCCACGGTTTCGGTGGTGCCGTCGGCATAGGCCACATCGACTTGCAGCTCGTAGCTGCTTACTATCTCGCTGGAGAGGTTCGACAGCTTCAGCTGCAGAAAGCACTGGCTGGTATCGGTGTTGCGCGACACCTGCACGGCGTTGATGAGCAGCGGACATCCCGGCTCCCATCCTGGTGCGGTGGCCGCATCCTGGTTATCGCTGCGGAATATGACTTTGAAGTTCGCCATGGTTCCCCCCGTTCTAGATGGCGGGCAGTTCGTCGGCCGGATTGGGCGCGGCGGCCTTGGTTGCGACAGTTGCATTGCGATCGGGCAGGGCTGCCGCGTAGAGTCCCAGCACGATGGGTGAGGCGAAAAGGCCGATGAGCCAAAGAGTGGTCGCTCCCTCCTGATGGTGCCCCTTCATCTTCACGACCTCAATGAATGAGTGTATGGCGAGCAGCCATACGCAAAACGCCATAAAGGCAATGACGATCACAGCAAAGATGATGATCAATTCCAGTCCCATTTTCTTCTCCTTTTCCAACGGGCGTTCCCGCGCTCCTCCGCGGTCGCGACAGTACGATATTAAGCGTGAGGAGCGGTATTTTGTTGCGCAACAAAGTGTGTGGGTGACCTGCGATAATGATTACGTCATGGGGGAGCCCTCCCGTGGTTTGTGCCAAGATGGGGAAGCGTTGTCGACGCGCAGTCGCCCAGTTGGGCCGTAGCTGCGGGAGGCGACGCTGGCACGCGTCTGCCCGGCCGGGGCGTAGGTACAGCTGGGGCGATGAGTCGATAGAGGGGCACGGCGGTTCCTCTCGGCAGCGGGCGGATCAGCTGAGCGGAGGACCCATGCAAAGGTAAGGAGGGTATCCGCCACAGTTACCACACTGCGTCGGGGCGCACGAAACACGGCGAACCACCGGACAGGCAGATACCCTCCTTATCAATGGTTCGGCCGCAGATAAGCCCCGTACGCGGGGCATCGGCGACGGGTGCGCATGACCCATCGCGCCGTATTCAGTTGCGAGCGCCTCCCACGAGGGGATCGACGCAGTGTGGTAGCCCGCATTGTACCATCAATCTGCCACGGGGCGCCTTTGTGCCTGAGGTCCCTGCGGCCTATGGTGCCCCATGCCGCCGGGTTCGTCCTGACGCGTTGTCTCGCCGCCGGGTTCGTCCTGGCGCGACGCCTTGTCGCGCTCGCCTCGGGCGTGCCGCCTCGGTCCGGCCGGCGGCCTCTGTGGGGATTCCGCGCATTTTCCCGAATGCTGTAAGATGCGAACTTCTGGCCGCTTTTCTCTTGAAGGCACCTGCGGTTTGTAGTATTCTTCTCTGCTGTATCTCTGCGCCAGAATTGCATTTTCATGCCCAAAATCGGGCGCGGACACCAGAGAAAGGACCTTTCCGTGGCTGATGCTGCCAAGAATCCTGAGAACGACAACGAAGTTGTGGTGACCGAGGACGTCGAGGAGATGGACGACCTGGACGACGACGATATGGACACCGAGGAGCCCCCCGCGAGCGCCGCGAGCGACTCCTCTTCCGACAATCTGACCGAGGACAAGATCGAAGCCGGCATCGATTCCGAGGAGGATCTGCTGGACGGCATCCCCGAGGACGAGCTGAAGGCCACCGTGGAGGCCGCGTCGCTGCCCAAGGTGACGCCGCGCACCCGTGCTCGGGCCCGGGCCAAGCGCAACCCCGACGCCGGCGTGACCATGCTCACGGGCGACCCGGTGCGCATGTACCTGAAGGAGATCGGCAAGGTGCCGCTGCTGACCGCCGCCGAGGAGATCGATCTCGCCATGAAGATCGAGGCCGGCGTGGCCGCCACCGAGGAGCTGGAGAAGGCCGAGGCCGACGGTGTGGAGCTCGAGCGCCGCGAGAAGCGCCGCCTCTCCCGCATCGAGCAGGTGGGCCTGGACGCCAAGCAGCAGCTCATCGAGGCCAACCTGCGCCTCGTGGTTTCCATCGCCAAGCGCTACGTGGGCCGCGGCATGCTGTTCCTCGACCTCATCCAGGAGGGCAACCTCGGCCTCATCCGCGCGGTGGAGAAGTTCGACTACACCAAGGGCTTCAAGTTCTCCACCTACGCCACCTGGTGGATCCGCCAGGCCATCACCCGCGCCATCGCCGACCAGGCCCGCACCATCCGCATTCCCGTGCACATGGTCGAGACCATCAACAAGCTCGTGCGCATCCAGCGCCAGCTTTTGCAGGAGCTCGGCCGCGAGCCAACTCCCGAGGAGATCGGTGAGGAGATGGGACTGACCGCCGAGCGCGTGCGCGAGATCCAGAAGATCTCCCAGGAGCCGGTGAGCCTGGAAACTCCCATCGGCGAGGAGGAGGACTCCCAGCTCGGTGACTTCATCGAGGACGACGCCGCTGTGGTGCCCCCCGACGCCGCGAGCTTCTCCATGCTGCAGGAGCAGCTGGCCAAGGTGCTCGAGGGCCTTGCCGAGCGCGAGCGCAAGGTGATCAGCCTGCGCTTCGGCCTGGAGGACGGCCATCCGCGCACGTTGGAGGAGGTCGGACGCGAGTTCGGCGTCACCCGCGAGCGCATCCGCCAGATCGAGTCCAAGACGCTGGCGAAGCTGAGGCACCCCTCCCGCTCCAGCAAGTTGAAGGACTACCTGGAAGACTAAGCACCCAATCGCTCGCAGCTGCCGGCTGCGGGCGATTCTTATGATGGGCGGCTTCGGCGGGCCGAGATGGGCGGTTTCGGCAAGCCGATTTCATTTTGTGGCCAAAAACAGCCTCGACTGCGCTCCCATCGCGTCGGAATATGCCGTTCTCGGCATATTCCGACGCCTGATCTGCATCGAAACGCCCTTCAGGGCGCCAGATCTCGTCGCAGAGAGGGGTTCCTGCGCGCACTCGAGGTGCTTTTTGGCCATTTTTTCAAAACGACTTTGCATGGAGGAGCGATCCGTGGTTGACGAGAGAGACGCAATCGAGTTCTTCGCGACATGCCCGCCGGGCGTGGAGGGCCTTCTGGCCGACGAGCTGCGAGGCCTCGGGGTGCGCAAGGTGCGGCCGCTGGCCGGCGGCGCAGCCTTCTACGGGAAGCCGGCTGCGGGCTTGCGCGTGTGCCTGTGGTCGCGGCTGGCCGGCCGTGTGAACACGGTGGTGGGCCGCGTGGGCGCCCGCGACGCCGAGGCCTTGTACACCGGGGTGTACGAGCTTGCCTGGGAGGACGAGATCGCGCCCGGCGCCAGTATCGCCGTGCGGGCCCACGGCACCAATGACGAGCTGCGCAACACCCAGTTCACGGCCCTCAAGGTGAAAGACGCCCTGTGCGACCGCCTGGTCGAGGCGCGGGGAAGCCGCCCCGACGTGGATGCAGCGAGCCCCGACGCGCTCATCGAGGTGCGCCTGAAGGGCGCCCGCGCGACGGTGTCGCTGGATTTGTCGGGCCGCTCGCTCTCGCGCCGCAGCTACCTGGACGACCGCGACGGGGCCGATGCCCCCGTGGCCGTGGCCCAGGCCGCGGCGCTTCTGGCCGCGCTCGATGCGGGCGCGCTGCTCAAGGAGGGCTGGGGCCTTATCGATCCGGCTGCCGACGACGGCATCCTCGTGTGCGAGGCGGCGGGGATGCTCGTGGACCAGGCACCCGGTCTCGTGCGCGACCGCTGGGGCTTCTCCGGCTGGGCCTGCACCGACGCCGAGGCGTGGGACGACATGCTCGCCGAGGCCGACGACCGCCTGGAAGCGGGCCTTGAGCGCGTGCTCGGTGCCGAGCGGACGATTCGCGCGGCCTCGGAGGCGCCCGATCAGGAGAGCGTGGTCGTGGTGGGGCTCTCGGAGTCGTCGCCGGCCATCGCGCGCGCCCGCCAGCACCTGCGGGCCGCAGGCCTTCGGGCCGTGGCCAGCGTGGAGGCGGCCGCGGGCGACGCTGCGGCGGCGGTGGAGGAGCGCCTGGCCTGCGCGGTGGCCCGCACGGCGGGGGAGGGCGCGGCGCTCATCGTCGCGAACGCGGCGCCGCCCTCCCGGGACGATGACGCCCGCGCCGTGGCCGAGCAGGCCGCCTGCGTGGCCGCCGCGCGGCGCGCGCCGGCCGGCTCGCGCTTCGGCTTCACGGGTCCTGGCGCGTTCGCGTCGCGCTTCGGCTCGGCGCCGGGCAAGCGGCTTGCCATCGGAGCCGGGCGCACCGAGGCCGTCATCGAGGCCTTCGACGCGCCCCCGCGGGAGCCGGTCGCCATAGCCGTGCCCAACCCCGCCGGGGGCACCGAGCTTTCCGTGGAGGTGAACGACGCCGGCGCGGCCCAGTTCGCCGCCCGCCTGCGCAAGGTGGCCCGCGAGCGTCGTAAGTGGGCCGCGCGCGAGGGCGTGCGCTGCTACCGCCTCTACGACGCCGACCTGCCCGAGTACGCCTGCGCCATCGACCTGTACGAGGGCGCGGCGGAATCCGAGGGCATCCTCTACGCCCACGTGGCCGAGTACGCCGCGCCCAAGTCGGTGGACGAGGCCGTGGCCCGCGCTCGCTTCGAGGACGTGCTCGCCGTGGTGCCCGCAGTGCTCGGCATCCGGCCCGACCACGTCTTCTCCAAGGCGCGCGTGCGGGCCCGCGGCGGCGGCCAGTACCGCGACGCCGGCGGCCGCAGCTACGTGACCCATACGACCGAGGACGGCCTGCTCTGCGAGATCGATCTGGGCGGCTACCTCGATACGGGCATCTTCCTCGACCACCGCCTGACCCGCGAGATGGTGGGGGATATGGCCGAGGGCAAGCGCTTCCTGAACCTGTTCGCCTACACGGGGGTCGCGACCCTGCATGCGGCGGCCGGCGGCGCGGCGTCCACTACCACGGTGGACCTCTCCCAGACCTACCTCGACTGGGCCGGCCGCAACCTGGAGGCCAACGGCTTTCCCGCCGCCCTCGCCTCTGAGCGGGACGGCCGCGGCGGGGCGTCTCGCGGTGGCGCCGGTCGCCGGCCGCGTCACGAGCTCGTGCGCGCCGACGTGGTGCGCTGGATCCAGGAGGCCCGGCGCGAGCGGCGCCAGTGGGACCTTATCTTCGTGGACCCGCCCACGTTCTCGAATTCCAAGGCCATGGGCCGGCGCACGTGGGACGTGCAGCGCGACCACGCCGAGCTGCTCATCGGCGTCTCTCGTCTGCTCGCGCCCGAGGGCGTGGCGGTGTTCTCGTGCAACCTGCGCACCTTCAAGCCCGACGCCGAGACGCTGGCGCGCGCGGGCGTGCAGATCGAGGACATCACGGCGAGCACCATTCCGCACGACTTCGAGCGCAACCCCCGCATCCACCACTGCTACCTGGTGCGGCGCGCGTAAGGGTGCCGCACGAAGCCGATTTTGCATCCGGGCAAAAAAGTTCTTGCAAACCCGTGGTGCTTCGGTATAATTCTATCTTGCGCTGAGGGCGAGAAGCCCCGCCGACATTCCTCGGTAGCTCAACGGCAGAGCATTCGGCTGTTAACCGAAGGGTTGTAGGTTCGAATCCTACCCGGGGAGCCAGAAACTTGCAGAACCCGCTTCGGCGGGTTCTTTCTTTTCTCGTGGCCGTCTGCGGCTCCGCAGGCGCCCATGGGCACGCCTGGGGAACCGATCGGCCATTGACCCGCTGTCAGCGGCGCATCTTTGCTATTATTACCTGACGTGGCGCGGAACTTCTCGCCACAAGTTCGGATGTGCGGGCGTGGCGGAATTGGCAGACGCGCCAGATTTAGGTTCTGGTGGGCAACCCCCGTGAAGGTTCAAGTCCTTTCGCCCGCACCACCTCTTGTGCCGTGCGGCATCCGGCCCGCGCGGTTGGCACGCGGCGCTTTCGGGCGGCGCGCGAGGAAAAGGAGAATCACCTTGGCAGTTCCCGCAGTTTTGAAGAAGTACAACGAGGTCAGCCTTATCAAGCGCATCCTCGTTGGCCTCGTGATCGGCGTTATCCTCGCCCTGATCATCCCCGGCAACGACGTCATCACCCTGCTCGGCTCGCTCTTCGTGGGCGCCCTGAAGGCCGTGGCGCCGGTGCTCGTGTTCTTCCTGGTCATCAGCGCGCTGTGCAACGCCCAGGGCGCCGGCACCATGAAGACTGTTATCGTCCTGTACGTCGTCAGCACCTTCGTGGCGGCTATCGTGGCCCTCATCGGCAGCGAGATCTTCCCCTCGAGCCTCACGCTGGACACCTCGTCCATGGTGGAGCAGGCTGCGCCCGAGGGCATCGGCGAGGTGCTCACCACGCTGCTCATGAACGTGGTGGCCAACCCGGTGGACGCCCTCATGAACGCGAACTACGTGGGCATCCTGGCCTGGGCCGTGGTGCTCGGCATCGCCCTGCGCGCGGCGAGCGACCGCACCAAGGAGCTGTTCACCAACATCTCCGACGCCGTGTCCAAGGCGGTGCGCTGGGTCATCAACCTCGCGCCCTTTGGCATCCTGGGTCTCGTGTACACCTCAGTGAGCACCTCCGGCCTGGAGATCTTCACCGAGTACGGCCACCTCATCCTGGTGCTCGTGGCCTGCATGCTCGTCATCGCCCTGGTGACCAACCCGCTCATCGTGTGGGTGTGCACGCGCCACAACCCCTATCCGCTCGTGCTGCGCTGCTTGAAGGACTCGGGCCTCACGGCGTTCTTCACCCGCAGCTCGGCCGCCAACATCCCGGTGAACATGGAGCTGTGCCGCAAGCTCGGCCTGAACAAGGACAACTACTCGGTGTCCATCCCGCTGGGCGCCACCATCAACATGGCCGGCGCGGCTGTCACCATCACGGTGATGACCATGGCCGCCTGCCAGACCATCAACCTGGCAGTGGATCCGGTCACGGCCGTCATCCTGTGCGTGCTGGCCTCCATCTCCGCTTGCGGCGCGTCGGGCGTGGCCGGCGGATCGCTTCTGCTCATTCCCATGTGCTGCGCGCTGTTCGGCATCAACAACGACATCGCCATGCAGGTGGTGGGCATCGGCTTCATCATCGGTGTGATCCAGGACTCCTGCGAGACCGGCCTGAACTCGTCCTCCGACGTGGTGTTCACCGCGACGGCCGAGTACCGCCAGCTCATCAAGGAGGGCAAGGAAGTGCACCTCGGCCAGGACGCCTTCTCGGCCGACGAGCTCGACTAGCCTGCCGACGACATATCGTCCGAACCCAAGGGAACCCGCCTCGGCGGGTTCCCTTTTTTGCGGATAGGAGATGGGGAAGGGGAGGGGAAGGCACCGGCTCTGTTCGAGCGGCTTCTCCGTCCGTGCTGCTCATCTTGTGCGCAATAGGCAGCGAGCGAGCGCGAGGATCCTGTCTTACTAGGCACGGTCGCCTCATCCCGACGCTCGCGCGGTCTTGCCAGAGGGTGCGGGCCCTTCTCTTTTGTGGGGGTTAGGCGCGGGCGGCGCTGTCGGCTCGCTTGGCCTTCTGGGAGCTTCCGGCCGATTTCGGTTTCTTGGGAACGGCGGTCTCCACGAGGTTGCGGGTGGTGAGCAGGCTTAAGAGCACCACGCAGCCGAGGGCGCCGAAGGTGAGGCGCATGGCGTTGGACTGTGCCGCCGACTTCGCTTCCACGAGCTTGGCGGCCTGATCCGCATCGGCCCCCCACTGGCCGGTGAGCGCGTCGAAGGCGTCGTCGGACATGAGGGTGGAGGCCTGGTCGGTGGCGGCGGCCATGAGATCGTGCTGCACGCCGCCCTCGGTGGCGAGCGTCGTGAACCCGCCGGCCATGGTGAGCAGAAGGCACGTGCCCGCAAGCGCCGTGCCGAGCGCGAGTCCGATGCTGCGGGCCGCGCCCTGGATACCGCCGGACTGCTCGGCCTCCTCGCGGTTCACCGAGCAGGCCACGGCGTTGTTGGCCTGGGAGTTCACCGCGCCCACTCCGAAGCCGCCGAGGGCCATT
Organism: uncultured Adlercreutzia sp.; assembly: GCF_958431955.1. Lineage (GTDB taxonomy): Bacteria > Actinomycetota > Coriobacteriia > Coriobacteriales > Eggerthellaceae > Adlercreutzia. The sequence goes on along the minus strand of NZ_CAUASN010000033.1, from coordinate 9,955 downwards.
CCTAAGAACAGCGGGAGCGTGACCCCGTGCTGCTGGACGCCGAGGGCCATCAGCGCGCAGGCGCAGGCGAGGGCGATAAAGCCGACGCGGATGATGAGCCGCGAGGACAGGTGCGGCGCGAGCTTCGGCAGGAAGGTGGCCAGAAGGAACATGGGAATGCCCGAGAGCAGCGAGAGAAGGCCCGTCTGCAGGGCCGTGAACCCGGTGACGAGCTGCAGGTAGGGCGTGGCCAGGATGCCCACGGCGCCCATGTAGAAGAACGGCACGAACACGGCGGCCAGGCCGGCGCGCACGCCCTTGGAGGTGACGAAGGCCGTGGGGATGAGCGGGTTGCCCCGGCGCTCGGCGCGGCGCTCGGTGGGCACGAGCAGGCCGAGCAGCAGAAGGCCCACCACGATGGCCGGCAGGGTGGGCGCCATGCCGAACACGGTGAAGGGGCACAGCTTCTGCGGGGCGAGGATGCCCCAGTCCGACAGGTGCGACACGCCGAGCAGGGCGAGCCCCAGGCCGAGGGCGGCCACGGCGGTGCCGGCCACGTCGAAGCGGGCGTGCTTCCCGGCCGGCGGGGTGGCCGGCACGAGCCGCGTGCAGCAGAGCACGATGGCGAAGTAAACGGTCATGATGGCGAAGGTGAGGCGGAAGCCGGCCTGGTCCATCACCGCACCCAAGGCCAGAGGCGACAGGGTGGAAAGCGCCGCGGCGCCGGCGATGGTGCCGAAGGCGATGGCCCGCTGGCGTCCCTGGTACAGCGCGGCCACAAGCCCCAGCACCGCCGGGGTGACAAGGCACGCGCCGAGGGCCATGACGACGCGGCCGCCCCAGGTGAACACCGCGATGTTGGGGGATAGCGCGGCGATGAGCTCGCCGATAAGCGCCATGGCCAGTCCCGTCGCCAGTCCCCGGCGCAGGCCGATGGTCACGCCGATGAGGCCGCCGGCGATCATGAAGGCCCCGGCGATGAGCGAGAACAGGGCCGTGGCCACCTGGATGTCGTCGAGGGTGGCGCCGAGGGACCCCACGAGGCTCGCCGTGGCCAGGTTCATGGCCGCGCCGTCGCTCGAGGTGCCGATCTGGGCCAAGGCCAGCACGGCCAGGGGCACGTAGGATGCTTTGGATGCGGTGGGGGACTGCTGCTCGGCGCGGCCGGCAGAAAGAACCGTAGTCGCCATGGTGAACCTCTCGACGGGCTGGCCGGCGCACGCCGGCCGATCTTGCGAAGTATTCCGATCAGTAATTGTCCCGCAGCTGCGCGGGCGCGCGAGGCGGGCCCGAGGATTCTCTTCCAACTGTTGCCGTCTTGCCACGGGACTGTGGCCCTCGCGCGCTCTGTGCGGCGCTACACTGGTTTCGATGAGCGAATCGCTCGTCGGTTCGCGCCTTTCCGGGCGCGGGACGGTCTCGGGTTAGCGAGCGGCGAAACGGAGGTGGGCAACGGTGAACAGCCGACAGGGGGCGCTCTTGCGGGCCCTTCTGAACGCCAGCGACTACCAGACCGCCGGCGAGCTCGGAAGTCAGCTGGGGTGCTCGGATCGCACGGTGCGCACCGATGTGAAGGCCCTGAACGCCCTGCTCGCCCACGAGGGGCTCTCCTCTCGGGTGGCGCGCCAGCGCGGGGCGGGCTTGCGCCTGGCCGTGGCCGCCGGCGAGCAGGACCGCATCGTGCGCCTGCTCGGCGAGGCGGAGGCCGAGATGCATCCGCGCTACGAGCGCCTCTGCCAGGAGATGCTCGCCCTCACCTGCCAGCCCGGACCGCACACCGCCGATCTGCTCGCGCGGCGCATGTTCCGCAACAAGCAGCAGATCCAGGCCGATCTGCGGTGGTGGCAGGGGGTGCTCAAGATGAACGGGCTGTCCCTGTCGGCCGGGCGGACCCTCGCCGTCGAGGGGCCCGAGTGGACCATCCGCGGCTTCATCATGTCCATGCTCTTCTCGTTTCCCGCCCCGGCCGTGCGCCGCCGCATCATGCCGTCGCTCGTGGGCGCGCTCGACCCCTACGACCGCCAGTTCCTCGCCCGCTGCATCGGCGAGATGCAGCGCGACCTCGGCTTCGAGTTCTCCAGCAACGCCCAGTGGCAGTTCGAGGTGTACTTGTGCATCATGATCACGCGCATCAAGCTCGGCCACGGCCTGGACGTCTGGCGCGACAGCGGCGCGCCGGGACCGTTCTTCGCCTACCTGCAGAAGCGCCTCGCGCGCCACTTCTCCCTTGAGGTGAGCGATGCCGAGATGGGGCTGCTGCGCGACATGGCCAGCTGCTGCACGTGGCAGTGGAGCCTGGCCGCCATGGAGGCCTACGAGCCGACCGAGGGTGCCCGCGCGATGGTGGATGACATCGCCGCCGCCCTCGCGGCCGCCTTCGGGGCGCCGGTGCCCGACGAGATGCGCAAACCTCTGGCCATCCTCCTGGAGAGCGGGCTTGCGCGCCGCAGCTGCGGGCTGGTGGCCCCCAACCCCAACGAGGAGCTGGTGAAGTACGAGTCCATGGACGGGGCGTGCCTCATCGCCTCCGTGCTCGCCGCGGTGCCCTCGCTGCGCCAAGCCGACCTGTTCGCCCCCGACTTCGCGCGACTGGTGCTCGTGCTGCTCGACTATTTGGAGCAGGCCGGCGCCCTGCGCTGCTACCGGGTGGGGCTCGTGGTGAACTGCGGCATCGATCTGGCCCTGTGGGGCGCCCACCGCATCGAGAAGCTGTCGAGCCGCCTTAAGGTGGTCGACGTGCTGACGGAAAACGAGGTGGCCGCCGCCGCGGCCGGGCCCCGCTCGTCGTTGGCCGAGCGCTTCGACTTCCTCGTGTCCTTCGAGCCGCTCGATGTGAGGTTCCCGAGCGTGACCATCTCGCCGAGTGTGAGCCGGGCCGACATCGACCATATCATCGCCTCGGTGCCGCTGTGGCGGCGGGGCCGGGAGGTACGCGCGGCCTGGGAGCAGGCGAACCTTCCCGCCGCGCCTTCGCCGGAGGGGCTCGTGGCGGCCCTGCACGGGCGCCTGGCCGCCGACGAGCTCATCGATCTGGCGCCCGACGACTTCGCGTGGCTCGTCTGGACGCTCTCGGTCATGCGCGACCGCACCCTCGTGCTCGCCTGGTGCGGCCAAGGCGTGCGCAAGACCGGCATCCGCATCTTCCGCATCGTCCCGGAAGGCGACGGCGGGGAAGTGGGCCGGTGCACCATGGCCGCCGTGCTGCTGGTGGCCCCCTCCGAGCGCGGGGACCTCACGCCGCTCACCCAGAGCTTCAAACGCATGGTGGAGGACTGTGCCGACACCTCCGGGTCGATGAGCGACGACAGCTTCTTCTCCTACTTCCCCGAGCCTGACTAGGGGGCGGCTACCTTACTTCTCGGCGCGCTCGTAGAGCACGTCGCCCTCCTTCACCGTGGCGAGCACCTTGATGTCGCGGATCTCGCGCGGGTCCACGGCGAGCGGGTTGCGGTCGAGCACGGCCAGATCGGCCAGCTTGCCCACCTCGAGCGTGCCCTTCAAATCCTCCTCGCCGTACTGGTAGGCGCCGTTCGCGGTAATGGCGCGCAGGGCCTCGTAGGGGGTGATCTTCTGGTCCTCGTCCAGCTGGGCGCCGGCCTTGGTGACGCGGTTCACGGCGCACCAGGCGGCTTCCAGCAGATTCGGGCGCAGCACCGGCGTGTCGGTGTGCAGCGTGAAGGGCAGACCCGCCCGCAGGGCGTCGCCGCAAGCGCTCACGCGGCCGCCGCGCACGGGGCCGAGGTTGCGCAGGTGCGCGTCGCCCCAGTACCAGATGTGCGAGGAGAAGATCGAGGGGATCATGCCGATCTCGGCCATTTTCTCGTACTGGTCGGTGCGCGCGGTCTGGGCGTGGATCATCACCGGGCGCAGGGCCATCTTGTCCGGGTTATCCGAGGCGTCGCGGGCGGCCTCGTACACGCGCAGCAGCTGGTCGGCCGCCGCATCGCCGTTGCAGTGGCATAGAAGCTGATGGTTGGAATCGACGGCCAGCCTCGCGAAGGCGATGGCGTCCTCGTCGGTCATGGTGCTGTAGGCCACCCAGTCGCGCTCGCCGTCGGGGCCCTCCACGTAGGGCTCGGTCATCCAGGCGGTGAGTCCCTGGGGCGAGCCGTCGAGGAACATCTTCAGGCCGCCGAAGCGGAAGTGGCCGTGGTAGTCCTGGCTGTCGTACTCGGGATTGGCGGCGAGCGTGGCCATCACGTCGGATCCCCACATGGGGTAGGAGACGATGTCCATCTTCAGAAGCCCCGCCTTCGCGAGCGACACGAGCACGCCGGCCATGTCGGGGGCGGTGGCGCCGTCCTGGCAGGTGGTCACGCCGTGCTCCAGGTAGATGCGCTGCATGGCGGGCACCATGGCGGCGAAGTCCAGGCCGAGTCGCGGCGTGGTCACCGCGTAGAAGGGGTTCATGGCCGCCGGCTCCTCGGCATAGCCGTCCAAGTCGCCCGTGCCGTTCAGGCGTCCGTAGCGGCCGCCCTCGGGGTCGGGGGTCGTCGGCGTGATGCCGGCCAGCTTCAGCAGACAGTCGTTGGCCACGCCCATATGGTTCGACACGTGGGTGATGAGCACCGGCGTGTCCTCGGACACGGCGTTTAAAACCGACTTGTCGGGGTGGCGCTGCTCGATCAGGTTGTTCTGGTCGTAGCCGTTGCCCATGATGACCCCATCGGGCCCGATGTTGTTCTCGGCGGCGAATGTCGCGAGCGTCTCGGTGATCTCGGCGAAGGAGGTGCACTCGGACAGGTCGGCGTACAGGAGGTACTGCAGCGCGCCGGTGAAGTGGCTGTGCGGGTCGATGAGCCCGGGCACCACGGCGGCGCCGTGCAGATCCACTTCCTCGGCGCCGTCGGCGCGCTCGCGCAGGTCGTCGAGGGTTCCGATGGCGGCGATGCGGCCGTCGTCGCCCACGAGCAGGGCCTCGCCGGTGTCGACGTCGTCGACCATGGTGACGAAGGTGGCGTTGGTAAAGAGCCGTTTCATGGTCTTCCTTTCAGAGTAAGCGGGTAGGTTGATTGCTTCGGGGCGCGGGGCCGGGCCGGCCGCGCCTTGCGGCCCATGACGGCCACCCGGGCGGCCCGCAGTCTGCCCGGCCCCGGCACAAGAGAAGGGGGCGGGTGCACTCCCACCCCCTTCGAAACAAGATGTGTGCGGAATCGGTTACGCGGTTGCGGCAGTCGCTACATCTCGCGGTCGACCACCGGCTCGTAGGGCAGTTCGCCGGCAGTTTCCTCGACGATGCTCTCCTCCTTGCCGCCCTCTTCCTTCTTGAAGATGGTGATCCAGCGCGTGGACAGCAGGCCGAGCAGGATCAGCACGGCGGCCACCACGTAGGAGGTGATGGTGGACTGGATGCGGGCGTCCGAGTTCAGCTGTACCAGCTCGGCGCGCTGCGCGTCGTCCATGGGGATGTCGGCGATGGTGGCCTCGAACTGCGCGTCGCCCATGAGCGAGATGTTGCGCTCGGCCACGGCTTGCTGCACCTCGGGGGTGATGATGGGGCTTTCGGCCATGGCGTTGTCGATGTTGGCGGTGATGCCGAACAGGAGCACCGCGCCGATGGCGGCCACGCCGATGGCCTGGCCGACGTTGCGCATGGTGGTCTGGATGCCGCCGGACTGGGAAGCGTCGCGCTCGTTCACGGCCAGGGCCACGATGTTGTTGGCCTGGGCGGACACGATACCGGCGCCGGCGCCGGCCACGGCCAGGCCGACCCACATGAGGCCGTTGACCTCAGAGCCGTGCAGCGAGAGGGCCATGGGGATGAAGGCGCAGGCCATCACGATGTAGCCGAGCTGGATGACGTGGCGCGGGTTGGCGTTCGGCATGAACTTCGGGATGCCGAGCGAGAAGATGAAGGTGGGGATGCCCACGGCCAGCGCCATGACGCCCATGAGCACCGGCGACCAGCCGGCCACCAGCTGCAGGTAGGGCGAGAGCAGAATGGCCTGGACGCCCATGAAGAAGAAGGTGATGGCGCTCGCCACGAGGCCGGCGCGCACCTGCGGGGTCTTCAGGAAGGACTGGGGCAAAAGCGCGATGCCGTTCTTCTCCTCCACGCGCTTCTCCACCGGCACCAGGATGACCAGCAGGATCAGGCCGAGCACAGCCATGGGCAGCGCGGGCGAGATGCCGAAGATGGTGAAGGGGCACTCGGCGAAGGGCTCGATGAGGCCCCAGGCGGAGATGCGGGAGAGGCCGACGAGGAACAGGAACAGGCCCACGGCGGCGATGCCGGTGCCGAGCCCGTCGAACTTCAGCTTCTCAGCGGGCTTCTCGATGGCCGGCAGCTTGAAGGACAGCAGCAGCACCAGGGCGAAGTACACGGCCAGCACGCCGAAGGTGACGCGGAAGCCGCCGAACTGCATCACGATGCCGAGAATGAGCGGCAGGAAGGCCGACAGACCCGATGCGGCGCCGATGCAGCCGAAGGCCAGCACGCGGTTCTTCCCATGGTAGATGAAGGGGATAAGTCCCAGCACCGACGGGATCATGAAGCTGGCGCCGAAACCGACGAGGATGCGGCCGCCCCAGATGAACACGGTCATGTTCGGCGACAGCGCCATGACCAGCTCGCCCGCGGCGCACAGGATGGCGCCCAAGCGGAAGTTGGTGCGCCAGCCGATGATGGTGCCCACGAGGCCGCCGGCCACCATGAAGGCGCCCGCCATCAGCGAGTACACCATGTTCGCCAGCTGGATGTCGGGGGTGGTGGCCCCCAGGACGTCGACGAGCTGCTGATTGGCGAGGCCGAGCGCGCCGTTGTCGCCCGATGTTCCCATCTGCGCCAGAATCAACACGATAATGGGCAGTACCAGGAACTTCTCCACACCCCCCTCGGGATGCGTCGCTTTGCTCTTCGCCATTGTATCCTCCTTAAATCTTGGATGGGATGTTGCATACACGGGTAAGGGTAGGTCGGGGATGCGGCCCCCGTAACCCGGCGGCGACCATTGTAGGGAGATTGCTTCCGTTCCGACTGTGAAACGTTTTCCGCAGCAACGGAAAGAGTTCATGCGGGAAAAGAGAACACCGGTTCCTATAATGCTCGACGGTCAAACGCCGCCCGGTCGCCGACCTCGCGAGGATGCGGGGCGGGCCGGCTGCAAGAAGCCCGCGGGGAGCTCCCGCGGAGCGAGATGAAGCAGAGCTTGTATAAAGAAGAAAGGAACGCTCGCTATGGCAAAGTCCTCCAAGGCCCCCAAGTCCTTCAAGTCCTACGCGCTGAACAAGTGCCTCATCGGCTACGGCGTGGTGAACGGCATCATCAACGCCGCCATCTTCGCGGGGCTGCACGCCTCGGCCGAGGGCGCCATGTTCGATCTGGCCGCCGTCGTGCACGATCTGTCGTTTACCGGCGTGCTCCTGGGCATGCTGCTGTTCATCTGCGTGGTGCCGCTCACCCGCATGGATCTGAAGCACGGCAAGTTCGCCGTTCCCGCCTCTGGCGAGGGCGCTTTCCCGCTCGTGTCGGGCTCATACGCTGTGTCGCTTCTGGTCGTGGGCGCTATCGCCGCCGTGGCCATGACCGGCGCCGGCGCGCTGCTCGGCCTGGCCCTGCCTGCCGGTGGTGCCACGGTGACCGGCATGATGTTCCTCAAGGGCATCGTCTGCGCCTTCGGCGGCGCGGTGGCCGGCTACTTCACCATCAGCTACGTGGTGCGCGCCCAGCAGAAGGCCGACGCCGTGGCCGCCGCCATGGCCGCCCGCACCGCCGAGCTGGCCGCCTAGATTCGGTGCGCCCGACGCCCGCGGCTCTCGCTGCCGCACGGTAAGCGCATCGCAAAGGCCGCGGAATTGCCCGCGGCCTTTTCCCTATGGGGCGAAGACGGGCCAGGGGGGGGATCGCTCTGCGGGTCTGCGTGCTTTGCGCGCGGCGGTTTCCTCGTCTTTTGGCTTGGAAATCACGCTTTTGTTACCACTTGCGTCCAAAAAACGCCCAAAAAGGAAGCCTGGGATAACCTCGACCTGGTAAAACTCCGATGTTGCTTTCAGGGTTGAGCTTGGAAGCAGCGGAATCGGTAACAAAAGCGTGATTTCCAAGCCAAATGAAGCGAAATTTGTTTCGCGGACTCTCCTGCTACGTCCGCCAAACGGCATCGCCAACCTCAGGGGCCGCCTGGTAGCCTACTGCGTTCGCCGGACGGCATCGTCTGCTCCAGCGGCGCCTGGCGCCTGCTACGTCCGCAGGACGACGTCGCCAGCCTCAGCAGTCGCCCGGTGCCTGTTGCGCCGGGCATCCGCCCCGTCTCGCCTCGTTTCAACGATGGAAGCGGGCGGCCGGCCGGTTGGCGCGCCGGCCGCCAACCGATAGATGACCGAGCCGCGCATCGCAGAGGAGCATTGATGGAGGCACCCTGCGACCGCCCCCTTTCGCGGTTTTCGCGATACACTGTGCCGCCATGAGAATCTTCCTGCACGGCATATCGTCCCTGTCCTACTGGCTGGCGGCTTACGAGCGGCCCGGCTCGTCGGGCCGCGTGGGGCCTGCCGCGCTGCGGGACTGCGACCCCACCGAGCGCTCGATTGCCTATCTGCGCGACGCGTTCCCTCAGATTCCCGGGCCGTACCACGTGCTCGTGGCGACGCGGTGCCGCCGGGCCGCGGAGGGGGCCGTCACGCACACGTCCTCGTTCTCCTATTCCGAGAGGCCGTTCTGCCGCGTGGGCGATGGCGTGTACACATCGTGCCCCGAGCTCTGCTTCGTGCAGCTGGCGTGCTCCCTCGACGTCCATGACCTCGTGAAAGTCGGCGATGCGTTGTGCGGAACGTTCGTGATCGACCCGCTCCAGCGTCACGGCCTGGGAACGCGGCGCCCTCTTACGACGGCCCGGCGCATCGAGGGCTTCCTCGCGCGCAATCCGGGGCTTGCGGGCGCCAAGGCCGCTCGGGCCGCCCTCAAGTTCGTGAGCGATCGGTCGGCCTCGCCGCCGGAGTCGTTTCTCCGCATGGTGCTGGGCCTGCCGTACCGTCTGGGCGGCTATCAGCTCGACGGCATGCGGGCCAATGAGCGCATCAAGCCGAGCCGGAGGGCGCGGGCCATTGCCCGTCGCGAGACGCTCGTGCCCGATCTGTACGCGGCATCGGCGCGCCTCGCCATCGAGTACGACTCGAATGCCGAGCATATGACGGCGCGCCAGATCGGCCGCGATGCCTCCAAGCGGCTCGCGCTGGAGGCCGACGGCTTCAAGGTCATCACCGTGACGAGGGCGCAGCTCGCCGACCGGGGGCATATGCACCGCGTCGCCACAGAGGCGGCCCGGCGCATGGGGCGTCGCGTCCGCCCGCAGAGCAAGCGCTTCTCCTGCCAAAATCGGGCGCTGTTCCGCGCCGGATGGTCGCTGAGGGCTTATCACCGCGCCGAGTGGCTTGCCGGCCTCGCCGATGGAGCGGTACCGGCCAGCGCGGACGAGCGGCGCATCTGAGCGAGCCGTATATTTGAGCGATCAGCGCGTCCGGGCGTGCGGCGCATTTGGGCGAGTTGCATGCTCTGGCACACGGTGCGCTTGAGCGGGTTGCATGTCAGGGTGTGCGGTGTGCTTGAGCAGGCTGCACGTCAGTGCGCTGAACAAACTGCACATTAGGGCGTGCGGCGTACTTGCGTGATCCTTTTTCCCTCCGAAATGGCTTGGAAATCACGCTTTTGTTACCGACTCCATGGTTTTCGGATCTCAACTTAAAAGTGGTATTGGAGTTTATGCAGGTCGTGGTTAACCATACCTATCTTTTTGAGCGGAAGTGGTAACAAAAGCGTCGTTTTCAAGCCAATCCACACCGAATTATGTTCGGAAACTTCGCTGCGGGCTGATGGGTGCCCGGTGTCGTGCGAACGAGGTCATGCAGCCGGGCGTTTCGGGGCAAGTCGGAGAAGGGAGCCTCGGAAAGAAGAGAGAAAGGAGTTTCGACGGGGGAAGGAGCCTCGAGAAGGAGGGGGAAGGAGCTTCGGGAGGAAGGGGGAGGGGGTCACGGAGGATAGGGA
>NZ_CAUASN010000032.1 GCF_958431955.1 uncultured Adlercreutzia sp. | reverse complement strand
TGGAGCCCAAGCCCGGCACCATCAAGCTCGTCGACGCCGAGGGCAACGTCCACGAGGTGCCCGACTCGGCCTACGACCCGAAGACCGGCGTCATCGCCGTGAACGCCGGCGACCTGTACGGCGGGGAGAGCGCGAAGCTCGTGTTCGACGTGGAGGTGACCTCAACCTCCGACACGCGCGACCCGTCCGACCCGGACAACCCGGATAACCCGGGCGCGCGCCCGAGCGACCCGCCCATCACCGGCGGCACGCTCGGCACCACGCCCACCGACGAGTGGGAGCGCGACCACCCGATGGTCCCCGAGGACCCCGGCGACCCGGACAGCCCGCTCGTGCCCGGCACCCCCGACGAGCCCTACGTCAAGCCCGAGCCCGGCACGCCGTTCACCCCCACCAAGCCCTGGGAGGAGATCGAGGACGAGCTCGTCAGCACGCCTCCGGCCTCAGACCCCGAGATGCCCCCCGTGCTGCCCGCCAGCCCCTCGACCGAGGGGAAGGACGGCGCCGAGGCGGACATCAAGGTGGCGAAGACCGCCGAGAACCTCACCCGCGACGACGGCACCACGGCCGTGGGCGACACCGTGCGCTACACGGTGACGCTCTCCAACTCCGGCCCGCACACCATGTGGTACGGCGCCGTCGTCCGCGACGTTCTGCCCCTCGGCGTGGACCCGCTCTCGGGCACGATAAGGCTCGTGGCGCCCGACGGCTCCGAGTGCGAGGTGCCCGACTCCGCCTACGACCCCGCCACCCGCGTGCTGGCCGTCACCGCCGGCGACCTGGCCGGCGGCCGCACCGCCGTGCTCACCTTCGAGTGCGAGGTGACCGCCGAGGCCGTCGGCGCCGACACGGGCAATGTGGCGAGCGCCCACGGCACCCGGCCCTCCGACGCGGACCCGTCCGAGGTGGCCCCCGGCGCGACCAGGCCCGCCCCCGGCGAGCCCTTCGAGCCCTCCGAGGGCTGGGACGCGTTCCTCAAGGGCCATCCCGGCGTGGACAACTCGGGCGAGCCCGCCTACGCCCCCGGCACCGACGCCGCAGGCGGCGTGGTGCCGTCCGACCCCTCCGGCAGCGGGGATGGCTCGGACGGCAGCTCCGGTAGCGGAGACGGAACGAGCGACGGCTCCAAGGACGGCTCCGGCAAGACCCGCATTCGCCTCGCCCAGACCGGCGACGGCATGGCCCTGCTGATCCTCGGCCTGCCGCTCGCGGCTCTCGCGGCCGTCGGCGTCATGGCCGCCGCCAGCCGCCGTCGGAATCGCTGGTAACGGAAGGAAGCGTGAAGGCATGAGAATGAAGAGCAGACTCCTCCGTAGTGCCCTGGCCCTCGTGTTGGCTTGCGGCCTCGTGGTCCCGACGACCCCGCTGGCGGCCCTCGCCGACGGCGGGGATTCCGCCGTGGGCGCATTGTCCGACATGGCCGCGGCGGCGGGCGCGATCGTCTCGGCCGCCGACGGCTCCGGGCCCTCCGCGGCCCCCGCGTCGGCTACCGAGTGGGACACGCCCGCAAACTGCCATTTCCAGATCCTCGGCGGTACCGCGGGAACCGACTACTCCTTCGAGAGCAACATCCTCCACATCAAGTCCTCGACGCCCCTCACGGTGAAGATGGCCGACGGGGTGACCAGCACCGCCCAGACCATCGATATCGATGCCGGCGTGAAGGCCGACCTCACCCTAGCCGGCGTGAACATCGCCACCACCGTCCGGTCGCCCATCAACATGATCACGAACTCCATGGACACGGCATCGGGCGCCAAGGCGACGCACGCCGACCAGATTCGCAACAAGACGATGCTGCACCTCACTATTGCGGACGGCACCACCAACAACCTGCTGTTCACAAGGACCGATGAGGTGCTCAGCACGGGCTGGCCGGGCATCCGCTGCGGCTGGGGCTCCATTCTCGTCATCGACGACTCCATCACCAACATCAAGGCCGGCGGCTCCAAGTTCAATCTGGATGACATCGTCATCCCCGAGAACGGCATGATCGGCTCGGACGTGACGCTTTTGGGCGGCACGTCCCTCAAGGCCGGCGACGCCATCGGCAAGATGGAGTCGCCGAAGGCGGGTGTCCTCGTGGCCCAAGGCGGCCTCCACTCCGCAGGCATCGGCTCCGGCCCCTCCGAGAACGCCGGCACGCTCGTCATCAACGGCGGCGACATCACCGCGAGGATGTCGAACCCCACCTACGACTTCAACGGCTCCGGCATCGGCGGCGGCGGAAACGGCTCGGGCACCGTCATCACCATCAACGGCGGCAAGGTTGCCGCCTACGGCGCCGGCTGCGGCACGGCTATCGGCGCCGGCTTCGGCTACCATAGCTCGTCGCACAACGGCTCGACGTTCAAAGACGATGCCATCGGCGTTCCGACATCCATCAACTCCTACGAGCTTTCCCAAGGCTATAGCTTCTGGGGCAAGGCCGGCGTTCCCTATACCTACAGCGCGGACGGCGTCAACGATCTTGCGGGAAGCACCGTCCAGACCGGCAGCAGCACAACGTCCTTCACCGTGGCGGGCGACATCACCATCAACGGCGGCTACGTGTACGCGAAGTCCGGCATTCACGGCAATGCCATCGGCCAGAGCTGCGGCCACGGCCCCAATACCAATCGCGGGCACATCATCCGCATCACGGGCGGCACCGTGAAGGCGGAGTCGCAGAGCCCGGGGAGCACTAACCCCTACATGTTCGGCATCGGCGCGCGTTTGGGCTACACCATCGTGACCGGCGGCTCCGTGCAGGTTCAGACGGGAACGTCTTCCGCCTACAACGGCAAGGTGCTCTTCCAGGGCCTCGGCGGCACGGCCTACAACACGCTCGGGGTGACCACGTGGGATGACGTGGTGAGCAAGGCCGGGGGCGATCCCGTATCCAATACCGGCTACACCGGCTACACGCTGCCCGACGAGGACAAGGTCCAGATGGTGCAGATCGACCTCAGCGAGGACGTGAAGGTAGACGGAGCCGTGCCCGACAAGGTGGTCGTCTCGTCCTGGAAGTTGGAGATCGACAACTTCCCGTACGATTACGGCGCTCCCACCTATCTGGATAACGGCAAGGCCTATGTGTGGGTTCCCGCCTCGGCTACCGGCAAGAAGGTGACCGTCAACATGTCTTATCTGGACGCCGACGGCAAGGAGCATGTCCTCGAGCCGCTTTACGTGGAGGAGGTGGGCAGCGCGGCGGGCTCCACCCTCAAGCGCTACATCGACATCGACGTGGAGAAGCTCCCCGCCGAGCAGCAGGCCTACTTCAAAACGCTGACGAAGGAGTACGACGGCCTGATCCTGGCCCCCTTCGACATCTCGAAGAACCCCATCAACACCGAGGGCTTCGAGGCCGAGGGGAAGACCCTGGACGATCCCGACGCGGTGGACACCACCTATCAGGCCTATGACAGCAAGGGCGGCAAACCGCTCGGCGAGGCCGTCACCGGGTCGTCCAACGTCACGATGCCCGCCGATACCGGCATCTACAGCGTGCAGTTCATCTCGAAGCAGTACGCTACGGGCAGCTTCGGCAACAGCTACTGGGGCCACCGCATCTCCGGATGGGCCGAGATCACGCCCGTCCCGGCCGTGCTCGACTTCCACGGCGTGGAGTGGGGCTACCTGGACGTCGACGCGGCCGAGGGCTCGGCCGGCGCCTGGCAGCCCATCACCAAGGACCAGGACGCCGGCGGCATCGCCGGCAACCGCCTCAAGCTCACCTTCGACGTGCGCAGCGCCAACACGACCGCCCTCACCTGCGCGGCGCCCACCGGCTACTTCCAGGTGAAGATCGACGGCAAGGACGTGGGCGACCCTATCCCGCTCACCGAGGCCGCCATGGAGGAGTCGCCGCACTCGAGCCTCGCGTACAGGGACGTGCAGGTGGACGCCGCCTCGGGCGGCACCGAGACGCGCCACGCCACGTCGGTGACCTACTACCTCGATCCGGCCAACCGCGACGGGCTGCTCGAGCTGCTGGAGCAGGCCGGCGACGGCGAGCAGCACACGGTGAACATCGAGTACATCGCCGACAAGAACTACATCCAGGGCGTGGACAAGAACCCGGACAACGCCAAGAACGAGGACACTTTCATCGTCCCGGTGCCCCCCGAGGGCGACGTGCAGCCCGACCCCGAGGACGAGGACAAGGTGACCATCGAGACCTCGCCCGACCCGGAGCCGGGCCCGGGCGGCACGGACCCCGACGACCCCACGGGGAAGATGACCGTGGTGCGCAAGACCATCACCGCCAGCTACGGCGACTTCCACAGTGCAGACGCCGCCGACTTCTTCAGGCTGGCCGTCACCTCCACCTCCTCGGCGGCGGGCGCCTGGTCGGTGTCCAACGCCGCGGTGGCCGACCTGGTGCGCGGCGAGGACGGCGCCCCGGCCCTCGGCGAGGACGGGAAGGTGCAGATCAAGGTGAACAGCTGCGGCACCTCCGTCATCGTCCTGGAGCAGAAGGCCAACGCGCTCTACACCGGCATCAAGTACATCCTCACCGTGAACATCCTGCCTGACCCGGGCCTCAAGCCGAAGGTGCAGATCCGCCTCACCTGGCGCAACCTGACGGCCCTCGGCGAGGCCGCCGGCGAGCCCGCGGCCCTCATGGCGCGCGGCCTGGCGGCGCTCGCGGCGGGGGAGGGGGAGGCCTTCGCGGCATCGGCCCGCACCGCCTCCGACCGCTCCGCGACCCCGCCGCGCCCCGGCGACGTGATCGAGTACACGGTGACGGGCCTGAACCTCACGCCCGGCTCAGCCTGGCAGGCGGCCGAGCTCGCGGACGCCATCGACTCGAAGCTCGCCTTCGACGCCGAGTCGGTGGAGATCGCGGCCAACTACCCGACCCACTCCGACAAATACGACCTGGGAACGGCCGCCTTCTACGAGGGCTTCGACTGGGACGGCCTCGCGTGGAGCGACGTCGCCAAGGGCGACTACACCTTCAGCGCGCCCACCCTCACCAAGGGCGTCGGCACCGTGTACGGCGGGCAGTCCACCTCGGTGCGCTTCCGGGCCGCCGTGGCCGAGGACCAGGACCTCGGCAAGCGCCCGGAGGACGGCAAGCTCCCCGAGATAGGGAACGAGCCGGCGGGCTCGGGCGGCTACGGGAAGGACGAGGAGGATCTGAAGCCCGGCGAGGAGGCGGTTCCCCCGACCGATCTCGTGCCCGGCGTGGACATCGTCGTGGTGGGCGACGGGGACCCCGACCCGGCCACCGGCGAGTTCCCCGATCCCGAGCCCACACCGGTGCTGCCGAAGGATCCGGCGGCGGGCTCCATCTCGACCACCGTGAAGGTCGAGCAGAAGGAGCACCGTGAGGAGCACGGCGACGACCGCATCCTCGTGGGGGACGTGCTCGAGGTGACGGTGACCTCCGAGAACACCGAGCCCGACTCCAAGCTCGCCGACGCCGTGGTGAAGGCCACCCTGCCCGAGGGCATGGAGCCCAAGCCCGGCACCATCAAGCTGAAGGACGCCCAGGGCAACGTCCACGACGTGCCCGACAGCGCCTACGACCCGAAGACCGGCGTCATCGCCGTGAACGCGGGCGACCTGTACGGCGGCGAGAAGGTGGAGCTCGTCTTCGACGTGGAGGTCACCTCCACCTCCGACACGCGCGACCCGTCCGACCCGGACAACCCGGATAACCCGGGCACGCGCCCGAGCGACCCGCCCATCACCGGCGGGACCCTCGGCACCACGCCCACCGACGAGTGGGAGCGGGAGCACCCGACCGACCCCGGCGCTACCCCCGACGAGCCCTACGAGAAGCCCGAGCCCGGCACGCCCTTCGAGCCGACGAAGCCCTGGGAGGAGATCGAGGACGAGCTTGTCAGCACCCCGCCGGCCTCCGACCCCGACATGCCGCCCGTGCTGCCGGCGAGCCCCAAGCTCGAGGACGACGAGGCCGGGCCGGCCGACGTGAAGGTCGCCAAGACCGCCGAGAACCTCACGCGGGACGACGGCACCACGGCCGTGGGCGACACCGTGCGCTACACGGTGACGCTCTCCAACTCCGGCCCGCACACCATGTGGTACGGCGCCGTCGTCCGCGACGTTCTGCCCCTCGGCGTGGACCCGCTCTCGGGCACGATAAGGCTCGTGGCGCCCGACGGCTCCGAGTGCGAGGTGCCCGACTCCGCCTACGACCCCGCCACCCGCGTGCTGGCCGTCACCGCCGGCGACCTGGCCGGCGGCCGCACCGCCGTGCTCACCTTCGAGTGCGAGGTGACCGCCGACGCGGTGGGAGCTGACATAGGCAACGTGGCGAGCGCCCACGGCACCACACCCGCGGGCGTCGATCTCGGCACGGTGGGCGAGGGCGCCGAGCGCCCGGCCCCTGGCGAGCCCTTCGACCCCTCCGAGGGCTGGGACGCGTTCCTCGAGGAACATCCCGGCGTGGACAACTCGGGCGAGCCGGCCTACGCCCCCGGCACCGACGCCTCGGGCGGCGTGCTCGCCGAGGCCCCGGGATCCGGCGACGGCTCGGGCAACGGCGACGGCCCGGGCGGCGGAGACGGCTCCAAGGACGGCTCCGGCAAGACCCGCATCCGCCTCGCCCAGACCGGCGACATGCTGCTGGCCGCCGCCGTCCCCCTGGCGCTCGCGGCCCTCGCCGCCGGCGCGGTCGTCGCCGCTCTCGTCGCGCGCCGTCGCCGCTGGGACGAGGATGGGAGCGGCCGCTGGTAGCCCCGCGGCCGCCGCGATCCCTTTCCGTCGGAAGGGGGCCAGCCGCCGCATGACAGGCATCCGATAGCGGGGGAGTCGCTTAACGCGGCTCCCCCGTTTCGCTACAATGGGCCCATTCGCCGACACGAAGGAGGAACCGCTTATGATACGAGTCGCCGTCGCAGGCTGTGCCGGACGCATGGGAAGCGCCGTGGTCGACGCCGTCACCGCCGCCGAGGACATGGAGGTCGCCTGCGGCATCGACCCGCACGCCGCCGGCGGGGAGGGCGCGTTCCCCGTCTTCGCCACGGTCGAGGAGGCCCTCGACGCCGTCCCGGCCGATGTGCTCGTAGACTTCACGCAGCCGAGCGTCGTGGCCGCCAACCTGGCCGTGGCGCTGCCCCGCGGCGTCGATTGCGTGGTGGGCACCACGGGCCTCTCCAATGAGACGCTCGAAGAGCTGGCGGGAAGCGCGGCCGACGGCGCCTGCCTGTTCTACGCGCCGAACTTCACCACGGGCGCCGTGCTCATGATGGAGTTCGCGAAGGCCGCCGCGCCCTACTTCCCCGAGGCCGAGGTCATCGAGTTCCACCACTGCAACAAGAAGGACGCCCCCTCGGGCACGGCCGTGCGCACGGCCCAGCTCATCGCCGAGGCCCGCAGCCCCCGGGTCAGCGAAGCGCCCGGCCGCGAGACCGAGATGCCCGGTGCCGCGGGCGCCCGCGGTGCGCTCGTCGAGGGCGTGCCGGTGCACGCGGTCCGCTCCATGGGCTACGTGGCCAGCCAGGAGGTCATTTTCGGCTCCCTCGGCCAGACGCTCACCATCCGCCACGACTCGTGGGACCGCACCTCCTACATGCCCGGCGTGCTTCTGGGCATCCGCAGCGTGGGGGAGCGCGAGGGGCTCATCGTGGGGCTCGAGACCTTCATGGATTAGGAGAAGCGGCGCGGGCGCCTGCCCGAAACCGCCTCGCGAGGGAAGAGCCGCCGCTGCGCGGCTCTTCTTTCTACGATGGGAAAACTCATGCTTTTCTCCGCTCTGGCTTGGGTATATAATCAGAATTTACCTACAGTTTGGTAACGGGAGCGCAACAGGGCGGCCACAGCCGAGCCGGTTGCGCCGGCTATAGAGAGAGCCAGGAGAATGCCATGAGGAAGACCAACCGGAGCGCCGTCCTCCGCGCCGCCATGGCGGCCGTGCTCGCCTGCGGGCTCATGATGCCCGTCTCGGCGCCCGCGGCCTACGCGGACGAGGAAAACGCGCCTACCCCCCCCCTCGCTTCTGAGATAGATCCCGGCGGCGACTTCGACGGCGCCGTGTCGGACGCGGGAGCGGGCGAGGCCGATGTCGAGCCCTCGGTCGAGACCGAGCCCGAGGACGCCCCCGACGGCGCTGCTCGCGCGGCGAGTCTCGGGGCCCAGCATCTCGAACGCGTGGCCCGCGCCGCCGCCTCCACGGAGGCGAACGAGCCCTCCGCCCAGGCCGACGGGGGAACCACTGCCGGCGGCTTCACCGTCTCGGGCGGCAAGGCCGCCACCAGCCTCACGGCCGGCGACGGCGACTTCTTCTTCGACGGCGCGACCCTCCACATCCTCACCTCGACGCCCCTCACGGTGAGCACGCCGGCGCAGACGGCCCATACCATCCAGATCGATGCCGGCGTAAAGGCCGACCTCACCCTTGCGGGGGTCACCATCGCCACCTCCACGGCGTCGCCCATCAACATGATCACCAACTCCGACGAAGATGGCGACGGGGTGAAGGTTAAGAACGCCAACCAAATCAAAGACAAGACCTCGCTGTACCTCACCTTGGCAGACGGCTCTACCAATACTCTGAGCGTTTCCCCGGTAACTGCCCAGTGGCCTGCCATTCGCTGCGGCTGGGGTTCCGTCCTCGTTATCGACGACTCGATCACGAACGTGAAGGCCGGCGGCTCTAAGTTCAACCTCGACGACATCGTCACGCCAGTGAACGGCATGGTAGGGACTGACGCGACGCTGCTCGGCGGCCAGACGGTAAAGGCCGGCGACGCCCTGTCAACGCTCGAGCCGGCGCAGCCCGGAAAGCTCGTCGCGGCCGGCGGCTACTACTCCTCCGGCATCGGATCGGGTCCGAAGGAGAATGCCGGCACGCTCGTCATCAACGGCGGCGATATCAGCACCTCCGTCTACCTCGCAGTGGCAAGCGAGTCGAACGGCTCGGGCCTCGGCGCGGGATCGGGCGGCTCCGGCACGGTCATCACTATCAACGGGGGAAAGGTCGATGCGCGGGGAGGCTACTGCGGCACTGGTATCGGTGCGGCACTCGGGTACCTGACGACGAGCGCCAATATGGCCTGCACGGCGAAAGCGGATGCCATCGAGATTCCGGACAACGAGGCGGACTCGGGATCCTTCAGTTGGTACGGGCCCGCGCCGGCAACGTCTGAGTACTACACGGCCAACCAGCAGTATGTCGGCTCCGATCACTATCACAGCGTGGCGGGCGACATCACGCTCAACGGCGGTTTCGTGAAGGCCACCAACGGTGGTCACGGCAACGCCTTCGGCCAGAGCTGCGCCCACGGGCCCGCGTCGAACAAAGACCATGTTATCCTCGTGACCGGCGGCACGCTGCTCACCACGGTGACCTACGGCAGCGCACCGCCGCAGCTCTTCAGCATCGGCGCGCGCCTCGGCTACACCATCATCACCGGCGGATCGGTCCAGTGTGAGGCGAGCATGTTCCAAGGTATCGGCGACACTGCCTTCAACACCCAGGGAATCTCCTCGTGGGCCGATGTGGAGCGCGTTACGGGCGGCGACCCGAACGATCCGGACGTAAGCAAGCGCACGTTCCTCCCCGATAGCGACAAGGTGCAGATGCTCACCATCGACCTGTCGAGCGAGTTCAACGTGGGGGAGAACAAGACAGTCCCCGTCACCAAGTGGAAGCTCGAGATCGACAACCAGGCGCAGAATTACGGTTCCCCCTCCTATCTCGACGACGGCAAGCTCTACCTGTGGCTGCCCGAGAGCGCCACGGGCAAGAACGTCACCGTGACCATGTCCTACCGCGACGCCGCCGGCGTCGAGCACGACATCGAGCCCATGTACGTGGAGGAGGTTGGCGGCGACCAGGGCTCCGTCCTGAAGCGCTACATCGACATCGACGTGGAGAAGCTCACCGACGAGCAGAAGGAGTACTTCTCCGATCTCAACAAGCCCTACGACGGCCTTCCCTTCGAGATGCTCACCGTGTCGAAGGAAAAGCCCATCGACACCACGCCCTTCGAGACCAACGGCAAGCTTCTCGACGATCCCGAAAAGATCGAGGTGAGCTACCAGGCCTACGACTCCGTGGGCGGAAGCCCGCTGCCGGGCAGCGAGGTGGTCCGCGAGGGCAAAATGCCGGCCGACACCGGCACCTTCCGCTTCCAGCTCGTCTCGAAGCAGTTCGCCGAGACCCCCGGCTTCCAGGAGAACTACTGGGGCCACCGCATCACCGGCTGGTCGTCGGTGACCCCGGTGCCCGCCGTGGTGAAGATCGCCGAGAAGGACGGTACCGCCTGGGTGCGCCTGAAGAAGGTCTCCGACGACGCCTACGACTACGAACTGGTGAAGGAGACCGACGCCGAGCCCGGCAACCGCCTGCGCGTGGCCTTCACGGTGCGCTCGGCCAAGGGCACGGCCGTCACCTGCAAGGCCCCCACGGGCAGCTTCCAGGTGCTCATCGACGGCAAGCCCGTGGGCGAGCCGGTGGCCCTCACGAAGGAGGCGGTGGAGGCGTCGGCCGGCTCCACCTTCGCCATTCAGGAGGGCGCGACGGAGGCGTCGGCGAACACCCCCTCGGCCGTGGCCGGCGAGGCGGGCCGGTGGGAGACGCAGGTGGTCTACTACCTCGATCCGACACGCCTCGACGGCGCGCTCGACGTGCTGGAGACCTCGGGCCAGGGCAACGAGCACAAGGTGACGGTACAGTACATCCCCGACAAGAACTACGTGGAGGGCACCGAGGCCAATCCCGACAACGAGGCGAGCAAGCCCACCACCATCGTGCCGGTGAAGCCCGAGGGTACGGTCACCCCCGACGATCCCGACAAGGTGGAGGTCACAGACACGCCCAACCCCACGCCCGACCCGGACAACCCCACGGGCAAGATGCAGGTGGTGCGCAAGACCATCAACGTCAGCTACGGCGACTTCCACAAGGCGGACGCCGAGGTTGACGACTTCTTCAAGATGGCCATCACGTCCTCCTCCTCGGCGCCCGGCGGCTTCACCACCTCCAACACGGCGGTGGCCGACCTGGTGCGCGGCGAGGACGGCAGCCCCGCCCTCGACGAGGACGGGAAGCTACAGATCCAGGTGAACAGCTGCGGCACCTCGGTCATCACGTTGGAGCAGAAGGCGAACGCCCTGTTCACCGGCATCAAGTACATCCTCACGGTGAACGTGCGGCCCGACCCCTCCATCAAGCCCCAGGTGCAGATACGCCTCACCTGGCGCAACCTGACGGCCCTCGGCGAGGCGGCTCCCGAGCCGGCCGCGGCCCTCATGGCGCGCGGCGCGGCGGCGCTGGCCGCAGGGGAGGGCGAGGCCTTCGCGAGTGCGGCCCGATCCTCGGCCGGGCGCTCCCACACGCCCCCGCGCCCCGGCGACGTGATCGAGTACACGGTCACCGGCCTGAACCTCACGCCCGGCTCCGCCTGGCAGGGCGCCGAGCTCGCGGACGCCATCGACTCGAAGCTCGCCTTCGACGCCGATTCGGTGGAGATCGCGGCCAACTACGCCACGCGCACCGACAAGAGCACCTCCCTCGGCTCCGATGCCTTCTACGAGGGCTTCGACTGGGACGGGCTCGCGTGGTCCGACGTGAAGCAGGGCGACTTCAGCTACGTCGCCCCCACGCTCACCAAGGGCGTCGGCACGGTGTACGGCGGCCAGTCCACCTCGGTGCGCTTTTGCGCCACGGTGTCCGAGGACGAAGGGCTCGGCGATCGCCCGGAGGACGGCAAGCTCCCCGAGATAACGAACGAGCCCGCGGGCTCGGGCGGCTACGGCAAGGACGAGGCGGATTTGGCCCCCGGCGAGGAGGCCGTGCCGCCGACCAAGCTCGTGCCCGACGTGGACATCGTCGTGGTGGGCGAGGGCGACAAGGATCCCGAGACGGGCAAGTTCCCGCCGGACGAGCCCACCCCCGTCCTGCCCAAGGACCCCGCGGCGGCCGACATCGTGACCACGGTCACGGTGGAGCAGAAGGAGAAGGGCGACGACCACGGCGACGATCGGTTCCTCGTGGGCGACACGCTCACCGTGACGGTGACCGCCACCAACCAGGGCCCCGACTCCAAGCTCGCCGACGCCGTCATCAAGGCCACCCTGCCCGAGGGCATGGAGCCCAAGCCCGGCACCATCAAGCTCGTCGACGCCGAGGGCAACGTCCACGACGTGCCCGACAGCGCCTACGACCCGAAGACCGGCGTCATCGCCGTGAACGGCGGCGACCTCTATTTCGGGGAGAGCGCGAAGCTCATCTTCGATGTGGAGGTGACCTCCACGCCGGAGACCCGCGAGCCGCAGGATCCTGATAATCCGAGCAGCCGTCCGACGGATCCCGTCGTGGAGGGCGGCACGCTCGGCACCACGCCCACCGACGAGTGGGAGCGGGAGCACCCGACCGACCCGGACGGGGAGGGCGAGCCCTACGAGAAGCCGAAGCCCGGCACACCCTTCACTCCCACCAAGCCCTGGGAGGAGATCGAGGACGAGCTTATCAGCACGCCGCCGGCCTCCGACCCCGACATGCCGCCCGTGCTGCCGGCGAGCCCCAAGCTCGAGGACGACGAGGCCGGGCCGGCCGACGTGAAGGTCGCCAAGACCGCCGAGAACCTCACGCGGGACGACGGCACCACGGCCGTGGGCGACACCGTGCGCTACACGGTGACGCTCTCCAACTCCGGCCCGCACACCATGTGGTACGGCGCCGTCGTCCGCGACGTGCTGCCCCTCGGCGTGGACCCGCTCTCCGGCACGATCAGGCTCACTGCCCCCGACGGCTCCGAGCGCGAGGTACCCGACTCCGCCTACGATCCCGCCACCCGCGTGCTCGCCGTGACCGCGGGCGACCTGGCCGGCGGGAGGACGGCGGTGCTCACCTTCGAGTGCGAGGTGACCGCCGAGGCCGTCGGCGCCGACATCGGCAACGTGGCCTCGGCCCACGGCACCACCCCGGCCGGCGTGGACCTGGGCACGGTGGGCGAGGGCGCCGAGCGCCCCGCCCCCGGCGAGCCCTTCGACCCCTCCGAGGGCTGGGACGCGTTCCTGAAGGAGCACCCCGGCATGGACAACGCCGGCGAGCCGGCCTACGCCCCCGGCACGGACTCGTCGGGCGGCGTGCTCGCCGAGGCCCCCGGCCCCGACGGCAGCGGCTCCGACGACGGCTCCGGATCCGGGGACGGCTCCGGCAAGACCCGCATCCGCCTCGCCCAGACCGGCGACGACATGCTGGCCGCCGCCATCCCCCTGGCGCTCGCGGCCCTCGCCGCCGGCGCGGTCGTCGTCGCCCTCGTCGCGCGGCGTCAGCGCTGGGACAAGAAATCCATACGCTAGTCTCGCGACCGCGCTAACTGCAAATGCTCTCGATAGAGGAGCCGCCTGAGGCGGCTCCTTTTCTTTACAAGCCACCAGTGTATCTCTTCTGTTGATCAACAATTACCTATCGAATTACATCAGATGTTATTTGCAATATCGTTTATTGGTAACATATTGACGATAAATTATTATGAGTATTGAATAGGTATACAATAAATACCAAAGGGAGTTATAATGCGGTTTGAATACGATGCTCGGAAAAGTGAATCGAACCTCGAAAAGCACGGCATCGATTTCGATGAGGCGCAGGAACTTTGGCGCGATCGCAATATGATTGCCACGTCCGTACGTAAGGGCGGCGAGGAGCGATTCGTCGGCCTTGCACGTTACGCGGGGTGCTGCTGGGTGGTGGTGTATGCCGCACGAGGCGAGTCCGTCCGCATCGTCTCTGTTAGAAGGGCGACAGCAAAGGAGGCTTCGGTGTATGACAAAGCCAATCGCTGAAATGGATATGGCTGAATTCGAGCGCTATGTCGATGAGGGGGGAGACGTGAGCACGCTGTTCCAGGCTCCTGCCGCAGAAATCCTGCACCCTGTTCGCAATGATGAGCAGCGTGTCGTCAATGCCACGCTGCCGGCGTGGCTCGTGGAGCTCATGGACGACGAGGCGAGCCGTCGAGGAATCAGCAGGAAAGCGGTTATAAACAACTGGCTCGTCGACAGGGCCGATCAGGAGATCGAGCGGCGCAAAACGGCATGATGCCAGGATTCCAGAGCCGGGCCATTGTCCGCGGCGATGGAGTCTGAGCCCCAACGGACTGTCTTATGCGGCCTTTCTTTCTACAACGGGGAAACTCATGCTTTTCTCCGCCCTGGCTTGGGTATATAATCGGCAGTTATCTACAGCTTGGTAACGGGAGCGCAACGGGACGGCCACGGCCGCCCGGGCGCCTCGCCGACAGAGAGAGCCAGGAGATGACCATGAGGAAGAGCAAACTCCTCCGGTGTGCTTTGGCAGCCACGCTCGCCTGCGGTCTGATGATTCCGACCACGGCAACAACAGCCTTCGCAGCCGAGGAAAACAGCGCTACCCCCCCCCTCGCTTCTGAGATAAGTTCCGAGGGAGAGGAGAACTTCGACGAGACCGTCGGCGAAGTCAACATCCCAGCGGAGACGGATTCCGCAGATGACGCCGCCGGTGCGACTGCTTCTGCAAATCCGTCGACGGAGGGCGGCGACGATGCCCACGTTCAGAGTGCGGTGCAGGCTGCGAGCCTAGGCGTTCAGTACCTCGGCCG
The DNA here is from genome assembly GCF_958431955.1 of uncultured Adlercreutzia sp. Lineage (GTDB taxonomy): Bacteria > Actinomycetota > Coriobacteriia > Coriobacteriales > Eggerthellaceae > Adlercreutzia. The sequence goes on along the minus strand of NZ_CAUASN010000032.1, from coordinate 15,940 downwards.
CATGAACACGGCAGCTGTGGCCTCCTCGTCAGACGATGCCGTCCAGCCGCTCGACGAGTCGTGGGTTGTTGCCGGGCCCTTCGAGATACGGGGCGGCTCTGCCGGCTCGGATGCCAACTCGGGCGACTACTATCTCGATGCAGCGAACAAGATCCTCCATATTCGCACGTCTGCTCCCATGGCCATTCGCAATAAGGACGTGGCTGCGGCAACTGATGTCACTATCCAGATCGACGCCGGCGTGAAGGCCGACCTCACGCTCGCGGGGGTCAATATCTCATCGGGCGTCATCGCACCCATTAACGTGATCACCAACTCCGATGAGGACAAAGACGGCGTTCGCGTCAAGAATGCGGCTGACATCAAGAATAAGACGACTTTGCACCTTACCCTCGCAGACGGATCTACGAACACCCTGTTCAACTCGAAGACCGACAAGGACGGACGGCCCGGCCTGCGCTGCGGGTGGGGGTCGATCCTCATCATCGACGACGAGATCACGAACATCAGGGCCGGAGGCTCGAAGTTCGTGGAGGGCGATATCGTCACCCCGGAGAACGGCGCGGTGGCCGCCGACGTCACCCTTCTCGACGGCACCCAGCTCAAGAAGGGCGACGCCCTCGGTAAGCTCGATTCGGCCAATCCCGGCAAGCTCATCAGCACGGGAGGCGCTCACTCTCCGGGTATTGGCGGCGCTCCGAAGGAGAACGCGGGCACCATCATCATCAACGGCGGCGATATCAACGCGGCCGCCTACCTGTCAGGCCACGGAGGCTACTCGAGCGCGGCCGGCATCGGCGGTGGCAGCTGCGGCTCGGGCACGGTCATTACCATCAACGGAGGCACCATCACCGCCTCGGCGGGCATGTGCGGCTCAGGCATCGGCGCCGGCATCGGCTATCGGACAGACGCATCGCATGTGACTGACTGCACCGAGTCTCCCGATGCCATCGTGGTTCCCCGCGGCGAGGAGAATTCGTTCGGCTACAGCTATTACGGCACTGCCGTTTCCGGCAGCTACACTCCCGATGCGTCGGGCGTGTACGGCCGGGACGTCTGCCACGTCGTTGCGGGCGATATCACCATGAACGGCGGCTTCGTTCGTGCGAAGGGAACGGGTCACGGCAACGCCTTCGGGCAGCCATGCGCCCACGGTGCGGGCTCGAACCGCAACCACGTCATCCGCATCACGGGCGGTACGCTGCTCACGAGCGTCGAGCGCCTGTCGAGTCCGCCGAACCTCTATTCCATCGGCGCGCTCTTCGGATACACCATCGTGACGGGTGGCTCGGTGTACATCGAGAACACGGCGATGTTCCAGGGCATCGGCGACACCGCCTACAACACCCAGGGCATCGCCACGTGGAGCGATGTGATCCGCGTGGCCGGCGGCGACCCGAACGATTCCGACGCGAGCAAGCGCAAGTACCTCCCCGACACCGACAAGGTGTTCATGATCACGGTGAACCTCGCCGACTCCGACGAGAAGATGACCGACGAGAAGCTCGACTCGTTCAAGCTCTTCATCGGCAACGAGGAGTACAGCTACGGCGCTCCGTCGCGCTTCGACGACGGCAAGCTGTACCTGTGGCTCCCGGAGTGGGTGGCCGAGAAGGACAACGAGAAGGAAGTGCGCATCGAGATGTCGGTGCTGCGCGACGGCTCCACCACCCCGGAGGTCATCGACCCGCTCTTCATCTCCAAGCCGAGCACCACCAACCCCGACCAGACGGTGAAGCGCTACATCGAATTCCCCTTCCCGGCCGATTACGAGAAGAACACCCTCACGAAGGACTACGACGGCGAGCCCTTCCCGGCCTTCAAGCTCACCGAGCCCATCGTGGTGAACCGCGTGGTGGGCGACGAGACGCGCACGGAGACCCTGACCGACCCCGACGAGGTGAAGTTCAAGTTCCAGCTGCTCAAGCAGAACGAGGCGGGGGAGTGGGTGCCCGACGGGCTGGAATCGGCCGAGGGCGCCGCGTCGCTGCCGGTGGACGCCGGCCGCTTCACGGTGACCATGACCTCCTACGAGTACGCGAACCGCGAGGGCTACGCGAACAGCTACTGGGGGCATCAGGCCAAGGGCACCGCCGTCATCCGCCCGGTTCCGGCCATCCTGCACCTCGACAGCGCGCAATGGGGCTACCTCGACGAGGACGACGGCTCCTGGAAGGAGATCCTGCCCGACCAGCCCGAGGGGGGCGTGGCGGGCAACCGCTTGAAGCTCTCCTTCTACGTGCGCCCCGCCGACGGCACCGCCTCCACCTGCGCCGCTCCGACGGGCAGCTTCCAGGTGATGATCGACGGCAAGGCGGTGGGCGATCCCATCGAGCTTTCCGAGGAGGCCATGAAGGCATCGCCCCATTCCACTCTGACCGAGAAGGACATCGCGGGGCACCATGCCGTCGAAGTGGTCTACTACCTCGATCCGACCCATCGCGACGGCTTGCTCCAGCTGCTGGAACAGGCCGGCGACGGCGAGCAGCACACGGTGAACATCGAGTACCTGCCGGCGAAGAACTACATCGAGGGCGTGGAGGACAACCCCCAGAACGCCGACGAGGGCGATACCTTCATCGTGCCGGTGAAGCCGGAGGGCGACGTGCAGCCCGACCCGGAGGACAAGGACAAGGTGACCATCGAGACCTCGCCCGCGCCTGAGCCGGGCCCGGGCGGCACCGATCCGGACAACCCCACGGGCAAGATGCAGGTGGTGCGCAAGACCATCACCGCCAGCTACGGCGACTTCCACAGTGCAGATGCGGCCGACTTCTTCAGGCTGGCCGTCACCTCCACCTCCTCGGCGGCGGGCGCCTGGTCGGTGTCCAACGCGGCGGTGGCCGACCTGGTTATGGGCGAGAATGGGTCGCCCGCCCTCGACGAGAACGGGAAGCTGCAGATCAAGGTGAACAGCTGCGGCACCTCCGTCATCACGCTCGAGCAGAAGGCCAACGCCCTGTACACGGGCATCAAGTACATCCTCACGGTGAACATCCTGCCGGATCCGCTCGTAAAGCCCCAGGTGCAGATCCGCCTGACCCAGCGCAACCTGACCGCGCTCGCCGAGGGCGCCGGGAACCCGGCCGCGGCCTTCGTGGCCCGCGCCTTCCCCGAGGCCTCGGCCGAGGCCGGCATCGTGCCTCAGGCCGACGCCTCGGGCCGCGCCGACGCCCCGCCGCGGCCCGGCGATGTGATCGAGTACACGGTCACCGGCCTGAACCTCACGCCCGGGTCCGCCTGGCAGGGCGCGGAGCTTGTGGACGCCATCGACGCGCGCCTCGCCTTCGACGCCGACTCAGTGGAGATCGCCCGCAACTACGCCACCCACTCCGACAAGTACGACCTGGGTACCCCCGCGTTCTACAGCGGCTTCGACTGGGACGGCCTGGACTGGACCGATGTGAAGCAGGGCGACTACGCCTTCAGCGCGTCCACCCTCACCAAGGGCATCGGCACGGTGTACGGCGGCCAGTCCACCTCGGTGCGCTTCCGCGCCACGGTGGGGGAGGACCAGGGCCTGGGCGACCGCCCCGGCGAGGACGGCAAGCTCCCCGAGATAGGGAACGAGCCCGCGGGCTCCGGCGGCTACGGCAAGGACGAGGCGGACCTCGCACCCGGCGAGGAGGCGGTGCCGCCTGAGAAGCTCGTGCCCGACGTGGACATCGTCGTGGTGGGCGAGGGCGACAAGGACCCCGAGACGGGCAAGTTCCCCGATCCCGAGCCCACCCCGGTGCTGCCGAAGGACCCCACGGCCGCCGACATCGTGACCACGGTCAAGGTGGAGCAGAAGGAGAAGGGCGAGGACCACGGCGACGACCGATTCCTCGTGGGAGACACGCTCACCGTGACGGTGACGTCGGAGAACATCGCCCCCGACTCCAAGCTCGCCGACGCCGTGGTGAAGGCCACCCTGCCCGAGGGCATGGAGCCCAAGCCCGGCACCATCAAGCTGAAGGACGCCCAGGGCAACGTCCACGACGTGCCCGACAGCGCCTACGACCCGAAGACCGGCGTCATCGCCGTGAACGCGGGCGACCTGTACGGCGGCGAGAAGGTGGAGCTCGTCTTCGACGTGGAGGTGACCTCCACGCCCGAGACCCGCGAGCCGGGCGATGAGAGCGGCACGCGGCCCACCGATCCCGTCGTGGAAGGCGGCACGCTCGGCACCACCCCCACCGACGAGTGGGAGCGGGAGCATCCCACCGACCCCGGCGCTACCCCCGACGAGCCCTACGTCAAGCCCGAGCCCGGAACCCCCTTCGAGCCGACCAAGCCCTGGGAGGAGATCGAGGACGAGCTCGTCAGCACGCCGCCGGCCGTAGACCCCGAGATGCCCCCCGTGCTGCCCGCCAGCCCCTCGACCGAGGGGAAGGACGGCGCCGAGGCGGACATCAAGGTGGCGAAGACCGCCGAGAACCTCACCCGCGACGACGGCACCACGGCCGTGGGCGACACCGTGCGCTACACGGTGACGCTCTCCAACTCCGGCCCGCACACCATGTGGTACGGCGCCGTCGTCCGCGACGTGCTGCCCCTCGGCATCGACCCGCTCGCGGGCACCATAAGGCTCACCGCCCCCGACGGCTCGGTGACCGACGTGCCCGACTCCGCCTACGACCCCGCCACCCGCGTGCTCGCCGTGACCGCCGGCGACCTGGCCGGCGGGAGGACGGCCGTGCTCACCTTCGAGTGCGAGGTGACCGCCGAGGCCGTCGGCGCCGACATAGGCAACGTGGCGAGCGCCCACGGCACCACGCCCGCCGGGGTTGATCTCGGCACGGTGGGCGACGGCGCCGAGCGCCCGGCCCCCGGCCAGCCCTTCGACCCCTCCGAGGGCTGGGACGCGTTCCTCGAGGAGCACCCCGGCGTGGACAACGCCGGCGAGCCGGCCTACGCGCCGGGCACCGACGCCTCGGGCGGCGTGCTCGCCGAGGCCCCGGGCTCCGGCGACGGCTCGGGCAACGGCGACGAGGCGAACGGCAGCTCAGGCAAGAAGCAGATCCGCCTCGCCCAGACCGGCGATGACGCGGCCCTCTGGTTCCTCCTCCTGCCCGTCATCGCCATGGGCGCCGCCGTGACGCTGGCCGCTGCCTGCCGCCGTCGCGGCTAGCCGGCTGGCGGGAGCGGCGAGGACGCCATAATCCTGTGAGCTTCGAGGCGAGCGGCCCCAAAAGGGCCGTTCGCCTTGTGCGTTTGGCGAACTTAGGGGCCCTCATATTCTCTTAGGCGAACATCAGTGGCATAATAGCAAGCTAGTTGATTCGCACGGGGCGCCAGCCGCCCTGGCATTCGCCTAAGGAGAAACACCGATGGAATACAAACGCGATCCCCGCTTCGGCCGCCTCATCCCGGCTATGGTCACGCCGTTCGACCAGAACCTCGAGCTCGACCTCGACCGGACCCAGCAGCTGGCCGACCGCCTGGTCGCCGGCGGCGTGGACGCCATCATCGTGAACGGCACCACCGGCGAGAGCCCCACGGTGTTCTACCCCCAGAAACTGGAGCTGTTCCGCGCGGTGCTGCGCGCCGTGAACGGGCGCGTGCCGGTGATCGCGAACGTGGGCGACAACTGCACGGCCGACACCGTGTACTTCGCCCAGGACGCCGCCAAGCTCGGCGTCGACGGCTTCATGTGCGTGGTCCCGTACTACAACAAGCCGCCGCAGGAGGGGCTCTACCGCCACTTCAAGACCATCGCCGACTCCACCGACATGCCCATCATCCTGTACAACATCCCGGGGCGCTGCTCCATCAACATGGAGGCCGACACCACGCTGCGCCTGGCCCACAACTGCGACAACATCGTGGCCATCAAGGAGGCCTCGGGCAACATGGAGCAGATCAAGGCCATCATCGACAACGCCCCCGCCGGCTTCGACGTGTACTCCGGCGACGACTCGGCCACCCTTGACATCATGCGCCTGGGCGGCGCCGGCGTCATCTCCACCATCGGCAACGTGGCGCCCGAGCGCATGAAGGAGATCGTCGAGCTGGCGGCCGCCGGCAAGTGGGAGGAGGCCGAGGAGGCCAACGCGGCGCTGCTGCCCCTCATGACCGGTCTCTTCGCCACGGCGAACCCCATCCTCGTGAAGGAGGCGCTGAAGCTTATCGGCTTCCCCGTGGGCGGCGTGCGCCTGCCCCTCGTGGACGCCACCCCCGAGCAGTCGGCCACCCTGGCCGCCATCATGCGCGAGGTGGGCGTGCTGGGCTAAGGCCCCCGTGCTGAAACGTCGAGCGCCGGCGCGCCGTGGGGCGGGTCGGCGCTTTTGCAAGCTTATAACCGATAGACAAGGAACTCTATGACCAAGGAAAACCAAGGAAACGCCAACGAGAAGCCCCGCGCCGCGAAGGACGGCCAGGCGGCTTCCTCCAACCAGGGCGCCAAGCGCCGCAACGGCAACGGCAACGGCGGCCGCAAGAACAACACCTCCTTCAAGCGCGTGAACCTGGAGCGCAAGCGCCCGCAGCTTTCGCGCGGCGAGGGGGCCGACGGCGCCCAGCGCTCCGAGAACCGCCGCTCGCGCCGCGGCTCGAAGTCCTCGAAGGACCCGAACGCCAAGCTGCGCATCATCCCGCTCGGCGGCCTTGACGCCATCGGCAAGAACATGACCGCCTTCGAGTGCGGCGGCGACATGATCCTGGACGACGCGGGCCTGATGTTCCCCGACGACGACCATCCGGGCGTGGACCTCATCCTGCCCGACTACACCTACGTGCTCGAGAACGCCGACAAGCTGCGCGGCATCATCATCACCCACGGCCACGAGGACCACACCGGCACGCTGCCCTACCTCTTGAAGGACCTCGATCGCACGGTGAACATCTACGCGACCAAGCTCACCTTGGGGCTCATCGAGGGCAAGTTCGCCGAGCACAAGGTGAAGAACGCGAAGCTCATCGAGATCAAGTCCGGCGAGGAGATCAAGCTCGGCTGCTTCAAGGTGGACTTCTTCGCCGTGAACCACTCCATCCCGGGAGCGGTGGGCCTGTTCATCCAGAGCCCGGCCGGAAACGTGCTGCACACCGGCGACTTCAAGCTCGACCAGACGCCCATCGACGGCGTGACTACCGACTTCGCCGCCATCACGCGCTTTTCCGAGCAGGGCGTCGACCTCATGATGAGCGACTCCACCAACGCCATGAACCCCAACTTCACGCCGAGCGAGGCCGAGGTGGGGAAGACCCTCGACCAGATCATCTCCCAGGCCAAGGGCCGCGTCATCATCGCCAGCTTCGCGAGCCACATCCACCGCATGCAGCAGATCTGCGACGCGGCGGTGAAGAACGGCCGCAAGGTGGTCGTCACCGGGCGCTCCATGATCCAGAACACCGACATCGCGCGGCGACTCGGCTACCTGAAGATCTCCGACGACAACCTCATCGACGCCTACGACTTGAAGGGCATCCCCTCCGACGAGGTGGTCATCATGTGCACGGGCAGCCAGGGCGAGCCTTTGAGCGCCCTCGGGCGCATCGCCAACGGCGAGCACAAGACCATCGAGATCGAGGAGGGCGACACCGTCATCATCTCGGCCACGCCGGTTCCCGGCAACGAGAAGGCCGTGACCCGCGTCATCAACTCCCTCGCGAAGATCGGCGCCGACGTGTACGACAAGAGCCGCGGCAAGGTGCACGTGTCGGGGCACGCGGGCGCCGAGGAGCTGAAGATCATGCTCACCCTCGTGAAGCCCAAGGCCTTCATGCCGGTGCACGGCGAGGCCACCCACCTGCGCGCCCACGCCAAGCTCGCCGAGGCCACCGGGGTGGATCCCGACAACATCTACATCCTGGAGAACGGCGACTCGCTGGAGCTGTCGGCCATGGGCGTCGCCCGCGGCGAGGGCGTGCCCTCGGGCATCGTGTACGTGGACGGCCTGTCGGTGGGCGACACCTCCCAGGACGTCCTCGACGAGCGCAACACCCTCGGCAACCAGGGCTTCGCCAGCGTGGCGGCCGCCGTGGACGTGAAGCGCAAGCAGGTGGCCGGCGAGGTGCAGGTGTCCATGCACGGCATCACCGGTGGCGACGACTACTACCTGGCCGGCGAGGCCGCGAGCACCGTCACCGGCGCCCTGCGCAAGGCGCTCTCCAAGGGGGCCGGCGCCAAGGAGCTGCGCAAGGCGGCCCGCGACGCCCTGCTGTCGCTTCTGTGGGACCGCACCAAGCAGCGTCCAATGGTGGTCGTGAACATTCTGGAGGTTTAGGATTCCCGTGGCCCGACACTCGCAGCAAGCTTCCAACGCAGCCAAATCGAGAAAGAGCGCGAGCGCCGCTACCTCCAAGGACGGCACGCGCCGCCCGCTGTCGGCGGCCCGGAGCCGCTCGGTGGAGCCCGCGCCGCGCATCCTGGACGACCGCACCCGCCGCGACATGGTGGGCGTGGGCTTCGTTCTGCTCGGCATCGTGCTGTTCATCGCCGCGGTGGCCCCCACCGGCGCCATCGTCACGTCATTCCTGTCGGAGTCGCTCCACCTCGTGTTCGGGGTGGGGTGCTACATCATGCCCTTCTTCCTCGTGGCGGTGGGGGGTACCGTGCTCTACCGCAAGGAGACCGAGCGCATGTCGCTGCGCATCACCGTGGGCCTCGCCCTCATCCTGGTGGCGCTGCTCGGCATCATCGCGCTGTTCACGCCCGTGGGCAACACGGGCATCGAGCACCTGTTCGACCGCGAGGCCCTCATCACCCACGGCGGCTACGTGGGCGCGGCGCTGGCCTGGGTGGGCCTCACGCTGTTCGGCGGCATCATCACCGGCATCCTGCTTCTGGGCGTCGCCGTGGGCGGCGTCATCGTCATCGGGTTTTCCGTGTCGGCCTTCATCGAGAAGGTGCGCGCGCGCCACGAGGCCGACCTGGCCGCCCGCGAACCCTATCTGCCCGAGGCGCTCTTCGGCGCCGTAAAGCGCGGCGGCCACGTGGTGCGCCACGGCCTGGGCGGCGCGCCGTCGGAGGCTGTGGCGCCCCCCGACGCCACGGTGGTGCGCCCGGCGGCCCTCACGGCGCGCCTGTCCATGGAGGAGCAGCCGCGCCGTCGCAGCCGCGCCGTGGGCGCAAGCGGCCCCCAGGGCGCGCATCCGCCGGTGGACGGCGGCGCGCTCACCCAGCAGCTGGGAGGCGCGGCGGGCCCCACGGTGAACCTCTCGGCGCCCCCGGCCGCCCCCGACCCGCGCCAGACCGCGGCCATCGGCGACATCTCCGCCGAGGAGCCGGCGCGCCCCATGACGCGCAAGCTCGGCCGCAAGCCGGCCGCCGAGCCCGCGCCGGCCCCGAAGGCCGAGAGCGCCAACCCGCGCAAGAAGGCCGCCAAGCCCAAGGCCGCCCCCAAGAAGCCGGCGCCCGCTCCCTCGCGCGACGGCTTCCAGCTGCCCTCCATCGACCTGCTCGCCACCGGCGCCGGCAAGCGCCGCGGATCCACCGAGGCGGAGCTCGCCGAGGTGGCCGCCGAGCTGCAGCACACCCTGGAGGACTTCGGGGTGTTCGCGAGCGTCGTCGGCTGGGTGGAGGGCCCGACGGTGACGCTGTTCAAGGTGGACCTCCCCTCGGGCGTGCGTGTGAGCAAGGTCACCAACCTCACCGACGACATCGCGCTGGCGCTGGCGGCCCCCGGCGTGCGCATCTTCGCGCCCATCCCCGGCACCAACTACGTGGGCATCGAGGTGCCCAACCGCGAGCGCCAGACGGTGTATCTGCCCGACGTGCTCGCCACGGCGGGGGAGGGGCCGCTGCAGGTGGCCATCGGCGAGGACGTCGAGGGCCACGCCATCGTGCACGACCTGGCGAAGATGCCCCACGTGCTCATCGCCGGCACCACCGGCTCGGGCAAGTCGGTGGAGGTGAACGCCATGATCATGTCCATCCTCTTGCGGGCCACGCCCTCCGAGGTGCGCTTCATCATGATCGACCCCAAGCGCGTGGAGTTCGCCCCCTACGACGGCATCCCGCACCTCTACGTGCCCGTGGTCACCGAGTGCCGCGAGGCGTCGAGCGCGCTCTCCTGGGCCGTGGCCGAGATGGAGCGGCGCCTGAAGATGTTCTCGAAGTGCGGCGTGCGCAACATCATCTCCTTCAACGAGAAGGCGAAGGCCGCCCGCGACGCCGCCGAGGCGGCCGAGGCGAGCGGCGCCGACGCGCCCGAGAACCCCTACGGCGAGCCCATTCCCTACATCGTCATCGTCATCGACGAGCTTGCCGACCTCATGATGAACGTCGGCAAGGAGGTTGAGTTCTCCATCAGCCGCATCGCCCAGCTGGCGCGCGCGGCGGGCATCCACCTCATCATCGCCACCCAGCGCCCCTCCACCAACGTGGTCACGGGCCTCATCAAGGCGAACATCACCTGCCGCATCGGCCTTACCGTGGCCTCTGGCATCGACTCCCGCGTCATCCTGGACTCGGTGGGCGCCGAGAACCTCATCGGCCGGGGAGACCTGCTCATCTCGAAGCCGGAGTACCCCAAGCCCGTGCGCGTGCAGGGCCCGTGGATCCCCGACGACGAGATCGCGGCGGTGGTGGCGCACCTGAAGAGCCAGGGGGAGCCGGAGTACCATTCCGAGATCCTCAAGACCAACGTGGTGACCCTCGGCGACTCCTCTCCGGCCGGCGAGGGCGGCTCCGAGGCCGACGACCCGCTTCTGTGGGAGGCCGCCGATGTGGTGGTTTCGAGCGATTTGGGCTCAACATCCAACCTTCAGCGCCGCCTGAAGGTCGGATACGCCCGCGCTGGGCGTATAATGGATCAGCTTGAAGAAAAGGGCATCGTGGGGCCGGCCAACGGCAGCCGCCCGCGCGAGGTGCTCGTGGACGCGATGGAGCTCGAGACGCTCAAGGCGTTCGAGGCCAACGACGAGGACTAGGCGCGCGTCTTTTCGGGACGCGGAGCCTGACGACATAGAGGAGTAACCGTGGCGAGACAGACTTCCTTCGGAACCATGCTCAGGGCCGCGCGCGAGCGCAAGGGGCTCGATCTGTCCGCCGCCGCGCGCAAGCTGCGCATCCGCCCCGACATCCTGCGCGCCATCGAGGAGAGCGACTTCGCCCGCATGCCCCCGCGGGGTTACACCTCGAACATGGTGGGGGCCTACGCGCGCCTCGTGGGACTCAACCCCGCCGAGCTCACGCGCCTGTACCGCGACGAGGCCCAGCAGTTCGAGACGGGACGGCGCCCTGTGTCCTCCCGCTCCGAGCGCGCCCGCGCCGGCGAGCGCGGCGAGGGGAGGGGCTCGCGCACTTCCTCGCGGCGCGACGGCTCCCGTTCGGGCCGTTCCTCGCGCGACCGGCGCGGCGCGGCGGCTCCCCAGCCGGCCTACACCAACCTCGTCCAGGGCCGCCAGGCCCCCGGGCTCATCTCCAGCCTCGGCTCCATGCTCCCGCTCATCGTGGTCGGCGCCATCATCGTCGGCCTGCTCGTCCTCGTCATCGTGCTCGCCTTCAGCGGCCGCGACGTGCCGGCCGAGGACGCGCCCACGGTGCCCATCTCCGGCATGCCGACCCCCCAGGGCACCACGACAAGCGGCGATGGCGCGGAGAGCGGCCAGGCCGCGGCGCCCACGACCACGCCGGTGGCCCCCACGAGCGCCAAGTTCTCCTACGAGGTCGCCGACGGGGCGAAGCTCTACATCGAGGTCATCCAGGACGGCAAGACCGTAGAGGCCGGCGACGTGACCGGCCCCAAGAGCCAGGACTACGACGTCACCGGCAAGCTGAAGTTCGTCGTCTCCGGCGAGCCGAGCGAGGTGAAGATCGCCGTGGACGGCACCGAGGTCGAGCCCACCGAGACGAAGAGCGGCGTGTACACCTACACCGTCGACTTCGAGGAGGTGCTCGACGAGTGGAAGCGCGCCAACGGCGTGGGCTCGGGCTCCGCCGACAACGCCGGCTCCGATGACGCCGACGGCACCTCCTCGGGCGCCGGCTCGGCCGAGGGCGATGACGCATCGGGCTCCGGCTCCGATGACGACGGCGCCTCCTCCGGCAACTAGCACCCCCGCGCCCCGCGCGCATTCCCCATCCGCCCGGGCGCCCCGCGCCCCAAGAGAAAGGCTCTTCCATGGCCAAGGAATCCAGCTTCGATGTGGTGTCCACCGTCGACATGCAGGAGGTGGACAACGCCTTCCAGCAGGCGAAGAAGGAGATCGCCCAGCGCTACGACCTGAAGGACTCCGGCGCGGAGATCTCGCTCGACAAGAACGGCGGCACCATCACCGTGGCCGCGCCGGCCGACTTCGTCGCCTCTCAGGTCATCGACGTCATCGGCAGCAAGCTCATCAAGCGCGGCATCGATCTTACGGCCGTGAAGTGGGGAGACGTCCAGGCGGCCAGCGGCGGCGCGGTGCGCCGGGTGGCCACCATCGTCGACGGCATCGACAAGGAGACCGCGGGCAAGATCAACAAGGACATCAAGGCGCAGAAGCTCAAGTGCAAGGTCACCATCGAGGGCGACAAGCTGCGCGTGAGCTCCCCCTCCCGCGACACGCTGCAGGAGGTCATCGCCTTCCTCAAGGGGCAGGACTACGGCCAGCCCCTCCAGTACGTGAACTACCGCTAGGAAGCAGGACCTATGCCCTCTCAGGTCATCACCGCGCCCCGCGTCTGCCTCGTCACCATGGGCTGCGCCAAGAACGAGGTGGACTCCGCGGCCATGGCCCGCGCCCTCGCCCGGGCGGGCTACGACGTGGACGCGCCGGCCGAGGAGGCCGACGTCATCATCGTGAACACCTGCTCGTTCATCCAGTCGGCCACCGAGGAGAGCCTCGAGGCCGTCTTCGAGGCCGCGTCGCTGCCGAAGGTGGCCCAGGGCCGCGCCTCGGTGGTGGTGGCCGGCTGCATGCCGGCCCGCTACGGGGACGACCTGGAAGGTGAGCTCACCGAGGCCGCGGCCTTCGTGCCCTGCAGCAAGGAGGACGATATCGTGGCCGTGCTCGGGCGCCTCACCGGCTTTGCCGGGACGCCAGAGGCTCCCGCGGCCGCCCGTCCGGCGGGGGAGGCGCCCGTGTTCGCCTACGTGAAGGTCTCCGACGGCTGCGACCGCTTCTGCTCCTACTGCACCATCCCGCACATCCGGGGCCGCTACCACAGCTTCTCCTACGAGGACGTCCGCGCCGAGGTGGCCCGCGAGGTGGCCGCCGGCGCCCGCGAGATCGTGCTCATCGCCCAGGACACGGGGCGCTGGGGGCAGGACCTCCCCGGCGGCCGTGACCTGGCCTGGCTGGTGGATACGCTCGCCGGGGAGTTTCCCGACACGTGGCTGCGCGTCATGTACCTGCAGCCGGAGGGCGTCACCGACGAGCTGCTCGCCGTCATGGCCGCCCGCGAGAACGTCTGCTCCTACTTGGACATCCCGCTCCAGCACGTGAGCACGCCCATCCTGCGGGCCATGAACCGCGCCGGCTCGGCCGAGAAGTTCGCAGCGCTCGTGGACCGCGTGCGCGAGGCCGTGCCCGGCATCACCCTGCGCACCACGCTCATCGCGGGATTCCCCGGGGAGACCGACGAGCAGTTCGAGGCGCTGCGCGACTTCGTCTCCGAGGGCCTCTTCGACTACGTGGGCGTCTTCCCCTACTCCCGCGAGGAGGGCACGCCCGCCGCGGACCTTCCCGGCCAGATCGACGAGGGCGAGAAGGCCGAGCGGGCGCAGATCCTGCGCGATACGGCCGACGAGGCCTCGCGGGTGCGCATCGCCGAGCGCGTGGGCGCGCCCATGGCGGTGCTCGTGGAGGGCGTCGAGGAGGACGGCCAGCTCTACGGCCGCGCCCAGTGCCAGGCCCCCGAGGTCGACGGCGTCACGTTCGTCGGCGCCGGGCGCGTCGGCGAGGTGGTCGAGGTCGTCATCGCCGACACGCTGCTCTACGAGATGGAAGGGGAGTAAAGGCCCATGTCCACCATCCAGCCCACCGCGCCCGAGAAACTCTGGACGCCGGCCAACATCGTCACGCTCATCCGCATCTGCCTCGTCCCGGTGTTCGTGCTCGCCATCGTGAGCCCGTGGCCGATCTGGATGGGGCTGCCCGACATCACCATGGAGGCTAAGCGACTCATCGCCGCGGGCATCTTCATCCTCATCTCGTGCACCGACTGGATCGACGGGTATCTGGCCCGCAGCCGCGGCGAGGTGACCGACTTCGGCAAGTTCATGGACCCGCTCGCCGACAAGATCCTCGTGGCGGCCGCCCTCATCGCGCTGGTGGAGCTCGCGGTGCTGCCCGGCTGGCCGGTGCTCATCATCCTGGCCCGCGAGTTCATCGTCTCGGGCATCCGCATGGTGGCCGCCAGCAAGGGCGAGGTCATCGCTGCCAGCTGGTACGGCAAGGCCAAGACCGTCTTCCAGATGATCGCCATCGTGCTGTTCCTCGCCAAGGACGCGCTCACGTTCCCCACCGCGGCCGCGGCCTTCACGAACCCCCTGTTCGTGCTGTCCTGGGCCGTCATGGGCATCGCGCTCATCCTCACCATCATGTCCATGCTCGACTACCTGGTGAAGGCCCGCCACCTGCTGAAGGGCGCCGCCCCCAGGCCGGCCGAGGCCCCCGCCGCCCCCGAGCGGCCCACCGAGATCGCCGCGCTGCAGAAGGCCATCGACGAGCGGGCGCGGCTCGTGGTGGAGCGCGCCTGTGGGGCCGGCCTTTCCGTGGGAACCGCCGAGAGCCTCACCGGCGGCCTCATCGCCGCCATGCTCACCTCCGTCCCCGGGAGCTCGGCCGCGGTGCGCGGCGGCATCGTCAGCTACGTGAACGAGGTGAAGGAGGCCGTGCTCGGCGTGTCCGGCGACGTGCTCTCCCGCCATGGCGCCGTCGACGAGCTGGTGGCCCTCCAGATGGCCCGGGGCGCCCTTCGGGAGCTCGGGTGCGACGTGGCGGTATCGGTCACCGGCATCGCGGGGCCCACGGGCGCCGAGCCCGGCAAGCCCGTCGGCACGGTGTGGGTCGGCTGCGCGACGGCGCGGGGCACCCACGCCCGGGAGCACCATTTCGAGGGCAGCCGCGAGTCGGTGCGGCTCCAGACGGTGCTCGCCGCCTTGAAGGCGCTGGAGGAGGCCCTGGGCCGCTGAGTGGGCTTACGCGCCCGGAGCGACTCGGCCGGGACGGCAGTCCCGGGACGCGGGCGCGACTTGGGCGGGACGGGAGCGGGCCTTCGCCGGGACACCGCCGCGGCGCGCGGCGGGAACGGCATGCGGCATCTTCGCGACATAAGTGCGGTTTGCGGGAGCTATGATGGCCCGGCACCGTCATCGGGGGCCCTTCGTCTCCCATGGAGAAAAAATCTCTTGACGTGCATACGTTTGTTCGTATAATAAGAGGAAATCGGCCACTTGTTCGTATGATGGCCCAGACAAGGAGACTCCATGAACGAAGACAAAGAGAAGATGCTCAAACTCACCACGGACCAGATCGAGTCGAAGTTCGGCAAGGGGTCCATCATGACGCTCGGAGAGGGCGGCGCCGACCTGAACATCGGCGTCATCCCCACCGGCGCGCTCCCGCTGGACGCCGCCCTCGGCATCGGCGGCGTGCCCCGCGGGCGCATCATCGAGATCTACGGGCCCGAGTCGTCGGGCAAGACCACGCTCGCCCTGCAGATCCTCGCCGAGGCCCAGGCCCTCGGCGGCATCGTGGCCTTCATCGACGCGGAGCACGCCCTCGACCCGGTGTATGCGGCGCGCATCGGCGTCGATATCGACGAGGTGCTCATCTCCCAGCCCGACACCGGCGAGCAGGCGCTCGAGATCTGCGACATGCTCGTGCGCAGCGGGGCCATCGACTGCGTCATCGTCGACTCCGTGGCCGCGCTCGTACCCCGCGCCGAGATCGAGGGCGAGATGGGCGACACCACGGTGGGCCTCCAGGCCCGCCTCATGTCCCAGGCGCTGCGCAAGCTGGCCGGCTCGCTCTCCAAGTCGAACACCACCTGCATCTTCATCAACCAGCTGCGCGAGAAGATCGGCGT